>CAZTPX010000344.1:0-5639 GCA_964615095.1 uncultured Planctomycetaceae bacterium | reverse complement strand
ATATCATCCAACCAACTCCCTACTAGACCAAGGAAGTTATTTTTCGGTCGGTGCTAAGCGCTGCCTGGCGTTGGGCATGGACATCGACTCTTGGGGTCAGGAGATCGCCAAGGACTTGCCTTACTTCCATATTGCCGACATCCAGGGCAAGATTCGAGCGCTGACCAATCAGTTGCGCGAGAGGGAATTGGAACTGGACCGCCGGCAAACACAAATGGAACCCACAGGCCGGTCGCGAGTTGCCTCCGTGGAGGTTCGCAGTCGCGAGTTTCAGCGGGTAGTCGACCTGGCCGAGCGCGTGGCCAAGTTCGATTCTTCGGTGCTGATCACGGGCGAGACCGGCGTAGGCAAGGAAGTCGTCGCCCGCCACATCCACAAATTGTCGCTCCGCTGCGATGCCCCCTTCGTCGCCGTCAACTGTGGCGCGCTGCCGGAAAGCCTCCTGGAGAGTACGCTGTTCGGCCACAAGGCGGGCGCCTTCACGGGCGCGACAAAAGACCAGCCCGGGCTCTTTGAAGAGGCGGGGAAGGGAACCATTTTTCTCGACGAAGTTGGCGACACGACGCCCGCCATGCAACTCAAACTGCTCCGCGTCCTCCAGGAGCGAGAGATCATGCGTGTCGGTGAAACGCGGCCCCACAAGGTCGATGTCCGCGTGATTTCCGCCACCAACCGCGATCTCCAGCAGGCAGTTGGCGACAACAGTTTCCGCGAGGATCTCTACTACCGCTTGCGCGTGGTGGAGATCCACGTGCCGCCGCTGCGCAACAGGAAGGATGACATCCTTCCTCTGGCGAGGCATTTCGTGAAGAAGTGTGCTGCCCATATGGGATTGCCCGCCCTCCGTCTCGACGCTACCAGCTTGGATTGTCTTCTGGAGTATTCCTGGCCCGGCAACGTGCGGGAATTGGAAAACGCCGTGGAACATGCGGCCGTCTTCTGCCAAGACAGTGTGATTTTGCCCAAGTACTTCCCGGCCCGCATCTTGGGAAAACGCGAACCCCAGGAAGGGCGGAAAGACACCGATTTGAGCAGATGTTCCCTGGCGGATGTCGAACGGGACCATATCCAGAGGGTCTTGTCGGCGGTTGATGGGAACCGCACCGAGGCGGCGAAAATCCTCGGCATCGGCGAGGCGACTCTCTATCGTCGTCTGCGCGAGGCCCAACACGATGACATGTCGTGATTTGCGGCCGATCGCAAGTCGCTGATGCACAAGCGTCAAATTTCATACGCTCCCGCTACTCGGCCCCAATGTGCTCGCCCTTCTCGGCAACCGAGCGCTTCATCAGCAGGACCAGAATGACGAGTGCCGCCGAGAGGACGGCACACAGCCAGAAGATATCGAAGAAGGCCAACGACGCGGCCTGCTGCTGGCGGAGGCCGTCGAGGGTCTGGACCGCCAACTGCTGCGAACGGGCCGGGTCGCCGGTCCACTGCAGGAAGAACTCTCGGGTCTGCTGCAGAAACGACTGGACATGGGGATTCAGCGGGCCCAGGTTCTCGCCGAGGCGGGACAAGTGGAACTGCTGACGTGGATCCTGAATGGTCTGGCTCATCGAGGTGCCGACGCTGCCCCCTTCGGTGCGGAGCAGGCTGAACAGTCCGACCGCCGCCCCGCGCAGATGCACCGGAATGTACTTGTACGCGGCTACGCTCGTCGGGGCGAAGAGCAGTCCGAGGCCCAGGGTCAGCACCATCCGCGGCCAAATCACCTGCCAGAAGCCGACCTCGAGGTTCATCCGCGTCATCCAGTAGTTGCCGGCGGCCATGACCGCCAGGCCAATCGCGATCATCCAGCGGGCATCAAACTGCCGGCCCAGCAGGATGCCGGCGACCACCATCGCGGCCATCGAGGAGACGCCCGACGGGGACATCGCCAGCCCAGAGACAAGGGCGTCGTAGCCATAAAGTGCCTGGAGCATCATCGGCAGCGCCATGCTGGCGCAGTACACCACGGCGAATGCACAGAAGAAGATAACGCAGCACACGGCGAAATTCCGCTCGCCGAGGACCCGGAAGTTGATGATCGGGCTGGCACAGCGCATCTCCCGGACGATCAGCAAGCCCAGCCCCAGCACGAACAGGATCATGAGCGTCTGCACTCGCCCGAACGGGTCGCCCAGCCAGTCCCATTCCTGCCCCTTGCTAAGCATGATTTCCCAGCAGCACATGGCCAGCACCAGCAATCCCAGGCCGATGCTGTCGAAGTTCAGCGGCCGGCGGCTGAGTTCGGCCCGCTCCTGCTTGAGGTAGGCGGGGTCGTCGACTACAGCGTAGGCGCCAACCAGTGCCACGAGACCCATCGGGACGTTAACCAGGAAGATCCACCGCCAGTTACAATCGACGCAGAGCCAGCCGCCCAACGTCGGCCCGACGACCGGCGCAATGATGGCGGCAAGCCCAAACAGCGTCATCGCCGTGCCCTGCTTCTCGGGCGGGAAGGAGTCCATCAAGATACCCTGGCTGCACGGCTGCAGCCCGCCGCCGGATAGCCCCTGGATCACGCGGAACAGGATCATCTGCGGCAGGCTGGTGGCGAAGCCGCACATTGCCGACGCGAGCGTAAAGACACCGACCGACAGCAGGAAGTAGTTGCGGCGGCCAAGATGGGCCGACAGCCAGCCGGTGATCGGCAGGACGATGGCGTTGGCAGCCAGGTAGCTGGTGATAATCCACTCGGCGTCTTTCTGCGCGGTGGATAGGCCGCCGGCCATGTACCGCAGGGCCACGTTCGCCACCGTGGTGTCCAAGATCTCCATGAACGTGGGCACGACGACCACGCCGGCGATGATCCAGGGATTGACCGCCGTGCGACCGGGCGGGCACCATGTCGGGCACCATGTGCTCACGGTTGTGGTCGTGGTCGGCGTGCAGGTAGCAGTGGGGCTTAGTGTCGTGGTACTCATGATGTTTCCTCCTATTTCGTCGGATGGGCCACTAACGGTTGCAGGACCTCCCCCGCGTGCAGCCCCGTGGGCGGTTCCTTGTAATACACGTAGGGCGTCACCGACAGTCCGACGAACAGGGGCGCCTTGCCAGGATCGTAGTCGGTCAACTCGACGCGGACCGGCAACCGCTGAACGATCTTGACGAAGTTGCCGGTGGCGTTCTGCGCCGGCAGCAGAGAGAGTGTTTGACCGGTCCCCATGGTGAACCCGGTGATCCGGCCCTCGAACTCCCGGCGGCTGCCGTACATGTCCACCTCGCACCGCACCCGCTGGCCGATCCGCAGGTCGGCCAGTTGCGTCTCCTTGAAATTCGCGTCGATCCAGATCTCCGTGAGCGAGCGGACGGCCATCAGGGCTTGCGCCGCCTGGACGTTGTTGCCGGGGTTTACGTTCCGGCCGGTCACCACGCCGTCGATCTCGCTGATAATGTCGCAATAGCGGAGGTTCAACTCAGCCTGTTCCAGGTCGTGCCGCGCCTGCTCCAGTCCGGCCTCGGCCTGGAGCACGGCAGGCATCCTGGGGACCAGATCATGAAGGATCTGGTCGATGTTGTCTTTCTTGCCGAGCTTGCCAAACTCTTCGAGGGCCTTCTTGGGCGTCAGGTCGGTGGACGGCAGCGGCTGTCCGAGCAGGGTCATCGTCTGCATGCAGGCGGCCAGGGCCGCTCGGACGGAGGAGAAGGTCTGGTTCAGGTCCGGCGGGACGTCGGTGAGGCTCTTGCCCGTTTCCGGCTGGGGCGCGAGGCCGAGGGAGACGCGGGTCTGGGCAATCGCCTCCTGCGCCTGGGTGACGGCGGCTGCCGCGACCCGCAACTGCTGCTCAGACTGGTCGTAATCCGAATGGCTGACGGCATGTTCCGGCAACAACGACTTGGCCCGGTTGTAATCGGCCCGGGCTCGGTTGAGAACCGCCTCCTGACTCCGCAGGGCGGCCACCTGGGACCGCAAGAGGGCGATCTGGGCATCGACCTGCTCGGAAGCGTTCTGGAGTTTCCAGCGTTGGGTGCCGAGTTGGGCCTCCAGGCCGCGGGCCCCGGACTCGGCCGCCACCAGGTTCGCCTCTGCCACCCGCACGGCGGCGCGCTTCAGCGACACCAGCACCTGGAACGGCTCCTTGTCGAGCTGGACAAGCAAATCCCCCTTCTTCACACGTTGGTTGTCGTCGACCAGCACCTTCATCACGTTGCCGGATACGCGCGGGGCAACGAAGGTCATGTGACCGTTGACGTAAGCGTCGTCGGTACTCACCGTGCTGAGTGCCGTATGGATCCACGGGACCAGGAAGTAACCGCCCACCGCCAGCACGGCCACCGTTCCGGCCGCCAGCAACCACTTTCGGGCAGCGTGTACAGGCGGCGCGCTGACGGGCGGTTGGGGCTGGGTGACGGGAAGCGGATCGTCGGTCGGCGTGGCAGGCACGTCGGGGAGCGAGGACTGATCGGCCGTGGCAGTCGACGTGCCGTTGGGCAGTCGCGTGAGCACCTTGTCGGGAGGGGCTGGCATGGCTCCCTTCGAGACGCGAGCGTTTTGAGTATTCTTACCGGTTATCGTCTTCATGGTTGAATTCCTTAATCAGATCGTAAAAGTGAGAGGGGAAATACAGTTGATTCGTGCGGTCTTGTCACCGGCGGCTTCGCGAAGTCGCAGAGCCATTTTGCGGTTCAGGCCGACCTTGACGAATCTCGGCCACGATGTCTTTTGTCATGCAGTCGGCGGTAAGGAACTCGGCACCTTGGCGGTACATAGCCGCCAGGCATGTTTTGCCCGCGTCGTCGATGAAGGTCACGCCTGTGAGGTCAACGCGGAGGATTGATTTGCGCTGATGGGCCAGGGTGCTCTTCCAGCACTCCTCTAGCTCCCGCAGCCAAGGCCCTGCCAACCTCCCTTCGAGTTGGAACGTGAGGGCCTGCGGATTGTCGTGGACCGTGATTCGCAACATGGCTTACACTTTCATCTCGCCGTGATGTGACGGATCATCATTGCCGTGCCAATAGTTCGTTCCGACAAGCGGTACTGAACTCCTTGAGCGAGTCGATGTCATCGAGGGCATGCGTCTCGACTTCTGCCCGGATCTGATCTGTCGTCAGATTGGGCTGCCCATACAGTTCGACGATTCGACGGCAACAGGCTTCGCCCTGGCGCACAATCTCTTCCCCGGACATGAGTCGAATACAACTCAGAATCCCATAAAGGGCCATGAGCTGGTCCGGTTGTTCCAGAGAATGAGCCAGTGCATCAATGGTCAGGCGCGAAGCCTCCGTGATGAACTCCTTGTACAACGACTCGCGCTCACGCAGCTTCCATTCGGAATCGGCGCGAATGGTCTGTGTCCGCTGCGTAATCCAAGTCGTAGCAATTGAAGCAGTGGCACCCACCAAGGAACCTAATGCCGCAGCCATTGCAGCAACTACTGTTGATTCCATCATTGCTCCCGTCCTTACCTGCGTGGCTCTAAAGCAGGAGGCGTGCCGGAGAGGTTCGTTTCGACGCTGCGCGCCGTAAGTTGAGCACCAGCTACAACTTGCGAATCGGACGAGACGAGCGTGGCCGGTAGTACGGCGAGAAAGTGTCAACAGTGGCGCGCCAGCGGGCGCGCGCGGGCGCCAACGGGCGGGCGCGCTACTCGGGTCGAGAGATGCCGAGTTTTTTCATCTTCCAGTACAACATCGAACGCTTCATCCCCAGGCGG
>CAZTPX010000343.1:0-5664 GCA_964615095.1 uncultured Planctomycetaceae bacterium | reverse complement strand
GAGACTCCGGTGCTTGATGAAGGCGATATCAGGTCGCACATCATAGCAACTGCCGAACTCGCCAAAGAAGGAGAAGCTGACGAACTACCGAGCAATGCCTGGATGATGCAGCGCCTCAAGGGCGAACTGCGGCGGGCGTGCGATCGTCGTTCGCACCCTGTGAGCAGACCTCGCTTCGCCTGCGATCGTCGGCACAAGAGGAGGGAACGTCCAACGTATTTACGCGACCATGTTTGGCTGGGATGGGCAGAGAGCGAGGATCTGGGGCCTGCTCGAATCCGCGATCGGTGGAATAACATGGCCGAGGAAGAGCGCATGGAAATCTGTCCGCGGGCACCGGGCCGTATTGGAAAAGGGGAACCGGGGCGGGACGTGGTAAAGAAGGGACTCGCAAACGCGAGGCAGGAAAAATCGGCCAAACAAGAACGGCGCGATTGAAAGGTAGATGACAAGTGGCAAGTCAAGATGATGTCTGGCTGGAACAAGTGCCGCCATCCCTACGCCGCGCACACTTTGCCGCGCGCTGGGCGCTCAAGTGGCTGGAGAGAACCTATGCTGCGGTGTACCGCGTTTACGAGTTCCCCGTCCCCGATCCCGAGGACGGGCTATCGCCCGAACAGTTAGCGAACCTAGAGGCGAGACGATCGCGGTGTCATAACCGTTGCGCGAAATTGATCCTCGCTGGTCGTGCCCGTCTCTCACGGGCAGAGCGGTGCATCGCACGCGTAGCAGGTGAATTTGCTGCTGTTGGCTGTCCAGACCAGTGGGAACTGCACAGAAGGACCAAGAATATTGGTTCCTACGAAGGTGTTTGCTATGGGATGGTTCTGGGACGGAGCGAGCACGACTTCGCCGGGGGTATTGCAAGTTGCTGGCTGGGCGAGTGCGAGCGCGCGATTGCCGCGACCAAGAGGGGTGTCTGCTGGCTAAGCGGAGTTTCGGAAGACGATGTTTCGCAGTTGGACGAGCGGGACATCAAAAGCTATGTGAAGGGAGTTGGACTTGCCGTAGAACAGTGTGAGGAACCACCAACCGACGATATCGGCCGGAGGTTGCGCCAACTCACTCGTGAACTGCGCCGCGCCCATAAGCGGCGTTCTATTCTCAAAGTCCGTTTCGCCTGCGATCTTCGGCACAAGAGGAAGGAACGCCCGACTTATCTACGTGACCATGCGTGGTTGGATTGGGCAAACGGCGAAAAGCTCGGGCCTGCTGCAATCCGTGATCGGTGGAATGACCTGCCCCAGGAAGAGCGCGAGCGAATTTGCCCGCGCGCACCTGGTCGAATCGGGAAAGGGGAGACGGCGAGGGACCTTGTAAAGAAGGCGCTCAACCGCGCTAAGTGCGAGCAAGCGACCGATCGAAAACGGAAATGAAGTTTCCCCGGTCCTCCCCGGGGAATCCCCCGTTTTTCCCCGCTTTCGCGGTTCGCGGCCTGTTGCGTATTATCGTGTGTAGTGCCATGCAATCATTCACACACGAGGTTCGCAAGAATGCCCATCGACCCAAACTCTGAATCACTTCTCTCTCTGGCCGAAGCGGCCAGTTCTCTCCCCCGTCGCCGTGCCGGCAAGAAAGTTCACGTATCTTGCGCCTACCGCTGGACAACCGCGGGCTGCCGCGGTGTCGTGCTCGAATCGATCCAGGTAGGCGGTACTCGTTGCACAAGCCGTGAAGCGCTGGCCCGGTTCTTCCAGCGTCTTAGCCATGGCGACGCTGCCGATCTACCGCCTGTCCGCACTCCCGCACAACGCCAACGCGCTGCTGACCAGGCAATGTACGACCTGGAGCGGGCTGGGGCGTAGTCCGGCTGGATAGGACAGCAGCGGGAAAAGTAATACGGCAGCAGGAGGTCTGCGGAGAATGAGCACCGCAAGGACGGCGCGGCGGCAAGAGGGGGCAGAAAAGGTCGAATTGGGACAAGTCCGAATTCTGCCGATTTCGTCACTTCGGCCATCGCCAGAGAACGAGCGACTCTATCGGCCTGTCGATCCCAAGGACCCCGAGATCGTCGCCTTGGCCGACAGCATCACGCGGCATGGCCTTCAAGAACCGATCGTCGTGACGGTGGACATGTACGTCGTGTCGGGGCACCGGCGCCGTGTCGCGTGCAAGTTGGCCGGTCTAAAGCAGGTGCGGTGCAGGGTGTTGCCGATCAGACGATCGGACGACCTGGACGCTTTTGTCGTGCTGCTACGCGAGTACAACCGGCAGCGGGTGAAGACATTCGCGGAGAAGGTTCGCGAAGAGGTTGTCAGTGCCGATCCGCAGGAGGCTTATCAATCGCTCATCGAACACCGGCAGCAACAGATGTACGCCGATATGCCCGATATGATCGCCATGCGTGGCAGCAAGCGGCGTGCCGAAATCTCCCCCGCGAAAGAACCGATGCTGAACGCGATCAAGCAGGTACTTGCCGACTATCGCAAGTATGGTGCGATCAGTGACCGGAGAATTCACTACGCCCTGTTGAATGCCCCGCCGCTGATTCATGCCAGCAAGCCTGATTCGCTCTACGAGAATACGCCCCAGTGCTACAAGGCCCTGACGGAAATTCTCACGCGTGCCCGCCTGGCCGGCGTAATCCCAATGAACGCGATTGCCGACGAAACGCGGCCGGTTCAACTCTGGGACGTGCATCAAGACGTGCAATCGTTCCTACGTCGAGAGATCAGCGGATTCGGCAAAGGGTACTGGCGGGACCTGATGCAATCGCAACCGGACCAAATTGAAATCATCAACGAAAAGAACACTACCGCCGGCATAGTGAAGCCCGTGGCTGCGCGGTACTGCATCCCGTTGACGACCGGGCGAGGGTACTGTTCCTTGCCCCCTCGCCATGCCATTGCAGAACGCTTTCGCAAAAGCGGCAAGGCTCGCTTGGTGCTCCTGATCGTTTCGGACTTCGACCCAGACGGACAGGAAATCGCTCATTCGTTCGCACGTTCCATGCGTGATGATTTCGGCATTGATGAAGTGGTGCCGATCAAAGTAGCCCTGACTGCCGATCAGGTCCGCGACTTCCGCCTGCCGCCGCAAATGAAGGCCAAGAAGGGCTCCACAAGCTACAAGCGTTTCTCAGACGAGCATGGCGATGATGTTTTCGAGCTTGAGGCCCTGCCTCCGGCAGACTTGCAACGCGTGCTCCAAACGGCCATCGATTCCGTCATCGACGTGGATCTGTTCAACCGGGAAGTGGATCAAGAGGGGCACGACGCAGCCGAATTGGAAACAGTTCGTCGTCAGGTCCACGGCATGCTGGCTGAGTATTCAGAGTCACGCGAGGAGGGGGCCGATGAGTAGTTCCCTTACTCTTACTCTTCCCCGCAGTTTCGACCCGTGCGACTTTCTGCCCCACCGACTGTTGATGCGTGCCGACGATGCCCGCTGGCTTATCAGCCTGATTCTCGTCAAGACGGCCAATCGCGACACCGATCCATGGGGACTTGTGAGGCTCGATTCGCAGATTTTGCGGCGAGTGATGTACAAGCACGATGCCACAGACGTAATCCGAGCCCTTGAGCATGGCGGAGCGATTGAAACCGCGGCCTACTGTACCGGCGTGAAGTGCAAGGGCTACCGACTCGCGAAAAGATACCTGGGGGACCGTTGCGTCCGCATGCCGGTCACCGATCCGCGACTATTGGGCAGTATCGAACGCGAGCGGCAACGGCTGGATGCCGAAGAGCAGCAAGCCCGATGGAAGCCGATTCATTACCGGCTAAATGTCGAACAACGCTGTCTCACGATCGACGACGCGGCCGACGTGATCCTTGCCGGACTGCCGGACCATGCCCGCTTGTGCCAAGATGTTCTGGTAGGAAATATCCGCCGCCGCGAATTCCCGTTTTCCGTGGGAACCACTCGCCGCGTGTTTAACGCGATCACCGGACTCAAGCGAGACCTACGCCCAGCCCTGCGAATTGGTGGCGAGCCGTTGGGGAGCGTCGATATTCGCTGTGCCCAGCCCGGTTTGCTGGCAATCGTATTCACCTCTCAAAACCCCCCAAGTGTGCCAAAACCACGGGCTACATATAAGCATGAGGCTGCTGCCGGCCCCTCCCTTCACTCCTGCCCCCTTCCTCCCCTTGTCCTGTCTTCTCTTATCGAAGAAAGCCCGCTGCAAGCGGCCCCCGGCAGGGACGCACCCCCTCTCTTGGCCCTGCTCTCCTCTTCTTTCGGCGCCTCCGACGTTGCCGACTTTTGCGAACTTGCCTCCTCCGGAACTCTTTATGAAAGACTCGTCGCGCTTTCGGGTTTGGAACGTGATGCCGTCAAGCTGGCCTTCCTCCGCGACGTGCTTGCCAAGCGTGGTCACTACCCGAGTGCCGTGGAGAACGCTTTCCGCGCGGAGTTTCCGAGCGTGCATAGGGCCATCCGCTACATCAACAGGCGAGACCACGGTGAACTGATCCGGCTGCTTCAGCGCATGGAGTCGTGGCTCGTTGTCGAAAACGTATCGCCGCGCCTTGTAGGCCGAGTGCCGTGCATCACCCTGCACGATGCGATCTATAGCACTCACGGCAATCTGGCAGCCGTTGAAACCGCATTCAAGGAAACCTTTGACGAACTCGGTTGCCGACTCGCGTTGAAAGTTGAAATGCCATGAACGAACTCACCATGATGCCTCAGGAGCCCGGATAGCACGATGGCATGACGAATCGCAACATCGCCCGACCATTGCCTCCCGGCCCGGCGACACCTAACCAGAGGCACAACGGAGTAGACGAACAAATGAAGGACGTTCAATCATCCACGAGCGATGGCAGCGACTCGCCGACGCTTATTTATGTCACCGAAGAGGAATGCAAAATACTTCAGGCCCTCAAGTCTGAATACCCGGAGTTGTTGACGCAGGCGAAGATCGCGAAGCTGATAGGCTTGGATGTCGGCCGCCGGACGATTCAGAAACGGCTGCCTATTCTCCGGGACGTCAAGAAGCTTGTTGTGCAACCTGATGGTCCGAAAAGTGGTTATGGGCTCTCCGATGCCGGCTGGAAGGCTGTGACGACTGGGATGTAATTTGCGTCATCCGTGCGCTAGTTCTGACGTGGTAATTCTGCCCAGTTCGTGGACAATAGGGGTAGGCCACCGAATGCCGATTGCTGTTCACCGGAGCGAACCTGCATTTGCTCTCGGGGGCGTGCAGGAAGTGCTACGGGAGGAGAACCGTATCCGATTACCGGAGTTTGGAGGTTTGGGAGTAACGAACCATGATCGGCATCCCTCTAATCCCAGGCCCGCAGGGCCCCACAGGTGCTACTGGCGCCAACGGCCTCAATGGGGCTAACGGCACCAATGGCTCCAATGGCACCAACTACACATCGTTGTACGCCTTCGGCAACAACTTCCTGGGCGACGGGAACATGAACACCGGCGGCACGGTCGTGCTGGGTGCCGACGCCTCCTACGGCAACCTTGTAATCACTGGCAACACTACCCTGCAACCCAACGGTTTCAGGCTGTACGTCTCCAAAACCCTGACCCTCGGCAACGCCTCCTCCAGCGGCACAATCTCAGCCAACGGCTACCCGTCATACTCCAATAACGGCAGCAACACGGGCGGCAACGGTGGCGGCATGGGCAACAGCAACGTGTACATGGGCGGCAGCATCGGCATCGGCATGCTAGGTGGCAACGGTTCCGCTAACGCAACCAACCCTT
>CAZTPX010000342.1:0-5719 GCA_964615095.1 uncultured Planctomycetaceae bacterium | reverse complement strand
ATGGCTACGAAAGCAAACTGGATCAAAGCAACCACGAGGGCGCGCGCGAAGGTTGTCGGCAACATGGCGTAAAGCGTCATGACCCCAACGACAAAAGTGAGCGGTGCGGAAATCAAGTTAACCGCTAATACGTTCATTTGCGCCGTGAACTGCATGAGTACGAGTACATACCCCCTCCAAATCGCCATCCTACAGCCACGTACCACACCGCAGCCAACGGGAGCGTTGAACGGATATGGAAGAATCGCGAATCCACTTCGTGCGCACGAGCCCACTCGGAATGTTGCCGGTCCCAATCCTCGATGCTGACCAGGCCGCCGGAACGCGCCCGAATCATGCCCTTGCGGGCCGAAACCCGATCGTCCTCTAGGCAGTACCCCAAGTTTGGGTCCCGGACGCACTTGTACGATTCCCACATCGCCGCATCGAACCAATCGAGCCACACGAGCGACTTCGTGGTACTGTCGAGAAACTTCTTGTGATGCAACAACTCCCTTGCTGTCGCATCATCCGGCTTCAACTTGACCAGCGCGCGTGCATAGCGTCGGGCCGTGCCGTGGAGCGTCAGCCGGCGAGCACTTTCCATCAATTGCCGTACGCCCGCTGGATCACCGAGGTCGGTCTTTGCTTCGAGGGCCTCGATTTCTCCGAAGGGGTTTGAAGCACCAAGAGCGATACGTCCACATCCTGCGAATGCGATGGTCAAGCTAATGCCAATTACCGCCAGACCCATCTTGTGGTGATGGAAGTCGCTCATAATTGCAGTTTGCCAACGGCAGGTTTAGGTGACGCCCGTAGGGTGTTCGGCGAAGCCGACGCAGCACCTTAGCCGTGTTGGTCGGGTTTGTGAGGCTACGAAGATCGGTTTGATGAACGTGCATCGGAACAGGCCGAGACGACAATAACAATTGTGAGCCTTGGAACAGTTAGTCGTCGTTGAGGTCTCGCAAGGCTTCAAGCAGCGCCTTGTCGAAGTCTGGTATCGACAGGGGTACTTCAGCGAAAATGCCGTTCGGAATTGGATGAGCGCAGCGTACTCCGTCCGTTTCGATCTCGATGCGGGCTTCGGGGGCGTCGATCAGAAGGAACCATGTTTGCCAGTCCCCCGCGATGGAATAGCACGCTTGATACGCTATGCCCGCTCGCTCCAACATTCATGGACCCTCTCAAAACATGGCCGCAACTCGTCTGGCAACTGAGGGGTTCGGGTGAACTCGTCGTCATCGTGTAGTTGGTCTTGTTGCTCGTCCATCCCACCAATTGTAACCCAAGCTGGAGCTACCCGCCAAGCCCCTCCTCTTTCGTGGTTGCTTGTACGTGGCCGAACTGGACGGCCTAGCACCTATCCGGCGACAACGGCCAAGGGAAGCGAAGGGATGAGGCGGAAGAACGGGAGACCTTAGCCAACGAAGGGGCGTTTGTCAGCACTTGGTCTCGGCGTCCCCACTATCTCTGGAAGCCCATACGATCAAAACGGCAGGCACACCCGACGGCGCAGCCGTACGCCGAAGGCGGCTCAGGGGGGGTGCCGTGTTGGCCGCGATTAGTTCTTCTTCTCCGTGTATCCCAGCCTCTTAGCCTGGGCGAAATCCTCTTCCGCTTTGGCCTTGTTGCCTTTCTTCAAATACGCCTGGCCTCGCGCGTAATAGGCATGGCCGCACTTCGGGTCAAGGCGAATCGCCGTATTCAGGTCGGCAAGCGATTCCTCGTATCGGCCTTTTTCTACGAAGGCGCTGCCGCGATAGCCATAAGCGTGAGCGAGCTTCGGATTCAGCCGGATTGCTTCGTTACCGTCGGCAATTGCCTTGTCGCACTCCCTATTCGCCAGGTGGACGTAGGCGCGACAACTAAAGGCATCGGCCGAATGAGGGTCGATTGCTAAGGCTTCGTCGCAGTCCGCAAGCGCCTTCTCATATTCGCGTTTTAGTCCCAGAAGGAGGGCCCGCCCCAAACGAGAGCGGACGTTGCGAGGATCAAGCCGAATGGCCTCGCTATAATCCGCAATCGCCTTGTCCTGCTCGCCTTGCGCCTGGTAGGCTGAGCCGCGGTTGTGGTAAGCCGCCAAGAAGGTTGGCGCGATCCGAATACACTCGGTGTAGTCCGCGATCGCCTTGGCGAAGTCACCTTTGGCCTCATAGACCAAGGCGCGGCAGCAATACGGGCCGGGAACCTCGGGCTTCAGTCGGATGGATTCACTCTCGTCGGCCATCGCTTTGTCCAGGTCGCCCTTGCGAAGGTATGCCTTTCCACGCGCGCAATACAGCTCGGCGATTCCCGAATCGAGAAGGAATGTCAACCCGTGATCGCGATACACCTCGGCGATTCCCGGATCGAGGCCAATTGCTTCGTTGCAGTCGGCGATTGCGCGCTCGTATTCGCCGAGTTCCAAGTAGGCAAGGGCGCGGCTGCAGTAGCCACGGGCCATTCGCGGCTTGAGCCGAATGGCTTCCGTGTATGCGGCCACCGCCTTGTCGTAATCGCGGCCGAAAACGAACGCCTCGCCCCTGTGGTACGCGAGGTCATAGTCGGACTCGGGCCAGAGAAGACCGACGTCGCGATCCACGCTCGGGTTGAGCCGTACCGCCTCCTGAGAATCGGCCAGCGCCTCATCGAACATGCCTTTCTCCTTGTAGGCGAAGCTTCGGCGGTAGCGTGCTTCCGCAAAGTCATGCTGGAGCCGGATGGCTTTGCTGAAATCGGCGGCTGCCTTGTCCAAGGCGCCCATAGAGAAGTTGGCGGCGCCGCGCTCGCAAAACAGTTTGGCATTTTTGGGATCAAGCCGAATCGCCTTCGTAAAGTCGGCAACCGCTCTATCGTGGTAATACTTGAATTGAAAAACGCACGCGCGGCCATAGTACGCATCGGCAAGTCCCGGATCCAAGTCGATGGCCTCGGTGTAGTCGGCGATCGCGGCTTCTTGATCGCCTCGCCGGCAAAGCGCAATGGCGCGGTTGAGGTACGCCGTCGGCATTTTCCGGTCGAAATGGATCGCCTCGGTGAACTCCGCGATGGCCTTATCGGCATCGCCTTTTTTCAGGTGCGCGGCGCCGAGGGAGAAATGAGAATCGGCGCTGGTGGGATAAAGCCGGACGCACTCGCTAAAATCGGCAACGGCGTTGTCGATGTCGCCTTTGTGATCGTACGCGCAACCACGGCTGTAGCGGGCACGCCAATCTTCCCCGTCCAGCCGAATTACGCGGCTGAGGTCGGCAATTCCCTTATCTATCGCGCCCAGCCGGCAATAGGCGAGCCCGCGTTCGCGGTACGCCCGGAGGTTTCTCGGATTTCCGGTTATTTCCTTGGAGTATTCAGCAATCGCTCTTTCAAGCTCCGCCGTTTCAAGAGCCGCGACGTCGCCCTTCTGCCCGACCTTTTCTGGTTCCCGCAGCGGACCATCGGCGAGCCCCGGTGGCAGGAAGGACCAGATGATAACTAACGAAAGAACTGGTTTGAATCGAGTCATTTCAAGGAACTTCCATTGAGGAAGGAGGAACCGTTTGCTGCGCGCCGCCCGTGGCTTCTTTGTCGTGTTCGGCCAAAAGGTCGGGAAACTACGGCTTGTAGCCAAGTTCCCGCGCTCGCCGCAGGTCCGCCTCCGACCTGGTCTTGTCACCCTTCTGTCCATACGCGAGGCTGCGGCCGTAGTACGCTTCCGCGAGCTTTGGGTCGATGCGCAGCGCGTCGGAACAGTCGGCAATCGCCTTGTCGTAGAGCCCCCGCTCGTAGTGCAACCGGCCACGCCCAACGTAGGAAAACGCATCCTTGGAATTCAACCTTATTGCCCTGTCGAAGTCATTACACGCGCGTGGGGCATCGCCGGCTTCCGAGAACTGAACTCCGCGGTTACGATAGGCTTCGGCCTTCGTCGGATCAAGGCGGATGGCCTCGGTGAAGTCCGCGATCGCCCTCTCGGTCTCGTGCTTTTCGGCGAAGGTATTCCCTCGATTGAAGTAGGCGATGGACGACTTGGGGTCAAGGCGGATAGCCTCGCTATAGTCGGCGATTTCCTTCTCGCGCTCGCCTTTCTTGCCGTACGCAATCGCTCGGTCTAAAAAGGCCAGAGACGACTTGGGGTCGAGCCTGATTGCCTCGTCAAGTTCCGCGATTCCCTTATCGAGATCGCCTTTCCACGTGTACATACTGCCGAGTGCCGCGTGGCTGCCTGCGCTGTCCGGGCGAAGTCGAACGCTCTCGGCGAAGTCCGCAATCGCCTTGTCAATGTCGCCCTTCCGCTCGTACTCGCAACCACGATTGTAGCGTGCGCACAAGTCGTTGCCGTTTAGACGGATCGCTTCGCTCAGATCTGCGATCGCCATTTCGCGTAGGCCCTTCTCGCCGTATGCCACCCCGCGCCGACCGTACGCTTTCGCGTTCCGGGGATTCTTGCTGATTTCCTTGCTGCACTCGTCGATCACCTTTTCAACATCCGGTGCAGCAATGGGTGCCGCGATCGTGTTGGGCACATCGCCGCTCGATTTCACGTCAGCGCCGGGCAGAAGCGGCGGCGGAGAGAAAGCATAGATAAGTGCAATTGCCATAAGCGGTTTCGCAGATAACATGGGAGTCCTCCAAATGAGAAATTGCGTTTACTTTACGCCCACATACTGTTGCCGGACATTCCGCGGAACCGCTACACAGGTACGCCTCCCGACGCGACGCCCTCGCCCACATCCCTGCTTTGTTGTATCGGGGCGATTTGGTCGGATTGTTGGGTATACCAGGGGGCTGCGGTGTGAACGGTTGCATAATGTACCTTCTCTGGCTCAGCCCAACGGGTAGGCTGGCCGACGCCGTACCATCCGACGCCAGCCAAGCCCGAACTTCGTTCTATTCTATCAAGGCATGCAGGCCGAAACCACCGGCAAGGCGTCCGCGAAGCGGCTCTGCGGCCAGCCGGTGTTGGGCGACGGTTTATGCATCAGGCGGTTGCGTGTCACTAACGGAGAACCTTTCCCCTTGAAACTGAAAGACGTCTGGGGTCAAGTTGTAGTCATCCTCACGGAAGATGCGCAAGGCTTCGGCCCTGTTTTTCTCTTGCCACTCGGGTCCCTGTGTCGTGCTCCAGGCAACGAACCAATCACGGCACGGCAAGATAACGAGGAACGGTTCGCCTAGATCGGCGGCGATCGCTTTCTGTACGTTGGGCAAGAGGATCCGGGCAGCGTTGAAGTTGTCTTCCGTATCGCTGAGCCATGCTTCTGGTCCTCCAGGCGTCTTGGCGAGGCACAATCTCGGGAACGCCAGCTTCCGAAGGTTCTCCAGGGCCGATTCGTGGAGCGCGTGCAGCGATAATCCGGACTCCTGGAGTTGCTCACGCATCACGTAACTGTACGCGCCGTTTTCACGCAGGACGTAGCCGATCCTAATGCGCGAAGGAAAGTCCGAAAAGACGATATCGGGCGCGTCGGTGAGCCAGTGTGCAGGGAAGAACTGCGGGACAACTGTTGATTTCAATGGCGTGAGGCTCATTCGATCATTTCTCTCGCGCAACGATATTCTGGTTGCCGAAGTGTCCGTATGAACGGTCCCCGGTCTACCTTCCGGCCTTCTGGGTTGCGCGCAAAACCCTTTGGGCGCGGTTTGCACACCCCACGCCCCCCATATTAGTCCTCTCCGGTTGCATCGTCAACGGTGAAGCACACGGAATGCATAAGAAGAATGGATATGCAGTTGGCGATTTTCGAGGGTCTGGTACAGCGGATCGTCTTTTACGGCTGCG
>CAZTPX010000341.1:0-5730 GCA_964615095.1 uncultured Planctomycetaceae bacterium | reverse complement strand
TTGGCCGGGCAGACATC
Organism: uncultured Planctomycetaceae bacterium; assembly: GCA_964615095.1. Lineage (GTDB taxonomy): Bacteria > Planctomycetota > Planctomycetia > Pirellulales > Thermoguttaceae > JANXQG01. Next base: position 5,713 of record CAZTPX010000341.1, on the reverse strand, counting down.
GCCGTGCGTTTCATGGAACTGCAAGGCATCGACCATCCGCAGGGCCTCGTCCACGCTACGTCCCAAGGGCAGGTCGTTCACCAGGGCGTGGCGGACGACGCCCTTCTTGTCGATCAGGAACAGCCCCCGCAGGGCCACGCCGCCGTCCAAGAGCACGCCGAATTGCTCGGAAATCTTCTTGGTCAGGTCGCCGACCAGCGGGTACTTGACGGGGCCGATGCCGCCCTCATTCCGCGGCGTGTTCTTCCAGGCCAAGTGCGTGAAATGCGAATCGACCGATACGCCGATGACCTCGGTATTCTTGGCCTTGAACTTCGCCAGGGCCTTGTCGAAAGCGATGATCTCCGAGGGGCAGACGAAAGTGAAGTCCAGCGGATAGAAGAACAATACGACGTACTTCCCCTGGTAGGAAGACAACTTCAGCTCGGCGAACGAATCGTCGGGCATCACGGCGGTGGCAGTGAAGTCGGGGGCCGGTTTGGTTACGAGGCTGCTCATGGGAATCTCCTTGGGAAAAATGTTACGGGGAAATGAAGGTAATTGGATCTTGGATCTTAGGTCTTGGTTCTAAGCTCTAAGCTCTAAGCTCTCACGCCGCGGCTCGCTTGCCGAGTTCGCCATCGAGAATGAACAGGCCGATGTGGCCTTCGCCCATCAGCTTCAGCTTCTCGACGATGCTCGTCGTTTGCGCCTCTTCTTCGACCTGCTCGTGGACAAACCACTGCAGGAATTCCAGCGTGGCATAATCCGACTCGTCGCTAGCCAACTTCACCAGGGCATGGACCTTCTCGGTGACTTTGAGTTCGTGCGACAGGGTGTGTTCGAAGACGTCGCGCACCGACTTCCACTCGCTGGGCGGGGCGTCGATCTGCTTGAGCAGCACGCGTCCATTGCGCTCGTTGACGTGGCCGAAGATCTTCATGGCGTGGCCCCATTCCTCGCGGGCCTGCACCTCCATCCACTTGGCCATGCCGTGGAAATTCTTCGACTGCAGATAGGCTGCCATCGAGAGATAAAGGTAGGTTGAGGCGATCTCACCGTTGATCTGGTTGTTGAGGGCCTCTTGGACGTTTGCCTTGAGCATGTTCCGATTCTCCTGAAGTTGTGGGTTCGCTGCGCGGGGTAATAGGGGCGGTATCTGCCCCTGGGGCCTGTTTGGCTGCGGATGCCTGCCGGCAGCGGGGGCAGATTCCGAGAAACACCAAACGGTGGCCAAGCAATTTATAACCGCGCAAATCATTACCTGCGGGCGCGGCAAGATCAAGGGGGGGCGTCATAACATCGTCGAGGCGACCACAGCGCACGCAACGGAAATGGTCGTGCTGGGCCGTATTGGCGTCGAAGCGGGCCTCGCCGCTGGCATTTTCCAGTTTTTCAATCACCCCCATACGGGCTAGCAAATCCAGGTTACGGTAGACTGTGCCCAAACTCACCTTTGGCAACCGCTGCCGGACGAGCTCGTAAAGTTCACCCGCCGTAGGGTGGGAAGTTACCGCTTGCAACTCTTCGAGAACGATCTGCCGCTGCCGCGTATTGCGGTGTTGGCACTCGCCGGATCGAAGAAGCCGATCACTACCGGATTGCAGATATGAATTCTCATTATTCATAACACGTATTATTACTGATAAGACCACCTCGTCAAGTGGTTAGGCAAGAGATTCGCGGAAAACGATTGTGGAATCGCTTGGCATTATCGGAAAGCAAGTACATGATGCTCGCTTGGTGGCCGTCTGCCACGTCCACGGCGTAAAGAACCTGCTCACGTTCAACACCACCCATTTCGCCGCGCTTGCAAAATTCGCACCCGGGCTAACAATCGTCGAACCAGTAAGCATTTGCGAGTGCCTTCCCTAGCCTACGAGGTTTTTAGTCGATTGCGCGGCAAAATGGGCGTCGGGCCAGGCCAAGATTTGCTCCTCGGAAAGCACGCATCCACGCTCCGGCCGCACTCCCCGGCGCACGGTAAGGGGGGAAGTGCCGCCCGGCAATCGCTAATCCAATCGCATTACCGCTGCGTCCGCCCCGTACTCAATTTCGCCGCCGTGGCGATTCCGCCCTTGGGCACGAACTTGAAGACCTCGACGTAATCGTCGCTGAGTTGACGGCGATCGGACTTATCGTAGGCCGCGAACGGATAGGCGTCGTGGGCGACCAGATCATAGTCGGCCTGCATCTTTTCCAGCCACCGCTCCCGGGTCTGCGGGTCCGGTGGCGGCGACTCCCGTTCTTCCTTCGGCGAGCGATATAACACGCAACGCAGTGGCCGCTCGACGGACACTTGTTCCAGTCGCGGTTTCTCGCCCCGGGCGTGACGCGGCGAATAGATCCGCTGGTTGCAGAAATAGAGCGACGACCAACCGCAATTCAACCTGCCGGGCGCCAGGTTCGTCCGCAAGTCGGTCTCACAGGAGACCAACTCGCTGTCGTGGGCCATTTCGAACCAGAACCATTGGGCGAACTCCCGGGCGCGTAAGGTCGTGGTCGACTTGTAAGGTTGCGCCAGGTCGCGGAGCCAGGACCCCACCCCCAGCAAGACCAGCAGCCCCAGGGCGATTGTGCAACCGTTGAGGCGTCCCAGTAGTGTGGGCTTTAGCTCACTCGTTTGTCGTCTGGGTTTTAGCCCGCCATTCCCCCCCGTCCCTGCCGCGGCGGCCCGCCGTCGGCGTTCGATCCAGGCCAGTGCGGCCGTCAGCCCGAAGGCCATGAGCATGCAGAGGCCGGGGGCGAGAAAGAGCGTCATGCGGGCGTGCCCGCCGTAGGGGAAGCGGTGTAACGCAGCGGCGATGAAGTTCAGCCCCAGCGGTGCCAGTAGCAGGCCCAGGAGTGTCCATTGACGGCGGCGGACCAGTACGACTACGCCGGCGATAACGCAGAGCAGCGAGAACGTGCTGCCCCAGTTCGGCCCGCCGACGGGGTAACCCAGCATCGCCCCGGCGTGGGTTTCCAGGAGCCACCGCGGCAACTTCAGCGGTTGGCTGATGGGCGGGAACGTGTTGGCCCAGTGCGTCTCTTCCATCGTCTGCTGATTCATCTCGCCCACCGCGGATTTACTGACCAGCAGCACGGCGGCGAAACTGGCGACAAGGACGACGTTGTAGACGATCCAAGGGAACCAGAACGTCGGCCATCGGCCGGTCCCGGCACGTTGCTTGCAGAGAATTATGAGGCTTACTCCGCCGGCCATGAAGATGGCGGGAAACGAGTAGCCCACGGCAGGGCCAACCAGCGCGGCCAGCCACCAGAGCCAGCGGGTCTGGTCTGGCCGCCGCAGCCATTGGACTGTCAGGGCCAGCAGGGCCAGTGCCAGCAGCAGATCGCAGCCATAGGGCTTGGCCTCGGCCGCGTAGCGGGTCATCGGATAGGCTACTGCGAACAGTCCCACGGCCAGCACCAGCCCGACGCCTTGCAGCAATCGTGCGGCCACGTGGCGGAACAACAGCAGGCTGCCCAGCCCGCATAGGAACGGGATCAGCCGCAGGGCATATTCGTTAAACCCCAGGATCTTGACCAGGGTGAGTTGTCCCCAGAGGAACAGCGTGGGGGCGACCTGGCAGTAGTGCAGTGGTTGGAGCAGTCCGCCGTAGCCGCGATCGAGCAGGTTGGCCGAGAGCATGGCCTCGTCTTCCCAGAGGGGGAACCGCAGCAGATAGCGGGTCAGGCGGAGCACTACGCCGATGATCATCAGTGCCAGCAGCCAGCGGCGCTGGGCCTGGGAGGCGAGCAGGTTGTCCTCGTCCTGGAACGGTCCGACGGGGGCGAGAGTCGCGCGGTCTGGGGCCTGGGGCATCGTATCTTCCTTGAAAATTGAGGAAGCCGCATGATAGCCCGTGCGGGGAATCCGCGGCAAGAGCAACGTCGCCAAGCCCTGGAGAAGCCAAGGTATATTTATGCGCGGGTAAGAACGCGCTCGTTGGAGTGCCGGCTTTAGTCGGAATGTATGCCGGATTACCTGCTATAGCCCGGACTCTAACGTGCCATTTCGATCCGCGCAAATCAAATTTTCCGGGCCGCGAAGTTCTGTCACAAATCGAGTCATTGTTCGCCAATTTCGACTTTCCGGCACTGTGGGGTTGACAGCCCGCCGGGGGGCGCATTACAAATAATGGCTTGCTTCTTTGCGACGTGTTTTTGAAGAAGTGCTTTTGGGCCCCCTTCGTCTAGTGGCCCAGGACATCGGATTCTCAGTCCATTAAAAGTAGTGATATACCGTTAGGATAGGATTCATTTCGGGCGGGGCGAACGCGATTTCCCCCGCCTATTTTCATGTTTTTCGGGTATCGGATAGATCGACGATGCCCCGGCTGATAGGGTCACTATAGGCAGTTGAGGAATCGCCCTGCTCCCACTTCCACTCCCAGTAGGCCGCGGAAATGGGAATAGATCGACCTATCGTCACACCGGAACCACGAACTTTGAAGTCAGGATGTCGGAGGCGGCGAAATTGGGGGCCAGTTTCGCGGCGAGTTGGGAGCCACTTTTTCGGAGGGGGCCAGTAGGTAATCACAGTCGGCTCATGGGATTGGGTGAAGCCGCTGTGATTACCTACTGGCCCCCTCCTGCCCGCGAAAGTGGTATCTTTTGTAACCGCTACCGACAGTCAGGAACCGGGGAACCGGAATAGTACCAGCGTCTAAGCCGCGCAGATACCCCGCCGTGTCGTTCAGAAGCGCCTCAAGGGCCGTGCAATCCTCTTTCCACTGGTTAGCGTTGAGCGCCGCTTTCAAGAATTGGCGAATAGCAGTAATCGACGCTGCCTCTACCTCTTCGGGAATGACTAACTCCTCTCCCACGATGTCGCAATGATCGACGTAACGCTCTACCTTGTTCACTTTCCACCAGTGCTTTGGCGTCCGGCGTAACCAAAGCTCGTAAGTGTAAAAGAACGGCAATCGTGCGGCACGGGTTTGCCGCTGCGAAAGTCTCCAAACAGCTTCGTACCAGCGAAAAAGCATGATACCAGCAAAATCGCACCAGCAACTTGCCGGGAACCAATCAGCCCCTACACGGACGGCGAACAGCGAGTACAAGACGTTTAGGTGCTTGTACTGTGGCGGTTGGTTTACAAGCATGTCTCTTTGTGTGCCAACACCAACTTCAAATCTCTTGCCCATGATACTTGCTCTTGAATTCGCTGAGTTCCGTTGCTAACTGCTCCGCATCGTCATTGCGTCGTCAACGTTCCATTCTCGGGGAAGCATGGCCGAACATACGTCACAGACGAAAGCCAAATCCTTTACTATGTTGATAGACTGGCAGTTTTGGCAACGTCGAAAAACAATCGCTTGAGAAAATCCACTTGGCGCAGGAATCCCCGCGCGTTCCAGTGCCGCCTCAACTGCCGGCCACGATTCCGGCTCTGGACAATAGCCAGTCGAGTGATTAGTCACCCAAATCACGCTAATGTTATCGTTAGCGATGGAAAACGTGATTTCGCCGGCCGATTGGACATTTCTACCACCAGCGCATGCGTAGTGTTCACTCCTACGATCCGCGATGCGCAAGATTCCAATCTCATCAACGACAAACGTGGCAACCACCTCTTCCGATTCATTCAACTCTTGCGCGTTACGAAACCAGCGAAGCACATCCCCCGCGCTTTGAACGTGCGTGCCGCCCGACGATACGCGCAACCTCGCGGCTATTTCGCGTGGTCCAACATAGCGTGTGCGTCAAAATTACTTGTACAAATTGACATTGGCTAGTTTGATGGTTT
>CAZTPX010000340.1:0-5770 GCA_964615095.1 uncultured Planctomycetaceae bacterium | reverse complement strand
GCTGATGGAAGACAGTGCAGTCGAGGAGGATTTCAACCAGGACGCGTCGGCCAGCCGCAACCCGCTGGGCAGCCAGAGTAGCCGCCTGGGGGCGATCTGCGCCCAACTGGCTCTCAACGGCACGCGCGAATCGGCCCCCGGGCTGGTGGAGGCCATCCGCCAGAAGAAGTTCATGTCGCCCACGCCTATGGGTCCCTACCGCCTGCCCTGGCTGGCGGCGCTGGCCATCGCCCGCCGCGATCCTTGGCCCGAGGTGGATGCCTTTCTGGCGGAAAACATCGAAAACCAGGAAACCGTGATCATCGACCATGCCGAGGCCCCGGCCATCGGTGCCACGGCGGCCGGCCTGTTGCTGAAGCGGCACGGGGAGCGGCCCGAGGCCTTCGGGCTGCAGATCACCAGCGATGCGCAGCTTGCTGAGTTGAAGCTGCCCGGCTTTCGTTACAGCGCCTCGGACGCGGTCGAGCGCGTCCGCCAGTGGTGGAAGCGGCAAGCGGCGGCCAAGGCGCGGGCGCCGGGGGCTTGACGGGCGACCGACGAATAACTTCCGGATTCGTGTGGCATGCCTTAAGCCTTCTAGGCTAGGCATGTCGGCGGCAAACATGCCTAGCCTGGAAGGCTTAAGGCATGCCACCCGTCGGAGAGACGGACGTTATTAATCGTCCGGACCTAGAGGCGATTACTCCCCGCGCTTCTTCATTTGCCGATGGACGGCGAAGTAGTAGAGGCCGCCCAGCACGAGCATTGCACCGCCCAGCCACATGGAAATGTGGTGCAACTCGCCCTTCATGAGTTGCTCGTCCTGACCCGCCTTGACGCCAACGTAGCAAAGCACTGCGCACCAGATAGCCGAACCGAGGAGCGTGAACAACGAAAACAATTTGTAGTCCATTCGCACGATGCCGGCCGGTATGCCGATGAGATGCCGCACGACAGGCAAGAGCCGCGAGATGAAAATGCCCATCGAACCGTAGTGCGCAGCCCATCGTTCCGCGCCCTCGATCTTGTCCGGCGTCACAAGGATCAATCTTCCGTAACGCAGAAAAAGCGGGCGTCCCGCCAGCCTTGCGGCCCAATACATGACGGTCGCGCCCAACCACGAGCCGAGGGTCCCGGCGATGACAATGCCTGTGAGGCTGAGAGGAATCTGGCCGGTATGCGCGAAGTGCGCAGCGGGCGGAATCACTACTTCGCTCGGCAACGGCAGGACGGAACTCTCCATGGCCATCAGCAGCGCGATGAGCGTGTAACCGCCAGTCTCCAACGTTCCCCTGTACCAGGTGATGATCGGTGCAAACACTTCGTTAAGCATGCTCCCCTTACTCCCGCGTGAGCTTGTGGAACCGCTCGCTCAGATCGCGGGTAATCGGCCCCGGCGTGCCGCAGCCGATGGGGCGGTTGTCGACTTTCACCACCGGAATCACTTCCGCCGCCGTGCCCGTAAGGAAGCACTCGTCGGCAACGTAGACGTCGTGCTTGGTCAAGGGGATCTCGCGGACGGCGATGCCCGCCGCGCAAGCGATCTCGATCACGGCGTCGCGGGTGATCCCTTCCAGCACGCCGGATTCCAGCGACGGTGTGAGCAGCGCGCCGCCGCGGACCAGGAAGATGTTGTCGCCCGTGCATTCGGCCAACTCGCCCTTGTGATTGAGCATCAGGGCCTCGACGCAGCCGGCCTTCTGCCCCTCGATCTTGGCGAGAATGTTGTTGAGATAATTGAGCGACTTGATCCGCGGACTGAGCGCCGCCGGATGGTTGCGGGCGACACTCACGGTGACGATCTCCAGCCCCTTGCGGTAAAGCTCTTCGGGATACAGGGCGATGTAGTCGGTGATGATGATCACTTGCGGGTTTTCGCAATGGTTGGGGTCCAGGCCCAGCGAGCCGGCGCCGCGGGTGACGACCACGCGGATGTAGCCGTCGCGAATGCCGTTGGCGGCCAGCGTATCCTCGATGGCCTTAGCCATTTCGGGCTTGGTCATGGGGATGGTCAGCAGGATGGCCTTGGCCGAATTCCAGAGTCGGTCGAGGTGGGCCTCCATGCGGAAGACCTTGCCGCCGTAGCTGCGGATGCCCTCGAACACGCCGTCGCCGTACAGCAAACCGTGATCGTAGACGCTGATCTTGGCGTCCTCTTTGGCGTAAAGCTCACCGTTGATATAGATTTTGAAAGGCATTTTGGAGTGCGACGATCTATCGCCGCTTTCAGTTGCCGCGTCGCGTTTGTTCGCGACGACGTTGATGGTGTATTAAGCCGGTGCCCTCATTTTCCCGCCAGCGCCGGCTTAGCCGGAAGTTCGACCAGTCGCTCGATACCCGCGTAATGGGTAAACGGTTCGCATCCGATGATAAACGTCTTCCGCTCGTCGTATAGTCGGTCCAGTTCTTTAGGTTTTTCCGGTTCTACTTCCACGAACAGCGATGCGAAGTCGTCGTGTCCGAGGTTGCCGACATACGACAGACGACGTTCCTTGTTGGGAACTGCTCGGACGGTGAACCACACATCGCGCGCACCAAGGCGCAGTATGAATGAATCTTCTCCTTGTCGAATGAGTTTATGTGAATCAATTTCCTTGCTGCCATCCTCCTTTACGGCGATCGTCTCGCAAGTGTATTCCCGGAAAAAGACGCCGTCTTCGTCCAGGGGGAGCACAAAATTGACGTAATGCGGAGCGGCGTCGCCAAGTTCAACTGGCGCACACCATCCGCTCTTCCGTTTCATTTCCGCTTTTACCAGACTGTGCAAAAAGGCCATTTCGGTGCTTTCCGACTAAATCACGACGCGCTGGGTCAATGGACCATTCAGCAAAGTTTGCGCATTCGTGGTCTGAAACTTCTGTTGCTCAATTCGAGGTTGGTATACCAATGGGCCGACAATCGCATCGTCTGCGGTCGTATACGTGTCCTGCGTGTTGTTGGCTCTCAGTCGGGCGTTCAGTTTCTGCGCCATGTTCAAGGTTAACCGCAATACGTTCAAAGCATGGCATTCTTGGTCGTCGATAGCTAGGCTCAGCACTGCGCTGCTGTTACCGTGACGCGTCTGTCCGCGACGAGCGGCATTGCTGCTGGAATCCTGCGTATAGAAGCCACATCCAAATTCGCCTCGACCTTGAGCTACGTCAATGCCGCCAACGGCAACGGCTCCGGCCATCGCGGTTGCGAACGCACGACTCGTGCCATGGTAGAGCACAGGCATAGCGTACTATCCTTGAAGTCCGAAGTTGGCGTTCATGCTAGGGCATCTCCTAAGCTTCTGCGCCGAGGCCGGACAAATCGCTTACCCCTTCGTTGTCGAAGATCACCGGTATGTTCCCCGGCGCGGCAAACAGCGCTATCCCATCCCGTACCGCTAAAGCGTCTGCGTAGTCCACGTCAAAGCGGTCTCCGTTGACCATCGCCACGGTGAAGGGTCGAAACGGAGTGCGGTGTTTGAACGCCCGAATCGTGGCGTTAAAGGTGTCTCGGTCCATTGGTTATCTTCCCTTGTCGCTCCCTTAGAATAGGTCCGCCGAAATTCATTTCTTTGGGAGTGATTCGGCAACCCGCCAAATCATTATATCCAGTCGCACAAATTTTGTCACCGCAGCGGAAAATCAAGCGACGCGACCATCCACCAGCCGGACCGTACGGTCGGCCGACGCGGCGATGGCCGGATCGTGCGTAACCATTACTATAGTCAGTCGCCGCTGCTCATTCAAGCCGCGGAGAATCTTGATGATCTCCCGCCCGCTCTCCTGGTCCAAATTACCCGTCGGCTCGTCGGCCAGCAGCAGGCTGGGGCGGGCAATCAGCGAACGGGCGATGGCTGCGCGTTGCATTTCGCCGCCGGAGAGCTCGCGGGGACGGTGTTTCAGCCGATGCTCCAGGCCCACCATGGCCAAGAGCTCGGTGGCAAGGCTTTGGAACTGCCGCCGCTGCCGCCAGTAGCTGCACACTCCGTGCATGATCATGAGCGGGGCCAAGACGTTCTCCAGCGTCGTCATCTCCGGCAGCAAGTGGTAGAACTGGAAGATCATGCCGAAGCAGCGGTTGCGCAGGGCGTCGCGCGCGGCGGAGGAGATGTTGTCGATCCGCCGGCCTTCGAACTGAATCTCACCCTGATCGGGAACGTCGAGCGTGCCCAGCAGGTGCAAGAGCGTCGTCTTGCCGCAGCCGCTCTGGCCAACGACGGCCAGGAACTCGCCTTGCCGCACGGCCAGGCTCACGCCACGGAGCACCGGCACCTCGACCGGCCCCTTGCGATAGTTCTTCTTGAGCTTCGTGGCCAGGAGTTGCGGCGATTCGCCGACCGAATGACGGGGCACGACGAAGGTAGCCGGTGCGACTACGCTGGAAAGTTGGGTTGCGACTTCACTCATAACGCAAGGCCTCCACAGGGTGCAAGCGGGCCGCACGAAACGCCGGCAACACGCTTGCCAGCATGGCGATGCACAGCGCTCCGGCGACGATCCACGCGGCCGTCTCCGGGAAGACGATCGTGGGGATGCGGTACAGGTAATAGATTTCCGGGTTGAACAACGGCCGGCCCATGAGCCAGCCCAGGCCGTCGGCGATCGGATTGATGTAATGCACGAAGGTCAGGCCCAGGACCAAGCCCACGCCCGAGCCGACTAGCCCCAGCGAGAGGCCATAGGTAAGGAAGATGCCCATCACGCCGCGGCCCGACGCGCCCAGCGACTTGAGGATGCCGATGTCGCGGGTCTTTTCCACAACGATCATGTAGAAAATCGCCAGGATGCCGAAGCCGGCCACGGCAATGATAAAGAACAGCAGGATATTGAGGATCGTGGTCTCCATCTGCACGGCGGCCAGCAGGGCGCCTTGCTTGTCGCGCCAGGTCTCGACGCGGTAGAATCCCGCCGGGAACGCGGCCTTCAGCTTGTCGCGGACCGCGTTGCCGTCGGCCCCCGGACGGAGCTTGATCTCGATGGCGTTCACGTAGCCCACGCCCGTGGACGGGTCGATCATGCCGCGGAGCCGCTGCAGCTCCTTGATGGGCATGAAGACGAACATGCTGTCGTACTCCAGCATCTTGCTCTCGTAGAAGTCGACGATCGTGAACTTGTCGCTCACGGCCTTGGGCGGAGCGCCGGCGGTGGGAAAGGTGAGTTGCACGTCCTCGCCGGGCAACACGCGGAAGTGTTCCTCGCCGTCGGCCTTGCTGAACTTGGACATGGCAATGCCGATCACCACGCCCGTGTTCTGCTCCTTCGCCGGGTCGAATTGCTTGACCTGTTCCACCGGCTGGCGCCGGAATGGGTCGGTCGGCGGGCGCTGGGCGAACGGTTCGGGCGGCGGGACGGTGGTGCTCATTCCCGGAGGCGCGGCGGTAGCTTCTTTCAGGGCCTTCACCTGCAACGCCAACTCCTGGGCCATGCGGCGGCGATTTTCCCAGCCGGCGCGGCGCATCTCCTCGCGCTCCCGCGTCGGCCCCTCGGCCAGATGATCGTAGATGTCGTAGCCGTCCTTCAAGTCGAAAGTCATCTCCTGGCGATTGGCCGGGTGCTGCAGGTACTTGGCAAAATCGCTTACGCGGCCCTGTGTCTTCTCGTCGATGCCGATCACCTGCACTTGGTTGGTCACCCACGTGCCGCGCCACTGGTAGCTGAGCATGGCGGGCACCACGCAGATGGGCGTCATGCCGTCGATCTCGTCGCCGGCGATCTTCTTGATCTGCTCCATGTGCGAATCGGGATCGCGCATGCCCTCCAGCGTGCCGCTTTCGAAGACCACGTCGCAGATGATGCCGCGGATGCGGCCCTGCATCTCG
>CAZTPX010000339.1:0-5945 GCA_964615095.1 uncultured Planctomycetaceae bacterium | reverse complement strand
CACAAACGACCTGTGTCAATACTAATGTTGCAGATTTATTGCGATGAGCCATATTTCGTGGTTTCTCCCATTTTTCTGTCCCGTTGTCCTTCTGTCTCCCATTTGGATTTGTTCGGGAGTTTTCTTCCACGGGGAAGAACCGCATACCCGGCTCACAATCGGACGGTTCGATCGACGAAGAGCAGTTGCTGGGTTGGCTCGAATCGGCACGCTCCCTATGCCGCGATTCCGGGAATCTGGAAATCGCCGATTCGCAGATCGGCGAAATGCTGGCACGCTGGCCACAGCCGCAGAGCGAGGAAACAATGTGGCCATGTGAGGAAATCTGTGACGCCATCGAGGAAGCGAATAGTGACGATCTAGACCGCGGCTTTCAAATCGGGGTTCTGAACAGTCGGGGCGCTACCTTGAGCTCTCCGCTGGACGGCGGCGATCTCGAACGCAAGGAACGCGACAGATATCGCCGATGGGCTGGACTTTGCAATGTTGATTGGCCCAGAACAGCCGCGTCCCTGCGCAAAGTTGCCGAGAGCTACGAATCCATCGCAGAACGAGAAGACTCACGGGCAGCGGAACGGGCCCATGAGCGAGATTGAACCCGGTGGTCGTTGCCTGCGAGTGAACTTCTTCGAAGGGACGGAAGTTCGAGACGGCCGACCGAATTCGTGTATTGTGTGTGCGTCGGTCAGGAAGTCTTTCGCCGCCACCGTCGGCGCAGTCATGCGGTCAATGTCAGGGCAGCCCTTGCTTGGACCACAAGCATGCCGGGGCGGCCGTTGATTTCGTGGTTCGGCAACTTCACAATCGGCCAATGCACGTCCCTTTCGTGGACTTCGATGTTGCCCGTTCTCTCGTTGATCTGTGCGGATTGAATCTGCTGCCAGGGAATCAGCGTATCCGAGCCGACGAGGCGCAGGCCGCCCCGCTCGAGGTCCACATTCTCGGTCCAGTTGACCAAGGGTATTGTACCAGGTTTTGCGCGTTATTGGGCACTTCAAGGGAGACAACGCCATGTCCAACGCACTATGTGAAATCGATGCCCGCTTCCCGCGACGGATGCTGCGGAAGCATTCCACGGCCCCCGTAATCGTGTCAGCCATGACCTGTTGCGCCGGTAAACTGAGGGAGATTGTGATCCCGATTTTGGCAACCCACCACTCATGGTTTAACTTTGCCGCGGGCCTGGCGGACACGACAACGGCAGTACCACAGACGCAACTTCAATACAACACGGGAACCGGATAACCCAACCCACCGTTTGACTTCGCCGTTCAATACTGCGGAAAGGCGCATAGGGGCGGATACTGCAACGAGTCCAAGTCGCGACAGCCGGGACAGTGGGAAGCGGCCTCCGATAGTCCTAATGGCGTGCAAGCAAGCGATGGTTTCACGTCAGCACATCTTCGCAGCCGCCTGGCATATCCCCAATAGGAACCACGGGTAATCTGCATAGTCCGCGAGTCGGACCGGGGCTATGTTCCATCTGCGCACTTGCTCTTCCGTATCCGGCGCGTCCTTCGGCCCGACGATCCAGACGCCGATTGGACGTGGCTCCTTCAGGCGTTTCGCCACATTAATCAAAAGGGGACCCAAGTTCGGACCCTCGTCCGAACGGCGTCCGAACGGGGTCCGAACGGGGTCAGGCTTACGTTTTGTACTTTACCAAGCAAAGTACAAAACGTAAGCCTGACCCCATTCGAAGTAGACCCCATTCGCAGATTTGATTCTATGAATTTTCAGCCCAGGCCGCGAGTTGACAGGATGAGCATTACCGCTGCCGTGGTAGCATCAGCCGCAGTGGCTTTGCTCCGTCGCAGGCTCCCGCCGCTCACGAACCCGCTGCCGATAACGGCAACCCTGTTGACGGCGGCACTCCCGGCCACTCTCCGTCTTCCGCCAGGTCTGGTCGGCACTCCAACGCCGCCAACGATCTGCCGCATCCTGGCACGCCGCACTACAATACCGCGCCTAGTAATAGTCGGGCTTGAAGAACTGCTCGCAGCCTTTCAATAGACAGCGCCGCTGCCGCGGCGCCTGGCTGGAGCCTTGCCCTGAAGAAGATCGTCGATCATCATGGACTTGACCCAAGGGAGCGCCAACTCCCGAACAGTCAAGTCCCGGAGAGGACCTCTATTCCTCTCCGGGACACCTTGTATCCGCTGCCTTATCCTTCGGCCTCCCTCTGCTCCAGGCTAATTGTTACCGCATCCGACTGCCACCTCTCCGCCGGTCGGCCGCCACTGACTACCGCCGGCCAGATGCCTTTCTGGCCGCCAAAATGGCTCAATTCCCCGCCGCCGCCAACACCAATCGCCTCACGCGGCCCGGCAGCGAGCACGCCTTGGGAGCGTGGCTGGAGAGTGATTACGTTTGCGATCGCCGCGGTTCTCGCTATGTGCCTCGCTGGAAGCGGCAAGGGCGAGTAGAGATCGATTTGACGCAGTTGCAGCGTTGGTATCGAACCCTGGATCATCTGCTGTTGAATAAGGACAAGATCGAGGTGGCGCTCTATCAGCGTTTGCGCGACCTGTTCGACTTCCAACCCGACCTGGTCTTCTACGATCTGACGAGTACCTATTTCACCGGTCATGGTCCGGCCACTTTGGCCAAACACGGCTACAGTCGGGACGGCAAACCCCACAACGTACAAGTCGTGGTGGGTGTGGTGATGGTTGCCGGGTGGCCGATCGCCCATCATGTCTGGGCTGGCAATACGCGCGACAGCAAGACGGTGGCCGAGGTGGTCGCAGACCTGTCAAAGCGTTTTGCATTTTGAAGCGCGAACGGGGTCAGCGCGAACGGGGTCGCGAACGGGGTCAGGCTTACGTTTTGTACTTTACCAAGCAAAGTACAAAACGTAAGCCTGACCCTGCGGCCCCATGGGTTTCACCACGGTTGGTGCGCCGCTGTCCACGAACCCTTTGGTTCCGGTGGTGATCTATGCCGGGCAGGAATGCGACTTGACGACGAAGCTCAATTACGACGAGGCCCGCTTCTATGACCCGGGCATGGCGCGGTTCATTAACCCCGATCCGCTGGGCATGCTGGCCGACACCAACGAGTACCGCTATTGCGATAACTCGTGGCCGAACGCGACGGACCCGACTGGTTGTTTCATCAATGTGGGACTCGCGGCAGGCGGAGCGGGCGTGGGCGCTATCATTGGCGGGGCCGGCTACGCACTGAACAGTTGGCTGACTGGCACGGCGTTTAACTCAACCGACTTCTGGATTGCGACCGGGGCGGGGGCGGTGGCTGGCGGGGTGGCCGGCTTGACGATGGGAGCGAGCCTGCTTGTTACCGGTACGGGGGTGGCGGGCGGCTCGGCCGGCTTGCTCGGCTTTACGAGCGCTGGCGCAGCAACCTTCGTGGCTGGCGCGACCTCAGGCATGGCGGGGGCGGCAGCGGCTGGGACGTTCACCCAAGGTATGCAAATCCTTGCGGGCGAAAGGACGAGTTTCGACTGGACGGCGCTTTCGACGGAAACAGCCGTTGGGGGCATAACCAGCGGCCTCGGGCAACTCGCAGCTCGCTCTGTCTTCGCGCCACTTGGTCAGAACCTAAGCCGCGGCCTGCAAGGCACCTTTGGCGCCTCCCAGCAAACCGCGTGCGCCATCAGCAGCACAATTGTCAGTGGTGCAAGTGGTGCAGTCTTCGGTGGCGGCGCGGGGGCAATTGCAGGCGGCCTGCAAGGCTACGGCACAGGTGGCTGGCAAGGCGCCATGGCCGGCGCCTGGGCAGGATTGAAATCGGGCGCCTTGCAAGGCGGCATCATGGGCGCCGCCCAGGGCTTGGTCGATCCCTTCATCTGTTTTACTGCCGGGACCTTGGTCCACAGCGCGGCTGGCAAGCGGGCGATCGAGGCCCTGCGTGTTGGTCAGCGGACGTTGACCGAAGGCACTAAGGACGCCTGGGACCTCCCGGGCGACGATCGGACGCATATCGATCCGGCCACGTGGCGGCTTGTGCGGCTGCGGACGGCCAAGCCGGCCGGCAGCGACAACATTGTCGACGCTGAATTGCTGCGTCCGCTGGCATGGATCGCCGCCTGCCGCGCCGTGGCCGGCTCGCAGATCCACTTTGAGCTTGCCGAATTGGGCATCGATGGTCCCGCCGACGTGCTCGCCATCGAGCCTTGCCCGGATATCGAGCCGGGGCGTGGGCAGGTCATCACCGGCACGTTCACCACCGCTCGCTGCTCGGTGCTGGAGGTTCGCCTGTCCAACGGCGAGGTCTTGGAGCCCACGCCGCCGCACCGGTTCTTCAGCGAGACCCGGCAGGACTGGGTGGCGGCTGGCGAGCTTCGGGTCGGCGAGTGCCTCCGCACCTCGTCGGGGCTGGCGGTCACGGTCGAGTCCCTCGCCTTGAAGGCGGGCGAGCACCGGGTGTATAATCTGGAGGTCGAGCAGGAGCACCAGTTCTACGTCGGCGAAGGTGGAGTGCTGGTGCATAACTCGTATGGACGGAGAGGTAGCCCGGCGACGCGGGCGGACGTGGACGTTCAGCGAGACAAGATTCAAGCTCAGCATCCCGACTGGGTTCACAAGAATGGTGGAACAGATCAGGTGACTGGGGTTCCGCTGCCTGAGATGTACGTGCCCGGGAAGGGCGGAGGTCGGCTCGGATCAACATATCCAGACTTGACGTTCGAGAAGCCAGATGGTACATACCATCACCATAACACCGTGGACACCTATGCAGACGGCATAACTATGACGAACCGTGAATCCAACAATCTTACACGACTTCAACAGTTGCGATCTGCGGATACGACGACCTGGAGTGCAAAGCCGTAAAGGGTGCCGTTTATGGATTACGTTAAGAAGTACTCGCCGGTCTTTCTTTCAAGTGAAGACGAAGCCCGTTTCGAAACAGAGCTAAAGGCGACAATTCCGACCATTCGTTTCATCGACGGGTCACTCTGGGAGTCTCTTTCGCCGCCTTGGCGGAGTCTACTCTCGCAGTGTCAGAACAGAACCGTCTATTTATGGGATCCAGAAATATGCCCAGAACTTCCGTTCAAACCACTAGGCGATGGAAGAGCACGAGGTCCTGCATCCGGTGTTGTCATCCAATTCAGTAGATCTTTACGCCAGGACAACACGCTGCGGTCAGGCGACTTGGGGGTCGGCTTTGAGCATGGCAATATCGAGATGAGCCACTTTGTGAAAGCCGTGTGGAAAGTTCTGCGAGCGATAAACTGCTGCGAACTTCGTGGTTTTGATCCAACGACTGGCGGCATTCTTGACAGGGGCATACGGGAATACATCGTTGGGCACGGGGCGAAGGCTCTCTCCGAAAGTGGCGTAATCCTCAAGCACTGTGCCGCTGATGTTTGCTACCAAGTTGAGCAGGATGATAACTAGAGTGGACCCCTACTCCCTCCCCGTCCCGCCCGGCTGGTTTGCCGACCGCTCCGGTCGTGAGGGAAGCAGCGTCGTCCTCTTCAGCCCTACGGTCGAGGACAACTTCCGTGCCAACGTGAACGTGGTCATCCAGGACCTCGCTCCGTTGACGCAGGACAAGTACCTGACGCTGAGCCGCCTCCAACTGCGGAAGCTCAGTAATATGCCTACGCTGCCCGTGGACGAGCCCTCACAGCGTTTCTCCGGCGGACACGTCTTCGAGTGGGTGACGTGGGAGGCTCCGACGCCGGTGCGGGGGCGGCAGTTAATTGCCTTTCGGGATGGTAAGGCGTTCGTCGTCACGGCGATGGCGACGGCCGCCAGCTTTGATCGCCACAAGCCGATCTTCGATGCCGTGTTGGAGTCGTTCAGTTATTCAGTAAGCGTCCCGCGGAACACGTATGGGTGTCTTGGTCCAGCGGACCTTGACAACCCATGAGGCGGAGAAGAGAATGCCCCGAAACGGGGTGGATTAAACGGCGGAAAGAGAGACGGCTTAGCCTCTTGCCTCGCAACGACGGCGCAAGAGACGAAGGTTCT
>CAZTPX010000338.1:0-5983 GCA_964615095.1 uncultured Planctomycetaceae bacterium | reverse complement strand
GCCGAGGTTGGGCCGAGACGGCAACTACCTCTTCGAGCTCGAAGCTCAACCGGGTGGGCCGGAGGGGCGCTCATCTACGACAGCGGGCTCGAAGCCCATAAGCGTAATCGAGCGGCCCCGAAGTGTCCCGGCCCTCCCGTCTTGCTGACTTCTGTTGTTGGATGGAAACGGGCCATCAGTATCGATCATCGGCGGCACTTCGTCCCAAACCCGGTAGTAATGCATAGCTTCCGGTTCGGCATCATGCGCCGCAGACCTCTCTCTATTCATACCAGGTACGATGCCTTCAACCGCTGGGTGGGCGAGACGATCATGGCCAACGGCACGACGACGCAGACGCGCTACGTCTACGACGGCAGCCAGATCGTCTTGCAGTTCGACGGTACCGGCGGCAGCGATTTGGCCGCCGCAAATCTCAGCCACCGTTACCTCTGGGGCCCGGCGGTGGACCAGCTTTTGGCCGACGAGCAACTTCTCCCCTCCACCTCCGGGGGAGGGGCAGGGGGTGAGGGCTACAATCTCAGTCAGCCGGGGAACATCGTCTGGACGCTGGGCGACAACGAGAACACGATCCGCGACCTGGCGACCTACAACGCCGGCCAGACGACGATCGTGAACCACCGGGTGTTTTCCGCGTATGGACAGCTTTTGAGCCAGACGAACCCGAGCACGCTCAGCCCCGCGACGGTGGACTGCCTCTTCGCCTACACGGGTAAGGCATTCGACACGGCAACCGGTTTACAGAACAACGACAACCGCTGGTATAATTCCATCACCGGGCGCTGGCTGAGCCAGGACCCCAGCGGGCTGGCACCAGACACAAATTCGTATCGGTACTGCGGGAATGGGCCAACGAGCGAGGATGACCCGAGCGGACTCGGCCCCTGGGACGACCTTCCCACCGAAATGAAAGGCACTCCTTGGACGCCATCCCTGCAAACTTACAACAGCATCCTAACGACAGCGCTAGGCCTCGCTGGAAAAATCCCGTTCGGCAGGGCCGGTGCCAAAGACTCTGTTACTGGCAACATAAGAATAAGCGGACTGGATACTGGCAACGTCGACGAAGTTAAGAAAAAATGCGAGAAAATAGGACATGCCGCTAGAGAAGAGAAAGATTACGGTCATGCTGAAAAGAAGGTATCGCTGGTCGCCGAGGGAATAATCGTCGTGGTTCCCTTCACAGTTTGCCAGGACTGCTTGAAGTACTTTGCGAAGCTCGCGAAGGCGAACGCTCGAGAATACATCGTTGCTGATCATAAGTACATTTGGAAATTCTATTCAAACGGCACGGTCGCTCCGCCGGTTCCGAATTCTCAAGGCGGGGAGTTTCCAATAAAGTAATTAATTATGGACATGGATAAAGCCCACCTGCCCAAGGAGTTGGAAGACAGAACTGCTCAATGCAGCGAGGCGCTCGCGCGAGACCCGCAAGGGGATTTGCGCCTTGGACTGCGCCAATGCGTTTGGGCGGCTATGGGGCCGCGGCCAGCGGTTGCGGGTTTGCGGTTAGTCGATACCCGCAGCCGCGTGTCTATGGAAGGCTACCGGGGGCGAGTGTTCCTTGCAATCGCGGCTGTCGAGAAGGTCCTGCCTATGTGGGAGAGTGTCTGGCGTGGAAACGATACCCCACATCGCATTCTTCAGGTAGCGGAGGAGTTGATGGACAACGCGATCACAGATGAGGCGGCGATCCGGGAGTATGGACTCCTGTGGAGTGATTGCCAAGACCTCGCCTACAACGAGCCGGAGAACCGCTTAGTTTTGACGGTCGGGGAAGCAGCAATTGCCGCCGTAAAGACGGCGGGCCTCGACGAAAACTTCGATCCCGAGCACATTAATCTGCTTTTGACGGATCAAGAAAACCCCGACCACGATATCGACGCCAGTTGGATCGCTTCGGCAGTCTGGGCGGGTGGACCTGTTTGGGAAAAACAGTCGGATCCGACGAAACGCCGTGAGTTCTGGACGTGGTGGCTCGACAAGGCCGTGCCGAATGCGTGGGCCTCCCGAGGAAATTCGGGGACACGGAAAATCGCGGGAAATCGGGGGACACAGTAAATCCACGAAATGAAATCGAGGGACACGATCTGGATCGCGCAGATCGGAAAACGCGGAAAACATGTCGGGAACCGTTAATATGATTCTGCCGCATTCTTCTGGGACAGGAAAGCCAGCCGTAACGGCCGCGCTCGTGGAAGTGACCGATGTCGCGGCGGGTAGCCCGTTAGCCCCGTCCTCTTCGCCGCTCGTTCCGAAGCCCGAAGGCGGCACGCCGGCCTTTCCGCCACTGAGAACGCAGGCGGCCGGTCTTTTCGATTCCTTGGCGGCCTTCGTGGGCGACGGTTTCGCGCTGGTCGACGATGCCGAGTATCGCCGCCGCCTGACCGTCTGTCACGCCTGCGACCGCCGCGTGGGGCGGCGCTGCGCGGAGTGCGGCTGCTGGATCGGCGTGAAGGCCCGCGGCAGAGCCTTCCGCTGTCCGTTGGACCGCTGGAAATAGAACGAAATCCGAAACAAATTCAAAAATACGAAGCAAGAAATCCGATGTTCGACGCGGAAACGAGCGAGGATATCGCTACGGTGAATCTCAATACCGCGGTCGGCTTGCCGGAAGCGGAAAGGCTCGGTGTTCCACAATATCTTGAGCGTTTGCAAGCATGGACGCAACTCGTGGGTATGGAGACCGAGCGGTGGCTGCCCGTGTTTCATCGTTCCCCTGGCGACTTTGACGATTCGCTGGGGAAGTTCCGCATGCTGGCCTTGGTAACCGTGCTTCAGCGGGACTTGGGCGTTCGCTACGATCCGGCCTGCCGGGAGGGGGCGTACTGCGCGCTCGATTCCCGCACGCTCTTCATCCACGGTCTGCTCGACGGCCAGGGCGGGACGTGCGTCACGATGCCCGTGCTGTATATTGCCGTTGGCCGCCGCTTGGGCTACCCGTTGTACCTCGTGCAGGCCCGGGAACATTTCTTTGTCCGCTGGGAAGAGGACGGCGGTGAGCGCTTCAACATCGAGGCCACTTCGCTGGGCTTTGTGCCGCGTGACGACGACTATTACCGCTGGTGGCCCAAGCCGATTTGCGAGGCCCAGGTGCGGCAGGGGTACTTCCTGCAGAGTCTTTCGCCACGCGGGGAACTAGCCGCATTTCTCCGCGAGCGCGGGCAATGCTGGCTAGACCATTTGCGGACGGAGCCGGCGCTTGAGTCGTTCGTCAAGGCTGCGGCGCTGAACCCCTGTCTGCCGGGTATTGAGTGTGTCAGCGCCATTGCCAGCCTTTTACATCGGGCAGTCGTACAATACGGGCGCAATGTGCTGTTCGCCACACCGCCGGCCAAGCTTCGGCTACTGCCGGCCGAGCATCGAAACGAGTTGCAGGTCTGGCCGCTGGCGCTGGAACATCTGCAAAGGATCGTAACGAACTTTCAGCAACGACAACGTGATCGGCTGATTTGTAACCCAACGGTTTACTGTCAGATTTGACACGAGGAGAAGAACATGCAAAACACGCAAAGGACTTGGCGAAATGACCGCGCGCAATCGCGGTTACGGTCACGGAAAGACGCGAGTTCCGGGAATTCCAAAGCGAATCCAAGCCGCTGGTATGATGCGACCGTGGGCAAGTGGCTGAGCCAGGACCCCAGCGGGCTCGGCCCAGATACGAATACATACCGCTACTGCGGGAATGGGCCGATGAACGCGGTAGATCCGAGTGGACTGAAGGTGTGGGTGTATCTGGGAGACGTCACGTCAAACGGTAAGTCTTCTGGTGTCCAACACATAACTATTGCCGTCGAGAAACCTGACGGAACGTTCAGGGTATACGATGGCGGCGGCGAAAACAGGATCAACCCGAACACAGGGCGACCCATGCCTGATAGCAAAGACGTCAAAAGCATGGAAGGCACAAGGTATTCAGTTGAGTGCGACTTCGCCACGGCAGATGAGGAGATTGCGGCCCTCGACAAGGTTTACGCCAAGCTGCATCAATTGCCATACCGTCGGCTTGGGCCGAATTCGAACACATACGCTCATCAGCTCTTGAAACTCGCGGGTTTCAAGGTACATCGACACACCGTTATGAAAATGGGGTCCGCAGTGGGCGTGTGGATTGATGAGGTCGAGGATACGGCGGACACCATTGGGTGGAACGATCCGTCGTATGGCGGACAGAATTATGATGAATACGGCAACGAAAAATAACCTGGGGTGCGACCAATCATGTCGGCGGCCTTCGGACGCGGACAGGAAGTGACTCCCGGGCACCCTCTCGCGAAGGTGAGGTACAATGAACCAAGCTGCCGGTCGTTGGAAATGGCTTCTCCGCGCTGTGGCTCTAGGCTCAATCATTTGTGTTCTTTGGATGGTGTGGATTAGCCTTCCGAACGTGGAATTTCTCCAACTCTACCGCAAGATCGAAGTTGGCATGACAATGCGCGAGGTTGAATCGATCCTTGGCCCGGGAAAGAGAATATCGAAGCAGGAGATCCCACAAACAAAGGATGAATCACGTAAGGTGGGAACCAAACCTGTTGTGTTTGGTGATGCATATTTGCGATGGGATCATGACCAAGAGAGAATAATCATCGGCTTTCAGGACGGAAAAGTCGTTTGCAAGGATTACTGGGAGCCATCGCTTTAGGTCAGGAAAAGACCGACTATGAACTGTCAGAGTGGAAAAGGGAAAAGATGTCAGGAACCGTTAGTATGATTGTCGCACATTCTTCTGTGGCACGAGAGGCGGCGGCACGGGCCATCTTTGGGGAAGTGACCATCGTCACGGCGAGTGGTTCGGACGGGGTCCGGGGTCCGGACCCTGGAAGCAAGGACAAATCCGAAAGCCGAAAGAAACCCTTGAAAGAGAGGAAATCTCGATGTTAGACGCGGAAACGAGCGAGGATATCGCTACGATGAACCTCAATACGGCCGTCGGCTTGCCGGAAGCAGAGCGGCTCGATCTTCCGCCGTATCTTGAGCGTTTGCAAGCATGGACGCAACTCGTGCGTATCGAGACCGAGCGGTGGCTGCCGGTGTTTCGTCGGTGCCCTCGCGACTTTGACGATTCCATGGGAAAGTTCCGCATGCTGGCCTTGGTAACCGTGCTTCAGCGGGACTTGGGCGTTCGCTACGATCCGGCCTGCCGGGAGGGGGCGTACTGCGCGCTCGATTCCCGCACGCTCTTCATCCACGGTCTGCTCGACGGCCAGGGCGGGACGTGCGTCACGATGCCCGTGCTGTATATTGCCGTTGGCCGCCGCTTGGGCTACCCGTTGTACCTCGTGCAGGCCCGGGAACATTTCTTTGTCCGCTGGGAAGAGGACGGCGGTGAGCGCTTCAACATCGAGGCCACTTCGCTGGGCTTTGTGCCGCGTGACGACGACTATTACCGCTGGTGGCCCAAGCCGATTTGCGAGGCCCAGGTGCGGCAGGGGTACTTCCTGCAGAGTCTTTCGCCACGCGGGGAACTAGCCGCATTTCTCCGCGAGCGCGGGCAATGCTGGCTAGACCATTTGCGGACGGAGCCGGCGCTTGAGTCGTTCGTCAAGGCTGCGGCGCTGAACCCCTGTCTGCCGGGTATTGAGTGTGTCAGCGCCATTGCCAGCCTTTTACATCGGGCAGTCGTACAATACGGGCGCAATGTGCTGTTCGCCACACCGCCGGCCAAGCTTCGGCTACTGCCGGCCGAGCATCGAAACGAGTTGCAGGTCTGGCCGCTGGCGCTGGAACATCTGCAAAGGATCGTAACGAACTTTCAGCAACGACAACGTGATCGGCTGATTTGTAACCCAACGGTTTACTGTCAGATTTGACACGAGGAGAAGAACATGCAAAACACGCAAAGGACTTGGCGAAATGACCGCGCGCAATCGCGGTTACGGTCACGGAAAGACGCGAGTTCCGGGAATTCCAAAGCGAATCCAAGCCGCTGGTATGATGCGACCGTGGGCAAGTGGCTGAGCCAGGACCCCAGCGGGCTCGGCCC
>CAZTPX010000337.1:0-5992 GCA_964615095.1 uncultured Planctomycetaceae bacterium | reverse complement strand
GGCAGCTTGGTGCCGAAGTCCTTGAAGATCTTCTGGAACTGGGGCACGATCTTCAACATGATGAACACCAGGATGCTGACGGCGAAGAGCACGACGAAGATCGGGTAGATCATCGCCCCGCGGACCTTGCGCTTCAGCGACTGGGCCCGTTCCTGGAACTCGGCCAGGCGTTTGAGAATGATTTCCAGGGCCCCGCCCGCCTCGCCGGCCTTGATCATGTTGACGTACAGGCGGTTGAAGGCCTTGGGCGACTTGCCCATGGCCTCGGAGAGCGTGGAGCCGCTCTCGATCTCCTCGCAGACGTCGATCAGCGAGTTCTTCAGCGCGCCGGGCTTGGCCTGCTGTTCCAGAATCTTGAGGCTGCGAAGGATGGGCAGGCCGGCTTCCTGCAAGATAGCCAATTGGCGCGTGAAGGTGGTGAGCACCTTGGAATTCACGCCGCCCAGGACGAAGGTCTTGCCCTTCCTGGCCCCGGCGGTCTTCGCACTCTGCCCCTTACCGCGGGCCTTTTTCAGCGAGATCTTGGTGACGAACAGGCCCAGTTGCTTGATCGTGGCCTGGGCTTGCTCCTGGTTTTCGGCCTCGATGGTGTTCTGGACTTCCTGTCCGGTTTTATCCATCGCCTCGTATTGAAAGATCGGCATGGCGGGGCTCCGTGCAAATTGGCGGAAATTGGAATTGGGTGCTTGGTGGTCGGTGGCTAGTACTCAGTACTCAGTACTCAGTATTTTGTGCTTAGTTCTTAGACCTTAGTTCAGGCTCTAAGCCCTAAGCTCTAAGCCCTAAGCCCTAAGCTCTAAGCTCTAAGCTCTAAGCCCTTTCGTCCCTATTCATGTACTGTTTCTCGGATCACTTCTTCAATGGCGGTGATGCCCGTATAGACCTTCTCCAGGCCGGCCTTGCGGAGCGAACGCATGCCGGTCTGCAAGGCGCAATCGCGGAGCTTCTCGGTCGAGGACCCGACCTGGATCAACTCGCGGAGCTGGTCGTTCATGAGCATCAGCTCGTGCAGGCCGGTGCGGCCCTTGAAGCCCGTGTTGTTGCAGGCCTGGCAGCCGCGGCCGCGGTAGAACTTCTTGTCCAGCACGTCGTCGGGCGTGAGGTCGAGCATGGCCAGCGTTTCCGTGTTGGGCATGGTCTGCTCGCGGCAGTTGGGGCAGATCTTGCGCACCAGCCGCTGGGCCAGTACGGCCTCCAGGGTGGCCGTGAGCAAGAAGGGCGGCACGCCCATGTCGCGCAGGCGGGTGATCGTGCTGGGGGCGTCGTTGGTGTGCAGCGTGCTGAACACGAGGTGCCCCGTGAGCGAGGCCTGCACGGCGATCTCGGCCGTCTCCAGGTCGCGGATCTCGCCCACCAGGATCTTGTCGGGGTCTTGCCGCAGGATCGAACGCAGGCACTGGGCAAAGGTGTTGCCGATGTTGGGATCGATGGGGATCTGCACGATGCCCTCGATCTCGTACTCCACCGGGTCCTCGGTCGTGATCAGCTTGTCCTCGATCACGTTCAACTCGTTCAAGGCGCCGTAGAGCGTGGTCGTCTTGCCGGAGCCGGTCGGGCCGGTCACCAGCACGATGCCGTTGGGCAGGCGGATGGTCTCGCGGAAGGCGGCCAGGGTGGCCGGCTCCATGCCCACGGTGCCCAGGTCGAGCATGACCACGCCGCGGTCCAGCACGCGCATGACCACGCTCTCGCCGAACATGGTGGGCAGCACGCTCACGCGCAAGTCGACCGGGTGGCCGCCCACCGTGAGGCGGATGCGGCCGTCCTGCGGCACGCGGCGCTCGGCGATGTCCAGGTTCGCCATGACCTTGATGCGCGTGGTGATGGCAAAGGCCAGGTGCCGCGGCGGCGGCACCATCTCATACAGCACCCCGTCGGCACGGATGCGGATCTTGAATTCGTTCTCGAACGGCTCGAAGTGCAAGTCGCTGGCCTGGTCCTTGATGGCCATCAGCAGAACCATGTTCAAGAGCTTGCGCACCGGGGCGCTGTCGGCCAGGGCCTCGGCGCTGTCCAGGTTCAGCACGCCCTTCTCCAGGGCCGCCGCGGCAGCCGCCAGGTCGGTGTCCTGCTCCATGTCGGCGATCAGGTTCTCGACACTCTCGCCGCCGGCGGCATAGTAGCGCGTGAGGGCCTTGAGCACGTCCTTCTCCGTGGCCACCACGGCCCGCACGTTGACCCCCACGAAGCTCCGCAACTCGTCCACAACTGAGAGTTTCTGCGGATCGCACATGGCGATCGTGAGCGTCTCGTCCTCGAAAGCGACGGGCACGATGCGATAGAGCTGGGCCATCGTCTCGGTGATCATCGACAGCACGTTGGGCGGCACGACCAGTTCGGCCAGGCTGATGACCTGCAGGCCCATCTGCTCGCCCAGGCCCTGCACGAGCTGCTCGTCGGTAACCAGGCCCATGCCGATGGCCACCTGGCCGAACAACTCGGTGGGCCGCTGCCGCTGCTCGTCGAGGACCAGCTTCACCCGCTCTTCGGTGAGGAAACCAAGGTCAACCAGAATTTGTCCGATGCGCCGCAATGCCATAGTCGTTCTCTACAGTGGTTTGTCCGATCCCTCGTCGTCGAAAATGCCCCGTTCGGCCTTGGCGAACCGCACCGACAGGTCGTCGGGATTGTTGGCCCGGAAAAGCACCTCTTTCTTATCCACAAGCCCGGCCTTCCAAAGCTTGAACATGTGGTCGTCCAGCAGTTGCATGCCCAGCTTCTGCCCCGTCTGGATCGTCGAGGTGATGCGGAAGGTCTTGTTCTCGCGGATCAGGTTGCCGATGGCGGGCGTGACCACCAGCATTTCATATGCCGCCACGCGACCGCCGCCGATCTTGGGCAAGAGGGTCTGCGAAAGGATGCCGATCACCGAGGTCGACAACTGCGTACGGATCTGCTCCTGCTGGTTCGTGGGGAAGACGTCGATCACGCGGTTGACCGTGCCCTGGGCGCCGGTGGTGTGCAGCGTGCCGAAAACGATGTGGCCGGTTTCCGCCGCGGTAATGGCCGCCTCGATCGTTTCCAAGTCGCGCATTTCGCCAACCATGATAATGTCGGGGTCCTGCCGCAGGGCACGGCGGATGGCCTCGGCGAACGTGCCCACGTCCACGCCGATCTCGCGCTGATTGACCGTGGATCGCTTGTGCGGGTGATAGAACTCGATCGGGTCCTCGATGGTAATGATATGGTGGTCGAGCGTCGCGTTCAGATAGTCGATGGCCGCGGCCAGCGTGGTCGTCTTGCCCGAACCGGTAGGGCCGGTCACCAGGACCAGGCCGCGGGGCCGCATGATCAAGTCCTTGAGCACGGGAGGGGTGCCCAGATCTTCGAACGTCAAGAGCTTGTTGGGGATCTGCCGCAGGACCATGCCCACGTAGCCCTTCTGCTTGAATATCGAAACGCGAAAGCGGGCCAGATCGCCAAAGGCAAAACCGAAGTCGGCGCCGCCTTTCTCCTGCAGTTCCTTCTGCGAGCGTTCCGGCGCGATGCTCTTCATGAGGGCCACCGTGTCCTCGGGCTCGAGGACCTTGGTCTCCAACCGCTTCATGTGGCCATCCAGCCGCAACACGGGCGGTTGACCGACGGCAATGTGCAAATCGCTCGCCTTGCGCTTGACAACCGTGTGTAGCAGTTTATCGATAAGAATTGTGCCCATAGCCAAAAGCCTGCCGGTCAGATGGAGAAAAGCGTGTTATGCTTGGGGTTTCGTTGCCCTTGGCCCTGAGCGTTACGATTATTCGCAACTCTTGCATAAAAGACCAAAGTCAGAACAAAAAACTAAATCATTACAAGGGCGCTATCAATCGGTCTCCGCCCGCTTGGCAACGCGGAAGACCTCGTCCAAAGTGGTCAGCCCCTTAAGCGATTTTTCGATGCCGTCCCAATACAAAGTCCGCATCCCTTCCGACTGGGCGGCACGGCGAACCTGCTCGGTGGGCGCTTCGGCAAAGGTCAGTTCTCGCACCTTCGTCGACATGAGCATTAGTTCGTAAATGCCCAATCGCCCACGGAAACCGGACCCCTGGCAGTTGCCGCATCCCTTACCCCGAGAGAAGTTTGCCCTGGTCATCATTTCGGGAGTGACTCCAGCCGCCTGCAAAGTAGCTTCGCTGGGGTTGTAAGGTTGCTTGCACTTCTGGCAAACGACACGTACCAGACGCTGGGCCATGATCGCCACCACACTGCTAGCCACCAGATAGGAGGGAACGCCCATGTCGATCAAACGTGTAATAGCACTGGGCGCATCGTTCGTATGTAGTGTACTGAATACTAAGTGTCCCGTCAAACTAGCTTGGATTCCCATTTGTGCCGTTTCCAAGTCGCGCATCTCTCCCACCAAGATCACGTTGGGGGCTTGTCGCAACATGGCGCGAATCACGCGGGCAAAGTCTAACCCGATTTCGTGGTGGATCTCGACCTGATTCACACCTGGCAGATAGTATTCCACCGGGTCTTCGGCCGTGATGATCTTGCGATCGGGGGTATTCAACGCGTTGAGGGCCGCATAGAGCGACGTGGTCTTGCCGGAGCCGGTCGGCCCGGTGACGAGAATAATCCCGTTGGGCCGCAAGATAAGTTGCCGGAACTTGAGGAAATCGTCCTCGCCAAACCCGAGTTGCTTGAGGCCCACGCGGATGTTGTCTTTGTCCAAAATCCGCATCACGACCGACTGGCCGTGTGCGGTGGGGATAATACTCACGCGCAGATCGAGTTCCTTCTCGCCCACCGTCACCTTGATCCGCCCGTCCTGGGTGCGGCGACGCTCGGCAATGTCGAGTTTGGCGAGAATCTTTATGCGAGATAGAATCGCGCCTAGTAGACGCCGCGGGGGGCTGTCACGCTCGATCAGCATCCCGTCGATCCGGTAGCGCACGCGGACGCGATTTTCAAATGGTTCTATGTGAATATCAGACGCCCTGGCCTGCACGGCCTCGGAGATGACCAAATGCACCAGGCGGACGATCGGCGCGCTGGACTCGTCAATGGCATCGTCGCCCTTGGCGCCGCTGTCGTCCACCGTTTCCGTGAAGTCGATGGCCGTATCGGTCATTTCGCCAAGCAAGGTGTCGGCGCTTTCGGCAATCGATTGCCCGTAGTAGCGATTGATGGCCTCATTGATCGCCTCGCGGGGGGCTATCGACAGATCGATCTGCTTGTTGAGAATGAACCGCAGTTTATCGATCGTGTCGATGTCCCAGGGATCGCTGATGATGATCATGAGGTGGCCATCGCTCTCCGAAAGAGGGAGCACGGCGTTCTCCCGCGCGACCGACTCGGGCACCAATTCGATGACCGCGGGCGGGATGTTGACTTCGGCAACATTGACATAGTTCAAGCCGTTCTGCTCGGCAATCGCCCGGCTGATATCTTCGCCCGTCGCATAGCCCAGGCGGACCAAAGCGTCGGGCAATTTGATGCCCGATTCCTTGGCCATCTGTTTGGCCTCGGTGATTTGGTCAGGGCTGACAAGTCCCTGGCGAACGAGGATCTCGGTATAATCAGCTTTTTTCTTGGCCATCAACGACTCCACGCTACCCAAAGGAAGGGTGTGAATGCGAAGGGAAAGCGCCCCTTCTCCCCCCACGGAAACGAGGCTTTGAGAACCTCTTGATCTATAGAAAACCGTTCCGACAAGTCCGGTTCTCGACTATGCTCTAAACTAACCAACCCTTCCCCCCATGTCAACCGGCAGAAGCAGGGGGGAAGGGGAAATCCGAAACAAATCGGAAATCCAAAAAAGGAAATTCAAAACCGTGAGGCGACCCTTGTAGCAAAACGGGTTTTCACGCGATCGAGCGCGGAAAGGAAGGCCGCCGGCAGAGGGGAGAACTTTTGGCTGTTCCCGGTTTTTCAGGTTTTCGTACTTTCGGAATTTCGTGATTGTAGTTTGCTACTTGCGTGTTAGTTTTCGTCATTTGAGTTTTCTATTTTGGATTTGTTTCGGATTTCGACATTCGGATTTCGAATTTTTTCCCTGCTCCCCTGCTCCCCT
>CAZTPX010000336.1:0-5997 GCA_964615095.1 uncultured Planctomycetaceae bacterium | reverse complement strand
GAGGCCAGAGCGGGATCGGTCAACCCGCCACTTCGGCGACCAGAGTATCGTTGGCCGCCCAGAACAACGATGTCCAATACAGGTTTCAACGTCGTCTTTCTACCAGGTCTCGGAGCTGATGGGCGTCTTTTTGCATTCCAGCGTGCGGTGTTTCCCGATCTCTTCACTCCCCCCTGGCTGCCTCCGTTTCCGCACGAAGCTTTGGCTCAGTATGCGGTTCGGCTAGCGGGCGAGCTTTCGCTCGCCCGGCCACTCGTCCTTGGCGGGTGCTCTTTCGGAGGAATGGTGGCGTATGAAATGGCTCGGACCCTTGAGGCGGATGCTCTGGTCCTCATCGGTAGCGTTGCGGCGCGCAGTGAGATTCCGGCGTCCTTTCGTTTCCTTGGGGGGCTGTCGCGAGCCGTTCCCGCGGCCGGATTCGGCCTGGCGCAACTTGCTGCTCCGGCCGTTGCGAGTATCTTCGGCGCACACGACATCGAGCACCGTCGTCTCTTCGTTGAGATGCTGCGGAGCAGTTCACCGGAATTCCTTCGGTGGGCGTGTATTGCAATGCATGGGTGGAAACCGCAACCGCTGGCCGGCGTTCCCATCTTCGCAATTCATGGAGACAAGGACCATATTCTCCCCCTCGGTCGCCGCCCCGTGGACGTCGCGGTACGAGGTGGCGGGCACCTCCTCACGTTGACACATCCGCGGGAAGTGAACGAGGGCCTGCGCGTGATAAAGGAGCGGTTCGTCGGTACAATCAAGACGTAGGCAGGCCAACACCGCACGGCGGCAGAGTTCCCTTCGGGAATCGCTTGCGGCGACCGCCATGCGTTCCGTTGGCCGAGCCGAGAGAAGGTGCATGATGCAACCCTTACTTCCGATGGTTTATTTGTGCCTGGCCGTACCGTCTCTGCTGTTGGCGCAGGAACCCAAGGAGGCGGTCAGCGACACGAAAAGCCCGCCAAAGGAACTCACGTTTGACCTGGGCAAGGGCATCAAGCTGGAGATGGTCCTGATTAAATCCGGCACGTTCATGATGGGCTCGCCAGACTCGGATAAGGACGCTGAACGCGAGGAAAAACCGCAGCACCGCGTTCGGATCACCAAGCCTTTCTACCTAGGCAAGTATCTGGTGACGCAGGAACAATGGGAGGCGGTGATGGGCAGTAACCCCAGCCACTTCAAGGGTCCGAAGAGCCCGGTGGAGCAGGTCAGTTGGGAAGACTGCCAGCAGTTTTTCGACAAGCTCAACGCAAAGACCGGTACGCAAAGCAGAAAGTTCGGATTTCCCACGGCAGCCCAATGGGAATACGCTTGTCGAGCGGGAAGCACGACGCGGTATTGCTTTGGGGACGATGAGTCGAAGTTCGGGGAATATGCGTGGTATGTCGAGAACTCGGGCATCACGACGCATCCCGTAGGCGAGAAGAAGCCGAACGCCTGGGGGCTATACGACATGCACGGCAACGTATGGGAGTGGTGCCAGGATTGGAATGAGGATTACAAGGAGTCGCCAGTGGATGATCCGTCAGGTCCAGCCAAAGGCTCGGTCCGCGTGTTCCGCGGCGGTAGCTGGTACCACGTAGCGAGGCATTGCCGGTCGGCGATCCGCCTCAGCCACTTGCCTACATACAAGTACGCAGACCTGGGCTTGCGTGTCTCCTTAGTTCCGGCGGACAAGTGAAGCAAGCGAGCGGAGCCGGTGCGCAGGCCGTAGCGGACGCAAGGCGAGCGGGTTGACGCCGGTGCCCTAAGTCAGCCACGGCGTCCGGCTAACAACGGCTAGGCCGCAGAGCCGCTGCGCGGCCGCCTTGCCGGTGGTTTCAGCCGCCATGCCTTGATAGAATGAAAGATAGTTCGGGCTTTGCTGGCGTCGGAGGATACGGCGTCGGCCAGCCTGCCCGCTAGTCTTCGGAGAACTTCATGGATCGCCGAGAACTGGAACGAAGTTGGGGGATGACGCGGCGTCATCTGGACAGCGCCTTCCGCCTCCTCGCCGGTCGCCCGTCTCCTACCGAGCTAGAGCAGTACAACGAGTACCTCGACCACAATGAACTCGAACTGGCGTTCACCGAACTTGAGGCTTTAGGTGACGTCAATCGCGCACCGGATAGCTTCTGGGACGAACTTATTGCCGCAGCCGAGAATATGGGCGTCAACGAACATACAGAACGGTGCCGGAAAAGGCTGTCAGATCACCGCGACTAGCAAGCCACGGCCGCAAAGTCGCTGCGCGACCGCCGCTTGCTGTTGCGGAGCGTGGGAGGCGGGTAGAATAGGCAGAAGTTCAGACCCGATGAAATTGGAGGCTGCGGCGGCAGCCGTGGCCCCCGTTGGGCCTCAGAACATGAGTAGTCATATTCCAGCCTGGGTCTTCAGACGCGCTTGGGAAGGACGCTATCGCAAGTGCCCGAAATGCGCAATGGACTTTCGTTCCGTTGACGACCGAGGGCAGTGCCCCGCCTGCGCCAACTATTTCCTAGCCAGTGCGCATTATGGAATGCCAGAAGGCGTGACGATTGAACAATGCGTTGAGGTGACTCCGGAAACTAGCGACCATATCCTCTCAAGAGAACTGACGCCAGTTGATGGTTTCCCAATCCCGCATGCTGGCGACGCGCACCCGCATGACGGGGGCAAAGAGGACTGGGAGTTTTCACGTCGTCTATTGCTAGCAGCACTCGGTCAAGGAGGAAAGTTGTTTTTCGTGCGCCACCGTGACGCGTACCAGAGTTCCGAGGGTTACGCGGTGGTTCGCGAAGGCAGAGTGGTGGCGTCCATGACAACCTGCTTCACATTGTCAGACCCTCCACATTAACGACAACTATACAGAAACCGCAGCCCAACACGGCGTTGCTCGCAGAGTGGCCTTCGGCCATCACGCTTCGCGTGACGAGCACGCCTCCCGTTGGCCGAGTCAAGCAATAGTATCATGTTTCATCGCAGATTGCTGATCATAGTGTTATGCGGACTATGTTTTGTGGTGGTTGCCTTTCAAGACGCGGTCGCCTGGCCCAGGTTGCGCCGTCATCGTTGCATCTGCCCCTGCCAGAAACAATCGGCTGTTAGTGTGTCGCCCGAAGTCGAACCAGTTCCACGCGAAGGTGTCCCCGACCTTCTGCGCATGCTGCGCTCCAGTGACGCCGAAGTGCGAATAAGCGCGGCCGTGGAATTGGGGGTCCTGCGAGAAAATAGGGCCGTCGAGCCGCTTATCACAGCCTTGCACGATAATGATGAACGTGTCGCCGAAGAAAGTGCCAGGGCGCTGGGCAACATCGGTGGCAAGCGGGCGATCCTGGCGTTGATTGCCATTCTTCCCAAAGAACCACAGGCCCCACCTGTCAAGAGAATCTTCGTTTGGGCAAACGCTGCGGAAGCACTTGGAGAACTGGGCGACCGACAGGCGGTGCCAGGGCTGATTGCAGCGCTCAATTCCGATATTGCAAGTTACGCAGCCCACGCTCTTGGCCGCCTCAAGGACCGTTTGGCCGTTGAGCCACTCATACGGTCTTTGGTAACCGCGGACTACTTGGACCGATGCTGGGCGGTAGAATCGCTGGGGAGGATCGGTGACCGGAGAGCCGTTCCACCGTTGATTGAGCGTCTTGCGGACCCCAAAGCGGCTGTCCGCTGGTTTGCCGTTCGAGGGCTGGAAGAGATCAACGACGCGCGAGTAATCCGGCCATTGATGGACAGGTTATCCGACGAGGACCGGGATGTTCGCGAAGTCGCCGCTGCGGCTCTTGGGACATTAGGCGGCAAGGAAGCCGTACCGTCGCTAAAGGTCTGCTTGAGCGATCCCGACGAGAATGTCCGTAGACAAGCCGTAATAGCCCTTCAGAAACTACAGGGCTCGATCAGCGGGCCAACACGGCCTGCCCGCTGACGCCCTTCGGGCACGCCTTGGTCGTGGTGCAGGCCGCCTTGGCGTAGTAAAATGAATTGTAGCTCGACGCGGATCGCTCCGGTTGGGGCGGCGTCGGGCAGGCGTCCCGTTGGCGGCGAGTAAGACGACATGAGCATGCGAGCGAAAGCCATTGATCCGATTGCCGATAACGCGATTCCAGGAGGATAGGCAAATGTCCTTTCGAGTCCTCGTCTGCTTGGCAGCCTTTCTGCCCTCAGTGGCATTTGGTCAGCAGAGCAAAACCGCGACCACCCTTCGCGTCTTTTACATCGGCAGCCAGCCCACGGTTTCCATTCACCTTATCGGGCTTTCAATCCTGGCGGAATTCCGGGGGCACAAGCACGTCTGCCGTTCTCACATAACGTCCGAGGTTCCCACGCTGCGATGGATTTGGGAGCATCCAAAGGGAGATCCCGAACGGCTGCCGTTCGACCACTATGGTGATAACTTGTCGAATCAGAGGTGGGATGTCCTTTGCCTCCAGCCATTCGGTGGGCGGCTTGACGGCAAGGATGGTGATCTGGCGATGGCCAAGAACTTCATCGACTTAGCACTAAAGAAGAACCCAGAACTCCAAGTGTACGTGTATGCCTCTTGGCCCGGCCCGGAAGAAGGGGAGTTCAATGCGGCGTGGCTCAAGAAGTACACTGGTGCCGATGGGGCGAATGGGTCCAAAGACTACTTTGAGCGACTGACGCTGGAACTCCGAAAGATATACCCAAAGCTCAAGAATCCAGTGTTGATGGTGCCGGTGGGGCATGTAATGTACGAATTAAACCAGCGGATCAAGTCCGGCAAGGTGCCCGGCTACAAGAGTGTCAGGGATTTGTGCTACAGCCACATTCTCAACGAACTCAGGTTTAATACTGAGGGTTGCTATGCGGTCGGCTGCACTTTCTTCGCCACATTGTACAAGGAAGATCCCCGTGGACTGTTCAGCAATGCGTATGAGGTTAGTGATCCAAAGGTAGCCCGAATGATCGAGGATGCAGCCTGGAAGGTCGTCAACACAAATGAATTGGCGGGAGTTGCAAGACTGAAAACCAACCCCTAGCCGCCAACAACGGCCAGCCGCAGAGTCCGCCGTTGGCGGATCAGCCTGCGGCTGACGGCTAGGCCAAACCGTTGGCCACTTTGGAACGAAGAATGGATGCCTACACCCGCGAGGAACTCGAATCACTTCCACTCGGGGCAAAGCCGAATCGGGGGCAGTACTGTCCGAAATGCAAGTGCCTGATACCAGAATTCGCTGACATTCCACCGGACATGGCGGCGAAGCTGCGACAAATGCATGCCGCGCTGGCATTCCTAGCGATCCGGGAACTGACCGGGTGTCCGCTCGATTGGGCGAAAACCTGGCGTGGGCATCCAAATGGTCCGCATCGGGAGTTCGGCCAGTCCGACGCGCCGCCGTGCCCGTATTGCGGCAAGCAGCTTCGGACCAAGTTGGCCAAACAATGTTTTGAATGTGGAGCGGATTGGCACCGCACGTGATCAGCAGGCCAACACGGCGCGGCGGCAGCGCAAGTCGCCGCCTGGTGGTGCTGGCCGCAGGAGCATGATAAGCTGATTGGAGATTCAACCCGATTCACAGAGGCAAAGTGCGGCGACCGCCGTGCAGCCCGTTGGCACGGACGAAGAAACTGGGCCGTGAGCGAACATAACCGACTCCTACGCGCGCGAATTATCGAAACCGGGGCTGAAGGCACCTGCATGCCAGGAGGCCGCTGGCGGGTGCGGCTTGAAGATGGGCGGGAACTATCGGCTCTTATGAGCGCGAAGATAAGGACGACAAAGCTAATCGCTTTTGACATTGGACAGGAAGTAATGGTGGAAATGTCGCCATTTCAAGACGACCTCTGCCGGATTGACTTGAATGAAAGTCGCTTCCGAAAAGTTGACCCGAAAGACGTCGGTAGGTAGCACTGCCAACACGGCACGGCGGCAGCGCAAGTCGCCGCTTGGTGGTGCAGACCGTGGGAGCATGGTAAGCTGATTGGAGATTCAACCCGTGTAAAGTGGCCGACTGCGGCGACCGCCGTGCCTGCCGTTGGCAGAGCGTAATGGTCCGTAATGCAACTTTAGGAACCCAAAGGAGTCTT
>CAZTPX010000335.1:0-5998 GCA_964615095.1 uncultured Planctomycetaceae bacterium | reverse complement strand
CGAATCGCTGACAAAGCAACTGAGAAGGAAAAAGATAAAGTACAAAGCGTAAGCCCAAAGCGTAAGCCTGACCCTGCGGCCCTGCGGCCCGATGGACGGTTCGCTTAACCGGAGGTTGGCAGCAGCACCCGATAAGTACTACGATTTCCAACAAGAGGCACAGGATTTCGGAACCAGCTGAAGTCGCCAGAAGAGCCTATAAGGAGCCGTGAGATGAGTAGCGATCCCATTGGCAAGTTCGGCAATGGCTGGACAATGTTAGACAATGTCGTTTATTTGGATTGGAAGAGGCTAGGCCTTACTAAAGAGGCTCCCCACCGCTGCCTAAGCTGGAATCGGCTTCCTCGAAAGGAGTCGCCAGACTCAATGACCGACTTACGAGTACTTGCCGAATCGCCGGAGACGACGTCGTTGCCGGAGAAGGTCAGCTTGCTGAAGAACTTGGCTCGGCTTGAATTCCCCCGCAAGTTCGTCAAAACACTTCAGCTAGGCATGATTCCGCGGTCTGTGCGGTCCGTTCGCATTTCCAAGCCGGGTACCGCGACGTGGCCAGCGAGTGTACCGATGCCGTCTGTCACAGCGCTCGACTCCGGCGATGGGTTTCTCAAGTTTGGCAAGTCTCAGTTTCCCAACTTGACGAATCTGACGTTGAAGATCGGACCAAGAACCGAACTACTGGACACAATTTTGGAGTACGGAGCGATAACAGAGCTCGTCTTTTGTACAGTCAGCTTGCCGGAAATAGTCTCCCGGGTCTCGGGCTTGCCGTTGAGGTATTTCGGTATCTACAGCGGAAACCTTCCGCAGCTTCGATCACTCGCGTCAGCGAAGCAACTCCGTAAAGTGTACTTGAAGGCTTTGCCGAAACTAACGACAATCGAGGGTCTGGACGATCTCCCGCATCTTGAGTCGCTGTCAATCATGTACTGCGCCAAGATCAAGGACATTGATCGCGTGTTGGCAATCAAGAAGTTGCGATCCCTTGAACTGATTGGATGTGGCAAGATTGGGGTTGATGCCATTCGCGCCAGACTGGAAGCAAAAGGTCTAGAGAGGTTCTGGACTGGTGGGACGAGGTAGCAGCGCGCTTCCTGCTGTTTCTTGGCTGCCATACTGACGGGGTCAGACTTATGCTGACGGGGTCAGACTTACGTTTTACACTTTGCAAGGCAAAGTGTAAAACGTAAGTCTGACCCCGCACCGCGGTCGAGTCCACCGCCTTGAAGGCGGGCGAGCACCGGGTGTATAATCTGGAAGTCGAGCAGGAGCACCAGTTCTACGTCGGCGAAAGCGGCGTGCTCGTGCATAATGCGTATGTCCAAAAGAAATTCGCCTTCATGGAGGAAGAGGAAGCGGCAGCAACGAAGCCGTATGCGGACCCCAACAATCGCCCAGCCTACGCCGAGGGACAAGTTGAGGAAGTCTGGCGGAACGCACAGGACGGTCCGAACGGGGTCAGGCTTACGTTTTGTACTTTACCAAGCAAAGTACAAAACGTAAGCCTGACCCTGCGGCCGTTCTGGACCGAGAGCTTCGTGAACACCTACGCCTACGACAACTGCGGCCGCATGGCGTGGGCCTCGCAGACGGGCCAGGGGACTAATTCGAATGTGGTGGGCAAGGCGCTGACGTTCAACTACAGCTATGGGTCGCTGAACAACGGCACGCCCACCTTCGAGACGGTGACGCGACGCTACGAGGGGGCGGTGCCGAACAACGATCCCACGCAGCTCTCGGCGAGTTGGATAAGCAACAGCAGCGATCGCGTGGACCTGGGCACCGGCGGCAACTTCGTGACGATGCAGTACCAGGGCAATCTGCCGGCCAACGCCGACGACTTCCCGGTGGATTCCTCCACGATCGCCAAGTACGTCACTTTGACGGACCCCCGCGGGCTGGCCCTCACCTCCTCGACGACGCGTCCCAATCCCACGACCAACAGCCCTTCGCAGTCCACGAGCAACACCTATGACAACTTCGGCCAGCTTACGCAGAGCGTCACGACGTCGACCACGGGACCCGGGCAGACGCAGACGCAGACGCAGACGTACCAATACGACGACAACGGGAACCGGCTGAGCGACCAGATCGGCGCGAACAACCACCTGACCTATTCCAGCAGCGCGCTGTCGTACTACACGTATGACGCCAACGGCAACGTGAAGACCGAGTTGACGTTCAACAGCGTGGACTCGGGCAACGTGACGAGCGACGCCTGCGCCAGCTTCGCCAACACCTCGTCCTTGAGCGCGGGCGAGTACCAACTGGCGCTGAAGAATGTCATTGTCAATACTGCGACGGTGACCGTCCAGTTGTGCAAAGGCCAAAGCCTGGTTCCCGTGGTGATTTTCTCCATGGACGTTACCGGGGTGTCGATTGGCGGCGGGCAGTATGCGTTCAACACGACCGTACCTTTCAACCTTCCGACAAGTTACAGCGGAGGGTCGTTCTACGTGTTGCTCAAGCGACCCGATCAGAGCACGCCCAACTGCAGCGGAGGCAGCGTGGAACTGGATGCGGCGTCGAAGTACATGGTTTTCACCTGGGACAGCCGCAACCGGCTTGTGGAGGCCCAGAAGTATGTGACGATCTACAACGGCAATGCGGCCACGACGGTCACGGTGCCGGGCACCACGGACACGGTCCCGTTCTACCTGAACCAGTCGCAGGAGTACACCTACGACGTTTTCAATCAGCTCATTGGCACGAAGACCTACAGCGAGGCGGTCAACACCAGGACCCTGACGGATACGCAGGAATTCGTGAACGTGCAGGGGGAGGCGATGGTCACCTTCCACGAGCGGGTAGGCATCTACCAGGACGTGGTCATAGGATTGTACGGGCAGGGGGTCGATTCGCCTGCGGCGGTGAATTGGACGCGGACTCAGAACAGCACGTCAAGCAACACGATCGTCTGGCCGCTGACGGACCAGCAGGGCACGGTTCGGGACGTGGTGGGCCACACGATCGGGCAGTCGGTCTCGATCCAGTCGGTGACCTACACGCCCTTTGGGGTACCGACCGGCGGCGGCCTGTCGATCCCCCTGAGCACCTTCTATGCCGGCCGCAATCTGGACTCGTTCACGGGGCTGTACAACAACCGCACGCGCTGGTACGACCCGGCCGCCGGGCGGTTCATTTCGCAGGACTTCATCGGGTTTGCGGGGGGGACGACGAACCTCTACGCCTACTGTGGCAACTCCCCCGCCAATGGCACCGACCCGAGCGGGTGCATCGTCTTCAACATTGGCGCGGCAGGAATTGGAGCTGGCATCGGGGCCATACTCGGCGGCGGAGGCTACGCACTGAACAGTTGGCTGACTGGCACGGCGTTTAACTCGTCCGACTTCTGGATTGCGACCGGGGCGGGGGCGGCCAGCGGCGCTCTTGCCGGCTTCACCTTCGGCGGCAGCCTGCTTGTCCAGGGGGCCATTTCCGGAACCCTAATGGGTGCGACCTACGGAGCGCTAAATGCCGGCGGGACCACGTGGAATCACGGCGGCAGCGTCGCCGACATCGGCTGTGCGGCGTTCAAGGGGGCCGCAATCGGAGCGGCGGCGGGCGCCGTGGGAGGCGTCGTGGCTGGCGGCGTCCTTGGGCGCGTTGGGCAGAACTTCGTCGGCTATGTATCGTCGGGCATTGCGGGAGGCGTCGCTGGTGGCGGCGTGGGCGGCGGCATCGGTGGCTACATGCAGACAGGAACGGTTGGTGGGGCACTCTACGGAGCCTATGTGGGAATGCTTGAGGGGGGCATTCTAGGCGGAGCCGGCGGTGCAATGGCGTACGGGGCTCCCTACGTCGCAAGAAGCGCTGTTGCCGCCGCCAGATGGGCGGCAAACGGGTTGGTGACCTCTGGAATTGTGGACATGTCTGGGGTAAACTTAGGAGTCCTGGGCCGATACCGCTGGCCGGGCGTGAGGTTTGCGGTCGACCCGAATGCCACGGGCGAAGAGGTCGTCGGCGCAGTCGAAATTGGGCATCAACTTAAAGCCAACAAAATTACCGACTTCGCAGAATTGAACCGTCAGGTTGATGGCCAGGTCGCAGGCTGGAACCGGATCATTGAAAGCGAGGGCATGCCCGCGCTAAAGGCGCGAATTCGTGCCTACGGGGCTGAAGTCGAAGCAGGAGGCAGAGCGTATGTGGATAGCTTACCCCCAGCCGGTAAGTCGCCGTCAGGAGAGGCGCTGGCGCACTTGCATGTGCCCGACATGCGAACTGGGGGTGGCCCATATGATGTTGGAGGGACTGGTGTGCTCAGAATTAACTCCATTATTGGGGGCAACGCGACCCGAGTGGCTGGCGAGATTCTCGCTATGCCTGACAACACTACTCGAATCGTGGCGAGCGTCGTGTTACGCTAGCCATAGCATAGGAGGGTTCGATCAATGAGTTCTGAAAACGTGGAATCGTTGATAAACGAGTTCCGGACAGAAAATACCTCGCTGTTTTCCAATCCGGACATGTCGAATAAAGTGTCGTTGATCAGGAGGCTTGCATATTTCGACGATCCACGAATCATGCCCTTCTTCTTACAAGTCGTTGCGGATCGCAACGAATACGATCTTGCTCGAATTGAAGTTCTTCGTCTCCTGGAGATTAGGAAGCACCTTCAGGAAGATGAGCGGAATCAGGTGGCAAATGTGATCATTGGTTTGCTGAGAAGTGAACTGGACGATGATGTGCGGAACTACGCCGCTATGGCGGCGGCTTCGTTCGTCGACATACCGGCGGTAGCGGCAGAGACGGTTCGTCTAGTCTTTGAAACTGGACTGGATGAGAACCTCAGGTGTAATTTGATTGCAGCGATCGAGAAGATAGGCAATAACGAGCAAACGAGGGAGATATTCCAATCGCTGACACTGGATCCAAGTCCCGCTCTAAGCAAATGGGCAACCAGAGTTCTCGCGGAGCGAAGAGCGAATTGAGTGTCCTGGTCGACCTCCGTCTGGAGCATGGTAGCACCAGATATGCACGGGTTGCTTGGGGTCGGGTTGCTTGGGGTGTCTTGGTCCAGCGGACCTTGATAACCCGCTGACGGGGTCAGACTTACGTTTTACACTTTGCAAGGCAAAGTGTAAAACGTAAGTCTGACCCCGTCAGCCGGACGGAGCCCTGTTGCACGTTGTTTCGCCTGCGGGACGGATTACATTTTACGGCGGCGTTTTTTGATCTGGAAATGTCTTATGGCTAGTTATCGTATTGCAACCTTTGAGGGGCGACCTGATACGTTTTGTAATAGTGGGGCGCAACTGCTCGCTTCATTGTCTGAAATGAGCAAAGGTGTTTTTGCGTATCCAACGCTTGTGAACGTGCATTCAGATCCAGACCGGGGTGCGATTATTGGGCTCGGGGCAATGCAAA
Source organism: uncultured Planctomycetaceae bacterium (assembly GCA_964615095.1). Taxonomy (GTDB): domain Bacteria; phylum Planctomycetota; class Planctomycetia; order Pirellulales; family Thermoguttaceae; genus JANXQG01. Next base: position 634 of record CAZTPX010000335.1, on the reverse strand, counting down.
GCACGTTGCAGCTTATTGACCAGTCGCACGGCGTTACCTACCGGGCGGTATCTGATAACGAGGGCGAGTCTCTTGAATTCACGTACCAGGGCGAGGCGACGTTCATTCGGCCTCGCTTCTTGATTCCGCAAGAGCAGGCGATTCTCGCGGTGGTACGTTGGCTGACGAATGATGAGCTGGTTGAGGAGCTTGAATGGATATCGGGCGAATGTCCTCCACGATTAAGCTAGGTGTCCTGGTCCAGGGGACCTTGACAACCCACGAGGCGGAGAGGAGAATGCCCCGAAACGGGGTGGATTAAACGGCGAATAGAGAGACAGTTTAGCCTCTTGCATCGCAACGACGGCGTAAGAGACGAAGGTTCTTTGGCAATTTACAGAAGATAAGTGCGTTCGCGTGAAGTCGGCGCGCGGAAGCAGCGCGGCGAATGCGCAAAGCGTGGGCCGCGCTGCTTCACGCCGGCACGAGCGTCACGACGGCGAGGTATCGTCGGCGTTTGAAGTAGCTTACCTTGAGTTCCAAGCGAACTCCGGGCTTGCCCCTAGGTGTCTTGGTCCAGCAGACCTTGATAACCCAGGAGGCGGAGGAGAGAACACCCCGAAACGGGGTGGATTAAACGGCGGACAGAGAGACG
>CAZTPX010000334.1:0-6056 GCA_964615095.1 uncultured Planctomycetaceae bacterium | reverse complement strand
CGGTGGGCCAATTCAAGCCCAACGCCTTCGGACTCTACGACATGCACGGCAATGCTCGGCAGTGGTGCGCGGACTGGTACGGCGGAGATTACTACGGCAAGTCGCCAGTAGACGCCCCAACCGGCCCAGACACGGGAGATTGCCGTGTCCTTCGCGGCGGTTCCTGGGACCTCAGGCCGATCAATACGCGATCCAGCCAGCGCGGTGGGGACCCGCCCGGCTACCGGTATGGTCTCAATGGCTTCCGCGTTGCCAGGACTCAGTAGCAGTGTACGGTCTCTGCCTCTTGCACCGTGTGATTTGACCGTTCTTTTCCGCTGAACACAGGTTAGGCCGCAGAGCCGCTGCGCTGACTCGCAGCCGCATTGGTGCAGGCCACCGCTGCATGGTAACATTGATCGTGGCTCTAGGTTGATTGTTCCGGCAAGCGCAGTGCTGGGCGAAAGCCGTGTGGTACCGCCGCTGGCGGCGCGGTATGATAGCGGGCATGGAAATACCCGAGAAACGCCGCTGGTTCCAGTTTCGCCTACGAACGCTCCTGATTCTGGTTACCGCTGCTGCGATCCGGGCAGCCGGACCTCGCGGTTATTCGTTGTTGGCCTTTCTCTTTTCCCATGCTATGCGAACGCGGTTGGAAAGTAGCAGTTCCGGCGCCTCGTCAGCATGCATGGAAAGCTCGTCCTGCGCCAGGTTGGATTCAATCAGTTCCCATCCGTTCTTGCAATAGAGGAGCTGAATGTCCACCGTATCACCCGGCTTTGCTGCGATCCGTTTGGGGTCGAATTCCAGATGCAGGAGCATGCGATTGCCCATGATGACCATGCCGTTGCTGTCCTCGAACGCCTCCAGTTGCGCGGGAATATAGGGCTTGTCGTTCACCCACCAGCGTACGAGGAAATGCCAGTCCGGTCTGGCCAGGATGATACTTGCTTTGCTCTCGACTACGAGATCCGTTCGGCTTGCCTTGACTGCCAGACCGTCGTTGGCAACCGCGGGCAGAAGTGTCGGCAGTCGCGCGTCGGCCCGTCTTCGTATCTTGGTCGGCGAATCGTCGCGGGGAATGAGCGTGGGCGACATGCCGTCGAAGCGAGGGATCGCTATCCCTTTCGTCCGGTTCTTGACGAACGCTACAGCGTCGTACTTCTCACCTGCTGATTCCGAATTAGTGCTGCGCTCCAGCGGCATCCATGGATGGCATTTCTCCGAAGTTGCCGTGACTTCCGTGTCGGCAACCAGGTCGCCCTTCAGGGAGAAGACTCGGATCTTGAACTTCCCCGGACAGTTCAGGGGAATGGATCGCCGGAAAAACGCCAGCGAATGCGTGCTGTCGCGCGTGCCCTGACGAGCCGATTTACAAGCATCTTCTGCTCTGGCCCCCTTATCGTTCTCATGCCTGACTTCAACTCTGTATGGCCCAATGCGGTTGCTTCCCTCCCACTCGCTCGGCACGGAATATCCCTCCGTCAGGCAGTAGAGCAGGATGCCGCTCATGCAAGGTGCACTCCGTGCCTCGATGCCCAGTCGCGCGGTCCCGGTGCCGACGGAAATCGCTGGTTGGTCGAGCAGGTCTTGCCACGTCTTGACAACCTGAATCGGCGTCGCGCCACTATGGGTCCGCACCTTCCCTGCTTTTTCCGCAGCGAGGGGTTTTTCCGCCGCTCCAGTCAGAGAAGCCGAGACCGCGAAAAAGAACCCAAAGCACAGGGGCCGCATGTTCAATCCTCCATCGTCTGGCCAACGGGAGGCTGGCCGAAGCCGTACTCTCCGACGCCAGCAGACCCGCACTACGATCCATTATATCGGGGCTTGGAAGCCGAAACCACTGGCAAGGCGTCCGCGCAGCGCCCCCGACGCTAAGAAAACCGGCACGAATAAGTGCCGCTGATAGCATTGCTGGCACGCACCCCGGGGGAACTCATGTTAGAAGTCCTGCCGTGAAATGTTCCGCAACCGAGGCACGCTATCAAGACAAGCGAGTAATGCCCAGAGAATTCCGCAGCTTGACTTGGCAATCACAAATGCTGTGAGAACGGTAGTGGAGACCGCGCTACGGCGACCTGCTGGAGCGGTGCCTCAGACAGCCAGATCGATGCCTGTCTGCTCGGCGATCATGGACACGAGTCTGGAATGCCGCCAGTCGAGGTCACGTAACAGCTCCATGCCGAGTTCGATGGTGGCCTGCAAGAGCCGCACAGCATCCTCTATCTGCTCCCGATGGACAATTCCCTCGCGAATCCTCCACTCGGCACGATGCCAGACCATGCCCTCGGCGTCGTCGTAGCAGGCACCTGCCTCGCGGAACATGATGGCCCGGCGTAGATCGTGCAGCAAGATGTGTAGCACGGCCTCCGCCGCGTGAGTATAGAGCATGGCCGCAAGCTCTCGGAGATTGCGGATCAAGATATATTGTCGGGCGGCGCGGCAACGCAGCGCCACGTCGGGGGCAAGCAAGCGATTAAAGTCGTCGCGATGGAGGAGCCACCGGCCGGAGAGCTTGAACGCCTGGAGTTCGTCTGAGCGGCACATGCGGCGAAGCAGACGCACGGGCAGGCCGGTAAAGCCGGCGGTGGCATCAATGGTGTAGCAGAACGGCTCGCGAGCGCGAGCCTCTTGGCGGCGGACGCCTTGGATCACCTGCTCCATGAAGATATCGACAGGGAGGCGGGCTGGTGCAGCGGGAGCCGGCTCTGGGGCGGTTATGGAATCGGGCATCGTGAATGACCTGAGTAGGAGAACTGGACGACAAGGGCGTCGTCGTTACTGTCACGGTAATAGGGATGGGGCGGGAGCGCAAGGCCAGAATCGGAGAAATCCAATGGCGTTCGCGCCGGCGGCAGCGATAACCCCGATGCGCACGAAGCGGCTCAGTTCAGCAGCCCGGTCGAGGCCCAAAAGCATGGCGCTCGATGGCTCCAGTGCCAACCGTGGACAGTCACCGCGCAGCGCGAGGGCGATGGTCGCAATGCCGGCCCACTACCCTACGCGCTCCCTGTTCGCCTATGCACGTCCCGTTGCCCCTACGCGCGGCCCAAGACCTCGGCCCCGCATCCAGGCCAGGCCAGTCCTGTCGATCGTGGCGAGCGTGCGCGGCGAGGGCGGAGGGCAAGGATCCGCGCATATCGAGGGCCCTTCTCGCTGCCCTATACGCGGACCTTTCCAGCCGTTGCCCTGCGCGCGTCAAGGGCAAGCCGTGGAAGGGTCGCGCATAGAGGCCGTCCGGTCCCAGAGAATCGCCGTCGCAATGAGCTCTCAACCCTGTCTCGGGACGATCTTGCCTTTCGATGGTCTATCCACTTTGGGTTGAGCTTTCTGCGTGCTTTCTTCCCGTAATAGCTTGATCTTGGTCTTCAAGAGCAACGCACGAACCAATAAGACATGGTTCTCGGACACCTTGTTCGCATTGAATTTGCCGTCCGCGATTTTCAGAAACTCTCCTTGCTTGTTTACTTCGGCTGTCAACGCCGTGATTCGGTCTGCCGGTTTGGCCGTTCCGTCCAACCGGGCATCAACCAGATCCGACATCGCAGCGACCACGGATTCACAGTCGATCGTTCCTGTTCTGTATCGCGACTCATAGGCGTCCACAACCTTGGCCAATGTCTCGACCCGCTCCTTTTGCAACTGCCGGACCTGAGCTGCCGGGTCTTCGGCTGTGCCGCGTTCGCGCAACAGCCTGATCTTGGTGGCCAAGAGGAGCGACTTGGCACGATCAACATCATCCTGGCCGACCGAGTTCTTGCTGAACCGGTCTTGAGCCACATCGAGGAATTTTGTCTCTCGCTTGACGGCTTCTGTCAGTACCGTGATGCGTTGTTCGCGATCGCCGGCTGCCTCGAACTGTGCATGGACCAACGCGACATCCGCCAAGACGAAGGCCTCGCAATCGATGGTCCCAACTTTGTATGACAACTCGTGATGTCCTGCCACCTTTGTCAGCGCGGCGATCCACTCCTTCTGGACCAGCTTGACATGATCCGCCCCATCGTTCTGTTCGCCCAGTAAGCTGAGCTTGGCGTGCAAGTAAAGCGCGCGCCACCAAAGTACATCGGCCTCGCTGAGAGGTGCATCCGAATGTTCAACGCTCTTCTGGGTTTCTTCGTATTTCTTCAACGCCTTCGTCAACAGGGCGATTCGCGCCTCACGATTCTCTGCAACCCCCAACCGAGCACCGAGACAATCCATTTCCGCGCTGATCACAGCTTCGGTCCAGGTTGTTCCTACTCTGAATAGGGAATCATAAACTACCACGAGTTTGTTGAGGACCCCAACTCGCTCCTCTTGCATCGCCCTGATCTGGTTTGTCGGGTCTTGCTCGGCAGCGAAGGCGTGCCCGACGAGCAAAGCCGTCAGAACGGCCATGGCTGTGCAACGTGTCACCATAAACGGCCTCTTCCTCTTGGTCGAGATGATATTGGCGGAAAGACGATCGCAGAAGAACGGGTGTCTTTGTTGTTGCGAACAGCTTCCGGCCGACACCCTCATCCTCTAAGAAATCTACCGCTGCCAAGCCGCGGCGTCAATCATCTTGACGACCGAGTAGGCCCATTCGGTCGATCGGGACGAACACGCACCTCCCTTTCGCCCTATGCGCCTCCCGTTGACCGTGGCCCTCTTCGGCAGCCCTGCCTATGCGCGGCCCGTGTGCGCGGCCAGGGCCAAGGTTTGCTCGGCCGCGCATACCGAGGGCACGATCGCCGTAAAGTTGGTATCGGCGGCGCATAGCATGACAGCGGTCAGTTCGGCACCTTGGGGCCAACACGATCCCATGCGCCGCCCCTGCCCCGCGACCACCTACGCACAGCCTGAAGCCCTCTGCTCCCTGGCTGGCAAAAACCCGCCCGAGCTTCTCTCTGCGCCCCAGCGAGCGTCCTACGCGCCCAGGCGGCCCAGGGCATCGGTAGTGTGTGGCACCCTACAGCCAGCGTCGCCTCGCGTTTGTTGTCAATGGCTTGCCAAAGATGGCCTCAAATTCCCTCTTCGACACCGGCAGCGTGCATCGCTTCCCGCCTCGGCAAAAGCCAACATTGCGATCGCTGAAGAACCGCACGTGGCCGTCGATCTGAAAGGATATCTGTGGGCCAACCCAGATTGGGTCCTTCCCGGCAGCTTTCGCGATTGCACGTAGCTCGTCCGCGAACTGCTCGACCACTGCCAGCGTCAGATCCTTGATGCTGACGGCCGGATGAGTTCCAAGCTGCACATCAAGATCGGCCGTGACAGGCGACGTGACATCGATGTCGTCGTACTCCCAGCCCAAGCCCCAGTCGTCCGGCCTGCCGCGCACCCGCATCCCTGGATACTCTGCTTCGATGGAGTTTGGTCCGATGAAAATGACGTAACCGTAATACCCCACCACCAGAACGACCATCAGGAAAAGAATCGCCAGCATCTTGGGCAACACATTTGCCCGCCACCAGGGCTGTTCAGCGCGCGGCGCGGCTGGCGTTGATTCCGCGTCATTCGTCATGGCTCGCCGTCCTCATTTTCGTAGCCGTTCAACCCCTTGCGCACGCCGAGGACTCAAGTCGAACGGTACGACTCCTATTCTGCCTTGCCCCAGCGAACAAGTAAAGCGACGCCGCCAGAAGTTCTAAATCCTTGGTGAAGCTGGTCCGAGAACCACCTCTCGATGTTCCGGCTGTGGCCTTCTTGGACGCGCGCTAGAGGCCGATCGGAACCGAAAGGTCCTGGGAGCCGTCTTTGGCCCCGAAAGCCCTCCAGCGCGCGCCCTACGCGCCCACGCAGGCGCCTGCCGTCAGAGCCACCAAATCCTTCTGTTCGCGAGTAGCTTAGCATGACGGTCGAGTGCCAACTTTGGACAGTCGGTGCTACGCGCGTGGCTCGCGTCCGGGGAAACCCTTTCGATCGTGGAGGTGGCCGCGGAACAGGGCCTGGGTAAAGATGGTCTCGGCCGCGCATATCGGTTGGAAGGGGCCGCAGTAAAGAGGGAATCGGCCGCGCGTAGCACCTGCGCCCCCCTCGACGCCTTTCCTTCGGAGTTGTGGCGGCCACGATAGACCTTTTGGTTCGGAGGTCCTGGGATGACCTTCGGGGTT
>CAZTPX010000333.1:0-6063 GCA_964615095.1 uncultured Planctomycetaceae bacterium | reverse complement strand
GGAACCAGGGCTCTTTCGCAAGCCGCCGCATCACGCCCAACTCGTACGCGCCGAGCGCCCCGCCTGCTTGGAGGACCAATGCTGTCTCCATATCATCGCCCTTTCTTGTCTCTTACCTTCATGCTGCCCCTGGGCTGTCCGGAGAATGACCAGCTACGGTGCTGGGCAAACCCCCGGGCAGGTCGCCTTCATGTAGCCGCCCCCACAGCTGGAAGTATGGTCAAGCACGATCTGATTGAACTTCCCCGTGACGATGAGCAGGGACAGGCGGACGATGCGCTGGGCCTTCAGAAGGGCCGAGTCCCCGACAACGTGTCCGTTCCAGTCGATAAACCGCAACGTCCCTACGTCGGCATAGTCGAAGGTCGGCAGTTCGTTGAAACGCCTGCCGACGACGGGAATGTTCCGCAGGGCGTTCAGGAAGTCGATATCCGGGGGAAGGTGCGGCACGATGTCGTCGGCGTATTCGTACCGGAAAGCGGAAATCGCGTGGTTGTACGCGGCGGCAAACGCCTCGTTGCCCGCACGGGGGGCGGCATACGTATAGACCTCGGTGGGGAGAACGCCGGTGGCGCGAAGGCGCATCGCTGCCAGATGAGCAATTCCGCCGCCTTTGCTGTGCCCGGTGACATATACGGGCAGGCTTCCCCCGCTGGCAGACTGTAGTGACTTGACCGCCGCCAGCACTCCATCCCAGATCGTGTCCAGGTCGCGCCAAAATCCCGAATGGACCTGACCCGGAATGCCGTCGACCGCGATCGGGACGGCGTCGAGATCCTGCATCCAGTCCAGCAGGCTGGGCAGGTCATGGATGTCGAAGGACAGCGTGCCGCGGAACGCGACAACGATGCCGTCCACGTTCGTACCGACCAGGCAGGCATTGATATTCTTCATCCCACCGACTATTGGCATGGGTACGGCTTGAAAACCGACCGCAGAATAGTGGGGCTCGGGAGGAGCGAAGTTGCCGTTGCAGTCGATGCCATACGCGCACGCGCTGGCACACAGCAAGCGGCAATCCAGGGTCGGAGCAGCCATGTTCGTGAATCCTTGTTGGATCGAGGGAGAACTCAGTTTACGGGGAATGGCAGCCGCCTCGTCCTGAAAACGGCTGCCGCAACGGAACACTCATGAGTATTAGAATCGCTTGGCGGGCGGTTGTCGCGCGAACAGTCTGTTGACCGCCGAATTCAAACGAATGCGATTCTCCTTGTTAATCCAGCGCACGCTGGGACGCCATTTCCGTCCAGTCGTGCATGAAAATCTGTTCCCAGTATCGAGCAGCCTCTTCGTTGTAGATGACTAGCGTCGCATCGCGGTTCCGCAAGGTGCCGTCGCCGGACCAGTTCTGGCTGCCGAGCGCCACCACTTTTGAATCCACGATCATGCCCTTGTTATGGACGTTCGCTTGGATCCGCACGTTGGGGACGTCCACGCCTGCCTCCTGGAGAAGTTCGAGCTTGGCCATCGTTTCATACTGGCTCAGGATGATGCGGACGTCGACTCCTTCCTTGATCTTGTCGGCAATGGCCTGGATGAGCGCGGTAAAGCCTTCGTTTCCGTCCTTGTCCGACGGCGTGATGTACTGGGTCTGCATGTAGAACGACACCTTGGCCGACTGGATCAACTTGAGAATCAGGGGGGCGTAGTTGTCCGGAGTCAGGATCGGCTGGATCTTCATCGTGTCCGTGATAACCTTAGGGGCGAAGAACTGCCGCGGCGTCTTTGCCGTCATCATCAGGTCGGGAACTGCCGACTCGACGAGTGCCGCCGCCATCGCCTGAGCGCCTGCCGGGGCTTCCTGGTTGGCTTCCGCCACGTCGAGATCGTTCAGCAAGTACGCCTCGAAAAGTTCCGCCAAGCCATCGTGCTCGACGATCACGTGCCAATCGCGGTCGCACGACTTGAAATAGGGTTCGGCGGCATTGAGGTCCTTAATCGGGTCGATGTCGGGCTGATTGGAGTTGTTGAAGTTGCCGCTGGAGAGCCAGAAGGCGCTGCTGTCGCGAACCGCGACCTTGATGTGGTAGGCACTCGGATAAATCCAGGTGTCCACCTTCGGATCGTTCCGCTCCAGGGCCCAAGCGAAACGCAGATTGTTGCCGAAGGCGTTGGCCAATTCCTCGCGCGTCTCGTCGTCCGTCTGGTCGTGCGTCTTGTTCAAAGGCGGATGGTCAAGGACAAGGTTGAGTGTCCTGACGGTTTTGCCTCCGCGTCGCCGCGGAACCACAGAAAGCTGCTTGACGGCTTCGAGGATGTGGGCAGCGGTAAAGTCGTACATGCCCACGGTCAGCGTCTTGTTCGTCGCCGCCAGAAATGGGCCGAGCGTGGGCCAGCCGGCGTCGGGGCTCGCATGGCATGTAATCTTGAACTTCGCGTTGACGGGACTTAGCGGCTGACCCTTGGGCGGGGCATAGTCGATCTCGTCCTTCGCGGCGCCCCGCGACGACTCCAACGCCTCGCTCATCGGCGCCAACGGCGTGCCGCTGAAATCCCGCTCGAAGGCGAAGATCGGCGGTTGCATTTCCGGGCGGATGGCAGCGGCCATCGATGCGTACTTCGCCGGATCCAAAAGCCGGAGTTTTTCGAGCGGCCCGGCTTGACGAACGTCAACGGCATAGCCGCCAAGCGTCTCCGGCAGCCGATCCTGCGCCGGCAGATCGTCCCGCTTTTCGTCCACGGTCACGACAATGGCCGGCTTCCTCGTCAACCAACCGCGGGCGGCCTGGTATCCGGGCCTGACCGACAGCACTCCGGGCTTGCTGAGGGCCTGCAAGTTCGTTGAGATTACCTGATCGATCATCTTCGAGAACTTCATCGTTGTCTCCTGATTCGAGGTGCTGGGTGGTTTTTCAAAGCCGACTCGGCGATTCCCCCCGGTTTCCTGTCACCGGGGTCCGGTGAACATCGGCTAGTTCCCGGAGAAGTGGTTCCGTGCATAAGCGACCGCGTCGGCCAGATTCACCAAGCCTAACCCGGTCGCCTTGTCTTGCCCCACGGTCGCCGGGTTATTGAAACGCGGATGGCAACTGCCCGCAGTCACGTCAATTGCCGTCCTTGTCAACGCCTCCTTGATCTGCGCGGGGGTCAACTTAGGGTTGAGGCTGAGTAACACGGCGGCCGCCCCGGCCAACTGGGGTGCAGCCGCCGAGGTGCCGGAGAAAAGCGCCCACCCATCGTCGGGCGACGTGCCGTCACCTTCGGGATCGGTGTCGTCGGGCTTGCTCTGGCTTTGGTCGAGTTGGCAACCGGGTGGTACGGGAAGCATCAGGTACTGGGCTCGGGGCAGCATCCCGACCAGCCCGCACACGTCGGGCACGATCCGGCCCGGATACCACGGACTTTCATAACCGCTCGCATAGTTCGATGCAACGAGGTCGAGCGTCCCGTTCATGTACGCGCCCCCCGCCGCCAGGACGCCCGGCACCTGCGGCTCGATGGGAATTGCCCGTTGCCCGCCGAGAATACCACGCAGATCCCGGAATCCACCGCATGTTGAATTTCCAGGGCTATGGCAAGGTCGGTCTGACTTGGACCGCCGATCGGCGGGTAGTCGGAGTCGCCGCCCCACGAACACGTTATGACTTGCGGCTTCAGTTCCTTGGCCTTGAGAAAACCGGCGATCGCCCCAACCAAGTTGCCGCCGTCGTCGGCAGCCCGGATCGGCTGAAGCCTCGCTCCTGGAGCAATGGCAAACAGATTCGCCGATTCCCCGGTGCCGTGTCCGACCGGATCGCCATTGGCGCTCACGTTGGGCACCACGGCCAGAGGGGTCGCGACGTTGTAGTGGTTCGCCGTGAAATACGGGTGGCGGTACCAGCCCGAGTCGGGCATGACCACGCTCACGTCCTGTCCGTTCAAGTTGGCCTTATGGGGTTCGGCGGCGCTTAGCCCGATGGAGACGTCGCCGGGCAAGCGGAGATGGAATCGAGGCGAATTTGGTGGGATCGGCGAGGGGAAGACCGACATCAGCATCATCGGTCTTTCCAGCAGGATGCCGTCCACTTTCAAGGTCGCGGACTTTGGATAGGCGACGCCCAACTCTTTGGGCTGGCCTTTTCCCACTACGTCCACGTGCGTGACATAACGCATGCGGCCGCCTTCGGCCCGCATCAGACGCTCCTGCGTGACGACCTCTCCGCCGGTTATTTCCTCGTAGGCGCCCGGGGGACCGTTCACCGCGAATCCCAGCGGACTCTCGGCGATGATCGTGAACCCGCCTCGATCGAGCAGCCTGCGGACTCGGTCCCGATCCGCCGGTTTGGCATGGTAGGCGACGGTGGATTCGAGCGACGGCGAGAACTCGCGCGTCGGCTCCTTGAAAACCGTACGGGGCCCGCGCACGGAGAAATAGCCATTGATTTGTGCGGGAAGTGGATCGTCGGATGGAATCTGGCTGGGAAGGCTGGGCTTGTTGTTCATAGACGGCTCCTCTGAGAACCTAGGGTTGAGAGCGGCGTTTCCGAGACGTTCTGACGGTTATGGAAGTTCCTGATTAGTGGTATTCGGGAGGTGCTTGAATTTCTGCCGATTCGATATGCCTTTGCAATTCCGGAGGGAAAGCGACTCTCACCGGGAGCACCGCTTGGCTGAGACTGAGACGAAAAAGGGCGTCGAACAAATCGGCGGAGCCGGCCACAAGGACGCCAGCTTGCATCGGCAATACGGTGAACCCGTGGCTCGTCAGCCAGTCCTCGATGGCACGACGATCGGCGCCGGGTTTTGTCGTGACAACCATTTCAACGTGTCTTGTACTCATCTTCAGCTTATCGAACATCTGTTCCGACTTCGGCAACGCTTGTCGATACCATGTCGTCGGCAACTCTCGCTGGCGAGGACAAGGACGGCAACGGTACCACCATTCACGCAAGCTCAATCTTGCCCATCTTACCTTGCGCGACGACCCTCTTGTCGGTAATTGTTCTGGAAGGCGGCATGAACTTCAGTCGTTATACAGCGCGCCGGGACGAACGCAAGTGAATTTTAATCGCTTCTGCCCCCTGACGGTTCCTACACCCGTTACGACGATCCGTCACGAAACCCTATTTTCTTGGGCTTCTTGTCGAAAAGGAGGCGGTATTCCAGGACGAAGACCAGGCTAAAGAGAAAAACTTCACCACAATGCAAGCGTGCAAGTTTCACGCGTGAAACTCGGGCTGGGAGCGAAGCTGGCGCGCCTGGATCTCCGGGATTAACGTTCGGAATCTGAACAAAGCGTGCCAAGTCAGGAGATTCAAGGCAGCACGATGCCACTTCGATCTCCAAACCGCCCATTGTTGCCTTGGCAAGCCGGGTCAAGCGTGAGATGGTGCTGTCCCGGCTTCGTACGGAAGTCTTTGCGCTCTCGTCCTTTACGCACATAGGATTGAGTCCAACAGGCGAGCTCTCCGCAGGCTTTGAAACTCGCCGCGAAGTCCACGTCGCCACGATCAGGATAGCGTCGTGCAACTTTGATATGTGGACGCTTTCTTGCCTTTCCACGACGAACACTGCCCCAATTCGATATTAAGTACTGTTTCGGCGATCTGCTTATCCGACTCAGTCCGTGGCGGCCTGACATGGGTGCATCTGCCACGTTGGTCGCCAAGAGGGCAATTGTCGCGGTAGTTCAACTCTCGCGAACCTTTCGTCACAACGCGATCTGGTTTCACTGCGGGGGTGGCAAACCAGGCGGATCTTCTCTTGATGCCGCCCTCGTCGTCCGCAACCGAGCAGAAGTGGTTTGCCATCAAGTCCGGACGAAAAGCGGCAGCATCATCGGCAACACCCGCCGCTCACGTAAAAGGAAGTTGTTTTCATGCAAGTTTCCCAACGCATGCGCCTATTATCATTGTCGTTTTCAACCTCGGGCAGCCATCCCACAGAGTCCCACCGCGTCCAAAGGTCGTCGAGTAGCCTTCTGAGGCATGTGCGCCTACAATGACAGGCGGTCGCGACATCTTCCGGGAAACCCCGAGAGGGCCGCACGATCCTGGAGGGTACAAGGAAAGAGAGTCTAAACCAAACCATCCGATCCATGTGGAGGATTGCAGCATGACCGCGAAACCGACAGCCCCGACAACG
>CAZTPX010000332.1:0-6098 GCA_964615095.1 uncultured Planctomycetaceae bacterium | reverse complement strand
AGATGCACTGCATCATCACGCTCAGCACGTTCTTCTTGCGGACCAGGCCGCAATAAAAGAGTGCCAGCCCGGGCGCGGTCATCATCAGCACCAGGGCCGAAGAGACGAGGACCCACACGTTGTCGGCCGTGGCACAACTCGGCAGCGAACCAGCGGAAGAGTCCGCAGCCGCCGGCTCGGCGGGCGAATCGGCCAGGCACCTGGATCCCAGGCACACAATGGCAGTGACAAGGAACAGAAACAGCAAAATCTTACCAAAACGCCGAGCGCACATCATGAACCACCTGCCTCTGGAAAGAAAGAGTTTGGAACCCTAACGCCCATTGTGACATTTTTGTCGCGCTTGGCAAGGGCAACTCAAGGCAGATAAGCGATGTGCGGCGAGGATGGAAAAAACAGCCTATTTATTCATGCAAAACCTTATGGATCAATCACTTATGCCACAAGGGCAGAAACCTATTCTAGCCCAAGAAACGTCGCAGCCCGGCAGCCAGTGCCCAAAAAACGGGCACGGCTGCCGGGCTAGCGACATTTTTATCGCGCCGTTGGAGTTCCGGCTTTAGCCGGCTTTTTGGCGGGATCGCCGCCTAAAGTCCCTAGGGTGGGCCTGCGCTCACTTCGCGATCTGGTCCCACCCGACGATCTAAACAGTTACGAACGGACTAAAGTCCGTCCTACGACCTCAGGTTGCATCCTCGCCCGACTCGCCGGTGCGGATGCGAACGACGTCCTGCATGTCAAAGACGAAGATCTTGCCGTCGCCCACCTGGCCGGTCTGTGCCGCTTTGATAATGGTCTGCAGCACGGCTTGCAATTTGGCGTCGGCAATGACCACTTCAACCTTGACCTTGGGCACAAAGTCGACTTCGTACTCGGTTCCCCGGTACATCTCGGTATGGCCCTTCTGGCGGCCGAAGCCGCGGACTTCGGTGACGGTCATGCCCGTCACCCCGCATTCGGTCAAGGCGTCCTTGACATCGTCGAGCTTGAAATGGCGAATGATGGCTTCTATTTTTTTCACAGTATTGGATCCTTATATAAAGATGTAACCTTCTTCATCGTGCTGACTGACGTCGAGCCCTTCCATTTCCGCCTCGCGGGAAACACGGAGACCCATGGTGGCGTCGAGCACCTTCAAGATGATAAACGTGCCCACGGCGGCCAGAACCCAGGTGATGATCACGGCCACAATCTGGGCCTTGATCACCGGGCCGCCTTCGATCAGGCCCAACAGGTCCTGGGTGTGACCAGTGACCGTCACGCCGCCCACCACGCGGGTGGCGAAGACACCGGTGAGAATCGCGCCCAAGGTCCCGCCCACGCCGTGGACGCCGAAGGCGTCCAAGGAATCGTCGTAGCCGAACTTGGATTTGACCAGCGTGCAGGCCGTGTAGCACACGCAAGAGACGGCCACACCCATGATCAGGGCCGACATGGCCGTCACGAAGCCCGAGGCGGGCGTAATGCAGACCAACCCGGCGACCACGCCGGAGCAGGCGCCCAACACGCTGGGCTTGCCGCGTATGATCCATTCCAGGCCGGCCCAGGTCAATCCGGCGGAGGCGGCGCAGAAATGGGTGACCATGAAGGCATTGCTGGCCAGCGCTCCGGCGCAGCCGGCGCTGCCGGCATTGAAGCCGAACCAGCCGACCCAAAGCATCGTGGCGCCGATGGCCGTGTAGGTGAGGTTATGAGGAGGCATGGCCGTCTTGCCGTAGCCCAACCGCTTGCCCAGCAGCAAGGCGCAAATCAAGGCCGAAACGCCCGAGCTGATATGCACCACTGTGCCGCCGGCAAAGTCCAACGCCCCGCCGGAGAATATCCCGGTTGCGTACTTGCTCCCATAGGAGAGAACGCCGCCGCCCCAAACCCAGTGGGCCAGCGGACAATAGATCAAGGTGCCCCAGAGAATCATGAAGACGACCATCGCGCTAAACTTCATCCGTTCGGCAAAGGCCCCGCAGATCAACGCCGGCGTAATGATGAAGAACATGCACTGGAAGAGCATGAACGTGGAGGTGGGGATTGTCTGAACCGACCCGTCCACGGGCGAGCGGAAGTTCTGCGTCACGGAGGCGCCCTTGTTGTCGGGTCCCGCTTTGTCATCCCATGTGGGCGATACGTTCTTCATAAAGAGGTTGTGGCCGACATCGCCGATATAGCCGAACCACGAATCGTAGGCCGGCTTTTCGCCGTCCTTGGGGTTATTGCCGAACGAGATCGCAAAGCCATAGGTGCCCCAAATCACGGTATTCAGGCACATCAGGAAAATGCACTGCATCATCACGCTCAGCACGTTCTTCTTGCGGACCAGTCCGCAGTAGAACAAGGCCAGGCCCGGCCCGGTCATCATCAGCACCAAGGCCGAGGAGGTCAGCATCCAGGCGTTGTCGCCCGCATTGACCGTGTCCGGCGTCGGGGCGGTAGTCGTCGACGAGGTTGAGACCGTCGTGGCGCCGGGACCTGCCGGTGTCTCGTCCGCCGCTAGTGAAATCGAATTCATGGCCGACGCTGCCAGCAACACCGCCGCCCAAACAAACCATCGCGCACTCCTAACCAGAGTCATTGCACCATTTCCCTTTCAGGACCCAGAGACGTTGTCAACTTCCCAGAAGCAAGCAAGATACCTTGCCCGACTCTCGCCGACCCCTTCGGCCTGCCCAAGAAACAGGCAGCAACACGGGACTTAGCGGAACAAATTTGTAATTGCCCAGGAACTTTACGAAGCGGGCATGCACCAGCAATGTGCATGCCAAAGTGGCACGCTGGAAATGGCGTTTGCTTCGTAATATATTGCTGTATATGTGCTTATTGAAATTCTATTGCGTTGTCACAGATTTGTATTCGGAACAAAAACGTATTCTGTGTGCCTAGTTTCTAGGCAACGACGCTGTTGGCCTAATATCACTATTCGCAATTGTTATCGTTCTCCTTCCAGATCGTTTCCGGTTGCCCGGCCCGGGCATTGACCAGCCTGGCCAGCACGAAGAGCAGATCGCTGAGCCGGTTCAAGTAGATGAGGATCTCCGGCGACAACCGCGGCGATTCCCGCAGCAGGGCCACGAGCAACCGCTCGGCACGGCGGCATACGGCGCGGGCCTGGTGCAACTGGGCTGCGGCCAAGGTCCCGCCCGGCAGGATGAAGTTCCGCAAAGGCGCAAGTTCAGCGTCGCAGTCGTCGATGGCCTTTTCCAGGGCAGCCACGTCGGCTGCATCGATGCGGCCAGCGGAAGCCGATTCAGCCCCTAGCCGGGCAGCTTGCGCGCCCAAGACAAAGAGTTGATTCTGGATCCGGTCCAGCAGGCGATCGACATCATCGGGCGGTCGATCGGCCCGGACCAGCCCTAGGACCGTGTTCAGCTCGTCGACAGTCCCGCAGAATTCGGTGACCGCGGCGTCTTTCGGCACGCGGCCGCCGCCGGGCAGTCCGGTCCGGCCATCGTCGCCGGTCTTCGTGTAGATCCTCATTGTTTTTACTTTGCGCGGTTTGAAATGATTCGCTTCATGCTATCCCGAAGCGTAAGCGAGAGAACGACTTGCGATCCTCGCTTACGCTTCGGGTTACTATCGTTCTTAGCCGCGTGGAGCTTATTCCCAATCCAGCACTTCCACCTTCAGCCGCCCCACGACCTGCATGACGGGCAGAAACGAATTGTAAGCCGCCGCGCCGGCCAACGAGCTGTGCCCCAGTTGCAGGTGTCCGCCGCCGATGCCGCCTTTGGCCAACGTGGCGTCCAAGGCGATCCAGCGGCCGGCAACGTAAACTTCGCTCCACATGTGATAGCCGAAGGCCTGCGAGCGGGGCATGTAGACCAGCCCGATCGCCACCCGGGCGGGGATCTTCGCAGCGCGGGCCAGGGCCGCCAGATAGACCGCATGCGCCTTGCAATCGCCCTCACGGCTTTGGGCAACCTCCGAGGCTGTCGCCATTGCCTGCGTAAAATCCTTCAGCGTCACGGCCCGGTTCACAAAGGCCTCCAAGGCCACGGCAACTTTCCAGGGGTCGGTTTCGCCGCCGGCCGCCTCCTTGGCCTGGGCTACGATCAGCGGGTCGTCGCTTTGGATGAAGTTGTTCGCCTGGCGGTCGGCATCCGTGGAAGTGGACGACTTGTCGGTATTCCCGTTCTCGCGGGATCGTGGACGAATGGCCCGCACCGTGACCGCGGCCGTGTGCTCGTCAATGCGTTTCACCTCTTGCGAAGGGCTGGCAGGCAGCGCTGCCACAGGGTCGCCGTCATCCAAACGGATGCGATAGCGCACCTGCTTGGTGTCGTGGGCGCGAGGGATGGCTCGGTCGACCTTCACGAGCGTGGCTTTACCCAGGTCGAGCGTGGCCAACGGGGTCTTGGTTAGGGCCGCCTCCTTGGTCACGCGGAAAATCTCCATGTTCATGGGCTTGATCCAGGATTTCATCGCTTCGCCGGCAGCGTTGGTCCAAACCGCTCCGGGAATCTCGACGCGCCGACCGTCTGGATCGGGGGGCATGCGCTCGACGGAATCGATCTTAAGCAGGCGGAAACGGCCGCCCGGCAAATCGATGGTTTCCTCTTCCTTGGCCGTCAATTCCGTGGTGACGGCCTGATTGCCGATGTCGAGATGTTCGACCGTACGGTGTTGGCCCGGTTTCAGCGGGTTGGAGCGGAGCGACAATTCGGGTCCCAGTATCCCCTTGGCGCCCGCTGGCCAGGCAACGGAGTGCTTCTGCTTCTGGTTCTGCGACTCGATCTGCAGTTCCAGGCGGCCATCCACGACTTTGCCAACGGTCCGCATGGGAGTCTGGCCCTGCTGGATGACCAGTTCGAAGTCGAGCAGCGCTCCGACGGGCGTTTCCGTGTCGCTATAGTCCACTTCGAAGCTACTTTGCTGGCCGAATCGCTGCAAGCTGATTTTCAGGACTTGCCGCACCTTGGCCACTTGCCGGCCAGACTCTTCAATCATGCGGGCGGTGGTCCGTGCGTAGCCAACCCGTTGCCCATTGATCTGGGCCACGTCCCATGTGTCGAATTCGGGCAAGGTTGCCCGGGCTTGCGGCAAACCGTTGGACGGGAAGGCGCCTGCCACGCCCCACGCCAAGATGGTTAGGAAGAGTCGTCGCATCGAGGAAGGATTCATTACGAGATTCATCTTAGTGCTCTGAAATTGGTTCTTGTTGGTGGTCGCAATGGTTTAGAGCGTTTGGAAGAAATGGACGGGTTGGAGTCCCGGCTTTAGCCGGAATGCCTGAAAACGCCGCCGACCATGAGTACATGGTGCCCGGGCGGGACTCCAGCAATAGGGCGTTTTCGGTATTTCTTCCGTACGCTCTTAGTCTACCGGCAACGGTTGTTCCGGGCTAGCCTGCGGCGAAGGGGGCCACGAGGACTGGGTTGTTATGAGGAAAATGAATGAGAGGGACCTCGATTGATATTCCGCTGGTCTTCGCAATTCATTCTGTCTTCCTTTCTTCTCACGTCTCTCTTGCGTGGCCCGTAATGGCTCGCCAAGTGGCACTTTCGGCACGTCGCCGGGCCGATTTCTCGGTGGCGATTAGGGCCAACGGTTGACAGTCAATTTTTCGTGGTAGACTTCCCTGTGCAACCGCGATCTGGGCGCCATTGCTCCGCCAATTCTGGAGAGGCGACGAACGATCCGGGTTTGGCCCCGAGCGGCTTGGGATCTCGGTCGGCACGCGTTTTTGAACTTGTTATGAAAGGCGGACTGAAGTCCACCCTACAGGCATCGCCACCGCGAACCGGAGATTTTACGGCAAACTTCCACCCCTCCCTGGGTGGGGGAATAATGGAAACTGTGGCCTTTCCCCTGTGCAGGGCCGCAGGAAACGGACCGCCGTGAGGCGAAAAGAGGAACTATTCCGCCTTTATCGCCGCGACGTTCGTAGAATAAGAAAAGTCGCTTGACGCCTGGCAGTACGCCGTAAACTTTAACCTAAGATTCTGTGGAGACTTCCCAGCTTCAACTTGGCCGACCCCTTTTGATTTCCCCGAGCACAGACCGCCAAGAAATTGCAGAGAACGTCGATGGGCTTCATTAAGAAGTTTTTCCGAAATGTATTCCGTGAAGGCTCGATGCCGGTTGGCACCAGCAGCTTCGAACGCCTC
>CAZTPX010000331.1:0-6233 GCA_964615095.1 uncultured Planctomycetaceae bacterium | reverse complement strand
GTCGGGCGACTGCATCCTCTCCCGCTGCTCGGGCGTCAGCCAGCGCATGGGCTTTCCCCATTTTTCCAGTGGCGGAATTTCCATTGTAATCCAGCCGGGGCGGGGCTCGCGGACGACGATCCATTTCCTCGCCTTTCGCGTGCCACCCGCCCGGAGGGCCGGGCGGCCAGCACGCGAAAGGCGCGGAAATTGGGGGATTACCGTGGCTGGTAGTGGTCAAACACTCGCTCCGCCGGCACGGGGACGGCGGTGGCGTTTACAGTTTGAGTTGTTATTGGGCAGCCGGGCGAATCGGCCTTGAAGCGCAGCTCCCGATTGATCACGGTGCCGACGGGTGTGCAGATGCCGAAAGCGCAACGAGCCATTGGACTTGCGACGCAAGTTTGTGTCCCGCGCGCAAATGGTGGCGAAAGTTCTTTCGTATTATGTGGGTAGAAAGCGCGCTGCAGACAATTCAGCCATGCCTGAATATTCTGCGCGTGCATTTGTTCTTTGATAATTTAACCAGCTCCCGGTGTAGCGAACCGGGGGCCACATATCATGCGCGGCGCCGACCTGCCCAAGTCGGCGTCCGCGCCGGCGGCTGCGCGGAAACTGTGGCGCGTGGGTCTCGTGCCTCGACCCACCCTACGGCTCGGCAACGGTCGCGAACGGCCGCACTTGCCGTGGCAGCAATTAATTATTTTTCTGACTCTGCACTTAAATAGCCGCAAGAAAACGCCGTGTGTCCTACTCCCATATACTATACGCATGGACACGCTTGGCACAAAATGGTACAGAATGACACAGAATGGCACAAAGTAGCTAAAAATGGTACAGAATGGCACAAAAATGACAACGGCCTTTGGCTGTGCCGAAACTATCGTTAGAGTGTCAAGTGTTCGCTTTCCCGCAGTTTGCGCTGTCGTGCAACTACCTTTAGTGAAATCCTAGTACAACCATGGAAGTACAAAATCGCCGCGGAAACGCGAAGAAGCCGCTTTTTGTGACCAGGTCACACCACTGCCTGACTCGAAACGGCGGGTTGGTCTCGGCGATCCAGGCGGGAGAAATGCTGCGGGAAGCAGTTTTTTCTGACCTGCCTTCGGCACCGGGGGAATAAATGGCTCTTCCGCTTTTAGGTGCAAACCGGACAACCAACTGCGCTGGAGTCCCGCCTTTAGGCGGAATTCCGCTCGATTCCGTCTAAAGGCGGGACTCCAGCGGGCGTTTGCCTAAAAGCGGTAGAGCCGAATAAATCGGCCGTCGCCGACCATGCCGACCACGACCACGACCATGGGTAAACGGTGCCCGGCAGGGTGCCCGGACGGAGGAAATACGTGCGCATCGCAAAATAAGGCTCTCTACCATGTTTGGGGATGATAGTGGTGCGGCCGTCCCGGCTGCCCGAAACGTAGTAGCACACAAGGGCAGGCGGGACGCCCGCACCACAAACCTGGCGGCGAGCCCAAAATAGCAGCCCGCGTTGGGCTGATTTTATCGCCCCGTAAAACATTATCGTTCAGGTAAATCTTGCCGCCAATGCTGTGGTAAGATTAAGATAGGCAGGACTATTTTTGTATACTGCCTGAGGCATTCTGGCGTTTGATAGTTTTCCCGGCTGCAAATAGAGCCTACCAGCCTGCAAAACGGAGTTTTGGCATGAATATCCTATTGGCCACGAGTGAAGCCGTTCCGTTTGCGAAAACCGGCGGACTGGCGGATGTCAGCGGCGCGTTGCCCGTCGAGTTGGCGCGACTGGGGCACCAGGCCGCCCTGATTTTGCCCGCCTATCGGCAGACCCGCTACTGCGGCCAGCCGATCAAGCCCCTGGGCCTCGATTTCATCGTGCCTATCGGCAGCAAGATGGTCAGCGGGCACTTGTCGCGGAGCAGCATGCCCGGCGGCAAAGTTCCCGTTTACCTGGTGCACCAGGACCAATACTTCGACCGCGATCAGCTCTACGGCGCCGACGGCAAGGACTATATCGATAATTGCGAAAGGTTTGTCTTTTTCTCGCGTGCCGTCCTGGAGGCCATCCGCTTGCTGGACCTGCCCGTGGACGTGCTGCACGCCAACGACTGGCAAACGGGACTGGTGCCGGCCTACCTGAAACTCGTCTACGCTGGCATTCCGCAGTATCAGAAGATCGCCTCGGTCTTTGCCATCCACAACATGGCCTACCAAGGCCAGTTCTGGCACTGGGACATGCTCTTGACCGGCCTGGACTGGAAGTATTTCAACTGGCACCAGATGGAATTCCACGGCAAACTGAACCTGTTGAAGACGGGCATGGTCTTCGCCGATTCGATCGTCACGGTCAGTCCGCGATATGCGCAGGAAATCCAGAGCAGTCCCTTGGGTTGCGGATTGGAGGGCGTGACGCAGCATCGCCGCGACGTGCTTTCGGGGATTCTCAATGGCATCGACGAAGCCGATTGGAATCCGGCCACGGACCGCCACCTGGCGGCCCAATACGACGCGACGACCGTCAGCCTGGGCAAGGCGGCCTGCAAGGCGGCCTTGCAGAAAGAGCTTGGGTTGCCGCAGGCGGGCGGCGTGCCTCTGGTGGCCACCGTAGGCCGGTTGGACGACCAAAAGGGCTTTGACCTGATTGCCGAACTGTTGCAGCGCTGGGTGCAAACCAGCGACGTGCAATGGGTCGTGCTGGGCACCGGGCAGCCCAAGTACCACAAGTTGTTCGAGGGCCTGGCCCAACGCTATCCACAGAAGATTGCCGCACGCTTGGAGTTCTCCAACCCCCTGGCCCACCGCATCGAGGCCGGCAGCGACATTTTTCTCATGCCCAGCCGCTTCGAACCTTGCGGATTGAACCAGATGTACAGCCTGAAATATGGCACCGTGCCGATCGTCCGCGAGACGGGCGGCCTGGCCGACACGATTGTCGGTTACGGCAGTTCACAGGCCGACTCCGCGCCGGCCAACGGTTTCAGTTTCCAGGAATACAGCCCTCTGGCCTTGAGCGAGACCCTGCGGCGGGCCTGCGATCTCTTCCGCCTGCATCCCGACGAGTGGAAAGCGCTGATCGATACCGGCATGCGGCAGGACTGGTCGTGGACCCAGAGCGCGAAAAAATATGTCGATCTGTACTTGAAGACGGCGACGAGGGCCGGAATCGGGGCGACCAAGTGACGAATGACGAATGACGAATGACCTGGAGAAGACTAGCAATTTCATAACATTTCAGCGGAAGGCAGCGACGACCCCACCGAGCTTGCGGCCTGTTGAACTAAGAGAAATAGTTCTGACTGACCTTCTTGTCGTCTCGCCGCACTGACGCCGTACGATTCTTCGCAAGCCGTATAGTGCAAAGTGTCGGTCTGCCCCCGATCAGGACCCCCGACGACATACAGTTGCCCCTTCAATCCCGACGACATAGAATTCCTCCGGCGTAACAGCGTGTCGCCCGATTGACGTTTTAGAAACCGGAGCGTGTAAAGCTCGCTGTCATTTCAGTTAACGGCTGGAACCGCTTTGGGATCGCTTTTCGAGCCCCCGGCCGAGCATTACCGGCCGGTCCAGCACCGTGAGGCCACGACCGCCTAAACGGCCTTTCGTGATCCCAAGAGGCGCATTTGTAGCGTGGGACTCGGTGTTACTCGGCCCACCCTATGGCCGCAAACAAGCCTCTTGTAATCGCGGAGGGTCGTTTAGGCGATCGGCGGTCTCTTCAAGACTGCTGTCCGTTTTGCCGCTCAACGATATGGGAGTTGCAGATCATGTCCATGACAATCGAAATCGAAAGTGCCCGCGCTCTTCACGACATCCGAATCCCCCTGAACAACGGCCACGATGAAATCCCGGCGCTCGGTTTTGGCACGCTGATTCCCGACCCCATCGCCACCAGAGTCGCGACGAAGGCGGCACTGGAGGCAGGGTTTCGCCAGCTCGACGCTTCCGAACGGTACCGAAATGAAAAGGAGGTCGGCGAAGCGATGCAGGAGGTGTTCAAGGCGGGGAAGATCAAGCGGGAGGAAGTGTTTATCGCCACGAAGCTCTGGAATAACAATCATCGTCCGGAACGCGTCAAGCCCGCCTTCGAGGCCAGTCTCAAATTACTCCAACTCGACTATGTCGACCTCTATCTCATCCATACGCCCTTTGCCTTCCAGCCAGGAGACGAGCAAGACCCGCGGGATGCGAACGGCAACGTGATCTACGACAAAGGGGTGACGCTACTGGATACGTGGAGGGCGCTCGAGCGCCTGGTGGACGAGGGCCAGTGCAAGGCCATCGGATTGTCCGACGTCAGCCTGAGCCAGACGCAAGAGATCTTTGAGGCAGGCAGGATCAAGCCCGCAGTTGTTCACGTCGAATCCCATCCGTATCTTCCGCAGTGGGACCTATTGGACTATTGCAGAGAGAATGGCATCGTGTTCCAAGCGTTCGCAGCGTTGGGGCATGGCATCGAGCCCAAGTTGCTGGAAGATCCTGTCATTACCGCTATCGCCAAGCGCGTCGAAAAAACCCCGGCGCAGGTCTTGCTCGCCTGGGCCATCCAGCGCGGAACAGCCCTCTTGACCACCTCGACGACCCCCAGCCGCATTAAGGAGAACTTTGAAGTCTCGGCCCTTCCGGAAGAGGCCGTAAGACAAATCAGCGAGGGGATCACGACTCGGGTCCGGTTTAATGCGGTGGTGAATTCGGGCGTTCCGGGGTTTATACCGCAGGGGAGGTGACGGACCTATACGTAAATGTGCAGGCGGCCCGAAACCAGCCGGCTCAAGGCGGCGAACAGGACTGCCGTGGACAATCCGAACAGCAACCAAAGGCAGTGTCCTATTCCGCGCCGACGTGTGCGCCCTTTTCGGCTACGGACCGCTTCATCAGCAGCACCAGGAAGACCAGCAGCACCCCCAATACGGCGCACAACCAGAAAACGTCGAAGTAGGCCAACGACGAGGCCTGCTGCTGGCGGAGGTTGTCGAGGACATTTACGCTCCTCTGCTGCGAATGGGCAGGGTCTCCTGTCAACCGCATGAAAAACTCTTGACCGCGCCCCAGGAATGAGTGAACATGCGGGTTCAGTCGGCCAAGGTTTTCATCCAGCCGGGATAAGTGAAACTGCTCGCGGCGTTCCTGGATGGTCTGGGCCATCGACGTGCCGACGCTGCCCCCCTCGTTGCGGAGCAGAGCGAACAGGCCGACAGCGGCCCCGCGCAAATTTAGGGGAGTGTACTTGAAGGCCGCAACATTGAGCGGAGCGAAGATCATCGATAGGCCCACGATCATCACCACGCGCGGCCAAACTACCTGCCACGGGCTGATGTACAGGTTCATCAGTGCCATCCAGTAGCAGCCGGCGGCCATGATCAGCAGCCCCCCGCCTATGAGCCAGCGAGCGTCGGCGCCGCGGCCCAGGAGAATTCCACCGACTACCATCATCGCAATGGAAAAAATTCCCGAGGGAGACTGCACCAGTCCCGAGACGTAAGCGTCGTAGCCGAATAAGGACTGAAGCAGGCCAGGCAGCGACGTGCTGGCGCCGTATAAAACTCCGTAGGCACAGAAAATGATGATGCAGGAGGCTGTGAAGTTGCGCTCCAGCAGCGGCCGAAAGTTGACCACTGGGCTGGCGATCCGCGTCTCCCTGAAGACCAGGCAGACCAGGCCCAGAACAAACAGGCTGAGCAGTGTCTGCACGCGCCAAAAAGGGTCGCCCAGCCAGTCCCATTCCTGCCCCTTGCTGAGCATGATTTCCCAGCAGGACATGACCAGGGCCAGCAGCCCCAGGCCAAGGTAGTCGAAATAGAAAGGCTGGCGGCGCAGTTCGCCCCGCTCCCGCTTGAGGTAAACCGGATCGTCGACAACAAAGTAACACAGGAGCAAGGCCAGCGCCCCCACGGGAACATTGATGTAGAAGATCCAGCGCCAATCGTACTGGACCGTGAGATAGCCGCCCAAAGTTGGGCCAACGACCGGCGCAAGCAGCGCCGCGACGCCGAACATCGTCTGGGCGGCGCCTTGCTTCTCCGGTGGGAACGCATCGAGCAGCACACCCTGGCTGGAGGGCTGGAGTCCGCCGCCGGCCAATCCCTGGATCACCCGGAACAGGATAATCTGCCCCAGGCTTGTGGCCATACCGCACGCCGCCGAGGCCATCGTGAAAACGGCGATCGACAGTAAGAAGTAATTGCGGCGTCCCATGTGGCTCGAGAGCCAGCCCGAGATCGGCAGTATCGTGGCGTTGGCAGCGAGGTAGCTGGTGAGCACCCACTCGCTGTCGATAACCG
>CAZTPX010000330.1:1803-6352 GCA_964615095.1 uncultured Planctomycetaceae bacterium | reverse complement strand
AGACTTGGTGGAGGCGGCGGGAGTCGGATTGCTTCGTCGTATTGAAAACACGGAACTTATAGACTTTTATGGCCGCCACAAACGTACTATATCGAGCAATACGCGGTTTCGGAGTACACCACAAGTACACGGCGATTTTAGCCCGGTCATTCGGCGCTAGTGATTTCACTGATCTCTTCCCATTTGTCTATGGCTTCCAATACGGCCTCTTTCTCGCGAGGATCAATTGCATGTACCCCTTTCCACGAAGCACTTCGAATCGCAGCAATAACTGGCCGTGATCACACACTCAGCGCTTTCCGCGGATTGAGGGCAGCGGATTCAGGCTGCAATTTCGCAAAAATTCACTTGTGCAGTGTGCGTTTATCGGTATAGGATTTGCACATATTCTTGAGACTCGGCTAGCTACATTAGACACAATATCTAATGAACTGAAAGTGTGTGTATATGCGCTTTCGCTGTACTAAGTCGTTCCGTCTACCAACCCACCACAGTGAGGTGGCTCGCACCTCATCGAGCCTGGAGTCCGGTCCTCGTCGCACACAACACGGTGAGCGGTCGGCTGGGCTGACTCCGCGTGATGCAGCGTATCGAATGCCACAGTCTTGCCATGTTTTTTACCGGGGGCGCCCTCATGAAGAACTTATCTCTGCATCAGGCATATCTCTCGTTCTGTGACTTTGCAGCGGTTCACACCAACAGGAGGGTCTGGTTTAGTCCTTCGCGACGCAGTAAGGCAACCCATCTGCGCCCGCTGGTTTTTCTGCTCATTAGTCTGTTACTTGTATTGACCAATGGCGCCCTGGCTCAATCAGGCAATGTGGTGATAAGTACTCCCACCACTTGGTCATCCGGCGTGTATAACCTGACCAGCCTGACGGTCAGCGCTACGCTTACTCTCCAAGGGGCGACCACCATCAACGCGGCTAATGTGACCGTTGAGGGCGGCGGCTCCATCAGCGCGGACGGCCAAGGTTACCCTGGGGCGAACTGTAACACCCCCCCCAACAATCCAGCGGGCGGGGGTCCAGGCGGAGGGCCGTTCAACTGCAACAACAACGGCAACGGCGGCAGTTACGGCGGCCTGGGTACCGGCCCGAATACCTCTTCCGTGGCCACCTATGGTTCTTCGTTGGCGCCGACCGATCTTGGCTCGGGTGGGTCTGGCGGCTACCAGGTGTATCCGGCTGGTAACCCCACAGGTGGAAATGGTGGCGGGGCGATCCGGCTGATCGTCACCGGTACCCTAACCAATAACGGTATTGTCTCGGCAAATGGTGGGAACGGTACGGCCTATTATTTGGGCGGCGTCGCTGGCTCCGGTTCGGGCGGCTCTGTCTACGTCACCACGGGCACCCTTGCTGGTTCCGGTGTCTTCCAGGCCAACGGCGGTACAACTACGGTTCCGGGGAATCCTCCTACCACTGCCTTAGCCGGCGGTGGTGGCCGGGTGGCCATCTATTTCAGAATGCCAGCAGCTACACGGGTTTCACCACCTCGACCACAACCGGAGGAGCCAACACCAGCGGGTTAAATGCCGGCGACGGCACCATAGGCTTTTTCGACACCTCTCAAGCCAATAACCGCCTCTATGTCTATAAACTCTTTTCCATCAACCCGAGCACCACGGCAACATATAACTCTATAACTGTCGAGAACGCCGGCACATTGACCATCGGTGGTGGTTCTGCCATTGCGGTCACCAACACAGTTACCGTGACGGGCAATTCTACGATTCTGCTGCAGAGCGTGAATACAAGCGCACAAGTCTCCGGCCAATGGCTGGGCCAAGGCGTAACCATCAGTGCCACGAACCTGCAGGTGGATGCGGGAAGTACGATCAGCGCCAACGGGCAGGGGTATTCCGGCAACAATTGTTCGGGCCCCGGCGCCGGTCCAGGGGGTGGGCCGCTGAACTGCAACAACAATGGTAATGGCGGCAGCTACGGCGGCCAGGGCGGAGGCCCGAATCCTGGAACGACCTACGGCTCAGCCTTAGCGCCCACCGATCTCGGCTCGGGTGGTTCCGGAGGTTACGGTCTCTATCAGGGGAGCGGACAAGGTCTCGGTGGTGCCGGCGGAGGATCCATCCGGCTGGTGGTCTCAGGCACCCTCACCGACAACGGAACGATTTCGGCCAACGGCAGTAACGCTACTCAGAACGGCGGCGGCGGTTCCGGCGGATCGATCTATGTAACTACAGGGACTCTCTCGGGTAGCGGCATCTTTACGGCCAACGGCGGAGTTGTGGCAGCCACCGCTACCGGCGGAGGAGGTGGTCGGATTGCTGTCTATTACGCCAACTACGGCAATTATGGAGGATTTCAGACTTCGACCGCCAACGGCAGCTCGGGTGGCGGCCCGGGGTCGGCGTTCTTCGCCAACACTACAACGAACGACTTGTTAGTGAGCGGTGGTCAGACACTTGCCCTATCGACAAGCTCTGCCGTCACCTACGACAACATAGCTGTGCAGGACGGAGCTAATCTGGTCGTCATCGACGGCGGTTCAACGCTTAACGTAAATGGAACCTTCACGGTTACGGGCAACTCGACTGTCCTGCTGGAATCGCAGAACAACACCGCCCAGGTGGGTGGCCAATGGCAGGGCCAGGGCGTAACCATCAATGCCGCGAACCTGCAGGTGGATGCGGGAAGTACGATTAGCGCCGCCGGGCAGGGGTATGCCGGCAACACTTGTGCGGGTCCCGGCGCCGGTCCAGGCGGCGGCCCGCTGAACTGCAACAACAATGGTAACGGCGGCAGCTACGGCGGCCTGGGTGCAGGTCCGAATCCCGGAACAACGACCTACGGTTCAGCCTTTGCCCCCACAGATCTCGGCTCGGGTGGTTCCGGCGCTTATGGGATAGGAGCACCAGGCGGCGCAGGGGGCGGTGCCATCCGTCTCGTAGTCTCCGGCACGCTCACCGACAACGGCACAATCACGGCTAACGGCGCCACTGCTCCGTCGAATACCGGCGGCGGTTCTGGCGGATCGATCTATGTAACTACAGGTACGATCACTGGCAGCGGTATCTTTACGGCCAATGGTGGTGCCACTGGCGCTACTACTGGAGGCGGTGGTGGTCGGATCGCAATCGATTACGCGACGAACAGCTCCTTTAATCCCGCAGTCTCGATGACGGCGAATGCAGGCAGTACGACTGGGGGACAGCCAGGCTCGCTTGTCTTTGTGAACAGCACCAATAACGATCTGCTAATTCCAGGTGGCCGGCTGGAAACCAGTCAGAATACAACCTTAAGCTTCAATAACATAACCATAGAAAATAGCGCCTCGGTGATCATGGACGGAGGCTCAACGCTGAATGCGGCCGCAACGTTAACTGTCACGGGCACCTCGAGCCTTGTTGTCGGGTCCAAGAACAATACCGTTCAAATCAGCGGCCAATGGCAGGGCGCTGGCGGCACGATCAATGCTGCGAATGTTCAAGTAGACAGCGGCAGTGTTATCAGCGCCGATGGGCAAGGATATGTTGGCAACACGTGTGCGGGCCCCGGCGCCGGTCCAGGGGGCGGGCCGCTGAACTGCAATAATAATGGTAATGGCGGCAGCTACGGCGGCCAGGGCGGAGGCCCGAATCCCGGAACGACCTACGGTTCAGCCTTAGCCCCCACCGCTCTCGGCTCGGGTGGTTCTGGCGCTTATGGGATAGGAGCACCAGGCGGCGCGGGAGGCGGCGCCATCAGTCTAGTGGTTTCGGGCACGCTCACCGACAACGGCACAATCACGGCCAATGGCGCTGGTGCCCAAGTTAACGCGGGCGGCGGTTCCGGCGGCTCGATTTATGTATCTACAGGCACGATCGCGGGCACCGGTATCATTACGGCCAATGGAGGCGCCACCGGTAGTAATACCGGCGGTGGTGGCGGCCGGGTCGCCATTTACTACAACACATGCAGCAGCAGTTTAAATCCGGCCAATGTGACGGCCAAGGGTGGTGCTACCGGCGGTGGGGCGGGCACGGTTATTTTTGCCATAGCACCCACCATTACTTGGACGACCCCGGCTGCGATCACCTATGGTACCGCGCTTTCGGCCACGCAGTTGAACGCGACGGCTAGTGTGCCGTGCTCGTCGACCGGTGTGGCGGGCACCTACGTTTACAACCCGGTGGCCGGCACGGTGCTGACGGTGGGGACGCAGAAGCTCTCTGTGACCTTTACGCCGACCGATACGACTGACTACACGTCAGCCACGGCCAGTGTTTCACTGACGGTGAATCAGGTGACGCAGACCATCACCTTTACTGCGCCCACATCGCCGGTAACCTACGGCGTCTCGCCCATCACGCTGGTTGCAACAGGCGGGGCATCGGGCAACGCCGTGATCTTCAGCGTCATTTCCGGCCCGGGCACGGTTAGCGGCAGCACACTGACAATCACCGGAGCAGGAACAGTGGTGGTGGCCGCCAATCAGGCGGGCAACACCAACTACTCCGCTGCAACGCAAGTGACGCATAGTATTGTGGTCAACCAGGTGACGCAGACCATCACCTTTACTGCGCCCACATCGCCGGTAACCTACGGCG
>CAZTPX010000330.1:0-1703 GCA_964615095.1 uncultured Planctomycetaceae bacterium | reverse complement strand
CAGGTGACGCAGACCATCACCTTTACTGCGCCCACATCGCCGGTAACCTACGGCGTCTCGCCCATCACGCTGGTTGCAACAGGCGGGGCATCGGGCAACGCCGTGATCTTCAGCGTCATTTCCGGCCCGGGCACGGTTAGCGGCAGCACACTGACAATCACCGGAGCAGGAACAGTGGTGGTGGCCGCCAATCAGGCGGGCAACACCAACTACGCGGCGGCAACGCAGGTAACGCAAAGTATTGTGGTCAACCAGGCCTCGCAAACCATCACGTTTACCGCGCCTACGTCCCCGGTGACCTACGGCGTCTCACCCATCACGCTGTCGGCTTCTTCAACCTCCGGATTGGCGGTGACCTTCAGCGTCGTCTCCGGACCGGGAACGGTCAGTGGCACCAACGGTAGTACGCTGACGATCACCGGCGTGGGAACTGTGGTGGTGGCCGCCAATCAAGCGGGCAACACTAACTACACCGCCGCGACCGCAGCCACGCAGAGCATCGTAGTCAACGTAATCGGAGTTGCCGCCACGCCAACCTTCTCACCCGTGGCTGGCACTTATACCGCCGCGCAAACGGTAACCATCAGCGATGCGACGGCTGGCGCGACCATCTACTACACCACCAACGGCACGACACCAACTACGAGTTCGAGCGTATACAGCGGCGCGATTACCGTATCCTCCACAGAGACGCTTCAGGCGATTGCTACGGCCACGGGCTACTCCAGCAGCGCCGTGGCATCCGCAGCCTATACCCTGGTGAATCCTGCGCCAGCGATCAGCGGCGTCTCGCCGGCGTTTACAAATGCAGGCGGTGCAGCATTCACGCTCACGGTCAATGGATCGGGATTTATTGCCAGCTCTACTGTCTATTGGGGAGCTTCGGCCCTGATCACTACATACGTCAACGCGACCCAACTGACGGCGCAAGTTCCAGCGACCGACATTGCCACTGGGGGAATTAGCGTCGCAATTACGGTGACAACTCCAAGTCCAGGGGGAGGTGCTTCCAATTCATTCCAGTTCGAAGTGGATTCCGCGGCGGGAACGACAACCGGTCTACAATTTTCCTCGGTGACGCAGACCGTAACGGCCGGTTCCACGGCCAGCTATCCGGTGACCGTGCCATCGGCTGTGACCAGCGTCTCCGTAACCTGCCTGAACCTTCCCACGGGGGCGACCTGCAGCTACAACACAACTACCAATTCGGTGACGATCGCCACGTCCTCGACCACACCCAAAGGAACCTATCAGGTGACGGTGGTCTTTACGGAAACGGTAACCAGTGCGGGCTTCCTGATACCAATTCTTCTGCTGCCTCTTGGGTTCCTCAGGAGAAAATCGGCTGCGCGGGGCATCTGGCTTACGGCTTGTCTGGGTCTGGTTCTGCTGGCTACGGCGGCCCTCAGTATCGGCTGCGGCGGGGGCTCCTCAACACCTCCTCCGACTCAGCAGGCGACGAGTTCGGGGTCGGTCAGTCTCACGGTCCAGTAGGGGATACACCAATAGAAGAAATGTGGCTACGAATGAGAGGGTATTGGCGAGCAACAAAACGTAATAGCCACTCTGTGGCACGCCAAGATACCTTTGTGTGCTTGGAATTAGCCATTATTCACGCACATAGTAGGTACAAACGTACGGATGATAACATATAACTATATTAGAATCAATATATTACAGCGTGGTGGAGGCGGCGGGAGTCG
>CAZTPX010000329.1:0-6433 GCA_964615095.1 uncultured Planctomycetaceae bacterium | reverse complement strand
AGACCAGACCGCCCACTTAGACCGAACCTATGATAGCATTTCCATCACCACCGAGGACATCGATGCTACCAGTACGAACCCGAACCGATTGTCCTGCCTGCAAACCTCGAACCCGAAGGTTTATCGTGGCCGCCATAATCGCGAAGGTCGTGGTCTGGGCGGCACGTCGAGGCTCTGCCGGCAGGGGCCCGTCTGGGCGCGTCCCGCGCACGCCTAAGCGCGTCCTTGTCCCCCAGGCGCTCGGAACATTCCCACACACGACCTTCGATCTTACGCGCTCTGGAGGCCCTTCTCGGGCTTGCCGGTGTTCGCGGGCCGAACTGTCCAGCCTCTACGCGACCATTTCCTCTCCGTCCGTGCAGCCCGTCAGGAGCAAAGCTGACCGGGCCTCTGGTCAGGCTCGGAGGGAACATGTGGCTAGGGCCACGAACAGGACATGGGTCGCGAGGGGCACCGGAAGCGCATACCTCGGCCTTGCACCCCGATGTTCGCCACCGTGACTGCAAGCGGCTTGCAGTCGAGCACCGGGCCAGCGTGGGCGCGTAGGACGCGATCAGGCCGGCGGCGGCCCAGGTTGCTGAACCTGTCCTATGCGCCACCGCGGCCATCTTTACCGCAGCCGCCGGCCTCGATACGCGCAACCAAGCATTCCTTGCTCAGCCACAACCCCCCGACGATCAGCAGGGCTGAGCAGGCTGGCCAGGGGTATTGGACAGTGCGTAGAGCGACGGAGGGCAACTGGAATCGCATAGAGCCATGGGCGGCGCATAGGACCACATTGGCACCAAGGTGCTGAAGCTGGGCTATGCGCCACCGCGGCCATCTTCACCGCAGCCTTCCCCAGCCCATTCGCTTCCGCTACCATCTTTCCGCGGCCCAGCCCCTATGCGCGGCCCAGCATACCCTGCCGCGCATAGATGGCCTGGCGGCCTAGAAGGCCACCTGTCGGCGAGAGGGCCTCTGTGAGCGCGTAGGAGCCTCTGCCGCCCTCGCCGCGCACGCCCGCCACGATCGACAGGGATGGTTGGCCCAGATGCGGGGCCGAGGTCTTGGGCCGCGCGTGGGGCGACGCCCCGTACTGCCTCTCGGTCACTACCCGCGGTTTGCCGTCGAGCGCGGCCTGCAAAACGGGCAGAGGGACTTGCCGAACCAAGCCTCCTGGTGAATTGGCCCTGGCCGCCATTTGCTGCCCAAAGCGTCCAAACGTTTGGACTATCTTCAAACGCGTCGCCCCTCTCAAATTTGGGCCTTGCGCTTCCGGCTCAACCCGCTTATGGTGATGGTAACGACAGCAATCTGCTCGTCGCGATCCTATACCACAAGGCCGGCAACGGCAGCGTTACAAGCTCCCGCCGACCGCGATTACGGACAGCGTGTCCGGAACCGCGGGGGCCGCCTTCGACTTACCAAGCCCAATTCTGGGAGAACGATTACATGAACCAACAACTCCGTGCTCAACAGCAATTCACCGGCCACCTCCAGCGGCTCGCCACGATGCTTTGCCCGCTTGAAGGGCCATGCGCCATCAACGTGCTCCTGAAAGACCTACGCCGTGCCGTCCAAGCCCGCCGCGAAGGTTACGGCTACGACGACGCCGAAGGTCATGCGTGGCATCGCGCTGAGTGGCGTGTTCGCTACGGCGTGGTCGAACCGTCTCAGGTGGAGGATGCCCTGCTGCTGCTGAGAACCATCGTGTCGCTCGGCATGCCCGTCTTCGAGCGGATAGGCTGGGACCGGGATAAGACCGCCGCATTGGTTGCTGAACTCCAAGACCAAGCCGGCATCGAAGTCTGGCTTTGAGGGGTGGTGCGGAGAACCGCTGTGGCCTGTGGACTGGCAGGCCACCGACTCCACGTTGATCTCGACGATCGCTGCACAGACCGACTTTGACCTGGCCGTGTGACAGGCCCTGCACTGTCCATCTCTTGCAGTCGTCTGGGCCACCGTGCCCATAACGATCTCTGACCGCGGTCGGACATTGATCTTCGTCTGGCCCTTTCGTAGGTCCTTGTCGTCGCACTTTCCGGCTGGCCGCTGCAACTTGGTCTCTGCCGGCGTTCTCGCCGCAGCCTTCATTGACAGGTCAAGCTGCCTGATTCGGCGGGCACTGTTTCGATGCCCTGCCCTCATGGCCCCGTCAGGCAACGGCTCCTGGCAGTCCTTCTGGCATGAGTGCCCATGCGGTTGACTGCAAGCATGCTGTCACTTGCCCTTTCACGCGGGTTCTCAGCATCGCGGTGTCTGGGCGGCGGTCAACACCGGGGCGGAGTCGGTGGTGAAGGACCGACAAATGCAGCCAACGGGGGATACCAAGCCCCGAGAACACGCTCAACACGGTGTTCGGTGACGATTCCAGCCGCCTTCTCCGCATCTAGCCCCGGCAGCCGGCCGAACCATGCCTCACGCGCCCCGCAGGTGAAGCCCGGCTCGGGCGCAGCCGTTGCCAACGGGATGAAGGCCCAGGCCGCGGCGGTATGCGCCGATGGCCGCTTGGAAGGACGTATCCGAATGCGGCTGTTTCATTCTGCTGCGCGAAGTGTATGAGAACGCAACATGTCCTGCGGTCCGCCCCGACACAAGGCGAATCAGATCGCTTGCGCAACTCTAAATGCGACAATCACTTCGCGGAGGAATCCACTGATCTTCTCCATTTGGCATAAGGCTTGCTGACCCTTGGGACCGCCGTGGCCCGCCAGCGTAGGCCCGCACGATGAATTTCTGAGGAGACGACCGATGTTCGACAAGTTCTCCATGAGAAACGGTTGGCGAGCGGCGCGATTGCCGGGTTCGATGGTCGCCGCGTTGCGGACACCAGGGGCCATCTTGGTTCTTCTGGGCTTGGTTACTACCCACGTCCACGCCCAGACCCTTACCGTACTGGCCTCATTCAACGGCAGCGACGGCGAAGGTCCATTTGCGGGTTTGACGCTTGTTGGCTCGACGCTTTACGGCACGACCTCCTATGGCGGGGCCGGCTACACTGGTAGCGCGTTAAGCGGCTACGGCACGGTTTTCAGCATCGCCACCAGCGGCGGCAGCCCAACGACCCTCTGCTCGTTCAATGGCATCAACGGTATATATCCCTTTGCCGGTTTGACGCTTGTCGGCTCGACGCTTTTCGGCACTACGCAACATGGGGGTGCCGGCTACAACGGTGAGCGAAACAGCGGCTACGGCACAGTTTTCAGCATCGCCACCGGCGACGGCAGCCTCACGACGCTCGGCTCGTTCAACTTCGACAATGGCGATGAGCCAAGTGCCGATTTGACGCTCAATGGCGCGACGCTTTGTGGCACAACCCACTATGGCGGGGCGAACGGCGAAGGCGCGGTTTTCAGCATCCCCACCAGCGGCGGCAGCCCCACGACGCTTTGTTCGTTCAACGCCGGCAGTGGGTTCGGTCCATGTGCCGCTCTGACGCTTATCGGCTCGACGCTTTATGGCACGACCTACGAAGGCGGCGCGAACGGCTACGGCACGGTTTTCAGCATCGCCACCAGCGGCGGCAGCCCCACGACCCTCTGCTCGTTCAACGCCGGCAATGGGGCAGCTCCATGCTCCGGTTTGATGCTTGTCGGCTCGACGCTTTACGGAACGACCCAGACAGGCGGAAACTTGTCGTTGAACGGTGGCTCTGGCTACGGCACGGTTTTCAGCATCGCCACCAGCGGCGGCAGCCCCACGACGCTCTGCTCGTTCAACGGCACCAATGGTGCAGATCCCTGCTATGCGGGTTTGACGCTTGTCGGCTCGACGCTTTACGGGACGACCGAGATAGGCGGCGCGAACGGCGATGGCACGGTTTTCAGCATCGCCACCAGCGGCGGCAGCCCAACGACCCTCTGCTCGTTCAACGGCAGCAATGGAGAGTTTCCAGAGGGCGATGTGACGCTAATCGGCTCGACGCTTTACGGCACGACCTACGAAGGCGGGGCGAACGGCTACGGCGGGGCGAACGGCTACGGCACGGTTTTCGCCTTGAACATTGCGCCAGCGACTGTTGTCCTTGCTAAGACCCAGAATGCCACGATCATTACGGGAGGCACTGGCGCAGTTGGCATGACGGTGAGCAATTCCCCAAGTTGCGGATACAACCTCAACTACACGGTATACGCCGTAATCCTAAGCGGTAGTGCCACGCTCGGAGCAATGACATCCGGTACCGGCAGTCTCGCCCCAAGCACCAGCCAGTCCTGTACCGTCTCGGCCACGTCCGCCAATCTCGGCGTCAACACGATTTCCCTTACCGCGAGCGATCCGAATTCGAGCAACCTCAGTCAAACCGCGACGGCCACCCTTACCGTCTACGACCATTCCAATGCCTCCTTGTCGTCCATCGCCGCGCAGACAACCCAGACCATCAACTTCGGCAACGTCCTGCGGGGAGCGGCCATCCCCAGCCAGAGCTTTACGATCTACAACCTGGCGGCGAACACCGCGGCGGCCTATACGGCCAACCTCAAACTGACCGGGTTTACAACCGGTGGCGATCCGGCTTTCCAGACCAACCTTGCACCGTTTGGTGGACTGACGGCAAACAGCGGCAGCAACGGCAACACGTTCATGGCCTCGCTGAATACCAGCAACTACATGTCGGGCAGCGGAACCATCAGCATCGCAGGTTCCCAGCTTGCCGACGACAGCAGCTTGCCTGGAGCCGGAATCAGCAACACTGGACCAATTACCATCACGCTGCAAGGTAACGTGGGCAACGCCACCGCGGACAACGGCAACTCGCAGACCGCCTTCGGACCCGTGTTGACCGCCACGGTCGCCCCCGGCGGCACCTACGCCAACCTGGAATCGAAGACGACCGCCACCTCGGGCAGCGGCGGGCAGGGCATGGCGGGAAGCACGGCGACGATCCTGGCGGGAACCAATAGCAGCGGCTCGGTACAGACGGTCGGCATGGCCTGGCGCACGCGGGCGCAAGCGGAGATCGGTTCGGGCGTGATTAGCGACATCGTGCAGTTGAGTGGCATTGCCCTCAACGGCAGCAGCGGGCAGACCGCTCCCTTTGTCGTGCAGATGAGCTACGACTCCGACGTATTGCCCGGCACGTCGGCCGCGGACGACCCGCTCTACCTGGCGTGGCTCGATCCGCTTACCGGCCTGTGGGTGAACGCCGTTGAGGGCAATGTTGGAACCAACTCGGGCAACTTCGAAGTGGCGGCTTACCCCAGTGGCGATACGACGGTGGGCGATTGGGGCGTGAATACGGTGAACCAGACAGTTTGGGCCGTCGTGAATCACGACGGCGATTTCGCCGTCGTGCCCGAGCCGAGCACACTGGCCCTCCTCGGCGTCGGCGCCCTCAGCCTGCTGGGCTATCGGATGCGACTACGAAGGCGACGCGCAGCACGCCCATCGGTTTCCGGCGATAACGGCGGCCCGGCGACCTTGTCCTTCCCATCTCGCCTGCCGGAAGCCATGCGGCACGCAGCGTGACGTTGCGTTCTGCGCAAGCGGCTCCGGCCCTGCCCACGGCTAAGAAGAAAGTTCGACATTGGCCGCCCCCAATGGAGCGGCAGCCAGGCTTGAGTTTCGTTGTCGGTCCCGGCCTCTTTTCCGCCCACGGACATCCCGCCTCGGCGGCCACCTTCGAGGGCTGCGGCTGCCTGCCCAGTGCAATTCGTAGTGCGTGCCGCCGACAACGCCCTCCACCATGAATCTGCCAGCCGCTATCTTGTCGGCCGTCAAGCTTCCCCTATCTGGCCCAAACTCCTTGCCGACAGCCGTTTACGCCTCGAAATCACTTGGCGTACTGCTCTGTCAGTTAATTTTCGCCGGTGGCTTGCAACCCTGCTGGTGCGGTAATAAGCTGGTATCTTGGCCTCGACCCCGTGTCGGACAGGCCGTTTGAAGACTCGATTTACTATGGAAACGTATTTGAAACGATAAAAACCGGCCTCGACGGCCGTGATTGAAGACAATTGATCGACGCGTAGGCGTCAAGTTACTGCCTCCTGAGAAACTGCGACTTTTGAACATGAAGGCGGTGCTTGGACCCGCGCTCCGAAATGGAGCGTCGGGCCAGGTGCCGTTTCATGTGCCCTGTCGCAGGGGTCTCAGGAGCGTCCCTGGTTTCCGGCGCTCCTTTTTCGTTTCGCAAAGCAATCGGTCACGCGCGGCGAAATCGAAGACGGAATGCCAGATCATCTTACCCGAAGTTTTCACCGTTTTCTTACACGAAAAGGTTTTGAGATGAGAAGGTTTAGCCTAGTGTTCGCTGTGGCCTCGTTGGCCACGCTTTGGCTCAACAACGCCTGCGCCCAAGATTGGACGCCATTGTGGTCTACCATGACCCTCCCGTCGGCAAGCGGCGCGACAGCGGCGACCTCAGTGGGCAATGAGGTCTTTTTTACCAACGGCAGCAACGTGGACATCTACAACACTTCCACGGGAACATGGTCCACCGCCAGCCTCTCGCAGG
>CAZTPX010000328.1:0-6494 GCA_964615095.1 uncultured Planctomycetaceae bacterium | reverse complement strand
ACACGCGCAGAGTATTCAGGCCTAGCTGAATCTTCTTCAGCGCGCTTTATACCCACATAATACGCAGCGAATCTCGCCACCATTTGCGCATTGCACGGACTTTTTCCGCAAGCCCAAACAGTTGCGGCGACTTCCCCTTTCGCTGTGCGACGATTTGCACAGGCCCGTCCCATCCACCACTTTTCCCCGGGACCAGGAGACCACTTCCAGCCGTTCCTCACTTCGTCGGCTAGCGCCTCTTTCGGCAAGAGAGACGTACGGGCCGCCGTCACAAACCGTTGGTGGGGCTGGGAAAAGAAGGCATGGTTCAAAGCCGGATAAACAAAGGTGCCGAGATCTGCCGGGGCGAGGTCGATGACGATGCGGCATTGCAGACGGATTCAGCAGTCCGTAATAACAGGCAACCAGTCGCTGGATTGGGGCAAGTAGGTCCTTTCTGCCGGAAAGGACTATTGCGCGCCGACCTGCCGAACAACGCGGAGTCTTTCCCACGGTTCGAAGCATAGTAGTTCCTCTCGGCAAGAGGGGCCTACGGCTGGCAGAAAAACACGATCCTTCTTGCAAATCCGCAGCATTGAAGTCATAATGGCAGCATTGTTAGGGGGGGCCCGCCTTTCATCTAGGCGACGGCGCAACGTAGTTTCACAATGGATTCGCCAAGCGGATGCCAAATCATGTCGAAGCCAAGCGTTTTGAGGTTGGACAGGGCCGCAAGAATCGTAGCAGGCACGGGGCACCCGCTTGCGGGTCGCGTGCCGTCGGCTCCCGATCGGTGCGTGACGACAAACCCAACCGTTGCCGATCCGTCGGCCGAAACGACTTTTGACCGCGGCCGCGACCTGACTCGACGGGCAGCACTCTCGGCTGCCGCGCGTCTATTGGGCCTTATCATTGCCGCAGTCTTGTCCCTAAGCCCAGTCTCCGCACGAGCGCAGATTTACTGGCAAGTTCCCGCAGGGGACTGGTCGACAGTCGCAAACTGGGGTAGCGTCGTCCCGACCGGCACCGACGCTGCCTATATCGTCAACGGGGGGACGGCCACCGTCACCCAGCTTAACGCGACGTGCGGCACGCTTTCGCTGGGCGGCAGCACGGGAAGTGGATCTGTGCAAATGACCGGCGGCAGCCTCTCAGTAAACTGCGATGAAACTGTGGGTGACTCCGGCACCGGCACCTTCAACCAGTCCGGCGGGACAAATAGTGTCGCCAATGATCTCTATCTTGGCAACAACACTGGCAGCAGCGGCACGTACAATCTCGGCGGCAACGGACAGTTGGTTGCAACCGACGTGAACGTAGGCAACGCCGGCACCGGGACCTTCACACAGTCCGGTGGATGCAGCACGGTCAACGCGCTTAGCGTTGGCCCCTCTGCAGGTGGTTCTGGCAGCTATTTCTTGAGTGGCAGCGGATCGCTGTCCGTTGGTGGCGAGTACGTCGGCGACGGCGGCAACGCCAGCTTTACGCAGAGCGGTGGAACTAATTCGGTGTCCAATACGCTCTCCATCGCGGGCAGCAACGCGAGCAACGCCAGCTACAGCCTGAACGGTAATGGCCTGTTGACGGCGGCAAGCGAGTCCATCGGAACTTCCTTCGCGGGCAGTTTCACGCAGACAAGCGGAACGAACTCGGTATCCGGCCTTCTGAGTATTGACGCCGGGGCCTACACGTTAGGTGGCAATGGGCTGCTCACCGCGCCGACCGAGTATGTCGGGAGCAGCAGCAGCCCCAGCAGTTTCATTCAGACGGGCGGAACGCACTGCGTGACAAGTGCGCTTTGGATCGGCAGCTTCAGCGCTGGAACCTACAGCCTCAGCGGCAACGGCATGCTAACAGCGCCCTGCGAATACCTCAGTTACGCGGGCACGGGAAGTTTCGTGCAATCCGGCGGGACGAATTCCGTGTCCAATGAGTTATACGTCGCCTGTGGAAGCAACAACGTCAGCGGAACCTACAGCCTGAGCGGCACTGGTACGCTGACGGCGCCGAACGAGTGCATTGGCTACTACGGCCAAGGCGTTTTCACACAGTCCGGCGGGAGCAACAACGTTACGAATTCGCTGTATCTCGGCTTCATCAGCGGAAGCAGTGGCACGTTCAATCTGAGCGGCGGCGGCCAGCTTTCGGCTGCCGCCGAATACGTCGGCTACGATGGGAGCGACGGGAACGGCACGGGGCTGTTTACCCAGTCCGGCGGCACGAACACCGTGTCGCTGCTGTCGATCGGCAACAAATCCAGGTATCTGCTTGCAGGCGGCACGTTACAGATCAACGGAAGCTTTGTTTCGGCGGGCACCCTTGCAGGCGCGGGCACGCCGGCATCGCTGAGCGGAAACGGTATCCTGAATTTATCTGGCGGCAGTTTGCAGAACTTGGGCGCCCTCTCGCTGAGCGTGGCTCCCAATTCGCTTCTGATCGTGCCGCCGGGTTTCAATCCAGCAACTTCTTTTGCAAGTTACAGCAACTTGGGAATGACCCATACCAACGGCACCACACTTAACGTGCCGGCGGGTCAGGGCTTCGGCGGTTTCGGCTCGATCTCGGACGGCGTCACCTGCCAAGGTACGATTACTGCCACTTCAGGCAATGCCATCAATCTTTTGGCAGGGTTACAGCTATCGGGCACGGGCACGATCAACCTTGGTAATGGGCGCCTCACGTCATACGATACGATTTCCGGCATCAGTGGTGGCCTCCTTTCTGTCGGCCAGCAATCTGTCGAATCGGGGATATTTACGCAGACCGGCGGCTCCAACACCGTCTCGGAACTGTCGATCGCCATCTACGCCACCTACATGCTTGCGGGTGGTACCTTGCAGATCAACGGCAACCTTGCCAACCAGGGAATCTTCACGGGCGGCGCCACGCCGTCGACGCTCATCGGCAACTCGGTACTGGATCTGTCCAGCGGCACCTGGCAGGACCTAGGCGCTGTCTCCCTAAGCATGGGCCCCACATCGCTCTTGATACTGCCCGCGGGTTTCAACCCATCGACGACTTTCGCGAGCTACGCGAGCCTGGGTTTGACCCACACTAACGGCACCACGCTCAGCGTGCCAGCGGGCAGCGAGTTCATCGGTTCGCTGGCGATGGCCGATCCGATCATCTGCCAAGGAACGATCCTGGCCACTTCCGGCAGTTCCATCAATTCAACCGGCGGGTTGACGATTTCGGGTACGGGCGCGGTCAACTTGGGCAACGGGACGCTGACTACGAATGATCTCGTTTCCGGTATCAGCGGCGGATCGCTGGCAACCTGTTACCAGTACGTCGGCAATGGCGGTTCGGGGACCTTCACGCAATCCGGCGGAACCAGCAACGTCAGCTATTTCTTCGCTTTGGGCGAGCAGGCCGGCAACAGCGGCACCTATCTGCTCAGCGGCAACAGCCAACTTTCGGCACGTCTGCTCTATATTGGCGATTTGGGCTCGGGAACGTTGACCCAATCCGGCGGGACCAACACCGTTACCAACTACTTGTATCTCGCTTACAATAGGAACAGCAATGGCGCATATAACCTCAGCGGCAGCAGCCAGTTGTCAGCGCCTAACGAAGTTATAGGTTACTATGGCATCGGGAATTTCACGCAGACCGGCGGCAGCAACGCTATGAGCAATGGCTTGTGGGTCGGCGGCGCAGTCGGCGGCAGCGCGTACAACCTCAGTGGCAACAGTCAGTTGTCCGCCTCCACCGAATACGTGGGAGGCACCGCCGGGGCGAGCTTCACGCAGTCCGCTGGAACCAACAGTATTGTGAACACTTTGTCGGTAAGCGGCAGCGCGGGCAACAGCAGCACTTATTCGCTGGGCGGCAGTGGGTTCTTGTCCGCCGGAATCGAGTCCATCGGTGTTTCCGGCACGGGCGCCTTCACCCAATCAGGCGGAATCAACAGTGCTGGCACTCTCAATCTCGGCGACAACATCGGCAGCACCGGCACCTACAGTCTGAGCGGCGGCCAGCTCTCGGCAACTCTGGAGAACGTGGCTAATGCGTCAGGCGTGGGGAGTTTCACACAGTCCGGCGGCACAAATAATGTGGCGGGTAATCTGAATATTTACGGTTGGAACACCGGCAGTGGCACGTACAACCTATGCGGCAACGGCTTGCTGTCCGCCTCTAATGAGGTCGTGGGCGTGGATTCCGGCGCGTTTATTCAGTCGGGCGGAACCAACAGTGTCGCCAACTACCTTTATGTGGGGAACGCCGCGTCCAATGGAGGCGGTGGATCCTACAGCCTAAGCGGTGGTGGACAATTGTCGGCGGGCTCCGAGTGCATCGGCTACAGTGGCACGGGCAGCTTTACGCAGTCCGCCGGAACCAATTCGGTTTCTACCGTCCTCTACGTGGGGTGGTACGGTGGCCCTGCGATGTACAACCTGAGCGGCAGCGGACAATTGTCGGCAGCCTCCGAATATATCGGCTACCCGATCACCGGTCCGGGTACCTTCACGCAGTCCGGGGGAACCAATTGCGTTTCCAACGGTTTGCACCTCGGGGGCTACGGCGCTGGCACGTACAACCTGAGCGGTGGCGAGCTTATTCTCGCATCATTGATAGGCTCCGGCGCCGCGGCATTCAATTTCAACGGTGGAACGATGCAAGCGAGCAACTCGTTTTCCACCAACGTGCCCATGACGCTGGGCACAAGCGGCGGCGGAGCGACGTTCGATACCGGTGGTTTCAGCGTGACGCTCGCCGGTTCCCTTTCCGGGCCCGGCAGCTTGACCAAGATCGGGGCTGGGACGCTGTTTCTCAGCGGCAGCAACACCTACACCGGCGCGACCACGGTCAGTGCCGGCACGCTCGAAGCCGCCGGCGCCACGGCGCTGCCAAGCTACGCAACGCAGGGAACCATTACGGTGGCCAACGGCGCGACTTTGGCCGTCGCTGTGGGCGGTAACGGCTGGACGTCTGCCGGCATCGGGACGCTGCTGGGAAGGAACAGCGGCGGTTTTGCTGGCGGTTCGATCTTGGGCATCGATACTAGCGGTGGCAGTTTGTCCTATGGCTCCAACATTGCCGGAAACATGGGACTGGCGCTCTGGGGCGGCAATACGCTCGTGCTTACCGCGGCGAATACCTACACCGGCCCGACGACAATAACGGCCGGCACGCTGCAGGTTGGCAACGGCGGCAGTGGGGCCTCGATCGGCGGCACTTCCGGCGTGACGGATAACGCCAGCCTGGTTTTCAACCATGCTGGTACGGTCACCTTCAGCCCGGTCATCAGTGGCAGCGGCAGCCTGACCCAAACAGGCAGCGGAAAGCTAGTCATAGTCGGTGCCAACACATACAGCGGCCCCACGACGATCACTGGCGGCACGCTTCAGATCGATAACGGCGGTAGTACCGGTTCCTTGGGCAACGGCCCGATCACAAACAACGCCGCATTGGTCTTCGATCGCGACGACAATGGTTTGGTGGTTGCCAACGCCATCAGCGGTAGCGGCAGTCTGGCTCAGATCGGCGGGGGCATGGTGACGCTTTGCGGCACCAACGCCTATACGGGCAATACGCTGATCAGCGCGGGTACGCTGGCTCTGGGGAACAACCTGCTGCTCCAGAACAGTACCTTGAACATCAGCGGGACGGGCGCGCTTGGCTTCGGCGGTTTCGCTACGGCCACCATCGGCGGCCTGACGGGCGGGGGCAACCTCGTTCTGACCAATACCGCTGACGCGGCCGTCGCCCTCTCTGTGGGCGCCAACAATTCCAGCACGATCTACTCTGGCTTGCTCAGCGACAACGCCACAGGCGGCAGTTTGAATAAAGTCGGTAGCGGCACGTTGACGCTCACTGCGGCGGACAGCTATACCGGCCCGACGATCATCACGGCCGGTACGCTCCAGATCGGCAATGCGGGCAGCGGGGCCTCGATCGGCGGCACCTCGGGCGTGACGGATAACGCCAGCCTGGTTTTCAATCATGCCGACACGGCCACCTTCAGCCCGGTCATCAGTGGCAGCGGCAGTCTCACGCAAAGCGGTGCCGGGATACTCGTCCTGACCGGCGCCAACACGTATAGCGGACCGACCACGATCAGCGCCGGCACGCTTCAGATCGATCGCGGCGGTACTATCGGCGCGCCGGGCAGTGGCCCGATCGCCAATAACGGCACATTGGTCTTCGATCGCGGCGACAATAGTTTGGTGGTTACCAACATTATTAGCGGCAGCGGCAGCCTCGTACAGTCTGGTACGGGCATTCTGACCCTCGGCGGCGCCAACTTCTACACGGGCAATACGCTTGTCAGCACGGGTACCCTCGCGCTGGCTAACAGCCTGGCGATCCAGAATAGTACCTTGGTTACGAGCGGGACGGGTGTGCTTAGCTTCGGTGGTCTGGCCGCGGCCACCGTGGGGGGGCTGAGTGGCGGCGGCGGCCTGGTCCTGAGCAATACTGCCGGTATGGCCGTCGCCCTGTCCGTAGGCGCCAGCAACGAATGGCACTAGCTTAAGCTTCGGGCGGTCCGTTTGGCCGTTGGCGGCGCACGA
>CAZTPX010000327.1:0-6513 GCA_964615095.1 uncultured Planctomycetaceae bacterium | reverse complement strand
CCACGACCCGGATGACCCCGCATGACCTGCGGAAGCTGCCGGAGCTTTTCCCGGTCGCCGAGCCCGAGGCGAAGCCCGAGCCGAAATACGAAAAGCCTGCCCGCAAGGGTTCGGTCTCGGGGAAACTCGTGGATCCCGACGAGATCCGCAAGCTGGAGCCGCTTGCCAGGGAGCTGCTCGCTCTTTGCCCGCCGCAGGTCTCGTCGTCTTCCAGGGCGGTCGTCGTCGCCGAGGACGTGCAGACGGCGCTGGCCGTCCTCCGTGCCTGCACGCTGAAGATGAACGCCGACGGCTCTATGCCTGCCAGGCGCGTGAAGCGGCTCTGGGAGGAGGCGTACAAGGCGGGGGACACGACCAGGGCCTTCTCCTGGCACCGCTTCAAGGCGATCCGCGACATGCTGACCGACCTGGGGCTGCTGGAGTGGGAGGACAGTACCTACCGCTTCGGGCATGCGTGCCAG
This sequence comes from uncultured Planctomycetaceae bacterium, assembly GCA_964615095.1. GTDB lineage: Bacteria > Planctomycetota > Planctomycetia > Pirellulales > Thermoguttaceae > JANXQG01. The sequence goes on along the minus strand of CAZTPX010000327.1, from coordinate 6,052 downwards.
TGGAGGCTCGGCGAGAGACTGCTGGAGAAGATCAAAGAGGCGTTAAGCCGTAGTGATACTACTACCCCCTTTGCTTCGCCCATCGTTAGCTGCAACATGATCGCCGAAGCCCGCCGGGAACGTCCGGAACAGGTCGGATTGCGACCGAAAAGGGTCTATCCGTCGCTCCTGCGGACGGACTGGGACGCGGAACTTACGGAAGCGGGGCTGGAACACCTTTCCCGCACGGCGGCTTGAGACGAAAACGACGGGGATGCTGCGCACGTGCAGCGAAAAAGACGCACGACGACACGATGAAGAGGCAGGGAGGAGGCGCACGACCATGAAGAAAGAGACGCAGGGACGGGACTTGAGATGGAAGCTGCTGGCGGCGATCGCCGAGGCGAAGCGTGAACGCCCCGACCAGGTCGGATTGCGTCCCGTTCCGGCCGGGAAAACGGCAGGAAAACCGACGGCAGCATCGCCCGATGACGAGACAGAGAGGAAAGACGCACGACCATGAAGAAAGAGACGCAGAGGCAGTACTGGACGCAGGAAGAGGTCGCATCTGCCATCGCCAAGGCGATGGAGGGCGAGCCCGAGGGACCGGACAAGGACTACTGGACGAGCGAGCTTACGGTCGACCAAGTCAAGAGGAAGTGGCACACGACGAAGTTCAAGCCGACTCCGCTAAAGATTGTCCTCGTGCGCCAGTGCTGCGGGGAGGAGTTCGTCCATGTCCTGGCGAACAAGAGAAAAGCGAAGGGACTGGACGACTGGCGATGCCCAGGTCTTGAGTGCCGCCTGCGCACCACGGTCCTGCCGTTCGGCAAGTTCGAGGGGCAGACCCTGCCCTACATCTACGAGCAGGAGCCCTCGTACCTCGCCTGGTTCCACGAGACCGTGGACGGGTGCGAGGAGGTCAAATCGCTCATCCGGGGTCTGGACGGTATCGACTCGCACCTGGCGGCGTTCCGGCGGAAGCAGCTGTGGAGGCAGGGACGGCTGTCGCAGGAGCCCGTGACTCCCACGCAGAAGGAGGTCGAGTGGCTGATGGGCAAGTTCTCGTCGGTGACCGTCGACAAGGTCTGCGAGGAACTGTTCGGCGGGGAGGGGTAGGCGAACGGCGCTCGACCGCCCCAGGAATCGCCAAGAAGCCTTCCCGGGCGTTCGTACGCCGAGGGCGACCGAAGGTGCCGTCTTGCCCGAAAGCTCGCCAGCGAGCGTCCTGCGACGGCTGGTGGCATGCCCGCATGCCTGCGAGAACCGCCTTCCCGGACCATAGATACTCCATGCGGTTCCGTGACTTTCTCATGCTTGACGAAGCGGCCCGCGGCGTTCCGTGGCTCTCCGAGTCTGCCGACGTCCGCAAGGGCGTAGCTTTCAAGCAGAGACCGCTCGACGACCTGGAACACGCCGTCTTCGCCCGGCGCCTTGCCGAGAAGCTACGCAATCAAGGCGGCAGATCTTACGGCGATTTCCTGCGCCGCTCCATCCTGAAACAGGGCGAAGTCCTGGGCGACATGGCATGGGAGGGCTGGGCGGTGACGAAAAGGGCACTGGAGTTGGGCGGCGTGGATTCGGAGCGGCTCACCACTCCCGCCGCACGGGTCACCGCCGTCAGCCGGATCGACTGGACGAAAATCACCCTGCCGAGGCTCAAGGCGAAACTGGGATCTTCCTTCCGTGTGCCCGACGACTGGAAACGGCAGTTCGGCATCGCCAAGCTGAAGAAGATAAAGGCTGCCCACGAACAGGGGACACCCCTGGATCGGCGGGAGAGCCGACTCCTCGGCATCTGGCGGACGCTGGAGGTGCAGCTCGCAGGAAACATCCTGCCCGCCGATTCACAAACAGATGTGGGCGGGACAAAGATGTCCATGAGCCTGTCCGACCGCATTCGGCTCTACAAGACCATGACCGGGACTGCAAACGAAGGCGTAGTAACGCCGTTGGAGCTCTCGCCCCAGTCCGCCTACGACCAGATGACGAAACATGGCGTGGAGGTCATTTCCGACGACGAGGCGACCGACCTTTACCTGAGCCGCATTCTCCAAGACCTTCGTACCGGCAACGCTTTCATCCCGTCGTCGGCAAGAGGCTCCGAGGCGGACCGAAAACGCTGGCGGGACTCGGCGGCACGGAGCTGGGGAGGGTTTTTAGCTCCTGCACGGTTCTTCGACCCCGGCAACACGCCGGGATTCGCCCAGTGGCTCACGGGGATGACCACTAGGGGATTCAAGACCAGGATCAATCCCAGTGGGCGGAGAGTCCCAAGCGGCTACCCGGAGCCAAAGGAAAGCGGGCGGGTCGGGGACATTCCCCCCGTCCGCTATTCGATCGACGTGCCATCGCAGGAGGTCGCCGACGAGAAGATCAATGCCTTCTACCGCAGCGGCACTGCCGAAGCCAACGCCGCCGTGCAGATGGAACTGGTGAAGCCCGCCAGGGACACGCTCCGCTGGCTGCGGCATACCGGCTGGGATGTCGACACCTCGAAGCTCGACGATTATGTCCAGCAGGTGGTCATGGGGATGATGGCTCGTACCGGTGCCGTCCCGAACTGGCGCACCAACCCCGCCTTTCGCCGCAGCACGGCGCTGATGCTGGCTCGGCGTTACATCTCGCAGGGGTGGCAGTGCGATGCCAGGGAGAAGACGGGACGGAGCGACTCCCTGGACCGGGGGACAAACGTTCCTCGTGGCGGAGGGGAGGACTCGTTCACCAGGATCCAGGGCAGTGCAGCCGCCGCACGACAGGTCATCCAGGGGGCGATTGCCTCGCTACGGGACGTGGACACGGCGGCGATGGGCGGTGACGACGAGGAGGCGTTCGTCGATGCTCTACGAGGGCTCAGGAGCCCCGACAGAGCGGTCGATGCTCTTGACGTTCTCGACCGGCTTGCGACCCGATACCGGCGGGAGTTACCCCAGGTCAAGCGGGCGGTGGAGCGCATCCGGCGGCATCTTGAGCCGTTGATGAGGCGGGTGGCGTGACTTCTTGGGCATCACCGTCGTGTCGGAGATGGTGGTTATCGACGGGTTGCACCCGAAAGAACCGCCCCCGTCAACCATAGATAGGTCATGGAGACCTTTTGGCAGTGGCTGGCACGGATCAGACTCCTCGGCGAAACCTACTACGGGCTCGACCCCGCTGAGTACAACGAACTCTTCGACCAGGAGCTTGAGAAGGTCGTCCAGCGAACCCGAGACCCCGCCCACCGGCAAGCCCTGGAGCGGATGCGGGGATTCGGCTGGATGGGCTACATCGCCGCTGCGGTACGGAACGCAGGCTTCCACGACCAGCGGGAGATCCAGGAGCGGGCGCACGATGTCGCCGTCAAGTTGCTCGTCGGGGGCCTGTTCAGGGACTACGACGAGCGGCGGCACGGTCCGATGGACTTGAGGTTCAAGAGGAGCGTCGGGAATGCCATCAGGAACATGGTGGAGTTGGAGCGAAACCGCAGGCGGCTCTTGCCTACCGTCCCCCTCGATCAGGAAGCTGAGCCGGGTAGCATGACCAGTAGCGACAGCGGCGAAAAGGTCGTCAACAACTTCCGGCGGTTGGTAAAGAGGCGGTTGGGTCAGCTTGGGGTTGCTGTCCTCGACGTGCGCCTGGCTGGCGGCGAGACGAAATCCCTGGTCGGTTGCCCTGCTCTCGGCTCCCCCGGCAAGTGGGGCGTAAAACGCGCCGTACAGCAGATCAAGCAGTTGGCACGGGAGTATGCCGCTTCGCTAGGGGATTCGGAGTTGCTGCGGAGGATCGAGAAGGCGATGGCATCGGAGGAGGAGACCATAGCGAAGAGGCGGACGGCGACGGCGGCGAGGCAGGCGGTGGGGGCGTGACCAAAGGCGCGGCGATGCAGGGATTCACCCTCCTCACGCCACCGAGAACGACGGGTAGCATTTCCGGTAGTAGTTTCCCTTGCGGCTGCGGAGCAGGTAGTCCAGCCAGTAGCCCGGCAGGTCACCCCTCAGCACGAACGCTTCCTTGACCGACTCGTCGCCGTGCTCCTCCAGCACCCGCCGGACAAACCTCGGGCTGATGGAGGGAGACTCGAGGAACCCACGAATCGAATCCGCCTCGTCTCCGGTCAAGCCCTCGCCCTTCTTCCTCAGCCCGGCGACGAGAGTCGTGAAATGCGACATGATCTCCTTGCCCTCGTCCGGGTTGAGGAACACGCCCACCCCGTCTTTCTCCTCCAGCAGGTCTTGCGGGATCTTGATGTCGGGGCGACCCTCCTTCAGCCCGTGCTTCCTGACGACCTCATCCATCTCATGCTTTGGTCTCTGCTCCCACTGCCACCGGACTTCCTTCTGCCAGTCCGCGGCCATCGACAAGCCGTCCGGGTAGACGACCAGATCCTTGCCGCCGTGGAAGGCGAGCATCTGCTCGTGCAGGGCGGACATCCGCTTCCGCACCAGCGATTCGTAGTCCTTCGAGTAGCGGCACACGATGGCGCTGCTCTGGCGTTTCATCTTCCTCTTCAGGTCGTCGGCATCGACCTTCGAGGCATCGCCCACGAGCCGCTGCTCGCCCGACCAGTACCACTCCCCACGCCACGGGACGAGGCTGCCGAAGATGACCTGCCCACGCTTGAACGGATGCCGCCGCATGTCGATCCTGATCCGGTACGGTTGGTCGTTGATGAGGTTCACCGCCTCCAACGCCTCGCTGCTGACCGAAACCAGCCTATAGAACGAGGCGTGCCGCTCGTACCAGTTCCGCAAGTCCCTCCGGTCGTCGTCAGGGATGTCGAGGTCTCCAGCGAGGATGTCGATGGCTCCCAGCCCTGACCAGCGTGTGCATTCCTGGCAGACGAAGTCGTCGATGTGCGGGATCTCCGAGCCGCCGGGAGGCTGCTCCTCCATGTACCGGGCGAACATCGTGCGGAACATGAAGGAGTGCGTACCGAGCCAGACCAGCTTCCGCTTCACGTCCCAGCCACGGTCGTTGGAAGACTGGAGGAACGTCTTCACCCCCGAGTCCTCGGGAACTTCGGCAAAGGCATCAGACAACAGGGCACTGGCGGCATCGGCGATGCGATGGAGATCCTGGTGCGTCGGTGAGATGGTCAGGTTGTCGATGAGCGCCGGGTACAAGATCCAGAGGAAATGGCGGAATCGGTCGGAGTTCAGCCCGGAACCACTTTCTCCCGATGCCAGAGGAAGAGCGGTGCCGAAGAACTCGGCGTTGTAGCGTTCGTAGGCTGCCCAGATCCCGGTGTCGTTGTGGAGGTCTTCGGCGAAGTCCACCAGGATGCCCGCAAGTTCGCCCAGCGCCTTGGGAGGCAGACGAAGGGTGTCGTGGGCGAAGCCTCGCTGCGTCTCAGCGAGTGTTTTCTTGAGCTTCCGTACGATACTGGGAAGAAACGTGTCTTCCTGACCTTCGTGGCCCTGGGGTCGATGCGCCGAGTAGTCTGCCATGACGTGTCCTTTCCATTAAACCTTTAGGATATTGTATCGGAGGCGGTATCGGCGTGGAATGCAGTAAACCGCCGAGTCCATGTTGGCGCACGGGCAGCAGATGGATGCAAAGTACTGAAGCTGACTGAGGGCTTGCTGGCATTGCGGTAAATCTTCCCCAGCATCCTCCACCCGGTTATACTGGCTGAAAACCGAAAGGCCCAGCCATGAACTCGACGATTTCACGACGGCATTTTCTCGGGACCGTGGGAGCAACCGCTGTCGCCGCAGGCGGACTCCCCAGCCTTCTCGCAAACGAGCCAACCAAGGACAACATCCGCCTGGGCATGATGCTCCAGGGCGGTTCCACTGCTTATCTCCAGGAGCAAGCCAAGCGAATTGCCGCTGTCGGCTTCCAGCGGGTGCAGGTGACCTTCTTCTTCCACCCGACCGCCGCCGAACTCAAGACGCTCGCCCGGACCTTGAGAGAACTGAAGCTGACGACGGTGGCGTTCGGGACCTACTTCAATCTCTTCCGTCCCGACGACACGAGCTTCATGCGGTCCAGCCGGGCAACCATGAAACTCGTGGCCGCGAATGCGGAACTGTTCGACTGCAAGCAGTTCGTCACCTGGAGCGGAAGCTACTCGGCGAAGTTCGACGGCGAC
>CAZTPX010000326.1:0-6529 GCA_964615095.1 uncultured Planctomycetaceae bacterium | reverse complement strand
TGGCCAAGCTGCTCAAATCGAACCAGAACAGCTACCTGCAGGAACTCGAGGAGATCCTCGGGCGGACCGTGTTCGTCAAGAGCGACCAGCAACTGCACCAGGAAAAGTTCGACCTGGCATAACGAGCGCGCCCGGCCGGGACCCCACCGCCGGGCGCCCTTCCCCGATCCTCCGGCGACAGTCGTATCATTCACATATGTAGCGCCTCCCGCGATATGACCAGGCGAAAGCTTCTCTCCTTACCGATCCTCGCACTGCCGGGGGCCAGCCCGCTGGCGCGCGCGCAAAACCGGGGCATGGCCTCCCGGGGCGTCAAAGCCCTTCCGCGCGGCAAGCCTTCGGGGCTGCCGTTCCACGCGCATTTCGTTAACGTGGCGCAATCCGCCGGCCTGCGATCGCCCGTGGTTTTCGGCGGCATGGAACACGCCGACTATATTCTGGAAGCCATGGGATGCGGCGCGGCTTTCGTGGATTACGATAACGACGGCTGGATGGATATCGTGATGCTCACCGGCCAGCGCTTCGGAGAGACGCCCAAGGAAGCCACCATCCGGCTCTACAAGAACAATCGCGACGGCACATTTCGCGACGTGACCGAGGCCTCGGGTTTGCGCCGCGCCGTGTGGGCTTTCGGCATCACCGTGGGCGATTACGATAACGATGGCTTCGACGACCTCTTCATCACCTGCTGGGGCCAGAACCTCCTGTTCCACAACAATGGCGACGGGACGTTCACGGAGGTGACCGAAAAGGCCGGCCTGACACATCCCGGCAAGCGCTGGGGCACCGGCTGCACGTGGATCGATTACGACCGCGATGGCCGCCTGGATCTGTTCGTCTCGCACTATACGGTGTTCGACCCCGATAAGATTCCCGCGCGCGGCAAAGATCCGGCGTGCAACTACCGCGGCATCCCGGTGAACTGCGGCCCGGCGGGCTTGCCCAAGGAGCAATGCGCTCTCTACCACAACAACGGCGATGGAACGTTCACGGACGTCAGCCGCCAGTCCGGCATTTCCGCCGCCAAGCCGGGCTACGGTTTGACCACCGTGGCAGCCGATTTCGACGGCGACGGATGGCCCGATATCTACGTGGCCTGCGACACCACCTACAGCCTGTTCTTCCGCAACAACCACGACGGCACGTTCACCGAGCAGGCTCTGGAAAGCGGGATCGCGCTGAACGAGGACGGGCAGGAGCAGTCCGGCATGGGGCTGGGGATCGGCGATTTCAACACCGATGGCAGCCTCGACATCCTGAAAACGCACTTCGAACAGGATACGCCGGCCCTCTATCAGAACGATGGAAAAGGATATTTCAGCGATGTGACCGTGCAGGCGGGCCTCGGCGTAGAGACGCGGTTCGTGTGCTGGGGCGCCGGCATGTTCGACATGGATAACGACGGCTCGCCGGACTTGTTCTATACCACTGGCATGGTGTATCCGGAAGTCGAGCCCTTCAGGACCCCCAACGTGGTTTTCCGCAACCTGGGCGGAGGCAAGTTCGAGGAGTTGATGGATCAGGCGGGGCCGGGCGTCACCGAGGCGCACTGCGGCCGCGGCGTGGCTTTTGGCGATTTCGATAACGATGGCGATCTCGACATCCTGATCGTCAACCTGAACGAACCGCCCTCGCTGCTGCGCAACGACGTGACGGGCGGCGGCCACTGGCTCAAGGTCCTGCTAATGGGGACGAAATCGAATCGCAGCGCCATCGGCGCCACGGTGATCGCCGGATATAGCGGGCGAAAACAGGCCCAGGCCGTGATGGCCCAGTCGTCCTATCTATCAGTCAACGACCGGCGATTGCACTTCGGGCTGGGGCAGGCCGTTTCAGCCGACCTGGAAATCCGCTGGCCGAGCGGCGGGATCGAGAAGATCGCCAACGTGGCGGCCGACCGGTTGGTGGTGATTCGGGAAGGTTCGGGTATTATCCGGGCGGAGAATTTCGCCGCTCGCTCCGGCCGCGGATAAAAAAAAGGCGGCCCGCCGAAGCGGACCGCCTCTGGTAAGACTCAGACTTCTAGAACTGGAAGCGGGCTCCCAGTTGCAGCACGCGCCCGCCCACCGTAGTGGAAGTGATCGTGCCGGCCGCGGGAGTTCCGATCAGGTTGCTAGGGTTCGAGAAAGATGGGTGATTGAGGACGTTGGTCGCGTCGAACCGCAACTGCAGTTGGCTGACCTCACCCAGTTTCGGAATGCGGAAGTTCTTCCCCATGGAGAAATCCAGCGACCTTAGATCCGGTCCAAAGAGGGAATTTCTTCCGACGTTGCCAAACGTATAGGGTGCCGGCTGCCCAAATGCCGCCGGGTTGAACCATTCGCTAATGTTCGGGTTCGACACGTGCCAGTCCCCGACCACATTGGCGTACCAGCTCTCCGCCGAAGAGAACCCATTCAGGTACAGGTTGCCGTTGGGAGCCGCACCGCTCAGGTTCGTGCCGCCCCATACTGGCGTGAACGGGGTACCGGACTGAATCACGAAAATGGCGGACGCCTGCCAGCCGCCCAGGAAGGCATCCAGCGGGCCACCCTGGTTGAGGAGAGATTTTCCTTTCCCGATCGGCAATTGGTATACCACGTTGCCCTTGAACATCTTCGGGACGTCAAAAAGCGACGGCCCATAATTGGCCCCGGGATTGTAAGCATCCTGGTAAATCGGCGATCCGGCGATGCGCCCCCAGCCGGAGGAATCCTGGTCGTCCAGCATCTTGGACCAGGTGAAATTGACGCCGTAACTCAACCCGTGGCTGAATCGCTTGTTGAGAGAGAGCTGCAGCGAGTGATAGATCGAACTGGCATTGTAGGTGTCGCCGTTGATACCCAGGTACTGCGGGAAAGGCCGCAGGAGTTGCGAGTTACCGGAACTGGGCACCAGGCTCAACTGATTGGCGTGCAGTTCGTTGAAATCCACCTCGAACGGAAGGCCCGTGCCCTTGCTGCCGACGTAGGCGACTTCCGCCAGAATACTCGCGGGTAGCTCACGCTGAATGCTGAGAGTCCATTGGTAATTGCGCGACACCGGCGTGTCGTAGGGGTAATAGTTAACCGCGAGGTTATTGTAGGCGGTGGGCGATGTGGATGCCGTCACGTATTTCAGAGTAGGACTCCCCGACAGCTTGAAGACCGGGTTTATGCCGGTGTTATCGGCCGCCGACCCGCTGCCTCCAAAGCCGAACCCCTGGGCGTTGGCGCCGTAGTTGTCCAGGCTCCACAGGTAGCTGTATACTCCGAAACCGCCGCGGATGGCCAATTTGGGCTTAGGCGACCAGGCGAACCCAACCCGTGGAAGGACGACGTTCTTGGTTTCCTGCAAAGTGCTGCGGCCATTCTGCCCGGCAAACCACATGGCGCCGAGGTTTCCGCTGAGGGAATTTTGAATCGTAGGATCGAACACGCCCAAGCGATCGTGGACCTCGTTCCATCCCCGTTGAAGCTGATAGCGCAGTCCCAGGTTGATAGTAAGATGCTGGGTGATTTTAAAGTCGTCCTGGACGAACAGTTGCGGCGTCTTCATGCGCATACCGACTTCGGGAGAGTTGGTGGCATTCCACGAAGCCACCTGCCCCAAAAGGTAGTCCGCGTAGCCTAGTCCGCCGGCGCCGAACGGAGAAGCTTCGGTGTACGCGCCGCTGAACGTGAACTGGCCGGACTGCACGTTACCCCAAATGGTGGAGTTATCCTGCTCGGCCAAAAGCTCTCCGCCGAACTTGATAATGTGCCTGCCCCGAATCATCGTCACCACATCGGATGGCTCGAAGCTGGCTTCAGTCAGGGTCGCGTTGACGGCGCCGTTGCCCCAGGTAAACCCGCCTGTCCCAGCGATTGTAACCACTGGGGGCACATCCGCCTCGGCGTAGCTCCAGCCCAGTTTGGAGGGCCAGCCCGTGCCCAGGGTTGCCGGATTGAACCAGTTGCCCTGCCGCGCCATGGCCACGCGGAATTCGTTTACAGTCGAAGAACTGACAGTCCAGATTTCCGAAATGCTCACGTGCTGTGCATCCACATCGCCGTTCTGGCAATCGATCGGGCAGCCCGGATTGGACCAATGCAACGGTTCGTCCCGCTCCATGACCGAACCGGTCAGGCGGTGCTTGTCGTTGATGTTGTAATCCATGCGGCCGAAGAACCGGTTGAGAGGGGTCGTGCTCGGCTCCGCGCCAAACCAGTTATTAGCCAAGCCGGGTTCGTTGGTCTGCGGGAAATAGGACTGGAGCTTGGCTGCCATCGGATCGATGCGGCTGGACGGAATCACGTTGCCCGGGAAGGGCGAGCGCGCATTCTGGCCGTTAATTGTGGAGGGATCGTAGATGGTCGGAAATCCCGCTCCCGAGAAGTTGCCAGCCTGCATGCCGGCAGTGGCATAGGTGGCGTACGCATAACCAACCGACTTGTTTACGGTCCGGTCGGTATTGAAATAGAAGAACGCCTTATTCTTCTTGATGGGCCCGCTGAAGGACCCGCCGTAGTTGTCCCAACGCAGGTTGGCTACGGGCGCGAAGAAGCTGCGCGCGTTGAGGTAGTTGTTCTGGAAGTACTCGTAAGCCGAGCCGTGGAAGCCGTTGCCGCCGCTCTTGCTGATCTGGTTGAAAACGCTGCCGCCGATGCCGTACTGCGCGTCGAAACTGGCGGTATTGATCTGCACTTCCGCGACCGTCTCGAAAATGGCCGTGTCCACGTTGGAGCTTTGCGGGTAAGTGATGGTCCCGCCATCCGTGAGGAAGTTGCTGTTATACGGCATGTTTCCGTTCACGGAGACGCTTGCGCCGCTACCCTCGACGCCGGCCAGGGTCTTGGTGAAGTTCACCCAGTCCTGGCCCACGTTGGGCAACTGCGCCATGGACTCTCTCTCGAGGTTGGTGCCCTGCTGGCCGGTTTCGGTTTGCAGCAGCGTGGCCTGACCGGTAACCTCGACCTGTTGAATGTTCGCGCCGACGGTCAACTGAGCGTTCACCGTCGTAATGCCTACGTTCACGGTGACGCCATCGCGCACCAGCGTCCCGAAGCCTTCCTTGCCGAACGTAAGTTTATAGGTGCCAGCAATTACCGAGACCGAGTCGTAGAGGCCCGCGTCGTTGGTAACAAGCTGTTTGGTAACGCCGGTGCCCGTCTCGACCAAGGTCACATTGACGCCTGGGACTACAGCGCCGGTTTGGTCGGTGACGGTACCGCGGATGTCGCCCGAACCAGCGTTCTGGGCAATAGCGGAACCGGCGACGCAACACAACACCAGCAGCACGGACAGGATCGTCCGCCCGTGCGCCCTTAACAACCGGAGCTTTCCTAACATTGCTTTCACGCTCCCCATTGAGGATAAAGATCCTTACCCGACGAACAGAATCCGACCTCCGCACTCGCGCACGGTAGTCAGGCTGCCAAATCTGTCACACGAACTTCGCGGTACTTGGATGCGAGACACGCACCAGACCAACTCCGACTCGCGGCCGGAATCGGAGTCTGCGACCCCTTAATACAAATCTATTAGCTATGAGAGGTATACACCATTGTGAATATGGAGTCAATTACTTTTATCTATGGGGTGTTACAGCGACGGCTTCGACGACCGTTTATTCCTTACCGGAGTAGAATAATCCTATTTCCGAGAAAACGACGAAACGCTGGGGCGCCGGCTGCAGATGGGTCGATTACGGCCGCGATGGCCGTTTAAAATCTGTTGTTTTCGGACTATACGGTCTTCGAACCCGATAAAATTCCCGACCGCGGCAAGGATCCGGCGTGAAATTCCCGCGGCATCCGATTGCGGCCCGAACGGGCTCGCGAATCAGCCTCCAGTCCGGAACCTCCGTCGTAAGGCCAACCTACGGACGGCTGGTCTGCTTCGGCAAACCTTGGGATTCGATAGCCGAACGGCGGGCTGGAGAAGATCGCGGGAGTAGCGAGGGCACGGGAAGAAATCAAAAAAAGGCGGCCCGCCGGGCGGACCGCCTGTAACGTCACTACTGGCTTGCCGTTAGAATTGGAACCGGGCTCCCAGTTGCAGCACACGTCCGCCCACCGTAGTGGAAGTGATCGTGCCGGCCGCGGGAGTTCCGATCAGGTTGCTAGGGTTCGAGAAAGATGGGTGATTGAGGACGTTGGTCGCGTCGAACCGCAACTGCAGTTGGCTGACCTCACCCAGTTTCGGAATGCGGAAGTTCTTCCCCATGGAGAAATCCAGCGACCTTAGATCCGGTCCAAAGAGGGAATTTCTTCCGACGTTGCCAAACGTATAGGGTGCCGGCTGCCCAAATGCCGCCGGGTTGAACCATTCGCTAATGTTCGGGTTCGACACGTGCCAGTCCCCGACCACATTGGCGTACCAGCTCTCCGCCGAAGAAAATCCATTCAGGTACAGATTGCCGTTGGGAGCCGCACCGCTCAGGTTCGTGCCGCCCCATACTGGCGTAAACGGGGTACCGGACTGGATCACGAAAATCCCGGACGCCTGCCAGCCGCCCAGGACGGCATCCAGCACGCCACCCTGGTTGAGGAGAGATTTTCCTTTCCCGATCGGCAATTGGTATACCACG
>CAZTPX010000325.1:0-6543 GCA_964615095.1 uncultured Planctomycetaceae bacterium | reverse complement strand
AAAATAATCTACTCCGTTGTGTAGGATAGGTTTTCAACCTGTCGTGAGAGATTGCCGAACGGGGTCAGGCTTACGTTTTGTACTTTACCAAGCAAAGTACAAAACGTAAGCCTGACCCCATTCGCGACCCCATTCGCACATTCGCATAGAGCACGACGCCCGTCATTTGCAGTTGGTGCGACAACTGGCCGAGGAACCGCTGACGGTCGTCGTCAGTCCAGAAGATCTCCGCTCGGCCGTTGCCGCGGCTGGTAACATGATAGACGGCATCAGGAAAATCGATCCGTGGTGGGCGAGGCATGTAGCAAGAATACCATCAAGCACGCCGAATTGCAAGCCGTATAGTACAAAGCGTAAGCCTGACCCCGTCCGCTTCAATGACATAGGGGCCGGGCATGCGATAGCTCGCGCCCTTGATGATGCTGCAATCATAGGCCTGGCCGCCGCCGTACCAGACAACAAGGATCTTCGCCCGGTCGGCCGTGGGCACGCTGGACAGGTCGTACGCCAGCCAGGCAGGCGAGCTGAACGCGGTCCATTCGCAGTCGGCGATCCACTTCCCCTCCTGCGCGTACGTCGCATTATTGCCATACGACGCCGTGCCGGCAGATGCGAAAGCCGGAACACTACGGCTGATAATGGGTTGAGGGGCAATCGCCGCCGGCACATCCGCCGCAATGGCGCATGCGGCAGCCAGCAGGACGACCATCGCGACGGACAAGCGTGCGACAGCGACAGAATCGGATCTACGGATGCCCGGTACTCCGGCCACAGAAATCGTGTTTGCACGCATCGTCATTGCTCCTTTTAAGGAGAGTTTACCAAACCAAACGCCGAACAGCAAGCAAGGGATGTCGCCTGAGAGCAAGTCCGGACCGACATCCGCGCGTGGGTCAAGGCCATCGCGGCAGGGCGCGGCTGACTAGCACCCTCTTCAATCGTTCGTTGTCGTGTTGTCACTTGAACGCCTGACGGCCCCTTATCTTCAATTTCCGGAGCCGTCTTGCTAAAGTGGGGAATGGCGCCGCGCCGGAGCGGGGGCCAGGTGGCCCTAGGCGGTTACCCGCAGGGCTCCGATAAAAGGTCTCAAATTACCTCATGTGACATTATCCTCCTCTTCCAAGCTTCTTGGCACAATCAGACCTGCGCTTTGCACTTTGCATCGCAAAGTGCAAAGTGCAGGTCTGACCCCGGTTGCAGAGGTCTGACCCCGGTTGGACCCGACCCCGGTTGGACGACCCCGGTTGGACGACGCCGGTTGGACCCCGACCCCGGTTGGACCTCGGTTGCGGTTGGGTTCTGCCGGTAAAGCCACCGCCGCCGCCAGCCGATCCCAAATCTCAAATCCCTGATCTCAAATCCCCGATCGCCGCTCCTCCGCCCACCGTCGCCTCCTTCGATACCCAGACGGCCAAACAGCCCAAGCCGACCCACATTGGATTGGTTCCCGAGCCCGTCACGTCGGGGTCACGGTCACGTCGGACCCGGGCGGCTTTTTCTCTCGACAAGCCACTTCAATCTTGCTATACTGGGACCAGTCGTGGTTTATTCCAGCCTGTTCAACGCAAAGGAGGAATCCATGAACCGTCTTTCGATTGTAATGCTGGTACTGGGCTTGCCGACCGCAATTGTGAGGGCGGGGGACATTACCTACAACATTGTGGACTACCCTGCCAACGAAGTCGATACTGTTTCGGCAACTGACACGGTTAGTGGTACCATTATCACGGACGGGACGATAGGCCCCCTCTCCGAATCGAATATCATTGGCGGCACCTTCTCGTTGACAAGCCCAAACTTCGGCGTAAGCGGACCCGCATCGTTTGGCGTCCCAATCGGGTTGGAAGCAACACCGACCCGGTTGCTTCTTGATCCTGGTGTCGATTCGAGTTTCTCGATCGGCACCACCTATGTTTATTATGATGGGATAGCCACGGGTGCTCAGTCGGCACAGGTAGTATATGAGAACGATCCAGGCAGCGGTCAATATTACAGCAGTGCTGGCGGTAGTTTTGGAGACATGGCTTTCGTCTTCCCTTCCTTCGATTCCTCACCCGTGCCCACAACTCAGGGATCAATAGGGGCAAACTCAAGTTGGGTCGTCGCAACGGTCCCTGAACCCTCCACCTTCGTCCTTTTCTGTATCGGTGCCGTCAGCCTTGCCGCTCATGCTTGGCGACGGAAGCGGCAGGCGTAGTTCACGACTGTGTTAGCAAAGCAAAGGGGACATCCGTTTGGGTGTCCCGTTTTCGTTGGATCGGGCCACTAGTCGCCCTTGAATTCATTGCAAGGGTGCTCGTCGCCACTGCGGAATGACTCGTTGCTCGCGTGGGTTTGACGTACCGAAGCGCGCTGGGCGCCGCGATTGGATCGAGCAAAGATCGACCTTCTCAACTCCCCGTGGCACGTGAAGCAAGCCATGAAACCACCCAATTGGGCAGCAGTTCCATTGGGGGAGCTGAGTTTGGTGAACCACGACGTTCTTGCCGGTATCCGGGGCCAACTGCTCGACCTGTCGCTGAGCCGTAGCGGCTACCGAGTGACCGCCGCGTGGTCAATCCGCGTATTCAGCATGCCCCCGGGCAGCCGCTGGTTGATCTCGAAAGACCGCCGTTAGGTGGTCGGACGCGCTGGCCCATGTTCTGCAGGTTCGCCTGATGCCACCAGGCACCGTTTCTGGCCCCGCGCCCGCCCTGTCTTCCCGCTCCGAACCGCCGCGGCCCGTCTTGGCTGATTTGCGTCGATCTCTTGATAATTATCATCATTCGCATGAAGATCATGAGCATTGTGTACAATAACATTCCTGTCAGTTAGTCTCGACTAAGCAACGATGAGGGATTTTATGGACAGAAACCGCATCCTCAAGCAGATAAGGAAGAACGGAGTGCCTTTAGACGGAAAGATCCTGAAGGTTTTAGATACCCTTGGCGAGGGGGGCAACGGCGTTGCGCTGTTGTGCGAAACAGTCGACGGTGAAAGGGTTGTCGCCAAAATCTACGTGCCGCCAGACACCAAAGACTTGGACGAGCAAGCTTCCGCTAGGTTCGAGAGCGAGATCAAGCTCACATCTAAAATCCGGCATCCAAACGTAGTGCAAGCGATTAGCTCCGGGAAGATGGCTCTCGGTGCGTATTCACTTCCTTTCTACATTATGCCGCGCGCCGCTAACACTCTACGGAAATGTACGGGCTCCCATGAAAACGACCCCGCAGAAATCGAAAAGCGAATGCGATTGTTCGTTCGAGCCAGTCTCGGCGTTAGCTGTCTGCATTCGAATGGGATAGTGCATAGAGACCTAAAGCCGGAGAACATTCTCATCGACAGGAACGGCACCCCCTGGGTCGCGGACCTCGGGATCGCGCACGTTAACCCCGATTTCGTTTCCGTTGGGGTCAAGACTCTTGCCGATGAGCGTCTGCACAATCGGGATTACTATGCGCCTGAGCAACGCTTCGGAAATGCGAGCGACGTCGATAGCCGTGCCGATATCTATGCTCTTGGGTACATACTTTATGAGCTATTCGCAGGATCGCCGCCGGTGCGCAACAGTTCACCTGCGTTAGGTAAGATCAACGACGCATTTGCGGTTTTGGACCCGATTTTCGTCCGGATGACCGCTCACGAGCCAAAGGATCGATATCAATTTATCGAGGACGTGGTTGAAGACGTTTCAGTTGCGTTTGGTTGGATTCTCGCAACAATGAAGGGGGCGCGCCCTGCGGAAAGCGCCGACGTTCCGACGATGGCGAAGCTCCTTAAGAGTTCAAACGATGCCCACCGCCAGCGGGGAATTCTAATCGCAGGACAACTCGGGGAAGACGCGCTCTATGTTCTTCACGAGCTTTCCGGGCACTCACGTAGAGATATACGCAACGCGGCCGTCGCTGCTCTCGGCGAAATTGCACACCCAAGTTCGTTGCCGTTCTTGATCGGCTGCCTATATGGCGGCGTGAACTCGAAGGCATCAACATTTCGACCAGCGGCTGACACGGCCGCAGCCGCGATCGGCCGATATCCTGCGGATGTTAGAATTCGGTCATGCGCGGATCTTGCACAACCAGTGCACTCAGTTCAGCTTCAGCAAATCCTGAAGGGCGTGCCGAAGGACACGGCCTATGCAACGGTCCAGGACGTTGTCGCGCGTGGTCGGCTACTGCTTGACTATGGTGAGACCGCTCTCACGCTCCTTGCAGGGATCGATGAAGAGCGTGCGTGGCCTGAAATATTGGCGGGAATTAAGGGCGGGAGCATAAACGGTTTCGGAGCGCGTAGCTTGGCTCGGGTATTGTCAGCACGGCACCAGGCTGAATTTTTGGACGCGTGGATGGAACGTACTAAAGATGCGTGGTACTTTAGCTATATATTGGAGGCAATTCTAAGTGCGGAACTTGCCTGCGATGCGAAACGACAGTTGCTGTTGAAACTGAAAGGAAAATCGCAGACCTATCGCGGTCAATTCAAGAACCAGGCTGATGTTATCGCGGCCATTGATAAGGCTCTGCAGGACCAGGCGGCGAAAGCTTGAAGAAGGCGAGAGGTCCTGGCTCAACCGATTAGTAACGATCGTCCCGGAAGCATAGTCAACGACATATCTCCCACCGCATTGCGATGCCGTCGAACCGAGATTGACCGTCCCAACTACCCGTGGCGCGTGAAACAAGCGATTAAGCGACCGAATTGGGCGGCGATTCCATTTGGGGAACGGAGTTCAGGAAACCAGTTCGAATAATCGTCGCGCCATCCCCGTATTTGCCCGGCCCGTTTTCGGGTAGAATCGGGACGAAATCGACATCGGGCACTGCAAGGGAGACAAGGCCATGTCCAACGTACTGCGTGAAATCGACGCCCCCTTCCGCCGGCGGATGCTGCTGAAGCATTCCACCGTGCCCGTAATCGTGTCAGCCATGACGTGGATGCTGTACGTCGTCAATGCGGCCTTCCACATCGATGTCCTCCACCTGCTCTCTTCGCCCGATAGGGCAAGGTCCTCGCCGACGGAAATGCTCATCCTCGCGGTAATCATCACGGGCATTTTGCTGGTGATTGCGATCGTGCAGACGCGCAAGGCAATCGATCTAGCGCGGGTCGGCGTGGAAGTTGAGGGCACGATCAGCAGGCACGGTACCTTCTCCTACCACGGCCATTTGCGCGTGGAGTGTTCCTACACGATCGGAAACGCGGAGCACGTCTTCATCTGGTCAACGCTCCGCGACATGGCGCCGGCGGTGGGCGAAAAAGTGGTCTTGCTGGTCGATCCCCAGAACCCGAAACGTTGCATGCTGATCGAGAACGTGTTCGCGGATCGGAAGCGGGAGGTCAAAGTGGCGGCCAAGACGTTGCCGCGACGCATCTTCGAATACGCAATTTATACTTTCGCCGCAGTGGGACTGGCCTGGATGGCCTGGGACCATTTCCATAAGGCCAGGCCCAATCCGGCGCCAGCCGCGGCCGGCGCGCCCGCTGCGGTGGATCCGCCTGTCGCCGCCGCGCCGCCGCCGGCCCGGCCGGCGACGAAGCCGCCCGGCCGGCAGGTCCTTTTCCAGCCGATGTTCGTTTGGGAGAATTCCCAGCCGACGCTGCAAGGAACTGGATTCTTCGTCAAAGCCCCGGGCGGCAAGGTCGCGGCCGTGACGAGCATCCACTTCCTCGACGTCGCTGGGCCGCGCTTGCGGGAAGTCCGCTGGCTGAATGTGGCCGACAACAAACCGGCGGCCGTGCTCGACCGAAGCTGGGGACCGCGCGGCGAGGCCCGCGCCGCCCGACTAATAGTCGGCAAGGACCGTGATGGAAAGCCTGAGATCGTCACCCTGCCGATGCCCGACAAACGAACCGACTATCTGCTGATGCCCGCATCCCAAGGCGTACCCGCCGACGCCGTGCTTGAACTGGACCCGCGAACGACGATCGATGCGGGCGAACGCGTCTATTTCCACGACAAATGCCGCTTTGGCCAGAAAGACTACGCAGTTCTCGAGGGCTCGGTCGTCCGCGCGACTCCGGAGCAGTACCAGGTGATGTTGGATCAAGACATCGAGCCGGAGTCGCAAAGCGGTTCGCCGGTCATCAGCCAGGCGACCGGCGAGGTGATCGGCACCTTGGCCGGAATCGGCGATTTCGGCGCGGATGCAGCCCAGATTCTGCTGGGCGGCGGCCGCGGCTCGCCGCGGCTACTGGTGCTTACGCCATCGTGCGCCATTCTGAAAGCCCTGCAGGAAAACCACGATTTTCCGCTCCTCCAGGACGTGATCGGCAAGAAGGCGGCCGGTAGTTCGCCAGCTAGGAAAGAGAAAACGGATAAGTGAGCGTCTACGGAATCTGGGCGGAATCGGGGGACAGGAATCGAGATACACATTAACGATTTTCTGTCTGCTTAGGCAGGCCGGCCTTCTTGGGTTTCAAGACACATTTGACAAGACCCTCGAGGCGATCCATGAACGCTTCTTTACCGAGCGGCCGCCCCGTTCGTCCGCGCTTCCGCAGTTCTTCCGCCTCGCCCTCCGGCCGCGCACTGTCAAGAAAAGCCTGCCAATCGTGGACCATCGC
>CAZTPX010000324.1:0-6563 GCA_964615095.1 uncultured Planctomycetaceae bacterium | reverse complement strand
AAAGCGAATCTCGCTTCCGCACCCTTTTCGAAGATGCGCCGGTCGCCATCGGCATGGGACGGGACGGAGTAAACCTCCAGATCAATCGCACCTACCTGAAAGTGTTTGGATTCGACCGATCGGATGAAGTTGTCGGGTGCCAGATTGCCGATCATTGGGCGCCTGAGTGGCGAGCGATTATCGACCAGCGCGCCCGTCAACGCTGCGCGGGTCTGCCCGTTACTTCCGAGTACGAAGCGATCGCACAACGCAAGGACGGCTCGCAGTTCCCGGCCTTGATCATGGCTACAACGGTGGAGCTTCCTGACGGTCGAGCCACGCTGGCGTTCGTCGCCGACGTAACGGAGCGGAAACGCGCGGAGGAGAAGTTGCAGGACATGCAGTTGCAACTGACCCATGTCGCCCGGCTTTCCACGCTGGGGGAAATGGTGGCGGAACTCGCGCATGAATTGAATCATCCGCTTTATGCCATTTTGAACTATGCCAAGGCCGCTCGAAACGTGCTCGCCGAAGAAGGTCCGCCCGATCTCGAATGCCTGCGCGAGTGGAGCCAGGAAATTGCCGACATCGCCATGTCGGCCGCGGAGGTCATCAAACGGCTCCGATCGTTCGCGCGACGCGGCGAATCGCCGCGCTCGGCGTGTCGCATCGACGAGGTGGTCCGCGAAGCGTTAGGGCTGATGGCCATCGAATTGCGTGCCTCGCGCGTACCGGTAGAGGTCGCCTGTTCCATCGCTTTGCCGCCGGTCGTGGTCGACCGCGTGCAGATCCAGCAGGTGCTCGTCAATCTGCTGAGTAACGCAAAGGATGCCGTGGCGACGATGCCGGCCCAGCGGCGGCAGGTCCGGATCGAGCTGGCTGTGTGCGGCGCGGAGGTGAAGGTGGTGGTGTCCGACGATGGTCCCGGCCTGCCGCCGGGAAGCGATACGAAGATTTTCGAACCCTTCGTGACCACCAAGCCGGCAGGCCTGGGCATGGGCCTGAGCATTGCCCGCACGATTGTGGAAGCCCATGGCGGACGACTATGGGCCCAGTCCAATCCCAAGGGTGGCGCCGCCTTCTCCTTTACCCTTCCTCTCAGTGATGGAGGCCAATCGGATGACATTTGAACCAGTGGTTTTCATTGTTGACGACGACGCGCGGGCGCGGAATTCGGTCTGCGCCCTGGTCCGATCCTGTGGAGTTCCAGCGGAGGCCTTTTCTTCCGCCGAAGAATTTCTTGCCAAGTACGCACCGGGGCGCCCCGGCTGTCTCGTCACCGATCTCCGCATGACCGGCATGACGGGGCTGGATCTCCAGGACCGGCTCGCCGAACGGGGCATCCGCCTTCCCGTGATTGTGCTTACCGCCTACCCTCGAACGCGCTCCACGGTCCGCGCTATGAAGGCCGGCGCCTTGACGCTGCTGGAAAAGCCCTACGACGAAGAAGAGCTGTGGGATGCTATCCGGAAAGCCCTGTCTCACGAGGCTGCCAGCCGTGCCGAGGACAATCGCCGCAGCCAGATTCAAGCACGGGCCGCGCTGCTGGCGCCTGTCGAGCGGACCGTAATGAAATTGATCGTCCAAGGCAAGCCGAATAAACTCATCGCGAAGCAGTTGAACTTGAGTGTGCGGACCATCGAAAACCGCCGGCATGACGTCTTCGACAAAATGGGGGTCGAGTCGGTTGCCGAACTGGTTCGCCTGGCCATCGAAGGCGAATTAAGCGAGTAACTCCCATTGATCTCTCGGCCGTTGCAGCCGGCCGGCTTGCGGGTGCCCGCAAAAACCTGCGGCAATTGCGTCTTCACGCCGCGCGGCTTTGCTCTACGATACAAGAGTAGGCGTAATCGTTGCACGCCGACTTTTCGTCCTTCCGGTAGAGAAAGAACGGTATTCATGCAAGGCTGCGATAGCAGGTTGTTCATTGTCGAAGACGATCCCAGGTCGCGAAAGGCTTTGGGGGCGCTAGCGTCGTCGCTGAAGATCAAGTATGAAACATTTGCTTCGGCCGAAGAGTTCCTCGAACGTTACGAATCGTCGCTGTCGGGCTGTGCGCTGTTGGATTATCGCCTGGGAGGCATGGACGGCCTGCAGCTTCAGGGAAAGCTCCAGGCCATGAATAGTATGCTCTCTGTGGTCCTGATCAGCGCTCACGCTGACGTGGCCCTGGCCGTCCGCGCCATGAAGAATGGGGCGCTGACTTTGATTGAAAAGCCTTACCAAAAAGACGAACTGAGCGATGCCATCCACAAAGCCATGAAACGGAGCGAAGAAGTTCGCCGGATGCGCGAGGGATCGGCAGACCAGCGGCAACACCTGGAGTCGCTCACGGCGCAGGAGCGGCAGATGGTCGACCTGGTGTTGGCCGGCGTGCCGCAGAAGCGAGCAGCCCGCCTTCTCAAAATCAGCCTGCGTACGGTGAACCGATTGCGTGCGGCAATTTACCGGAAAATGGGAGTTGGTTCGGCCGTCGAACTTACCCGGATCGTGACCGGTTTGGAGGGAAACGCGGTGAACGATGTTCCCGTGCTTGCCGATGACGTCATGAGGCAGGAATCGAGCTTGCCAAGCGTGCAGAATCGGTTCGGCCGCACCCTCTCGAATGCCTGTCATGATGAGATACAAGATTCCGCCAGGTTCATCGCCTACGATCTGCACGACGGCCCGGCTCAGTATCTTTCCATGGCGTTGACGCATCTTCAGAGCTGCGAGCAGGGCGGGGACGTGCGGACCGCGGTTCGGGATGCAGCCTTCCAGAATGCCAAGAAGCTCCTGATGCGAGGCAACGACGAGTTGCGGAGCTTCATCAACGGACTACACGCGACCTCCGCTGCCGAGAGCATCGTCGATGCCCTGCGGAAGCTGATTTTGGCCTTTGAGAACCAACTGGACATCGAACTGCTCCACGATCCAAAGTTCACGCAACCGGACCCCCGAGTGAGCACTGCGATCTATCGTATTGTCCAGGAATCGCTGGCCAATGTCATTCGGCACAGCCAGAGCCGAAAAGCACGCGTCGAGGTCCGGCAGGATGATGGCCAATTCTTCGTCGAAATCAAGGATTGGGGGACGGGCTTCGAGGCAGAACAAATCCCGCCCGGGCGATTGGGGCTCGGTGGAATCCGAGAGCGGGCGAGGTCGCTCGGCGGGGAAGCGCGCGTGATGTCCGCACCCGGCGAAGGAACGCGAGTAATCGTTCGTATTCCTTTCGCGTGAGAATTGCCCGTCGTTCCTCGCTCCTAGTGTAGTGACTCTTACAGATGGGGATTCATCCTTTGAACGAAACCCTGTACGGAACGCCACGGAGGGCGTTCCGAATTCGCGGAACGCCACGGAGGGCGTTGCGGATTCGCAGAACGCCACGGAGGGCGTTCCCTACAGGGTTAAAAACAAAGACCGCCAATGCGGAGTCACTACACTAGGACCGTCCGGTCTTATCTTACCCCGCGTGTTGGCGCGGATTGTTTATGAAGCCATGCCATCGCCGGCACACACCGTGGTCAAATAAGAATAGCTATGAATAACATCGCAAAAATGAAACGAATCCGCGTTCTTGTGGTCGACGATCATCCTGTGTTGCGAAGAATTATTGGCAACGTGCTGAAAAAGTATCCCGACTTGAATCTGGTTGGCGAAGCCGACAACGGCCGGGAGGCTTTGCGAAAAGCCCTTGAATTGCAGCCCGACGTGGTTCTGATGGACGTGAATATGCCGGTGATGAACGGCATCGAGGCCACGCAACTGATCAAGAAGGCGGCGCCGCGCATTCATATCATCGGTCTGTCGATGCACGAAGATGACGATACGGCTGCCACAATGAAATTCGTTGGAGCAAGCGAGTATCTGATAAAAACCTCCCCAGCCGAGCAGGTGATCGCGGTTATCCTGAACCTGTGTTCGCAATGGTAAGCGGGCGAGCACGTCCTTTCCTACCCTTGTATCGTGTTCCGGCTATTCCCCTGGCCCGACGCTCGGATGGCTGCCTTACTGGCATAAATCAATGCCTTGCTTATCCCGCTGACGCGGTCATCTCCTCGTTCAAAGCGAACGAAGCGTCGAGGCAGCATTTTCATCTATAGATAGCCAATCCTGCCGCGTGGCACAAAAATGCCACTTTCAGTAGACGTTCCTAACCTAAGTTCAAGAGACGGTACAGAAGTTGTTCGTCATCGGATGAGCGTTCCATCGGTTCCACTACACTCAAGAGAGGGAGAGAACATGTTTGCAAAGATCAAGACGGGAACCAAGATTCTCGCCGGATTTGGGATCGCCATCGCGATCACGCTGCTTGTCGGTTTCGTAGCTTACCGCGCGATTGCAAAACTCAACGTGCATATCGAGGAGCTGACCAAGAACAACGTGCCCAGTCTCCAGGGCCTGGGCGAGATGCGGTCGGCGCAAATGCAGATTGGCTACTATACGCTGGGCTTGAGCCATAAACGATTGAGCGCGGATCCTCAGTACCGTGCCCACTGTTACGACGGAATCGACACCGGCTTGAAGCAGTTCGAGGAAGGCCGCAAGATTTACGAAACGACTCCTCAGACTACGGAAGAAGCCGCGACGTGGCGTGAGTGCATATCGTTGGTGGACAAGTGGAAAGAGTTCCTTCGGGAGACGTTGGAAGCGTCTCGCGAGCGCGACCGGCTCCTCGCCGCGACCGCTGCGGGAGAAGCCGCAAAGCAGGCCGCCGCGGAGGACAAGCTGTTGGCGGGGGTGAACGACCTCAAGGCGGCGCGGGGGGCAATGGGAAAGAAGCTTGAGGCGATCATGGAGATCAACGTCCAGGGCGCAGCGGCAACTGCGAAGGAATCGACCGAACAGGCATCTGCTGCAATAACGACCATGGCCACGGCTGTGCCCTTGGCGGTCGTCGCGATGTTGGTCATCGGAGCGCTTCTGGCCAGGAGCGTCTCCAGCGTCCTGAGGATTGTAATCGGCGAGTCCCAGCGTCTGTCCGCAGCGGCCGTCGAAGGCAAGCTCCAAACCCGCGGCAACCCGGAACTGGTGAGCCTCGAATTCCGCCCGATCGTCGAGGGCGTCAATGCGACGCTCGACGCGGTGATCGGCCCCTTGAACGTGGCCGCCGAGTACGTCGATCGCATCTCTAAGGGCGACATCCCCGCCAAGATCACCGACAGCTACAACGGCGACTTCAACGAGATCAAGAACAATCTCAACCAGTGCATCGAGGCAGTGAACGCCATGTCGGCCGACGCCGTAATGCTCGCGAAGGCGGCCGTGGACGGCAAGTTGGCCACTCGGGCCGACGCCGCGAAGCACCGGGGCGACTTCCGCAAGATCGTCCAGGGCGTCAACGACACGCTGGACGCCGTGATCGGTCCCATGAACGACGCGGCGGCAGCGCTGAAGGCCATGGCGGCCAAGGATTTTACCAAGCCCATCGAAGGCGACTACGCCGGCGATTTCCGGGCGCTGAAGGACTCGGTCAACGCGGTCGTGGAGAACGTCCGCTCCGCGATCGGCCAGATCACCGAAAGCGCCAGCCAGTTTGCCGAGGGCTCGCGGACGATCGCCGAGAGCGCCCAGACCCTGGCCCAGGGTGCCCAGACGCAGAGCGCCAGCGTCGAGCAGATGACGGCCTCGACCGAGGAACTGGCCCGGAGCGTCAGCGCGGTCAAGGAAAACGCCAATGCGTCGACCCAGGTGGCGACGAAGGCCAACCAACTGGCCGAGGAGGGGGGCAAGGCGGTGCAGAAGTCGATCGAATCGATGGAACAGATCCGCTCCAGTTCCCAGCAGATCAGCGAGATTATCCAGGTGATCTCGGAGATTGCCAGCCAGACGAACCTGCTGGCCTTGAATGCGGCCATCGAGGCGGCCCGCGCCGGCGAGCACGGCATGGGATTCGCCGTGGTGGCCGACGAGGTGCGGAAACTGGCCGAGCGCAGCAACCAGGCCGCCCGCGAAATCTCTTCGCTGATCAAGGAATCGACGACCCGCGTCGAGGAAGGGGCCCTGTTGAGCGCCCAAACGGGCGAATCGCTGAAGCAGATCATCAAGGCCGCGGAGGAAACGGCGGCGAAGATCTCGGAGATTGCCACGGCCACCGTGCAACAGGCGGCCAATGCCGAGGAAGTGTCCAAGGCGATCCAAGGGGTATCGCAAGTGACTGAGCAAGCAGCGGCGGGAAGCGAAGAGATGGCTTCCAGCAGTGAAGAGTTAGGAGCGCAAGCTACGGCGCTCCGCGACTTAGTGGGCCAGTTCCGCGTGGGGGCCAACGGCGCCCCACGTGAGAGACTGGTCAGCGTGTCGGGCCAATCGGCCTAGGAGAGCGTAGCTTGTTGTTTTCCGGGAAAGGCAGCCTCCGTGCTGACGCAGCCGCCTGCCAACCCCACCTGTATTCGTTACAAACCGAAAGGAAAGAACATGTTTGCCAAAATGAAGACCGGGACCAAGGTCCTGGCAGGGTTCGGGATCGCCATCGGAATCGCGCTGGCGGTCGGCTTCGTCGGCTACCGCGGAATCAGCAAATTGGGCCGCCACGTGCAAAGCATCGGTGGAGACTATCTGCCGAGCATCCGCGGGCTGAACAAGGTTGCCAAGGGAATGATTGGCGC
>CAZTPX010000323.1:0-6649 GCA_964615095.1 uncultured Planctomycetaceae bacterium | reverse complement strand
TGGAATGATAACGAGGCCCTCGCCCGACACCTCTGCTTAAGCTAGTGCCATTCGTAGTCCCCACCTCTGCAGCGAATGGCCGGTTGCCATGCTGCTTGGGTCATATCCTCCCACTCTGTGACCGCCCGGCGAATTGGTATACAATAGGACCCAAAGACAACCTCAAACTGAGACCTTCGAGAACAACATGCGGGCGCACAACCGATTGCAGACGGCGATTAGCACTACTTTGCTGGCCGTGGCCTTGATGTCAACCGATGTACAGGCCGATTGGCCTGAGTTTCGCGGTCCAACAAGTGATGGGCATGTGGGCCATCAGGCGGTCGGGCTGCCGTTGGACTGGAGTGAGACCCACAACGTCACCTGGAGAACCGAAATTCCGCACCGCGGCTGGTCCACGCCCGTCGTGCTGGGCAACCAGGTCTGGCTGACGACGGCGACGCTCGACGGCACCGACTTCTTCGTCCTTTGTCTCGACGCCGCCACGGGCAAAGTCCTGTTCAACCAGAGGCTCTTCCACTGCGAGAACCCGGAGCCGTTGGGTAACAACGTCAACACTTACGCCTCACCGTCGCCCGCCATCGAGCCCGGGCGCGTGTACCTCCACTTCGGAACCTACGGCACGGCCTGCCTTGACACCAAGACCTTTCAGACACTCTGGAAACGCACGGATGTAAACTGCCGCCACTTTCGCGGCCCGGCGTCGTCGGTCGTCCTTTTCGAAGACACTCTGATCCTGACGATGGATGGCGCCGATGTGCAGTATCTGATCGCGCTCAACAAGCGCACCGGCGCGAGTGTCTGGAAGACCAACCGATCTGTCAAGTTCAATGATGCGGAGGGCTTCCAGGGGTTTGCGGCAGAAGGCGATTTGCGGAAGGCCCACAGTACGCCGTTGATCGTCAACATCGACGGGGCGCCGCAGATGTTCAGTCCCGGCGCAAAGGCCGCTTATGCCTACGATCCGCGCACCGGACGGGAGCTTTGGCAAGTTCATTACATCGCGTGGTCCGCTACGCCGCGGCCGCTCTACAGCCAAGGACTGGCGCTGATGATCACCGGGCTGGGCGCGACGGAACTCTGGGCGATCCGTATCGGCGGCCAGGGCGACGTGACCGACACCCGCGTGGCGTGGAAGGTTAAGAACGCAGCCCAAACGGCGTCGCCAATCATCGTGGACGACCTGCTCTACATGGTCAGCGACAGCGGCGTGGCCATGTGCGTCGAAGTCGCCACCGGCAAGCTCGTCTGGAGGGAGCGTCTCGGCGGCACTTACGCGGCCTCGCCGATCTACGTCGACGGCCAACTCTACTTCTGCAATCAACAGGGGAAGACCATCGTGCTCAAGCCCGGCCGCACGCGCGAAGTGCTGGCGACCAACAAGCTCGACGAGGGCTGCTTGGCATCGCCCGCGGTCGACGGCAAAGCCTTGTTCCTCCGCACCAAGACCCATCTGTACCGGATTGAATCCGCATCCTCGAACTTACAAAAGCCAGTCACCACCTTTGGTAAATGACAATTCGTCGCAAGGTCGTTGCTCGCTGCTGGGGCTGCCATCCCGCGGACTTGAACGGGAAATGAGGGGCGCATGAGTCGCGAGGCCTCAGCGGCCCGTTGCGGAAAAGTAATTGACCGCCGCAACGTCAAGGGCTTCGATTGTCACCGTGGGGGGCAGGCCGAAGAAACGACAGTAAATTGCGACCTGATTGAGCAGGTCGCGGGGATGGCAAAAACGCATCTCGCGTCCTTCGTCGGTATAATGCCTGGCCAATAGGTGTTCCAAGTTGGCATCATCGAGTTCCAGACCCATCTTCTTGCAGGCCTTCTGAAACAGCGAACAGAATTGCGCCCTGCTGGGGTTCTCGACTTCAATCTTGTAGGGAATGCGCCGCAGGAACGCCTCATCGACGAGGTCGCTTGGTTCCAGGTTGGTCGAGAACACAACGAACTGATCGAAGGGCACGCTGAACTTCCGCCCGCTCGCCAGGCCGAGATAGTCGATCCGCTTTTCCAACGGCACGATCCAGCGGTTGAGCAATTCCGCCGGAGCGATCCGCTGCCGGCCAAAGTCGTCGATCACCAGCGTGCCGCAGTTGCTCTTCATCTGGATCGGGGCTTCCGAAACGCCCGTCGTCATGTTGATCGTCACGTCCAGGCTCTGCATCGTGAGCTCGCCGCCGACGACGATCGTGGGGCGGCGAATCCGCACCCAACGATGATCCACTTTTTCCTCGTCGATAATCCGTTCGCCGCGGGCCAGAGGCAATTGTTCGTGGCAACTGGGATCGTAGACGCGGACGATTTCGCCCCAGACATCGATCGCCCGCGGGATCCAGATACTCGTGCCGTAAACGGCCGTGATCCGCTCGGCCACGCTCGTCTTGCCGTTGCCTGGTCGCCCGTAAAGGAAGAGCCCCTTGCCCGCCGCGATGGCCAGCCCGAGGCGACGGAACATTTCCTCGCTGAGCGTCATGTCGGCGAAGGCCCGCCTGAGGTCGTCGAGCTGCGGTTCCAGCTTGCTCAGCGATTGTGCGGCGACGCTGGCTGAATAGTCCTTAAGCGAGACTGGCACGCTACCGCAGTAGGTGCTTTGCGCGTTGTTCTGGCGGATCTTGTTGGCGCCCGCTTCCGTGAGCTCGTAGATAAAATCGCTCAACGTACCGGCGTTTTTGTGAGCTACCAGGCGTTGGGTTTTGAGCGCCTGCAGGACCTTTTCCGCGAGGCTGAAGGGAAAGAAGATTTGCTGTGCGATTTCCACGCCCTTCAACGCCCCCCGCAGTGAGAGCAGCCGCAGAATAATGGTTTCGACATGGCTTTCGCTGACGTGCGCCTCGGCGAATGTGCGGGGCGCGACGGGAAAGAACCCGCCGTCCGCTTTGAAGCGCGGTTCCAGTTCTGCGGGGCCACTGTTTGCCGAAGTGATAAGCTCCTCGTCGCGGAGCAGAGAGCGGATTTGCTGCAGATCGGCAGGCGGCTCGGGCGACCCTTTCGCGCGGATCGCCGATCCCGCTTCGTCGGCCAACGAAACCAGGCGGTTGAGCAAGCCATCGAGTTCCACATCCGTCTGCGTTTCAGCACTCGCCATTTCGATTATTCCTTTGCATCCAGGGCGGGGATTGGATCGGCAAAACGGGCGCCGACCTCGTAGCAGTGTTTGTCGAGCCGGCGGCACCAAGTGATCTCGACCGTGCGCCGAATGCCGGTCAACAGCACGAGAGTGAACAACTCGCCGGGATAGAGGACATGGCTATGAAGTAGGCCGCAGCCTTTTTTCGAGATGTTAGCGAGATAAACCGCCTGCCATTGGAGGGGGCGACGAATGGCCGGGTAATTCTGCCGGATTTCCAGGGCCGCGCGGTTGTTGTTTCCACGGCAGTGTATGCGCATTCCGCTTCGCGAGTCGTCGACGATGGTCGCGGCCGGTCCTGATTTGTCGAACTTTTCGCGGAGCTTCGCCGGCAGGACGATGGAGCAAGGCAGCGAAAAGATCCATTCGCTTACGTCTTGCTCGTGACTGTTGCTATCCAGCATCGCGTCATCTCCTCGTCAAAGGCTCGGCCCGCTTGCCGATCCAGATATTCGATTACATTGGCCTTCCGCGATGCACGGCGGTGCGGCCGGTCGCTGGTCAGCGCCGCATAGGTGTCGGCGATCGCACAGAGCCGGGCATAAACGTGAGTCTCACCGCGTATCAGCCCGATCGGATAGCCGCCGCCGTCGCAGCGCTCGTGATGCCCGTAAACCATCATCAATTGGCCGTTGGAAATATCGTCTCGTTTACACAGTTCGCGGAAGCCGTGCGTCGTATGTTGTTGCACGATTTGCCGCTCTCGCGGCGTGAACTTATCCCGCTTGTCGAGGATCTGCCGCGGGATGTACTGCATGCCGATATCGTGCAGTAGCGCCCCTTGGCCGATCTCCAGCAGTTCCGTTTTGTCGGATATGCCCCATTTTTGCGCCAGCAGCAGGCAGTAGGTGGCGACGTTCATGGCATGGTTGAAACTGCCGTAATCGTGCGACATGGTTTTCAGCAGTTCGTTGACGATGAGCTTCGACGCGCAGACCGTCCGCACCATCTCCCCGCTCAACTCCTCGGCCACCGGGACCGCTTTTTCGGCGTTGCCGTGCATGAGCGCTTCGCTGAGAACGACCCGCGTTGCTTCGCGGAGCGCCTGATACCGGGCCACCGCCGGGATGTCCTCATTCTTGAGGATCTCCTCCCGAAGGTGCTCGCGATAGAACTCGGCGTCGCTTGAAGCGATATATAGCGTACATACGCCGCGCTCCATAAGGCAATCGAGATCGGCCTGCGCAAAAGAGTGGCTCCGCCGCCGGTAGAGCACCGGTTGGGGCGAACGGTCACTGGGCAAATAGAGGTCAAAGGCAAGCATGCTGGAAGCGCGAAGCGTGC
Source organism: uncultured Planctomycetaceae bacterium (assembly GCA_964615095.1). Lineage (GTDB taxonomy): Bacteria > Planctomycetota > Planctomycetia > Pirellulales > Thermoguttaceae > JANXQG01. The sequence goes on along the minus strand of CAZTPX010000323.1, from coordinate 2,238 downwards.
CCAGAGCGATAGGCATCAAGTCTTGGGGGACCGCTGCATGTTCAACAAGTGCTGTCATGGTTTGGGCTGGCCGCCGTGGTGACGGCAGATCGATTTGTACTCTCGCGCCTGGTTTGTTGAGGCTTCGCGAGCAGAAGTAGGGTATGCAAAAGCATAGGTCACAATTGTCGTGAGCGCGTCAATTACTTGCCGTCGAAGTACCTTGCTGGCCGCTCAAGTGGTACGCGTTTTATGTACAACTTCGGCACCGAAATCGCGCTGTGGTTGAAAAATGCCGATCATACGCGGTATTAAAGGACCATATTTGAAATGACACATTGATGCACCGTAATGGGGCCAGAATTGTTTTGCCGCCAAAAGCTTCGCGCTTTTCTTGCAACACAACGGCAATCCGGACTACAATCGTAATTTATGGCAACGATTCCGGAATCGCTGGCGATCGCGGTCCAGCACCATCAAGCCGGCCGCTTGCAAGCTGCCGAGCAAATCTACCGGCAGGTTCTTGCGGTCGTGCCGGATCAAGCCGATGCGTGGCATCTCCTCGGCGTGATTGCGGATCAAGCGGGCAAGCATGAGGTTGCTGTCGATTACATTGGACGGGCGATCCTGTTGAAAGGTAGGGAAGCTGTCTTTCATAACAACTTGGGAGAAGCGTATCGTGCCTTGCATAGGATTTCCGAAGCGATCTCCTGCTGCCGCCGGGCACTCGAGCTGAAGCCGGACTTTGCCGAGGCCCACGCCAATCTGGGCAGCGCTCTGGAGGAGATAGGCGATCTTCCGGGCGCGGAGGACTGCTTCCGGGCCGCGTTGCGAAAAAATTCCCGATTTGGCTTCGCGCACTACAAGTTGGCGAAACTTTTGGGCGGCAAACTCCCGGAAGAGGATCTGCTTGCGCAGCGCCGTTTGCTGGAGCAGGGTTCTGCCTCCGGCGAGCAAGGGGAGTTGACGGACGCACAACGATCGTTGTTGCACTTCGGCCTGGCCCAAGTCCTGGACGCGCGGGGCGACTACACTGAAGCCGCTGAGCACCTCGCGCGGGGCAACGACCTGCGGCTGTCCGAGTTGCGCACGCGCTGCCGGGAGTATGACCAGCAAGAGTACGAGTCTCTCGTATCCCAGATGATCGCAGCTTGCACGCCGGATCTCTTCGAGCGCGTCTGCGGCTTTGGATTGGAAAGCGAACTCCCGGTGTTCGTCGTGGGGCTGCCGCGGTCCGGCACGACGCTCATCGAGCAAATTCTGGCCAGCCATTCCCAGGTCTTCGGAGCGGGGGAGATCCATCTAGCCAGGGACAGCATGGTCGCGCTCGGCGGAGAAGGCGGAGACTCCATCGAGCGCCTTCAGCAGTTGGATCGCAAGACAGCCCAGCGTCTCGCTTCCCGGCACTTGGAGAGACTTCGCGCATTGAATCCCACGGCCGTCCGCATCGTGGACAAGATGCCGGACAACTATTTGTTGCTAGGTCTGTTGACGAGCCTGTTTCCCCGGGGGCGGTTCATTCATTGCCGCCGCGACTTGCGCGACGTGGCCGTTTCCTGTTGGATGACGCATTTCCCGGAAATTCGCTGGGCCAACGATCAGCAGCACATTGCTTCACGGTTTCACGAGTACTGGCGGATTATGGAGCACTGGCGGAAGGTCTTGCCGGTGCCCCTGTTGGAAGTCGACTACGAGGAGACGGTGGCCGACTTGGAAGGCGTGGCCCGGAAGCTCGTGGCCTGGTGTGGGCTGGAATGGGATCCCCGTTGCCTGGAGTTCCATCGGGCGAAGCGGCCGGTGAGCACGGCCAGTGCCGTCCAGGTGCGCCAGCCAATATTTGGGACGTCGGTGGGAAGGTGGAAGCACTACGAACAGGCCCTGGCAACGTTGCTGACCGCGCTTCCTGGCGAAAAGTGACCAGTCAAGTTGCAGGCCTGGCGCGTCAGCCAAATGCCAATCAAGTAATTCGACAACCGATGTAGGGGGCAACTTGCTTAGTCAACTGGAACGCCATGGTGTCAAGTGGTGTCCGATGTTGCGAAGCAATCGAGTCAATCTCCATCGGCTGTGGTTTGGCGTGTATGGCGGGACCGTTTATCATCACGGGGCTGGCTTCCGTGCTTCTTTGACCCATCCTGTGCATGGCAAAGACGACGATGTATAATCGGTTCCTGGCAACGGAAAGGAAAACGACATGGAGATTATTCAGCCCCTGAAATGGTGGGGAGGCAAGCACTACTTGGCGAAGGACTTCATCGC
>CAZTPX010000322.1:0-6669 GCA_964615095.1 uncultured Planctomycetaceae bacterium | reverse complement strand
CCTTGATTTCATTGTCTTCGACGATGCGGCCTTCCTCGGTATCGACCAGGAACATGCGGCCCGGCTGCAAGCGGCCCTTGCGATTGATCTGCTCCGGCGGAAACTCGATCACGCCCACCTCGCTGGCCAGCACGACGAGGCCTTCGGTGGTGACGACGTAGCGGCTGGGACGGAGGCCGTTGCGGTCCAGCGTGCCGCCTACCAGCCGGCCGTCGGTAAAGACCATCGCCGCCGGCCCGTCCCAAGGCTCCAGGATGGCCCCGTGGTATTCATAAAACGCCTGCTTGTCCAGCGAAATATGATAGCCAGGCCCGAACGCCTCGGGGATCATCATCATCAGCGCGTGCGGGGCCGAACGGCCGGCGCGGACAAGCAACTCCATGCAGTTGTCGAAGCAGGCGGAATCGCTGCCGCCAGGCTCGACGATAGGGAACAAGTTGGACAGGTCCTGGCCCAAGGCGGGGCAGGCCATGGTCTTTTCATAGCCCTTCAGCCGATTGAGGTTTCCGCGCAGCGTGTTGATCTCGCCGTTGTGGGCAATCATGCGGAAAGGCTGCGCCAACCGCCAGCTTGGAAAGGTGTTCGTGCTGTACCGCTGGTGGACCACCGCCAGGGCCGTCATCATCTCGGGATCGGCCAGATCGGGATAGTAGTCGAACAGTTGCGGCGCAAGGAACATTCCCTTGTAAACAATCGTTTTGCACGACAGCGAGGGAATGTAAAAGGCCTCGGGCGTGATCCCCAGATCGACCCGTGCCCGCCGCTCGGCCCGCTTGCGGGCACGGAACAGCCGCCGCTCAAGTTGCTCGTCACAGAGGCCGTTGCCGCCGACAAAGATCTGGCGGATAAAAGGCTCGGCACTGCGAGCGATCTCGCCCAAGGTGCGATTGTCGCAAGGCACGTCGCGCCAGCCGAGCACTTGTAGGCCCTCGCTTTCCAGCGATTGGGCAAGCACCTCCTCGCACGTGCCGCGGACCGCCGCGTCGTGGGGCAAGAAAAGGCTGCCGGCGCCGTAATGCCCGGCGAGCGGCAATTCGAACTTCAGTTGGTCGGCCGCCGCCGCGAAAAACGCGTGCGGGATCTGCATGAGGATCCCCGCCCCGTCGCCCGTCGATTCGTCGGCCCCCGAAGCGCCCCGGTGTTGCAAATTCAAAAGAATCTGCTTGGCGTGCTCGACAATCTTGTGGCTCTTCGTGCCCGAAATGTCTACTACGGCGCCGATACCGCAGGCGTCGTGCTCGAATTGGGGATCGTATAAGCCTTGTGCCGTTGGGGCGCTACGCATCATGGAACGACTTTTAGTTCTTGGGTCGCAATGGACGTACATCCTTCAATGTTAACATTAGAATGACTTATGTCAATGGCGTGCCACAATTAGGGTTTCTGAGAAGGGACCGTGCTCGAAGTATTGGCCCGGCAACAAATACCAACCCGAAGCGCAAGCGAGGAGTCTTCGCTTGCGTTTCGGGTTGGTGTGACGATCTTCCATGCCGGCGTAATGCCGGTTGCTTTCGGAAATTGCGGTATTTTCGCCGGAAGTCGGTCGTACGAGCGCTTTATTCGCATGCTCCCCGTGAAGATTTCGCCTTTCCCGGGTCGAATCTTTCAATCATGGCCATCGTTCCCAAGAAACCGCTGCGTCCCCGTCCTCCATCACCGGTAACGATCTCGACATCGTATCTGGAATCGTTCATTGCCTATGTCGCAGGCGAATGTCATCTGGCCGAAAACACGATTGCCGCCTACCGTCGCGATACGGCACGGTTTTTCCAATGGCTGCGGGCCCGCACGATTCCGGCCCTGACCATACGCGAACTGGCCGATTACGTCAACTGGCTGCACGAGCGAAAGCTCAGTCCTACGAGCATCGCCCGGCATATCGCCTCGTTGCGGGTCTTTTTCCGCTACCTGCAACTCGAAGGCGTCTTGGTAGAGAGCCAGGCGGAACTGCTGGGCAGCCAGAAATTGTGGGAGCGCGTGCCGAAGGTCCTATCGATCGCTCAGGTCAACCGCCTTTTTGAGACGCCCAAGCCCGGCGATCCCTGCTGGCGGCGGGACCGGACACTATTGGAACTGTTGTACGCAACCGGTTGCCGGGCATCGGAGCTCTCGAACCTGAAACTGCCGGACATGCATTTGGAAGAAGGCTACTGTATTTGCCGCGGCAAGGGCGACAAGCAGCGGATGGTGCCGTTGGGGGCAAGAGCCGCGGCGGCCGTGCGGGCGTATTTGGAACACGAGCGCGGCCCGCTGGCGGCGCATGTTTCGCCGCCGCCGCAGTGGGTCTTGCTCTCGTATCGCGGCCGCCGCCTGCGGCGCGAGCGGATCTGGGAGTTGATGAAACGCTATGCCATTCGCGCGGGCGCGCCGCCGGAGATCGGTCCGCACACAATGCGGCACAGTTTTGCCACGCACATGCTTGCCGGCGGCGCTGACCTGCGGCAGGTACAAGAGATGCTGGGCCACGCCAGCATTGCCACGACACAGATCTACACCCACGTCGATCCGACGCGGTTGAAGGCCGTTCACCGCAAGTTTCATCCGCGGGCCTGATGGGGAAGGCAAGGAAGAAAGAGGATGGGGGCCAAGCTAAATAGCTTCGCGTGATTCCCGGAGGCTTGCGCGCAGCTGTAGGGTGGGACTGGCCTGTGCAAAGGGTGGATGACGTGAGGGAGATTATATGTTCTGTTTGCGTCATTTGTGTTCCGGGACAGCACGCGACGCACGGGCGTTTACGCCCGTTCTCGGCTTCAGCCGGTAGTAGGCCCGGCATTCATGCCGGGTTAACCGAAGGGCGCGGAATTGCTGTCCCGTTGCAACGCCATGTCAACCCCGTTTACGGGGTTCCCGGCCAGGACAACGGTCTCCATTTCCGTTATTCGTTCGAGTCGATCGAAAATCTTCTCGCTTGCGTGATGGTCGCGCTGGTTCTTAATGTACTGCGTCACCCAGGGCAAATCCTTCGTTCCAAAACTCACCACACCGTAGCCAGCCTGCCATTCAAGTACCTTCCCTCGCATTGCGAAATGCTGATTCACGTCGTGCGACGACGCGCCTTTGACTTGGCCAACGAAGATGCTGATGGTCAGGGTCGGCGGAATCGTAACGGCCACGTGGACGTGGGTATCCGTCCCGCCGATCTCATGGACGAAAACATCGGGGGTCTTGATCAGGCGTTCCTTGATGATTCGATGCGTCACCGACTCGATCTGGGGAGTGAGCATAGGCGAACTGTCCTTGTAGTGCCACGTAAAGTGCAGATTGATTTCGGAATAGTAGTTTCGACTCATGGCAGGTTCCTGGGGAAAGGAGGCCCGTAAACGGGCCTGACAACGGGAAACATAACTCAACAAACGCCGATTGTAGCCTGCCGCAAACCCGGCATAAATGCCGGGCCTACTACCGCCTGCGGCGACCAACGGGCGTAAACGCCCGTGCGTCATGACCCGAAACAAAAGAGCTTTGGTGGGTCTGCGCAAACCTGACAACCTCCGATTCGTGGATCAACCGCCGAAAAACGATGGACCGCGACCGCAGGCCCAGCAGAGCCCCGGTTTACTGGTCCCACCCTACGCGCTATGCCCCAGCGACCCTCCACAACGCAGCACTTCGTCATTTCTTCCGGACGCTCTTATCGCCGCTCCAGCGTGTTGAACTGGCAAAACGACACGGCCCGGCCACCCTGGTCGATAACGTGTACGCAGCATTCGTCGATGCGGTCCTGATCGTAAGAATAGGCGTCCATGAAAGGCTTGATGACGATGCGGAAGAAATCGGCCATGTTCCAGTTGCCGCCGCAACACTGCCTGGCATGCCCCATGTCGAAAGCGATCCGGTCGGCCAACTGCTCGACATGGTCTTCGTACTTCACGATCCGCGTCAGCGGTATCATCGGCTTCCGTCGCGCCACGTAGGTAAAGCTGCAGCAATTCGGATCGGAACATGGCAGCGGGTTGAAATCCTCCGCGGCCAGGAGTCCGCCGCTCTGTTGCACCAGCAGGCGGACGACATCGGCCAGCGTGGTCCGCTGCATGGGATCGATTTCCGGCTGGAAGCGGCCAACCCACGTGGCCGGCTGAAAGGTAATGCCGCGGATAATGGGCGATTGCAGCCCAAGCCGCACCAGCGGCCCCAGTTCGCTATCGTTCACACCTTGCACGACCGTACAGACCAGCGTCGTGGGCAACTCGTGCTCGGTCACGCGGGCCAGCGCGGCGTGTTTTTCGGCCACGAGGTCGGCGCCCCGCAGGGCCACATGGCTGGCCGCGTCCAATCCGTCGAGCTGCAAGTTCAACTCCAGCCGCGGTTTCCGCCGGGCAAGCTCCGCGGCCAAGGCGGGGTCGCGGACCAGTTCCCGGCCGTTGGTGTTGATCATGACGTACTGGATTGGCAACTGCCGGCACTTGTCGATGATCTCCAGCAATTGCGGGTGCAACAGCGGCTCACCGCCGCTGAGTTGCAACACGTCCAAGGGTCCCCGCGCCGCAAGAAAGGCCTCCACGTCGGCCAGGACGGAGGCCGCCTCGCGATGTTCGCCGCCGGGACTTTGGGCATAGCAGACCGGGCAGCACAAATTGCAGGCACGCGTTATCTCGACCAGGCCGATACATGACGGATGGCCCGGCGCGGGGCTGCAACACTTGTCCGCCGCCGGCGGCGGGTGCGGCACTTCGTCGCGCAGGTAGTAGTGCCGCCGCTGGGAACAGACCAGGGCGTCGATCGTGCCGTGTTCTGCGCATTGGTGCCGCAGGTACACCTGGCCGCCGCGTTCGAAGGTCGCCCCCGCCGCCGGTTTCAGGCACTTGGGGCAAAGCGTGCGGGTCGGTTTCAGCAGATGGTCGCCCGGCCCTTTGTCGTGGAACTTCCGCGGCGGCCTCCGCCGCAGGCGAAACCACTGCGGCCGCGCCCCGGGACAGCACCACAAGGCGAAGAACGGGGCCAACACCAGCGTCGCCACCTGGTAGCCGGTCAGCCCGAAATAGATCCGCGGCTCGGGACGGATGAATTCCGTGGCGAACCGAAAGATGAAGTAGGCCACGAAATAGACGCGAATCAACTGCCCGCGGAACATCTGCCGTCGCTGAAGTTGAACAAGCACGACTGCCGCCAGCAGATGGAAGGCCGATTCGTAGAGCTGTGTAGGATGCCGCAATTGGCCGTCGCCGAAATTCACGCCCCAGGGCAGCGAAGTGGGAGTGCCGTAACAGCAGCCGGCGTGAAAGCAAGCCAGCCGTCCGATGCCGATGCCCGCTGCCAGCGGAGCGGCCAACACATCGCAGGCCAGGCCCTGGATGCCCAGCGCCCACTCGGTGACCATCGCCCCGAAGTAGCCGCCCAGCAGGCCGGAAACGATCGTCTTGCCGTCGTCGAACCAGGCCCTGCCACTGAGGAAGCCCGGCCAGTCGGCCAGCACGAAGGGCAGCTTGGCCCCGATCATGCCGCCGCAGAACGCGCCCAAGGCGATCGCGGCCAACCCGCGACGATCGACGCCCAACGGTTGTCGCGTCAGGAGCAAAAGGCCAAACGCCGTCGCCCAGGCCGCCAACATGATGGCTGCGTAGGTCCAGTTCATGGATCGCCCTCAGGCGGCGTGTCCAGCCAGGTAGTGACGTCCAGGCTCTTGGGTACTTCTATTTTCTTGGCTGGCCGCCTAAGCCATTTGACCAGGAGCACAATCAATACGACCAGCCCGGCAATTGTCCCCAGGATAACGCCAATCGTCACGCCCGCATCGAGACTGCCCTTGCCTATGCCAGCGGAGGTAACCCCGAAACCGAAGAAACACGTGACAAAGAACGCCGCCCCCGCGGCCAGGGCAATGAGCGTGGCGATTCCCAGGCACATCATGAAGAGCACAATCTTCTCCCCCGCCGCGACGGGCTTGTCGCTGTCGCGCCTGTGGCGAGTGAGCATATAGGTCCGCACCAGGGCCGGCGTGGCGACGACGGCCAGCGCGATGCCGATGCCCGGCGCCATCACGCTTACGCTCATGACCACGGCAGCCAGCGTGGTGATCAGCAGCATCGATGAAATGCCGAATTGAAACGGCGGAGGCGGGGACGGGGACTGGTACGTCTCGGTGAATCGGGGCTGCGGATCTGATGGAGTGCTCATGGCCGAAAATCAATGGAAGTTCGTGTTGGAACACATGATGAGCAAGCCCACAAAAATAACCACTACGACAACCACCGTGATAATCGTCAGCACGATGCCCGTGACACCGACCCAGCGGAAGAAAACGCCGATCTTCTGCTGCCGGCTGAGGGGAACCCCTTCCGCCGTCGCCGCGACGGACCGCTTCGCGACGCCGATCAGCCCGGCGGGGAAAATCTGGTGCTTCTGGCACAGCAGTACGGCCATGCCCGTCAGCGCCCAGGCCAGCGCCAGCCCGGTAATGACCTGATGCAACGGCTTGGAGACGATGGCCGGGATTTCGATCGGGCCGAGTCGCAAGCCGTGGTAGTTGAGCAACTCAATGACGTAAAAAACGCCGATCCCCGCGATGCGGAGCAGGTTCGCCCGCGCCTCGCCTTCATATTCGTGCCAGCGACTAACGATATGCCACTGCCTGGCCGATTCGGACGTCGTTTCGTTGCCCACGACATGGCCTCCGCCTTAGTACTACAGCGCTAAGTTGATATTGCATTGTTTGGGTAAAACTGCGAAACT
>CAZTPX010000321.1:0-6710 GCA_964615095.1 uncultured Planctomycetaceae bacterium | reverse complement strand
TGCAGGCCCTCGATCGTCGCGTCCGCAGGGCCATCGAAGCTGCGCCTGGCTGCGTTCTACTCGAAAGCGACTTTTCGCAAATGGAACTTCGTGTCCTGGCCCACTTCTCCCAGGACCCCGCCCTCCTCCACGCCTTCCAGCACGACATCGACCTGCATGTGCGCACGGCCGCCGGTGTGCTGGGTATTGTCGAAGCCGACGTGACCGACCAGCAACGCCAGCTTGGTAAGACCTTGAACTTCGGCATCGTCTACGGGCAGACCGCCTTCGGGCTCGCCGACGAACTGGGCGTGACCATGCAACGTGCCGAGGAACTGCTGGCCGCACACGCCGCAGCCTACCCTAGTGTCACCGCCTGGATCGCCAGCGTGCATCAGCAAGCTTCCAATGCCGGCGAAGTCCGCGCGCTCTACGGCCGCCGCCGCTCGTTGCCCAACATCTACTCCGCCAGCGAGGCCCTTGCCGCAGAAGCCCGTCGCCATGCCGTAAACACGATCATCCAGGGCACCGCCGCCGACCTGATGAAGCTGGCGTTGGTCCGCCTGCACGACAGGTTACCCGACGACGTGAGGATGCTGTTGCCCGTCCATGACTCGGTACTTTGCGAGGTCCCGCAGGCGCTGGTCGAAGAGACCAGCCGCGTCGTGCGTAACGCCATGGAAACGCGGCCCCCAGGCTTCACGGTGCCCTTGAAGGTGAACATCCACACCGGTAGGACGTGGGCCGACTGCAAACGAACCAAGCAGCCGTGCGCCTCAGAATAGGCCGCCGGGTCAATTCTTGCCACGGGCAAGAATCTCCGTTGAAGGGCGACGCCCCTTGGTGCTGCCGCCGCCATGCGCAGCCGGCGCTCTCTTTGCCGAGGCCAGGGCCGGCCTGTGAAAATGGCCAAGCGGTATGCGCCAGGGGGCGGAGGCGTACTTGGAGGCGAAGGAAGGGGAAGGGAAGGCTGAGGACCGGGTTTAGGTAGCGATCGGTAGGCCGAGTGCCCGCCCGACGATAGAGGGCTGAGGATGATACAATGAATCTGCGGCATGTCAGAACCATTTTCAGGCCGAACTATGAACCGGTTGGTTTCGTGCGTGCAAAGATATCGCAGAAGGAGATTGTCGTGATTAGCCAAAGTCGGGTCTTACGATGGGTATTATGCCTTGTTGCGTTTGCGCTACGTGCGGGTGGGCTTGGTGCGGCGGAGGCCGAGGTGACGAACCCCACCGAACGACTCGCGTCGCTTCTGAAATGCGTGCCATCTGATTACTTCTCGTTCGGGGTGGAGAAATCCCCGGCGGCGAAGGAGGTCTTCGACGCAATGCGCGCCCTGAGTGACGCGGAGTTGCGCGGCGCCATGCGCGGCGCTAAGGGGCCGAGATTGGATCTGTTCCTTTGTGAGGCGATTCGCCGTGGCGGCAAGGAGTGGAGCCGGTTCGTCGCGGGCCGGTGGGAGGAGGAACGCGAGTCGCTGCTGAAAGCCACACGCGACTCTGTCAAAGACGAGGGTCCACGGGGCGAGGTAGCCAGGCATCCGAGTGTCGAATGGCTTACGGCGATACGTCGCCTGGAGGGCAAGCCCGATCCGCTGGTGATCCTGGTAGCCGGCAAGCGCACGCGTTCGTGCTACCTGGGACACGCGGCCAGTCTGTTCGTGCTGCTGACCAACCTGGATGTCAACCGCGCCGAAGTCCAGTTCACGGACGGGGGCGACTACCGTAGCGGACGCCAGGCCCGTTGGCGATTGGAGGTCACCGATCCACAGGGACACGTGTTGCCGCAGCGTTCGCGGTTAGATTTTGAGGGCGGGGGAATCTATGGAGAGTCGACACTTCAATACGGCGAGTCCTGGGCGACCGAATTGAATATCGCCAGCTTCGTCCGCATCGAAGCGCCCGGCAAATACAAAATGCGGGTTCTTTACCACGATCACGTCACGATCGCCGATTGCGACAACGTCGCAGGACTGATTGTTAGCGTTTCGCTGCCGATCGAACTTACTGTTGAGCCTATCGCCGTTGAGGCGACGCGCGCGGAATTAAACGCGATCCGAAAAAGCATTTCCGAGTTGCCCGCCAAGGGGCCGATCAAGTTCGTCGAAGGCGACTACAATAAGGGCGTGTACGATTTCATCAAGCCCGATTCGCCACCGGGCAAGCTTCTCACAATGGGCTGGAAGGCTGTGCCTGCCATGATCGACGCGGCAGTGGACGAGAAGGTGGCGCCCGTCCAACGAGCCTGGCTCCTAGCGCTGCTGGCAAGCATCACCCATACAAACGACCCGCGTGACGAATCGGGTGTGCTCGGAAGCTGTGACGTCCGCGAGAGTGGTTGGAGCGTGTGGGGAGGCACGCCAGGCGAATGGAGCGGCGGTTGCGGCACAGGGACTACCTGGAACTTCAACTTGTCCTCTCCCACTCCCCTTGAGCCAAAGCGGCAATTGGAGTTCGCCAAGCGTTGGGCAATGTGGAAACAGAAGGAGTACGTCAAACTCAATGTGGTTGATGCGCAGGGACGTAAATAGCGTGATTTCATGAGGGATGCCTCGTGGCCCTTCCCGCAAGCCTTCTCCGCTGGGCGGCAGTCGCCGGAGAGCCGGTTTCGGCCCCCAGCCTATCCTCGATCACGGACATTTTGTCCGTAATCGGGCTGCTCCGCGATGGGAGCAACGCTCCGCCCAGCCCCCAAAGCGCCCCGCACTCCCCGCCACCCGGCCTGCCAAATCCAGGGCCCCGGCAAAATCGGTGCGGCGACGTGCCTGGGTCCTAGTGGGATTGTGCGACGATGCTCTCGCCGCCCTTGGCATCCGGCAGCCGCTGATGCCGTGGCGGGTTGCGAGGGAGCCTAGTGAGGAGAGACGCAGGTTATCAGCGAAGTATCTTGCAGTTCGGCAATGCCTTCTGAAGTTTCTTCACGCCGTCGTCCGTGACCTTGGTGTCGTGAAGGCTCAACTTTTGAAGTCGGTTCAGCCTCTTGAGGTACTCAAGCCCGGCGTCCGTGACCTTCGTTTCGCAAAGATCTAACCGTTGGAGTTGCAACAAGCCTTTAAGATTCTTCAGCCCGGCGTCCGTGATTCTGGTTTCGCGAATGCCTAAATCCTCAAGCTGCTTCAGCCCCTTGAGGTTCTCCAACCCGGTGTCCGTGACTTCGGTATAGTTAAGGCTCAAACAGCGCAGTTGCGACAAGTCCTTGAGATTCTCAAGGACAGCGTCGGTCAATCGGGAATCGTCAATCACGTCTTGGCCGTACGGTGCCACGCCATCAACGTGCGAAAGGAAGCCATCCCCAAACAGGTCCCGCAGCCAATCGGGTCCTGAAGGCTCGGACCACCACACGGACTCGTACAGTTTATCAAGTGCCGCCGCAGCTTCCCGCTCTCTCCTCGCCTCTCGTAAACTAGCCCCCAACCAACTGCACGGAATGGCGACGACAACGACCAGGATCAAAAGGGAGCGGATACTGAACTGGAACCGCCATCGAAGAACCAGGGCCACGATGAACCACAGCAGCATGACCAGCATCGCTCCGCCGACGACCGCCACCGCGATCAGGACTGTCCAGCCCTTCTTTTCATTGAACCAGAACCACCGATATCTTTCAGACAGCCACAGCAGCCCCTCCACGACCAGCAAGCCGAAGAACAGCCAACCCGGCGTGGGGCAATACCAGCGACGTTTTTCAGGCGTGTCCATGCCCGCAAGTATACCGCGCCCCCAGCGGCCCTACCAGCATGGGGACCTGAGCGAGGCCCCTGCACGCCCGCGTTCCGGCCTTTGCCCGCCGCACGAAGGTTGCCGGTGAGGCGGGGTTGGGTGCTGGGATTGTCGGCGGTGGCCCTTGTGGTGCAGGGTGTTGCGGCGCGGTAGAATAGAGGCAAGACGCTGGGTAGTCCAAAGGGGCGGAGGTACGGCCAATGAATGCTGAACGATGGGTATCGCTGGCGTTTGTCGCCGCGATCTGCGCCTATGCATTATTGCTGCGACCTGCATCCATGGTGCTCTACGCGGTTGCGTACATGGTGCTGCCTTTAAGGGCCATTTGGTATGGGGACGAATTCGGCAGCTTTTCCAGTGGCTGGCGGCTCAACCTGCCGACACCCGGGATCATGGTAAAGCTCGCGGGATGGACTTTGCTACTAACCACGCCGCTGGTCATGTACGCCTGCAAAGCACGCATGGAGCTTGGGTTTTAGCCTGCATCCACACATGACCGACCCAGAACCCCAACCTGCTCCACCGCCGCTCCGCCCGCCCTTCCAATTCACCTTGCGGACCCTGCTGCTCTTGTTCGTGGTGCTGGGGTCGTCGCTGGCGGTGTTCGGTGGGTGGGGAATTCTTGTGTTCCTCCTTACTGTGGGATTGGCAATCTACGTTCGCGAAGCCGAGCCTTTGTGGTCGTGGGGGCGTCTTGCCGCCATTATAATCTGCCTGCTGGTCCTGGCTGCGCTGCTGCTGCCGCTTGGCAAAGTCGATCGTGAGAACGGCAACCGCAGATTCTGCGCAGACAACCTGCGCGGAATCGATGCAGACTTACGGCTCTATTGCGGCCATCACGGCGGCTTGCCGCCGGCTTTCATTGCAGACAAGAATGGCAAACCGATTCATAGTTGGCGGGTACTCGTCGATCCCCTTAATCAGGACGCCTACGACTATGCTGAACCTTGGGACGGGCCGAAGAACAGGAAACTAACGGCCTTGGCCAACCTAAATCTAGTGTGCTCTGACGCCCTTCACGCGCACAGGTCGGGAGAGTGGCGGACAAGTTACTTAGCCGTGGTGGGAACTAACGCCGCTTGGCCCGGTGAAAAGTCGAGGAAACTAGACGATGTCGATTTAGCGAGGGAGGCCGCCAACACTATCATGCTTGTCGAGGTAAAGGACTCGGGCATTCTGTGGTCAGAACCACGCGACCTGTCGCTGGACGATCCCAAGTTGTCCGCGATGCTTGCGCCGGTTCATCCTGGCGGCCGCCGCGAGGATTTGTTCTTCACGTATTACGATGTGCCTGGCATCCATGTGGCGATGGCCGACGGAAGCGTACGTGTGCTTAACACTGAAGGGCTTTCAAATGACGACCTCCGGAAGATACTGCAAGTCGGCGGTTGCAAGGCGGGCGAAATCGGCTCTCGGGTGCTCTTCGACGATTGTGAGCGACGCCCCAACTGGCCCAACATCGCCGCCCTGGCCGTGTGGCTGCTGTCGGTCGGCACGCTGCTGGTCGGGGCGGTGCGGGGCAGGAAAGCGGCGGCAGAGCGACCAGCATAGCTCCTAACGTGGAATAAAACTCATCGCGATCGGCGAATTATTCACTAGGAGGTTGCGGCGATTCGGAGGGAGCAATAAATGAGGCGATCGCGAAATTACGTCCTGGCGGCTCTCTTGGGCCTTGTAAGTTTGTCCGTCCTGGAGCAGACCGCGCTGGCCACACCTCCACAGGGGCCGGCTCCTGTAAGGCGAGATAGAGACCATCGTATAGTTTCGATCTCGGTGCCGATTGCGCCGGGTGACGGGACAACTGATGAGAAACTGCGATCGGTCCTCGCAGGTGAGGACACATCCCACCTTGTGGCAATTTGTTTAATGGGCCCCGGAATAACCGACGCGGGACTTGGGCACATTGCGGCGGTCAAGCATCTCAAGATATTGGACCTCCAGCAGAGTAGGATTTCGGCTGAGGGCCTCAAGCACCTGGCGGGGCTTGTGGAGATTGAACACCTAAACCTAGCGATGAACCCTCGAATAACAGATGCCGGGCTCAAGCACCTTCAGAAACTGACGAAGTTGCAGTGGGTGAATCTCTACAATACCAGTGTAACTGACGAGGGGATAAGCTACATGGTGGAATGGAAGGAACTCCGGGCGTTGTATTTGTCCGAAACGAAGATTACCGATAAGTCCCTTATGACGCTCGGAGAATTGCGGAAGCTCAATGAGCTGAAACTCCCAGGCACTTTAGTCACAGACGCGGGTCTGCAACACCTGGCCAGTTTGAAGAGCCTAAGACAGCTTGATGTGTTTCACACCAACGTCACGAGTGTGGGGATTGAGACGCTAGGAACGAAGCTACCGAAATGCTCAATCTTAGGATCGGGTGGGATTCGGGCCCCAGTCGAACGCAGTGGGGCCGATAGCAACCGGTAGTTGCCTGCCCCGGCGGCCTCCTTTGACCGCCTCCAATCGCCCTCCCGAGCGCTCCAGCGCCCTTCTGGTGGCCTTCTCCACGCAGGACTACCTCCGGGACTTGGTGGCGTGGCCAGCGCCCCAGGCGAGTGTCCAAGAAGCCCGCAGCCACCATGGAAACTTCTCGGACTGGCCCTTGCGCTGCGACCACAGAAATCGTATGATATAAGCTGCCTCGTGTGACCACGGGCATAACCTTCCGACTTCTTCCTTTTCTACTTGACCTTAGGCGGCCCTTTCCGCCATCTCGGTCGTTTTTCTACTTCCGCCGCACTTCGCGGCAATCACCCTATCGCCACGCGCACCGTGGCGGAACCCTTGGAGGAAAATCCCATGGAACAACAAATGAGCTTGAAGGACGTTGCAGCCCTACTGGGCGTAAAAGCTTATCGCGTGGAGTACCTGCTGTGCCACGGCTTGGTGCCAGAACCTCGTTTAAGAATCTCGGGTCGTCGTGTTTTCGGACCCGAAGACGTGGCGGCCATAAAAGCCCACTTCGAAAGTAAGAAGCCGAGCGAGAAAGCCGCGGCGAAGCCCAAGTAA
>CAZTPX010000320.1:0-6747 GCA_964615095.1 uncultured Planctomycetaceae bacterium | reverse complement strand
TCCGCAGAGATGCGCTGCCGGAAACCAGTGGCTTCTTCTTCGGCGAGAGCGACCACACGGAGGAGCAGCGGCAGGAAGATCTCGCCATTTTGGAGAAGTGCCTTGAAGCGGTGCGTCAGGGCAAGGAGGTCGTGTATTCGTCGTGGTGGTGAAGGGAGGCTGCCACGAGATCGTTTATCGCGGGCCTGCTGAGCCCGACGGAGTCGAACGGTCATAAAGCGCGTGACGCAATCGGAACGAATGGTATCTCCCGACGATTGCTCTTCTCAACCGAGTAAGGAGGAGTGGTAATGCCAAATTGGTGTGAGAACATCTTGAAGGTTACTGGGCCGGCAGAGGATCGCCGGTGGCTGACGCAACTGTGGACGGACGGGCAAGGGGTCTTCAACCGGATCCTGCCGACGCCCGATCCGTTCACCGACCAGGAGATCGCCGAGCTGCGCGTGGAGCTGGAACGATCCTACTTCGGCAGCGACTTTATCAAGGCGGATGCCGCCAATGCCTGGTACTGGTGGCGGAACATCCACTGGGGGACGAAATGGGACGTGGGCGGAGGCAGCAGGAACACCGTGACCGTCGAAGAGCAGGAAGATGTGACGACGATCGACTTCCTCACCGCGTGGGGCCCGCCCGAACCGGTGATCAAGGCGATGTCAGCCCAGTATCCGAGCCTAATCTTCGACCTGACGTATTTCGAGGGAGGAATGTGCTTCGCCGGCGAAACCCGTTTCGTGGCAGGTGAGGGACAGGGCAAGGACTACGAATACGACGATCCGGAGTACGAGCGAATCGCCTCCGAGTTCGGCTACGGCGAGGAAGAGGACGACGAAGGCCACGATGACGACGATCACCACACACAGGAACTGGCATGAAGGACCCAAGAGGAAGAAGAACATGAAGAGCAAGCCGATCACCAGTCGAGAGTTCCGCGCCACGAAGCGGTTTCAGGCCGCCGTAGGCGAACAACGGGCACGGGAAGTCCTCGAACAGGTCAGCGCCGGCGAGTCACCGCAACCTGCCGAACAGGAACAGCACCGCCTGACGCGGAAGGAACTGCTGGCACATTTCAAGCCCGACATCCGGAAGGACTTCGAGCGGCACCCGAAGGAGAACATCGACGCCTTCGTCGCCGAAGTGGAAGCCATTCAGGGCCGGTACGACCAGGAGTTGGCCGTAGACGAAGCCGAAGTCGAGGCAGCCGCCAAGACCGTCACCCCCGTTCTGCTCCGACTCGCCCGGAAAGGGTTGGACAAAAAGCGGTGGGAACTGCACCACAGCGTCTGTCACGAACTCTACCCGGTCTGGCGGAAGTGGCTGACGCTTCCCGAGTTCCGGGCGATGCGCTACGAGGGCTTCAAGTCGCTGCCATGGTGCAAGGAACTTCGACAGAAGATCTACACAGCCCTTGTGGAGCCGGAATCGGCGTCCGGTCCCCGGCACGAAGGGCGACGACAATCAGGAGGGCAAAAGCGATGACCGAATGCTACCGACAGTTTTCGGAGGTGCTTGACCACCTTGCCGACGACGAGGAGGCGTGGCTGCGCCGGCAGTTGGAGTACGTCTGCGTGTTCGGCGACCGTGAGTACGGCGAGCATGACCTGCCCGCCGGCCTCGATCCCGAGGACGCCGACTGGAAAGGAATCCGGGCTTGGCGAGGCAAGGAAGAAGTCGAATCCCCTTGGGATGTGGGATTCGAATACGAGTTCGGCAACGACGAGCAGGGGGGCTGGGGACGCTACCTTTGGTTCCACTCCGGTGAGTCGGACGCCGTCGACGCCGTCGCCTGCCTGGTCCAGCAGTTCCTCGGGCGGTTCCGCCCGGACCGCTGCTGGTCGCTGACATGGGCGTTCACCTGCTCGAAGCCGGCGGTCGGATTGTTCGGGGGCGGCGCCGCCTTCGTCACCGCCGAGAAGATCGAGTGGCTGGTCGCATCGGACTTAGTCGAAGGCCGACGAAAACGGTTTGACGAGGAGCGGACATGAACCGTGACACTTTCACCGTCCGCCGCGCCGACAGCACGGGTTGCGGGATCCTCAATCCCGATGGGCTTGTCGTTGCCTGGACGGTGGACGGGCGATGGTGATCGCGGGCTTGTTGAAGCGGTTTGAGGCAGAGGGATTCACCAGACACCAGCAAGGATAGCACCGATAGAAGGCCACCTGTGGGCGTGCCCGCATTGCGGTGGTCACCGGTTGTCCTCAAGTGGCGCACGTCCCTACATGTTGTCAAAGGACATCATCTTAGAGAGGAGAATCATGCAGAAGCAAAAGGAAAAAGAGGAGATCTACCAGGCGTGGCTTAGGGGCGAGACTGTCGAACAACTTGCCCGGCAGTACCGCCACTGGCGCACCACAGTGGAGTGCATTCTGAGGGAGCAAGTGAAGGCTAGCGAGGCGAGGCTCGTGAATTTATGCCTATCCACCCTGGCGGAGCGAGACGACCTGAAGAAGGCAGTCTTCTCGACGGAGTACCAACTGCGGAGGCACTTCCAAGGCGAGGCAGAGGCGGACCGGTTTATGTACGAGTGGCACGAGACTCACAATGCCCTGTGCGCCAAGGCTCTGCGACTTCCGGGCATCCCCCGCTTCATCTACGACAAACAGGGACTGCCCTTGGACGTGGTCCCATACCAGCGTCAGCAGTCCGAGACGCAGGCGACTGAGTAGACGTACGCTTTGTCTGATGTTCGGCATTGGAACATGGCAGAACCCGCATCATGAGGACGACGACTGGTCAGTCCCCCTTCGCCGGATAGCCCACGGTCTGAGAGAACAGCACCCGCTGCTCGGGCCGCAGCTTCAGCGCCGCGGCCAGCTCCGGCTTGTCGCAGTTGTGGAACCATGCCGCCAGCCCCTGCGAGGCGGCGAACAGGTAGGGTGACCACAATGACATGTACCAGTACATGTCTGGCATAGACACAGCAATGGACCTGTGTCTCGTGGTGTAGTCCCGCGCCCGTTTCCGCGTTGCGGATCTCGCAACGGACGCCCTCCTGAAGCCTCCCGGGCGCACCAGGAAGCGATCAGACTGCCGGGACGGCGGGCGGTCAGGTCGCCTGCTGGTGCGTTGCAGCGGGCATCGGGCGGCGCTACGGACCGAGGCGTCCTTGCCGATGGCCGGAACGTCGTCGGGGACGTGGCGGCGCCAATGATGTCGAAAAGATCGACGCCGTTTCCACGATGCCAGTTTTTCCAATCGCTGGCCGGACAACGGACAGGGCCAGCTCACGTCGTCGCCCGATACCTCAACTCCCCGCCCACTCGCAGCACCGACACCTGCCCCGTCGCCACCAGCGCACCCAAGATCTCCTGCACGGTCTCGGGGGGAAGGCGAAGGGCTTTCGTCAGGTCGTCCCTGGAGACCCCTGCCGTCCCCGCCTGGGCAACCAGCATGGCGAGCTTCGTCGCGCCGAGGGCTTCGTCGGGGCGGTCCCTGAGCCATTCGTGGAAGGAGGGGATGCGCATGCAGGTATCTATGCTTCATGCGGCCGGGAGCCGTCCCGAAAAGAAGCTCGTCCTCAGCTTTGATTCTTTCATCGAACGTTTTTCCCCGACGCGCGCTGCCTCGGCACATCGCACCGCCGCATGACGACAAGGCTGGTCAGAAGTCTTCGGGGCGGGCCGCTGCTCTTCTAGGCAGTTCGCTCCTCTCCCACCCAAGCCGTGAGCCACTCCAGGGCTTCAGTCTCTGTCCAGTAGTGCTCGATCAAGAACGTAACGGCTTCCGGGGGGAGTTCACGCCACTCATGATCTGAAGCAGTTGTAGTGGTAAAGCTGGCAGTCGATATAGAGGTACGCGAACACCTCGTCGAGATGTTCCGGAGATCCCCGAGCTGTCTGGCCCACTGGGCCGATGAAGTACCGCTACAGCCGCGGCAAGAGCATGTACTCTCTTGCTCGAAACGAGCAGCGGGAGGTGTTGCGACATACTCCCCGAGAACCTCGATAACAGCCCAGGGAAGATCTCGGAGCGAGCTCGGCACATCTCCGCAGGATCTTGGTTGCACCTAGCAAGCAGGCCGAGGTCACGTACGGGCTGGTCGTGGTCACGACCTCGTTTGGCAGGTCTTCGGACATCACCCAGCGGCCGTGCGTACTACTACCCGGCAGGCCATGCCCCGGCGACCACCGGTCGCACGTATTACTTCATGTCGACGAGCAGATTGTTATGACGGTCGGCGTTCCCTGTTCGTAGTGGCCGAGCACCTTGCAACGGTAAAGCGGACACGAGCTACGATAACTTGTGCGATCCTCAACCGATTTTGGAGCTCCTTGGCTCGGTCGTCGCGTCGAGGTAGAAGTACTTTTGGTCGCCCGCCACGACGAGTACTCGGAGTCGAAGCACCAGCTCGAAGATCCCGCACGACGACTACAGTACTCGGTGTCGTAGGAGTTCCGGCAGCTCGGCGCCGAGTACTCGGTAGCGAGGCGGAAGTCCTACCAGCGTCCCGGAACCGCAACACGACGACGACCACAAGGACTCGTGTAGTAGTACTTCCAGTACCCGTACAGAAAGCACTCGGTGTCCAGGCAGAGGCACTTCCGGGAGTTCGTTGGCACGACGACATGGAGGCGAAAGTACTTCATGCAGCTCAATGTGCCAGCACGACGACCACAAGTACTCGGTGTACAGTACTTCCGGCAGCTCGGAGTATGACCACTCGGCGCCGAGGTAGTAGTAGTGCTTCCGCCAACTCGTCGAGCCACGACGACTCTAGGCTGCCAGACCCTGGGAGACGGCGAACAGGTAGACGTTCCCCACCGACGTGCCGAAGAAGCGGGTGGCGGGTGGCCGGCGTCCTGGAGGTCCTGACCGCCGAGGTCAAACGCAGCCTCGGCACCACTGGCGCGATCGCGGTGGAACGACATGGTGGTTTGCCGCACGGCACCTGGAGGAAGTACTTCGAGTTCATTCCGTGGCGGGAACTCCGCATGCCTTACCTTCGCTCTGTCTGCCCTCGTTGCGTTGAAGACGGACGACATCTCCCGAGAACCACTTCTTTCCATCAAACGGTCGTGAACTGGATGGCTGGTCGCGGGCACCGGGCCTTTCGGTTTCCTTGGACACGTCGGAAGTGGTTCTGTTGAACTTCGAGTCGCCCGGGATGGCCATGCGGACTCAGGACTGACTTGCTGGGCGGCCCTAAGTCACCGACACCGGCACACCAAATAATCTTCTGCAAGAGCTTGTTTCACTCGCACCCGATCCGGTAGTCTCGTGGTAACGACGAAAACAACAACATTCTCAACGCTCTCGAACCTTCCTTGACCGCCTGGAACTTCGTTCCAACCTCCTCAACCAACTTCTAACCGCGAGCCCCTCTTGGGCTTGCTCATGGTCGTGAAGACCATCCCGTGATTTGCCGGGATCGCACTACGTCGGTGCGCCAGGGCAGGTCACGACGGCTACCCAGAAACACTCGCCGATGCGTCGCAGTTGCGCCTCGGTCAAGGAGGGAACGTGACATGAACAATCCAAGCCCGCTTGAAGATGGCGATCAGAAACCCACACAGTATTCCTACCACCCCGCGTGCCTGCTTTTTCCGAAGTTCGGCAAGGATGAACTCCAGGAACTTGCCGACGACATCAAGGCGAACGGGCTCCGCAACCCCATCGTCCTCTATATGGGACAGGTCCTGGACGGGCGGAACCGCCTCTTGGCCTGCAAGATCGCCAGCGTGGAGCC
This sequence comes from uncultured Planctomycetaceae bacterium, assembly GCA_964615095.1. Lineage (GTDB taxonomy): Bacteria > Planctomycetota > Planctomycetia > Pirellulales > Thermoguttaceae > JANXQG01. Next base: position 1,061 of record CAZTPX010000320.1, on the reverse strand, counting down.
GCGGTTCGTCGAATGGGACGGCACGGGAAGCCCCGTGGAGTGGGTCATCTCCGAAAACTTGGTCCGCCGCCATCTTACTTCCAGCCAGCGTGCCGTCATCGCCCACGACCTGCTGCCGCTTTTGGAAGCGGAGGCGAAGGAACGGCAGCGGGACGCCGGGCGCTTAGCAAAAGATTGTGCTAAGCATGAGTCGGGCGGCAAGGCTTCCCAGGCCGCAGCCCGCATAACGGGAACGAACGCCACCTACGTCGAAGTCGTGAAGTCCATCGGGCAGAAAGCCCCCGAACTGCTCGACCAGGTCCGCAACGGCATCATCGGGGTACCGGACGCGAAGAAACTCTCCAAGTTGCCCGAGGCTGCTCGGCGGGGCCTCCTGGCAAGGTGCAACGATCATCCGCTCGGCGCGGGCAAACTCCACGACCTGCTGAATGAGGTCAGGAAGGAGCAACGCCAGAAGGCGGCGGTCGCCTTCGCCCGGCAGTCGAACGACGACGGCGACATCCTCGTCGGCGACCTGGGGTTGCTCTGGGAACGGCTCAAGGACGCCGAGGCGGACACATTTTTGACCGACCCGCCGTACGGGCAAGTCGAGCTGTACGAGCGGCTTGCCGAGCTTGCCGCCGCGAAGCTGAAGCCCGGTGGGCTCTGCCTGGCGTACGCGGGGCAGTTCCACTTTGACGAGGTCATGGCGGCGATGGCGAAGCACTTGAAGTACTGGTGGCTGTTCGGGATCCAGTTTGCCGGCACGCACTGTGCCATCCATCCGAAGCACATCCAGAACAAGTGGCGACCGGTCGTCGTCTTTGGCCGACCGCCACTGAAGCCGGCGCCCGAATGGCTTGTGGACCTGCTCCAGGGCGGCGGCCGTGACAAGGAACATCACGACTGGGGCCAGAACCAGAGCGAGGTCGAGTACCTGCTCGAAAAACTGACCCAGCCGGGCGAGCTGGTCGTCGAGCCGTTCTGTGGCGGCGGCAGCGTACCTGCGGCGGCGAAAAAGCTGAGGCGACGCTGGATCGCCACGGAGATCGACGAAACCACCGCCCTCATCGCCCGGAAAC
>CAZTPX010000319.1:0-6782 GCA_964615095.1 uncultured Planctomycetaceae bacterium | reverse complement strand
GCTACGTGCCGGACAGTTCCAGCAGCGCTTTCGGCAGCGCTGCGAGCAATGTGGACGTGCAGGCCGGCGGCACCCCCGCCACCTTCGGCGGCGCGGCGAACAGCCTGCGCTTCAACAGCAGTTCGGCGGCGGCCTTGAACCTGCCTGGGTCCTTGACGCTGACCACGGGTGGCATCCTGGTGACGCCCAACGTGGGCAGCGGCGCATCGTCGATCACGGGCGGGAGCCTGACGGCTTCCGGAGGCACGGGCAACGTGGGCAGCGACGTGACGGTCAACCAGTTCAACACGACGACCCCCTTTACCATCGGCTCGGTGATCACCAACAGCGGCACGACGGCCATCGGGCTGACGAAGTCCGGTGGCGGCAAACTGATTCTCACGGGCCAGAACACCTACACCGGTCCCACGACCGTGGGGGCTGGTTCGTTACAGATCGGCGACGGGATGGCGGGCCACGACGCCTCGCTGGCCTCCAGCGCCATCGTCAACAACAGCAACAATCCGATCGTTTTCGACGTCTACAGCAGCCAGAGCTACGGCGGCGCGATCAGCGGCGGCAGCAGCACCAGCGGCGTGGCGAAGAGCGGCGCCGGCACATTGACCTTGGGCGGCTACAGCGCCTATAGCGGGCCGACGCTTATCCAGAACGGCACCTTGAAGCTCTCGAATTCCCCGCCCGTAACCGCCGGCCTGGTGACCGAACTGGACGCCAGCACGCTGGCGGCGGGGGCCATCAGCAGTTGGGCCGACCTGAGCGGGAACGGCAACAACTTGAACCAGGGGACGGGCGCGACGGTGCTGGCCGGCGCGATGAACGGCCGCAACGTCGTATACTTCAACGGCACGCAGTACATGTACCAGACCAACAGCGACACCAGTACCCAGTACACGATCTTCGCCGTTGGCTCGCTGGACAATCAGCAGAACGCGCGGCTGATCAGCTCGGCCAACAACAACTTCATTGTTGGCTGGTGGAACGGATACTCCAATGAGCTCTACCCGAACGCGTGGGCCTACCAACCCAACTCCCCGGTCAATACGGCCACGCACATTTATTGCGCCACGGTCAGCGGCAACAACCTCACGTCGACCTTGTACGATCTGTCCCAGAGTCTGACTCCCCTAGGCTCGGGCTACAGCAACGAGCCGGACTATATCGGCCAGCTCGAGCTGGGCGGCTACAATGCCGCCCTCAATGGCAACGTCGCCCAGGAGGTGTCGCAGGGCAGCGTGGCGGAGGTGGATATCTACAACGGCGTGCTGAGCGCGGCGCAGATCGCCCAGATGCAGGCCTACTTGCAGGCCAAGTGGCAGGGTATCGGTTACGAGAACATTTTGCCGGCCACGACCCCCGTGCAGCTTGCGGCGGGGGCCACGCTGGACCTCAACGGCGCGGCGGGGCAGATGGTGGCGTCGTTGTCGGACGCGGGCGGCGTGGGCAGCATCATCAACAGCAATTCCGGTGCGCCGGCCGTATTGGCCTTGAGCGCCAGCGGCGGTTCGACCACCTTCAGCGGCGCCATCGGCGGCGCCGGGCAGGGGCCGATCAGCCTGGTGATGGGCGGCAGCGGCACGCAATTCCTGGCCGGCACGCTCTCGGGCACGGGAAACCTGACGGTCAATGCCGGCATACTGGTCCTCAGCGGCGTGAATCCGCTGCTGGGCACGACCACGCTGAGTGGCGGCACTTTGCAGGCGAGCAATGCCCTGGCCTTGGAAGGTCAGACCTTGACGCTCAACGGGGGTGCCATGAACTTCGGCTCATTGACGAGCCTTACCCTGGGCGGCCTGGCGGGAACGCAAAGCTGGGCGGCGCCGGCCACGTTGAATGTGGGCGGCAACAACAGCTCCACGACCTATTCGGGCAACCTCAGCGGCGATACGTCGCTGATCAAGTCCGGCACGGGGAGCCTGTACCTTAGCGGCAACAATAGCAGTTTACTGACCGCGGCGGTGAACGGCGGCGTGCTGGAGGTCACCACTACCGCTGCGCTGCCGACGTACGCCACGCCCAACGCCGTGAGCGTGGCCGGCGGGGCGGTCCTCACGGTGCCCACGGGCGACGGCGTGTCGAACGGTTGGAGCATTGGCCAGGCGAACAGCCAAGTCAATGTATTGGTCAACAGCGCCAGTTGGGCCAATAACTCCGCCTTGGGGCTCGATACGAGCAACGGCAACGCGACCTACAGCGGCAACATCCCCATCTCGGGCTCCTCGGGCATGGGCCTAGCGAAGCTGGGGGCCAACGCCTTGACCCTGGCCGGCTCCACGAACTTTTCCGGCCCCACGACGGTGGCCGGCGGCACGCTGAATTTCCTGGCGACCAACAATGCTGTCGGCGCGCTCTCGGGGTCGGGCAGCGTGGTGCTCAACGCCGCCCCGGGCGGCACCCTGACTATCAGCAGCGGCAACAACAGCGTTTTCTCCGGCACCATTTCCGAGGCGGTGCAAGGGGCGGGCAACAGCCTGGTCAAGACTGGCAGCGGCACGCAGACCCTGACGGGCATCAACACCTATGCCGGCAACACGACCATCAACCAGGGCGTTTTGGCCGCAGGGCCGGCCGCCGTGGGCGGCGGCGCGCTGAACCTCGCCGGCGGCACCTTCCGGCCGCTGAATTCGGGGACCACGCCGGGACTTAACGCCCAGTACTACTACACGTACGCCCCCCTGAGCCAGGCCAACAACGCAAATCCGCCGCAGAATTGGGCCCACCTGAACACCACCAGTCTGGCCTCCTTCACCGGCACCTATTTGGTCGCCAACGGGAACACCGCCTGGGGGACTGACGTGTCGGCCTTCACCCCCACCACCCTCTCGGCCAATGGGGCGGACAACATTACCGCCGACGTCGTGAATGGAGCCAACGGGGTCTTCTCCTTCAACACCAGCGGCGAAGGGCAGAATTTCCCCTATCCCTACAACCAGGGGAGTACGGTCTACTGGGCCGCCCAGTACACGGGCTATTTCTACGCGCCGACCACCGGCGTCTACACCTTCGCCACCAATAGCGACGACGACAGCCGGATCTGGATCAATGCCGGGCAAGCCAACCCGGACACGGCCATTGTGGCCAACGGCGTCAACGGCCAGGGCTGGGCAGGGGCGGGGATTGTGCAGAAAACGACCGGGACCGTGAGCCTGGTGGCCGGCCAATTCTACCCGATCACGGTGGGTTACGACGAGGGCAACGGCGGCTACGGCCTGGATGTCTTCTGCGCGCTGCCGGGCAGCACGCTCACGGTGGGCCAGTCGGGGAGCTTCCTGCCCCTCTCTTCGCTGTTTACGACCTTGGCGGCCAGCTTCACGAACTCCGTGAACGTGACGCAGACCTCGAGCATCGACCTGCTTGCCAACGGGGGGCCGTATAGTTTCGGTCCCTTGTCGGTCAGCAACGGCAGCACGCTGCACTTTACCAGCGGGCCGGCCAACGTGGCCTTCGTGGGGGGCACGACGATCAGCGGCGGACCGACGTTCGACCTGCAAAACGGCAACGTGGTGGACGTGGGCGCGCTGGTCGGCGACAACAACGGCTTTACGCTTAGCGGCGCGGGCACGTTGATTCTCTCCGCCAACGCCAGTTACGGGGGCCAGACGACCATCAGCGGTGGTACGCTACAGATGGGCACGGGCGGCTTCCAAGGCACGCTGGGCAACACCAGCAAAGTGCTGGACAACGGCACGCTGGCCTTCAATCGCGGCGACGTGGGCCTGACGTTCACGCCCGCCATCAGCGGCAACGGCGCGGTCGTTAACAGCGGCACGGGCCTGCTGACGCTGCCCAACAACAACACGTACCAGGGCGGCACGACCGTCAGCGCGGGCACCCTGGTGGCCGGCAACAATACTTCCTTCGGAAGCGGCCCGTTGAATGTGGCCTCCGGGGCCGTGGCGATCTTCAACAGCAACCAGCCGTCGGTGGGAGGGTTGTCGGGGTCCGGCTCGGTGTACTTCGCGGCGAACGGGAATACGAACCTGACGGTCAACTCCGTCAGCAACGGAACCTTCGCCGGCACGATCACGGAGGCCGCTCTCAATACGGGCAGCCTCGTCAAGAATGGTGCGGCCGCGTTGACCTTGACAGGGGCGAACGTCTACGGCAACGGCACCACCGTCAATGCGGGCACGCTGGCGGCCGGGGTAAACAGTCTTGGCTCCGGGCCCCTGAACCTTGCCGGCGGCACCTTCCAGCCTACCTTGCCGCTGACCAACGGGCTGACCGCCCAGTACTACTACACGTACGCCCCCCTGAGCCAGGCCAACGGCGCAGGAGGACCGGCGGGTTGGAACCACCTCGGCCAAAACGTGCCCGCCGGCTATAACGGCGCCAGCCTGAACTACTTCCTCAACAGCTACCTGGTGAGCAACGGGGCCACCGCTTGGTCCACGAATCTGTCGAACCTGAGCCCGCCGCTGCCGCAGAGCACTACCCTCTCCGCCAATGGGGCGGACAACATCGTTCAGGACGTGGCCAGCGGGGCCAACGGGAACTTCGACTTCGACAGCAGCGGCGAAGGGGCAAACTTCCCCTATCCGTATAACCAGGGGACCAGCGTGTATTGGGCCGCCAAGTACACCGGTTATTTCTACGCCGCGACAAGCGGTGTCTACACGTTCGGCTTGAATAGCGACGACGACAGCCGGCTGTGGATCGGCAGTTCCGACACGGCCGTGGTGGTCAGCGGCAATGCCGGCCAGGGCTGGAGCGGAGCCCATGGGACGATTCAGACAACCGGGCAGGTGACCTTGACCGGCGGCCTGTATTACCCGATCACGATCGGTTACGAGGAGGGCAACGGCGGTTACGGCCTGGAGGCCTTCTACGCGCCGCCGGGCGCCACGATCGCCAACGGCGACTTCCTGCCCGTCTCGCTGCTGTACACGGTAGGCCAAACGGGGGTGTATTCCAACGCCCTGAACGTGACAAAGAACTCGACCATCAATTTGCCCTCGACGCTTGTCGGTTTGTCGTTTCAGTTCCCCTCGCTCTCGATTGGTGCGCAGACGTTGAACGTTACGGGCGGGACGACAGGCTGCGGCGTGGCGATTACGGGGACCACCACGCTCAGCGGGGCGGTAACCTTCAATCTGGCGAGCAGCCTTACGCTGAACTTGTCGGGCGGCGTGAGCGGCAGCGGTCCGCTGGCCGTCACGGGTATTGGCGCACTCTACCTGCCCACCGCCAACACCTACAGTGGCGCCACCACGCTTTACGGCGGCACGCTGGTGGCCGCCAACGGCAGCAACGGCTCGGCCACCGGCAACGGCCTAGTGACCATCAGCAGCGGCGTGTTGGCCAGTGATCCGGTCTTGGCGGGCACGATCGGCGGCAATGTGGTGGTCAGTAGCAGTGGCCAGATCGCCCCGGGCGGCATCGGCGCCATCGGCACGCTGGCCGTCAACGGCAACCTGAGCCTCAACAACGGTTCCACGCTGGACTTCGACGTTAGCGGCGGCAGCGCCGACCTCTTGACCGTGGGCGGGACCCTGTCCGTCAGCGGCATCGCCAACGTGGCGATCAGCTCGCTGTTGTCGCTCACGAACACCAGCAGTCCTTATATCCTGGCCCAGTACGCCGGCGGCACGCTGGCCCAGAGTAGTTTCACGGCCTCGGGCGTTCCTCGCGGCTACCAGTTCGAGGTCAATACGAGCAACGACGATCTGGAACTCGACTGGATCGGCCTTCCCGCCAGTGGTCCGGCGGTCTGGACGGGCGCGAGCAACGTGAACTGGAGCAACAACGGCAACTGGAGCACTGGCGCAGTGCCCAACGGCAAGGCGGCCCTGGCCATCGTAGGCTCGGGCTTCTCGGATGTTGCGGGACAGGCCCAGACTCAGATCACGCTGGACACGGCGGTGACCTTGGGCACGCTCACGCTGTCCAACTCGCTGAACCAGCACGGCACGGGCTACGCCTTGACGGGGGCTGCGTTGACGATGGACAATACGGGGGGCAGCGGCCCGGCGTCGATCCTGGTGACCAGCGCTTCGCACACGATCGCCGTGCCGGTGAACATCGGCTCGGGGTCGGGCGGCACGCTTTCGATCCAGACGGCCACGGACCCGAACACGGGGAACCCGACGGGCCTGACGATTACGGGCAGTATTGGCGACCAGGGGAACGGCACGGGAGTGCTGGAGTTGAGCGGGCCGGGCACCCTGGTGCTGGCCAATAGCAACACTTACGGTGTCAGCGGCGGCGGCACGATCGTCAGCGGGGGCACGTTGATTGCGACCTGTAGCGACGCCATCCCGGCGGCCACGAGCTTGAGCGTGGGGGCCGGCGGGGTGTTCATCTACGATCCGTCGCAGGCGCCGACAGCCGGCAGCGTGGTGGCGGCAGGCACGGTGGCCGCCGTGCCGGAGCCTGGCACGCTGACGCTTTTGGCCGCGGGCTTGGCCGTCGCAGGCCTGGTTTGGCGGCGGCGGAGGGTTGCGAAGTAAATGTAGGCCGGAACAAGCGCAGCGCAGTTCCGGCGAGGGGAAGAGCTTAGGAACTTAGAACTTAGGAACGGGAGGAGTGCTCGGCGCACTTGGGTACTGGGTACTGAGTACTCAGTACTGAAAACGGAATAACGATCGCCGGCTGGCGTGGCCTGCAAGTGGATACCCGGGCTTTCCCGAGCTTGGATCGGGTATCCGCCCGCGGGTGGCACCAGCCGGTTTTTTTGAATTCGGTAGAAGAGACTCGTCGCGTAGCGACCGAACAAATATATTTCTGGTTTGGAGGAGCTGTTGTGAAGACTTTTCGTTTTGTGGCCTTGGGTCTGGCGTGCGCGT
>CAZTPX010000318.1:0-6796 GCA_964615095.1 uncultured Planctomycetaceae bacterium | reverse complement strand
CGCACGTGCGTCATCCCGCAGATGCGGATGAACTCCTTGAAGTCCTTGGCCAAAAATTGCGACCCATTGTCGCTGATGATCCGCGGCGTCTCCTGGGGAAATTTCTCTTTCGCCCGCTGAAGGACCACCAGTTCGTCTTGCTCCGTCATCGAGCGGCGAATCTCCCAATGCACAATGTAGCGGCTGTAGCCGTCGAGGATCGTCGTGAGGTAGTAAAACGTGCCGTGAATGTTGAGGTAGCTGATGTCGATATGCCAGTGTTCATGGGGTTTCTCGGGCTGATGAAAGCCCGTGCCTTTCTTCGACGGCTTGTTCGTCGAGCGGCCGATGCGGCCCGCCGCCTTCAACACGCGGTAGACACTCGACGGGCTGGCAGCCGCCACGTCGCGGTCGAGCATCATGAACGCCAGCCGCCGGTAGCCCTCCAGCGGATACTCGAAGGAGAAGCGAAGGATCGCCTGCTTCTCCCCGTCCTCCAGCCACCAGTCGCGCGGAATCCAGGCGTTGTGCTCGTTGACCTTGCCGTAGCGCCGCCGCCAGTCGTGGAACTTGCTGGGCGTGATGCCCAACCAGCCGATGAACTGGCCTGCGGGGATCTCCGTGCGCTGGTTCCAACGGCGCACGTAGTCGACCACTTCATCACGGGTGTCGTGGGGAACCCAACGTCCGTTCAGAGTTCCCCAGAGGATTTTTTTGCGCAGACGTTCTCCTCCATCAGCTCGGAAATGACTTCGTTTTTCTGCTGGAGCTTGTGCTCCAGGCGGGCGATTTTGTCCTCCTGGGCGGACACTTTGCTGGCCGTGCGGCCGCCGGCCTGCTGGAAGGCCGTCTCGGCGTGGTCGAACAGGATTTTCTGCCAGGCGTAGATTTGGTTGGGCTTGATGCCGTACTCGTCGCACAGGTCCGAAATGGGGACCTTATCGACCAGATACCTCTTGAGAATGATTGCCTTCTGGTCCGTGCCAAAGCGTCGTCGTGGGGTGTTCATGAAATTCTCCTCCTTCAGGGTTTGATTCTAACCCGAACGAACGAGACTTTCCATTTCCAACTGGTTCAAAACACACCCTACGACGCCGTTCCACAGCAAAAACGAATTGTGCCGGGGTAAAGACAGCACAGCCGTGTACTGGGTATACTCTCTGTTGCTGGCGTTTGATCCTTCATCCTTCATCCTTCATCCTTCGTCCCTCAACGACATGGCCAATCGCGACAACCATTACGAAGCGGCCTTCGAGGAGTACCTTCGCACCCGCGGCGTGCCCTACGTGGCCGTCGATGAGGCGAAGCGAAGCATCTTGAGCGATGGCGGCTCGATCAAGTCGCTGGACTTCATCGTCTCCACGCCGCTGGCCGTCACCTGGCTGGTCGACGTCAAGGGCCGCCGATTTCCCAGCGGCGATATTCAAAAACAATATTGGAAGAACTGGTCCACGCGCGACGACCTGCGCAGCCTGGCCGAGTGGGAACGCCTCTTCGGCGCCAGCTTCTGCGGACTGTTCGTTTTCGCCTACAACATCCTGGGCAATCGGGCCCCGTTGCCCAGCGAACAGCTTTTCGAGTTTCGCGGCCTGACCTACGGCTTCGTGGCCATCCGGCTGTGCGACTATGCGGGCGGCGCCCATCCGATCTCGGCCAGTTGGGACACGCTGGCCATGTCGACGGCCGATTTCCGCCGCCTGGCCCGGCCGCTGGACGAACTGCTCGGCCTCAGCGGCGATCGCGCCGGGAAAGCAGCTTCGTCCGACTGAACCGTGCGCGGGCCTCGACTTCCGGGCTCCTTTCAACTTCCCAGCGAAATGCGCTGTTGCACCTGGTCGTAGAAGAACAGATCGCCGAAACGCGCCCAGCGGATGACGGTATTGAAGATCTTCTCGTAATTCTCGTAGGGCATGCGGGTCACGATCGTCTCCAGCACGAAGTCCCGGTCCACGGCATGGGCCGGATCGTGCTGGAGGGCCGCGTACACGGCCAGCAACACCACGACCGCCGCCCGCTGCGAGCCGAAAGTCACCCACAGCAACACGTAGATCAGCAGGATGGTCACGGGAATCAGCACGAGGAAATGCGTGCGGGCGCGGGCCAGATTCTCGAACATTCCCAGCCACTCGACGCGATAACCCTCGGGAAGCTTGATTTCCTTGTCGAAGCGGCGTTCGCCTTCGTAGAGGGCCCCCACGGGCTTGCCGCACAAGCCGTTCTCTCAATATTTTCGGCAGAACCGTCAGGTGCAACCATAAGGCCGGCCATGGTTTACACTCGGAAGCCCCTACCCCGGCCACCATACTCGGCACAACCGTCACATCCGGCGCGTCCGGTGTCGTGGAAAAGCAATCCGAGTAGGGAGGCGAAACGCCAGGGCACCCCACACCGCACTAACCCTGGCCCTGTTGTCCGGCGTGCGGCTTCGCCTTACACTGGCTTTGTAATTTTTCCGGGATTCCAGGTAATCTTTCCCGCCGCCGTGCGTCTATAGCGGTATTGCGGGCGCCTCACGGACCTTCAGCGAAAGTCTACCAGTGACCGACTGGGACCAGATGGTAAGCGATCACGGGCCGATCGTCTTTCGGCTGGCGTGCCGGATTCTGGGCGTTGGCCCCGATGCCGAAGATGCCGTCCAAGAAGCCTTCCTCCAGGTCTATCGCATCGGACAAGAGCAGTCGGTCGAGCATTGGGGCGCCCTGCTGCGCCGGGTGGTCGTACATCGGGCCTTGGACCGCCTGCGGCAGCGCCGCCGCCAGTCCACCGAACCACTGGATGGTCGGCAATCGGCCCGCAACGACGAGAATCCGCCGCAATTGGCCATCGCCGGCGAGTTGGCTGGCCGGCTCCGCGAGGCCGTGGGCCAATTGCCCGAACAACAGGCGTCCGTGTTCTGCCTGCGTTACTTCGAAGAACTGTCCTACCAGCAAATCGCCGCCAGCCTCGGCATGGAGGTTGGCGGCGTCGCCACGGCATTGCACAAAGCCCGCGGTAAACTGAAAGCCATGCTGATGACCACGGTGTATGGGGACTGACCATGGACGACCACAACCGCCCGAGCGACGACACGCCGGAACCGGACGAATTGTCGGGCATCTTGCGTGAAGCGGTCGAGTCCATCTGCCGGCAAGAGCCGCCGGCCGACGTTTTGGCCGGCGTACTCGGTCGCGCCCGGCAGATCCCCGCGACGACCGCCGCGAAGGGGACGGTCCCATTTTCGGCGTCTCTGGAGACGACGGACGAAAATCGGGACCGTCCCCAGCGTATCCCCAAGCCTCAGCCTTCCACAAGGGAACCTTTCATGTTGTGCCTCGCAAATCGTGGCGTGGTGGCGGTTGGCGCGGCTTTATCCTTGTTGATCGCCTGGGTCCTTAGCAGCCTGACTCCCCACCAGTCGCCGACCAGCCTGGCGCAAGCCTTGCAAAAGACCGTGGCGGCCCAGACGCTGCAATTGAAGCTTACCCGCGATGGCCAAACCAGCGAGGCCTGGATTCGCCAGGGGCGGCAGTTGCGTTGGAACCGCCCCGACGGCACCTGCCAGATCGCCCGCGACAACCGTCTCTGGACGATCGACCCGCGGCAGAACCGCGCCACGAGCCAGACGTCGCCCTTCTTCCAAAACAGCCAGCCGGGCGCGGACCTCCTGGTGCTGATGAATGTGCCGCTGGAAAAGGGGCTCTTGCAGGCCGAGCCCGTGCGGCGCGTGACGCACGACGGCGGCCCGTGCGACGTGTACCAGTGGACCGGCGCGGAGAATGCGGAGAAGGAGGGCCCGCTCTGCGTCGAGGCCCTGGTCCAGGCCGACAGCCGCACGCTGGCGTCCTTGGAAATTTTCCGCGAACGAGACGGCCAGCGCAAGCCGCTCGGTCAACTGGCGGTCGTGGCCCGCGATCGGCCGGTGGCGGACGAGATGTTCGTCGTGGGCGACACGCTGACCGAAGACGGCCGCATCGGCAAGGTGACCGACTTGCAGGGGATCGTCTCGCTGCGACCGGCCGGCGCCGATCGCTGGACGCCACTGGCCGAGCACATGTTGTTGCGGCCGGGTGACTGGCTCCGCACCGACCTGCGAGGCGCCAACGCCGTGTCGCTTCGGTTGGTGAAAGACACCCAGGTGATCCTCGGCCCCGGCACGCTGGTCGAGCTTGTCGGGCCGAAGCAGCTTCGCATCAGCGAGGGCGAGTTGAAAGTCGTGGCCGTGGAAAAGGCGCCCGTCGAACTGCTGGGCCCCGACGGCAAGTCGGTCCAGATGGCCGGGAAACAGTTGTATCGCGTCGAGGGACCGAAGTTGGTCCGCCTGGACAAGGAGCCGCTCTGGCTGCGCCGATACGAGGGGAAAACCGCCAACCAGTCGCTCGGCTCGCTGGTGGCCAAGGTCGACGGCCGCGACGTGCCGCTCTCGGTGGGCTATCACAAGGTCACCGTCGATATCCGCGACCAGATCGCGCGGACCACCATCGAGGAGACGTTCGTCAACCATACCAAGGGCACGCTGGAAGGCGTCTTCTACTTCCCGCTGCCGCAAGACGCCTCGATTGCCGGCTTCGGCATGTGGATCGGCGACCGGCTGGTCGAGGCCGACGTGGTCGAAAAGCAGCGGGCGCGGGAGATTTACGAAACCATCCTTCGCGAACGCCGCGACCCGGGGTTGCTGGAATGGACTGGCGGCAACATTTTCAAGGCCCGCGTGTTCCCCATCTTCGGCGAGTCGGAAAAACGCATCACGCTCACTTACACGCAGGTGCTGCCGCTGCGGGGAAACAGCTATCGTTACCAGTACGCCTTGCAGAGCGAGATGCTCAAGCAGCACCCGTTGCGGCAGTTGGAAATCGACGTGAAGATCAACTCCGCACTGCGGCTGAAGTCGGTCAACTCGCCCACGCACCCCACGCGCAACTCCCTGACGGAACATGCCGCGAGGGTCGAGTTCAGCGCCCAGGAGTACGTGCCACAGCAGGACTTTGAAGTGGTCGTGGAGATCGATGGCCGCCAGGCGGACTTGGTGATGATTCCTCACCGCCGCGGCGACGACGGTTACTTCATGGTGCAGTTGACGCCGCCTTGTGGTGCGGGCGTCTCGCCTGTGCCACAAGGCATGTTGCAGCGGGAACTTCTGCCCAACGGCCAGCCGATGGAACTGCTCATCGTGGCCGACACCTCGGCTTCGATGGACGCCCCCAGCCGCGCGCAGCAGGCCGCGCTGGTGGCCGCGTTGCTGGGCGCGCTCGGGCCCAAGGACCAAATCAATCTGGCCACCTGCGACGTGACGTGCTCGTGGGCGTTTGAAAAGTCGCGGCCGGCCGATACCAAGAACGTTGCCGCCCTGCGGGTTTTCCTCGACAACCGCATCTCCCTGGGTTGGACCGATTTGGACGCCGCGATGCGCTCGGCCCTGGACCGTTGCGGGCCGCATACGCAGGTGGTCTATATCGGCGACGGCATTTCGACTGCTCCCACTGGCGAGGACGCCGCGAGTGCTAGATTCCATCCGGAAAGGCACGAATCAGGTCCCCCTCTCCCTCCGGGAGAGGGCCGGGGTGAGGGGAGTCCGCCAAGAACCCTCGCCATTGGCAACGGCCCGTCCACGGCACCCTCACCCCCTGCCCCTCTCCCGAAGGGAGAGGGGAGAGTTTACGGACGCTCTCCCGGTAACGATCCGCTCGACAATGATCCGGCCGCCTTTGCCGCCAGTCTGCGCCGCATGGCTGCCGGCCGGCCGGGCACCTTCCATGCCGTCGCCGTGAGCAGCAGTTTCGAGCCCCTGGTGATGAAAGCGATCGCCTCTGTGGGTGGCGGTTCGTTCCGCCAGGTGGCCGGCTCCAACAGCCCGAGTGCCGTGGCCGCCCAATTGCTCGGTGAGATGACGCAACCGGCGCTGCGCGATTTGAAAGTCGAATTCCGCGGCCTGCGGACCGCCCGGGTGTATCCGGAGGAACTACCCAATCTTGAGTTGGGCTCGCAGCAGATCATTCTGGGCCGCTATCTGCCCGACGATCGCGACCATGCGGGCGAGGTGATCGTTACGGGGACCCAGGCCGGCAAGCCCGTGCGGTTCACTGCCGCGGTCACGCTGAAAGACGCCGAGCAGGGCAACAGTTTCATCCCGCGGCTGTGGGCCCGCCTGCATCTGGACAGCCTTTTGCAGCAGGGCAGTTCGGCGGCCATCCGCGACGAAATCATCGCCCTGTCGGAAGAACACCACCTCATCACGCCGTACACTTCGCTGCTGGTGTTGGAGAGCGACGCCGACCGCGAGCGTTTCGGCGTCCGCCGCCGCTTCCAGATGCGCGACGGCGAGAAGTTCTTCGCCCAGGGACGCGACAATGCCAACTGGGAACTGGTGCAGCAGCAGATGAAGCGGGCAGGCACTTGGCGCGTGGGGCTTCGCCGCGACGTGCTCCGGCAACTGGGCGCCTTGGGCCGACAGACGCCGGGCACGCCCTATATCCCGGGAGCTTGCAGCTACGTCAGGCACGGGGACCGCGGGTTCGCGATGGGCGGAATGGGGGGCGATCCGGGCGGCGTGGTTACTAATGGCGGCGCACTGAATTATTTCGGCGTGCAAGATAGCGAAGGCGCCGGAGGCAGCTTTGCGGTTGCGACGCCCCAACTTGGCGGTTATGACGCGACCCAGCAGGAGCCGCCGACGGGGCGCGTCATGCTGGGCGTCGGCGTCAACTCCGACGCTGGCCTCGTGGGCAACAACGTCCTGGACGAGCAGGGGGCCAGCGACTCGTGGGCAGTGGATGGGCCTGTCGCTGCGCCTGCGGCATGCGCGCCGGCCTCGCTCAGTATAACGGCAGGAGAGAAGGCGTCT
>CAZTPX010000317.1:0-6809 GCA_964615095.1 uncultured Planctomycetaceae bacterium | reverse complement strand
TCGACAGTCCGGTACTCTAACCAATTGAGCTACGCCCCCCAAGTCGTTATTATGCAACGACTTGTTGATTCACGTCTTGTGCCTCGTAGAATGGTCGTGACATCCGATCTGACACCTGTCTACCCATCTTACCAGACGAACCGCGAGTCGTAATGCCTAAGTCTACCACAAAAAAATTGGCTGACAAGCCGCCCAGGCCCTACCCTGACTTCCCGCTTTTTTCCCATGCCACGGGAAGATGGGGAAAAAGATAAGAGGAAAGCTCCACTACTTTGGCCCCTGGAGCAACTGGCCGGACGCCCTCACGCCCTATCAGAAGCAGGCCGGCGACCTCCACGCCGGTCGGAAACCTCATGAGCATGCCGAGGGCCTCACCGTCCAGGATTTGGTTGACCGCTTCCTTGCCAGCAAAAGACACATGGTTGACAACTTGGCCGTTGGCTCGATTTGGCGATGCCGGCCCAGCTACTTCTCGCATGTTTTGTTGCGGCAATTCATCGAGTTCCAGTGAATTGGGCACGGCAACGCCCGAGCCACCGTCATCGACATCGCGGCTGCTCGCCCCGGATGCAATAAAATTCCTGCCGGGTGTTTTGACAAAGCCATGTCGCGTGGTTATCTTGGCTCTTGTTCCAGCACGGAACCCTACACGTAGGTAGGTTGTTCCGGAACACGGGCGGCACGGGTGTGCGGCCCATACGCATGGCAATTCATTGCAGGCAGCGTTGCGCATAACGAGCACGGTACCAGCCCCATAGCCCGGCGGGGATCCTATTTACTCAGCGACACCGGCGCGGCTCACTTTGACGGTGACTCTCAAGCGAGTCTCGCACTGCGCGCCTATCTTTCGCTGGTTCGTTCTCCCTTGAGTGTCTTACGTGGTGGATGCTGCGCGATCGCGGTGCAGCCTGAAGATGCGGACACGATTGAGATTTGCGTTCTCAGGAGAAAACGAATGTTTGGCAGAATCAGATCACCTTCCACCTTTTGCTTTGGAGTGCCTGTTATGAATCGCATCGGGATCTGTACAAGTATCACTTTGTTGTTTGTGGCACGTGTCGCTTGGGGCCAAGTCCAATACACCGTGACCGACCTGGGCGCTGGGTGCGCGTATGGCATAAACAACCTTGGTCAGGTTGTGGGTGAGAATGGCCTTGGTCACGCGTTCCTCTACAGTAGCGGAACGATGCAGGACCTCGGCTTGCTTCCCGGCTATACGGAAAGTATCGCCTATGATATCAACAACAGGGGGCAGGTCGTTGGTTGCGGGGATCGTCTCGGTGGCTATAGTGTTGGCTTCCTCTATAGCGGCGGATCAATGCAAACCTTGGGCTACCTTGGCAGCATTCAATGTTGCCGTGCATTAGGCATCAGTGATAGCGGGCAAATCGTGGGCTACAGTCAAGTTGGCGGTGGCAGCTACAGTTATTTGGAGGGGTTCCTCTATAGCGGCGGAACGATGCAGGGCATCGCTGGCAATGATAGCGTTGCCTATGCTGTCAACAACAATGGGCAGATCGTGGGCCACGCCGCTGGCACTTGGTATGCCTTCCTCGACAGCGGTGGAACAATTCAAAACCTGGGTACCCTTCCCGGCTACGCAAATAGCGAAGCTTTCGATATCAATGACAATGGGCAAGTTGTGGGCGAGTCCTTCGGCAGTAACGGCTATGGGCATGCCTTTCTTTACAGCGGTGGCACGATGCATGACTTGGGAACACTCGCGGGCTACCCATATAGTAGCGCGAATGCCATCAATAACGCTGGGGAGATCGTGGGCTGGGTCGCTAACGCTTCCTATCAAGCAGACTCCGTCTTGTACAGCAACGGTGCGATTGTGGACTTGAATAACTTGCTAGCTGCTGAGTCTGGCTGGACGCTTCAGGGGGTGAGTGACATCAACGACAACGGCCAGATCTGCGGTTACGGCATCAATCCCAGCGGGCAGCACGATGCTGTTCTGTTGACGCCCACGCCCGAGCCCTCGACCTTCGCCTTGCTCGGCGCGGCTACCGCCGCCATGCTCGCCTACGCCTGGCGACGGCGAGGGCGGCTTGCATCGCACGCTTTTGTATCTGGCGACGCCCAGGCCACTTTGTCCTTCCCATCTCGCCTGCCGGAAGCCACGCGGCGGGCGGCGTGACGTTCATTGTGGCTAGCCCCAAGACCGATTCCCTCGACGACAATCGACCATAACTGAAAAGAAGAGACCAAACCATGACCAGATTTCCATCGCTTCATCGTTTCGCCCTCGGTGCTGCCCTCGCGTGTTTTCTGTTGTCCTCCACAGAGGCCCAGGCCGACGTGTTCAACATGGGCGGTACAATCAGCGGCGGTACAATCGATAGCTGTAGGGCTGAACATAAGAACCACTAGTCAAAATCGGAAGGGACGAAAATGAAGAAGAGCAAGTTATCCATGACGTTTGGCGTCCTCGCGGCGGCGGCGCTCCTGTTAGGTGGGCGCGGCGCCTTCGCAGACGAAACCGTTGCCTGGGGCAACAACTACAACGGTGAACTCGGCAACGGCACGACCAGCAACAGCGATGTGCCGGTGCTAGTCACCGGCATGTCCAGTGAGGTCACCGCCGTCACTGCGGGGGCAAACTGCAGCCTGGCCATCCAGAACGGTGGCCTATACGCTTGGGGCAACAACGAGTACGGCCAACTCGGCAACGGCACGACGACCAGTAGCAACACGGCGGTGGCGGTGACTGGCATGTCCAGTGGCGTCACCGCCGTCGCTGCGGGGGGCGGCACCCATAGCCTCGCTATCCAAAACGGCGGCCTCTACGCCTGGGGTTATAACGGTGACGGTGAACTCGGCAACGGCACGACCGGCAACAGCGATGTGCCGGTGCTAGTCACCGGCATGTCCAGTGGCGTCACCGCCGTCGCCGCGGGGAATGCGCACAGCTTGGCCATCCAGAACGGGGGCCTCTACGCCTGGGGCAGCAACATCTACGGCCAACTCGGCAACGGCACGACCGGCAACAGCGATGTGCCGGTGCTAGTCACCGGCATGTCCAGTGGGGTCACCGCCGTCGCCGGGGGGCAAGTGCATAGCCTGGCCATCCGGAATGGCGGGCTCTACGCCTGGGGGTGGAACGCATATGGCCAACTCGGCAACGGCACGACCAACAACAGCGATGTGCCAGTGCTAGTCACCGGCATGTCCAGCGGGGTCACCGCCGTCGCTGGCGGACTCGCAAACAGTCTGGCCGTGAAAAACGGCAACGTTTACGCGTGGGGCTACAACAACGATGGCCAACTCGGCGACGGATCGTCAGGCATCGGCGTCGACTCGCCCGAGCTAATCGACCCGACCGACCTGACGAACATCGTAGCGGTCGCGGCCGGAGATAACTCAAGCTACGCGCTATCGTCTGACGGCAGCCTATGGGTCTGGGGCTACGACGCCTACGGCCAATTGGGATTGGGCACGGTCACGGCCGCCTTTTCGACGCCCCAGCACCTCCTGCCGCCGCTGGGCTACCGCTACACGTCCATCGCCGCCAACGGCACCTACGGCTACGATGCGGTCGCAACGCTGGCGCCGGTGCCCGAGCCCTCGACGCTCGTTTTGGGCGGCGTCGCCGGGTTCGGATTACTGGCCTACTGCTGGCGACGAAGGCAGCTTGCAAGGCGGGTGGCGACTGCGGTCGATACTGCTCCGGCGGCTCTCACCTTCCCGCGGCTGCTTGCAACCGAAGCATGCCAGCGTGTGGCGTAACGGTACATCCGAAGCACTCGCCAGGTGCTAAAGAAAAGCTCCAAACGCCTGCCGCCCCTATGGGCGGCAAGCGTCTTTGTTCGGGTACGGCTACATGGCTGATAGCTGAAGATGGGTCGCGCGGCGGGCGGCGGTGTTGTCGGAATAGCTAAACAAAATCCCCAACGCCTGCCGCCCCTATGGGCGGCAAGCGTGAAACGCATTTTGGTCAGCTTGACGGGTGCCGATGGCTCAGTTCGCGGGCCTATCTGATAGGTAAAACGGGTCATTGGGCAACCGGCGCTGCCTTCGGGCTGTCAACGCTGCCCCATTTGACCGCCACGTTCCAACCGACCTCCGAATACAGCCCTTTGAGGACTGTCTCTGCGGTCAGCTTCGCCTTGCTGAGATTCTCGGCGGACGACGCTGTGTGCGCCACAAGCCGCTGGGCCTCGGCCATCACGGCATCGCGCAGGGCGTCTTGATCGGCGTTCCAGGGTAACCATGCCAGACGCTCCACGCTCCAGGTGCGGGTGCGCCGATGGTCCACGCGCGGCTGCAACACGTCCGGCTGCGGCAAGATGACCGTCGCCTGTTTGGTGTCCTCGCTTTTGTCGGTGATCTTGGCTCGATCCAGGTTCACCGCGATTAGCGCGTCACCTTTTATCAGCCAACTGCCGCGGCAGCCCTGGCCTTCCGCGACCAGAATATCGGCGACCTGGACACGAGTGGTGACCAGTTGTGACAGTTTTACCAGTTTCTCGATGGCGGGGCCTTGCGAATGCACGACAACCGGCGTGGGCGCGGACGGCGGATGGAATCGCGGCAAGAGGAAGATTGCAGAAGCGGCAGCGGACAACGATAGAAGCAAGAGAGAGGTGGTGCGCATGTTCGGTGGTACCAGACTGGGCAGAAATGGAATTGCGATCGTGCTGGACAGCAGGACCAGCACGAGGATGGTGTTTCGCATCGGTTCTCCTTAAAACTACTGATTGCTGGCGTTGGCCTTGTCGGTGGGCCGAACCGTGGTCGTATCCTCGTAGCCGCCGTCTTGGCCGCGCCAATGAATTTCCGCTGGCTCGGTGCTCTTTTTCGAGCAACCGATGCACGTCGCGATGGCGCCGACCAGTGCAGCAAGCAAAAGGAAAATGCAGAATAACTTCATAGATGACTCCAAGAGGATAGCTGTAGTGCCGGCCCTGGACGTGACCAGGGCCGGCACGAGAGAAAAGAGGCCCAGCCCTAGCGCTCGGAGGAAAAGCGGCTAGGGCCGGGCTGTGGGGCGGCATGATGCCAGCCAGAGATGAGAGATCACGCCGCATTGGCAGCGGCCGGGCCGGGGTCATCGCCGAGGAACGCACGCCAGTTGGCGGCGAACTCGCGGCGCAACTGTGAAATCCTGCCGGCCGAGACCTTGAAGCGTTTTGCCGCCGTCTTCGTGGTCTCGCCCTTGGCGAAGACCTCGGCCACTTTGCGGTCGCGGCGCTTCAACGAGTCGAGCCAGTCGCTGAAGTCGATACGGGTACGGGCGATTTCGTCGGGGCCGGCGTGTTTGTCCTCAATCAAGATTTCGCACCACGTGTTCTCGTCGTCTTAGTCGTGGCGGTCAAGCCTCTCCACAGTCAGGGATTTCAGCCGCTGAGCGTAAGGCGAGAGGACATCCGAGCAGTTGAGGCTGCTTCCTACTCGCCTCCCGTCTTTGATCTGCCGGATCGCGTACTTGGCCAATACCGAGGCATGCGCGACGCTCTCACGACCGCGGCGAACGAGCCGGCGGAAGGCGACCATCGCATTGGCGATTGTCTCTTGGATGAGGTCTTGACGGTCTTGACCCCGGACGTGGCGAAAGGCGAAACGGGCGTACTTGACGATGGCCGGAATCATCGCCTCGAATTTCTTATGCCAGCGGCGACGACGGGGACCGGGAGCAGCGGGAGAAGCAGTAGCAGTGGACATTAAGGGTGACCTTTCGGGAATGTAGGCCACCCCGTTAGGCCGGAGGTGGCCATAGGGTGAATGAGATGAGCGTGCGAAATGCAGCTCAGGGGGTGAATGCCGAGTCTTTAGCGCAAACAAGCGGGTTTCAGATGGCTAAAGCTCGGCAATTTACAACGCCACGTTTCTGGCCAGAGTTGACGTCCCGGGCCGCTGGCGGCTCATTAGTGGGGCCGGTATACTGACCA
This sequence comes from uncultured Planctomycetaceae bacterium, assembly GCA_964615095.1. Taxonomy (GTDB): domain Bacteria; phylum Planctomycetota; class Planctomycetia; order Pirellulales; family Thermoguttaceae; genus JANXQG01. The sequence goes on along the minus strand of CAZTPX010000317.1, from coordinate 915 downwards.
ATTGATGTTCTCGCTTCGTCCGTCGAGCGCCCGTGACCGCCAAGGAAGTCCGCTTAAGCATTTCCGAGCACGTGAACCGCTATCATGCACCTGAAGAAAGGCCATGAAGAAGACTTACACAGGATCAGCAATCCGTCACGTTACCACAGCACGTGACGGCAATATCGTCGCTGTGGGGCTATTTGAGCGTACCGTCTCGATTTGGAACATGGCCACAGGCAAACGTATCTCGGAGTTCGAGACGGTTCTTGGCTTCGGCGGGAGTCAGCTGGCTCTATCACAAGAAGAATCCGCCTGTCTGGCTGCCGGATGGCGTCGCGGTCTGGCATGCTACGATGTCCCGTCTGGGGCGATACGTTGGCGGCGCAAGGACTTGAAGCAGATAGGGCGGGTCGTCATCGCGCCGGATGGACGGCACGCCTACTGTTGTTGCAAGGGGCCATGCCAGATACTCACCGTTGCGACGGGAGAGACTACCGAGCGGCTTCGTGGTGTTCGCAATGTGTGGGTGGACTCAACCGACGGATTGCGGCTGCAAAGATCAAGCACATTGACCGTGGTGGACCGCTTTGGTAATAAGCTTTTCGGGATCACCCCAAGCAGTTTTGCCGTTCTGGACGCGAGCTTCAGCCATCGCCACTTGGCGATCTCGGAGTCCACTTCTGACGTTCGCATCTTCGACCTTTCGTCAGGGCGGGAGGTTGCGCGACATGTCCAACCGAAGAACCATCATGTTCTCTCGCTCTCGGCCTTCCCTGGCGGCTCGCTATTTCACGGCGTGCAATGGAACTATCATACGGGTGGACCGAAACGTCTTTTTCGCTTCCGCGCGGACTCAAGTGACCCGGAACTAATTGCCGACCTAGTACTACAGCGCTAAGTTGATATTGCATTGTTTGGGTAAAACTGCGAAAC
>CAZTPX010000316.1:0-6810 GCA_964615095.1 uncultured Planctomycetaceae bacterium | reverse complement strand
TCGGGTTTTGCAAGTGCCTGCGGAGGTCGTCGCGAATATCCTTGGGAACCACTTCCGATCAGGAAAGTTGCCTGGGAACAGGACGTCGGCGGGGCGGGATGATCCTTGGGACCGGGATGGAAGTACTTCCCCGGACATCCTCGTGGATATCCCGGAAGACATCCTCGGGCACTCGACCTTGGGCTTCTTCTGCCTCACGAGGTCGTCGGGAGTATCCTTGGGAACCACTTCCTTTCGATGATGGGATCGGTCTGACTGCGGGATACTGCCTTGAAACCGCCCCCGAAATATCGGAGAATTACGGGAAGCGTCGACGGATGGTCGTCCCACGAAAAGCCGACCAGGGTGGGGAAAATCAACACTTCAAGCAGCATATCTGCCCGGCTAGGTCGATCCCCGAAAGCCGGAAGCCTTGCCAGTTGCCGGGCCGGTTTTCTTTCCTACAAGGCAGTCACCTACAAGGCGGTGGCAATCGTGGCAATCGTGGTGAAACGTACGAAGGCGGCGGCCCGCCAAAAAGCCGACAGCAGGCAGCCTAAGTCGACGTCGCGCAGCGCGGCGGCTGAATACTTCAAGGCCCTTTGTGTGCCCCCCGACGTAATCCCGGGGCTTGTGGCCAAGGTTGGACAGGGGACTCTGTTTGCCGAGTGCGACCGGCTGGCCGACGAGTGGCGGCGGAAGCAGGGCGGTCGTGCATGGTTGGAAATCTTGCGGGGCAAACCGCCCCTCTCCCTGCCTTCCCTGGCATCCTTCCGGGCGCAGGTGGCGTTGTGGCGTGGATGGTATCTCGACAGCCCGGGCGACTTCCTGGACCTTGCCGGGAAGCTGCGAGACCTTTGGAACCAAGCCCGGTATATCGAGGGCATGAGCCCGCCCCCGCCGTTGCCCGCCGCGGCCCTTGGAGTCATGCCGGGCCGAGACCGCAAGGCGGTCGAGGTTGCCCTTGCGGGCCTGGAAAGCCTCTTGCGGTGGTGCGACGGGACAGCACAGCCCGACGCCCCGGACGGAGAGGCCGGCCAGCCTGCCGCGACCGACACCGCAGGCGAAAGCAATCATGTTTGGTTGAGCGCAGCAGAGGCTGCTGCCTATGTCGGAAGATGCCCCAAGACCGTAATGAACTGGATTCGTGGAGGAAAGCTTCAATCCTACGGCCAGGCTGGAGCCCGGTACCGGTTTCTGAAGTCCGAACTGGAGGCCAAGAAAACGGCCCGGAAACCCCGAAAACCGCGGTAGAGGTCTGCACCTCGGCGGAAGCGGTAGGTCGGCATTGCCGGCGGGCGAGTACGTGTTCGGAATCCGAACAGAGGGCGGCGGCATGTCGGGCCCGTCCGTAGCCGACGATGTCGCGGGGGCGAAGCCTCGACGAGAGAGGGCGCTTAGCCAAAAAGTTGGCTAAGCACGAAACGGGCAGGTTTCGGCTGCCCTCCGAAAGCGTCGGCGAAGCACTTTCTCCTGGTCACGGGGATATCCCGCGCCTGCCGCCCGCCAAGCCCGCGGCTTCGATTGTTCCAACGATGGGAAGAAGGTCGCCCGCCGACTGGTTGCAGACGGTCATTTTGCAAGGAGTTACCACGTAACTTGTCAATTTGACAAGTTGAGACCATCGGCGGCGGTCCCGGTTTTCAGTGGAATGGATTGTCCGTCCCCTGTCCTTTTCGCTTGTCGTCGAAAGAAGGGACGCCGGGAACGAACTTGTTCCCACAATGGGAAGAACTTCTTGGCGGGCCGCGGCAGCTACGGAGGCGCAGACCCCTGCGATTCTCGGAGCCAGACCGCCGGTTGGCGATTGCCACTTTGCCACTTTGCACGGTGAAAAGCCGGCAGACTCCGCGGCAACCCGGAATGAGGGAAAAGATTCCAGGCGAACCTTTTTGCCGCTTTCGGGGGCGTTCCGGGCATGTTTCGCGGTCTCTCGGCGATGCCGGAAACGCCAAGTTTCGCGCACGAAACTTCGGGACACGACCATGCGTCGGTCGATGTGACTGAGGCACGCTGACTGGTTCCCGGCCTACATCGAAGACGTTGTGTTCAGTTCGTTGCCAACGCGTTCAGACGCGTAAATCCGACTGGGCGAGGTTCGGGGTAGACAAGGGCCTGATTTGCCAGATAGCGACATGGCGTTCTGCGACATCTTTCAGAACGACACACCCCCGGACTGATATATCCGCTTCGTCCCGGGTGCATCTGGCTCCGGCTGCAAGACAAGGAAAACCCCATCCAGCAAATCCATGTAGCGCGCATGGCATTCATTCATCCATTCCGGAGCCCCCGGGCCCGGACCGATCTCGGTTGCATCCCCCAAACTCGTTCGCATTTGCGCGGCAACCTCCATCAATCTCGTGTGTATACCGAGCCCCGCCACGTTTTCGCGATACCACTTCGCCAACGCGACAGCGTAGTACACCTGGCGCAGCGGCGCAAAGTGCGAGCCGCTGTTGACCTCCGCTTCCAGTTCGGGCAGCACCGTTTCCCGAAAGATGTCCATCGCTTGTTCATGGAAAGGATCCGCGGGACCCACGCTTAACTGCGATTGCTCCGACCGTTTCTCCAGAGCGAGATAATCGGTCTCGCACATGACCCGCAACGAGCAGTCGGATAAGTGCCCAAGCCAATCCCCCGGCCGAATCTCGTACCCGGGCGGCAGCGGATGATCGTACGTCTCGCCGGCGGGCTTCTCATGCAGGGTCGCGCTCCCGGCGACGATCCACACCTTCTGCCACATTTCGAGTGAAGCGTGTTTGCCCGATTGCCGCGCCAGCGCTTCAACTCTCTCCCAGAACGTGCAGCCCCCGGGAGTTCGCGGGTGCAGCATGGAGGCTGTCAACTGCTTGAGGAGGCAATCCTGCTCCGCCAGCACTCGCCCGAGATCGGTCCGTGCCAAGTTTGCGGGCATCATTTGGCCTTTGGCGAAGCCCGAAAGATTGACGTGCATGTCTTCGCCCGGCACCGCGAGGACAAGGTGAAAATAACCCAACAGTTTCTGCTTTTCCCGCTCCCAGTCCTCGGGCGGGATCTCGTTGCCCGCTTTGGTGAAGAACGGCAGCAGCCAGCTCGGATCGGAAGGACGTACTGCTATCCCGATAAGCCTAGGTGGCTCGATAGGACTGCCAGGCGCAAGCATACGATCGATCGGAGGCGGGGCCTCGCCATTGCCGACTAGGTACGTGCCGGCGAAGTAGGACGCGCCCACGGTCCGGGCCACCGAGATCACTTCAACCGCAAGAGCACCCGAGAGACCTCCCGCCACGTGCGATGCCTCGATTGCCGAAAACGCCTGCGGAGATCCTTCCAGCATCCACTCCCAGCGATTCCCCGCCGGAAGTCGATGAGCGAAGTTCGTCCGCACCTGGTCGTTACCCGAGATCTTCCAGACCCCCTCGATCAATGTGGACCAGTTCGGCCAATCCGCTCCCCCGAGATCGAAGGTCACGGCGAGGAGCGGAACCTGCCGGTTGGCCTTTGTGGCCTCGTCACTGTACGCCGCGTCGGGTTGGACGAAGACCCTCCGTAACCCTTCCAGACAGTCGTTCAAGGCGTTCTCAATGTCAGAACGCTGCGCGATCGGAACCCTGTCGCTGGGCAGCGCCTGGTATTTTGCAAACGGCATTTTCGTCCAGTCACACGATTCCAAAATAATTGGGACCAGCCGGCTCCGGCCGATGCTGGTTCGATCGAGCGCCAGCCGAAGTTCCGTCTTGCGCGCGTAGTTTGATTCCAGGAACGCGGGGCTCACCAAGAGAAGAATCAGCTCGGCGTCGGCGAGCGCACTGCGAATCTTCTGGTTCCACGGATCGCCTGGAAGCAGCTTTCCGTCGTGCCAGATTTCGACAAAGCCGTCGCTCTGCAGCGGCGCGAAAGCCTCGATCAGCCGCGTCTTCCACGGCTCCTCAACCTGGGCATACGAGATAAACGCTTGACAAGGGCGTGCATTGATGAGTTCTTTACGTGTTCGGCAGATCACTTGGCCTCCAGTTCAGCTTCTCAAAACCACTTATCTTAACGGGCCGCAAGATCGAATTTCGCCAAGGGTACGCCCTCGACTCATGAGCACCTTGCCTTGCAACTTTGCTCGCTGTCCTTACTTGTCCGCCGGAACTAGGGAGGCACGGAGACCCAGGAAGTAGTAGCGGTGCCCGAGCTCGAAGTAGTTGCGGAGCGCAGACCGGCAGAACCTCGCCGGGTGGCTCCAGCTACCGCCGCGGCGCACGCGGTGCGAGCCCTCGGTCGGACCCGATGGATCGTCCGTTGGCGACTCCTTGTAATACCCGTCATTCCACCAATCCCGGCACCATTCCCAAACATTCCCGTGCATGTCGTACAGCCCCCAGGCGTTCGGCTTCTTCCCACCTACAGGATGTGTCGCGTAGCCCGAGTTCGCCTCATACCAAGCATATTCGCCCAGTCCCGATTCGTCGTCACCACAGCAATACCTCGTCGTGTTCCCTGCCCGGCAGGCATATTCCCACTGCTCCTCGCTGGGCAACTGGAACGTGCCCACCGGATTGCCCTCCCGCTTGTTCAGCTTCTCAAGGAACTTCTGGCAGTCATCCCAACTCACTTGCTCCACCGGGTTCTTCGGACCCTTGAAGTGGCTTGGGTTGTTGCCCATCACCGCTTCCCACTGTTCCTGCGTTACCGGGTACTTGCCCAAGTAGAACGGCTTGGTAATCCGCACCCGATGCTGCGGCTTCTCCCAGTCATAGGCGTACTTGTCCGAATCGGGTGTGCCCATCAGGAACTCGCCGGCAGGGATCAGGACCAGTTGCATGCCGATGGAGGTGGCGATCTCATGCGGAAGCTCTGTGTTGACCTTGGCGACTGGCTCCGAAGCAACCAGCGAGGGTGAGCGTGGCATGGTCGCGGCATCTATGCCCTGCGCCGGAGACGCAGCCGGCTCCGCCAGGTCTCGAAGTCCCCGGATCAAGCGGTCCATGTCGTGACGGAAGTCCGGGTCGGGACGGACGGGGGTGCCGTGATGGTCGACGAGTTCCCGCAACTCAGGCGGGAGTTTTGCTTTGGGGGGCATCCTCGCGCCTCGAACGAGCAAGGGGATCACCGGCTTGCCTTGCCGTAACGCCTCCTGGATCTCGGTCCGCACGAAATCGGCGTCGTTGTCGAGCCTACGGTTGCCATGTTCGTCGCGGCATTTCAGCCAATTGCGCCCGATGACCGCCAACAGCACGTTGCAACGGTTCACCTCCCGAGCGATAACCTCACGGTAATTCGCTCCAAGCGGTATCGCGTCAACGTCCTTGAACACGTGCTGCCGCTCGAACACGGACACGAGCTTCTCGTAAATCCTGTCCGTCTCGTAGGGGCTGTCGTCGCGGCGGTAAGAGATGAAGATGTTCAGCATGGTTCGACTTCATCCGGACGGCACGTTCCTCATCAGCCAGTTCGGTCGGCGATTCCAGTTCCCATTGACCGAGCAGCCCTTCCAAACCTACTCGCAGCTCTACTCCTCCACCCCCGCGATCTTGGCGAGGGCATCGGCGTACTGTGCCAACCCCTTCCTCAACTCCTCCAATTCGGCACGGAGCTTCGGTTCTTCCGACCATTTCCACCCGTGTTCCTGCGGGCTCGTCTTCGGGTCTCGCTGCGCCTCCCACGCCTGTAAGAGCGGATGCCACTTGGCAAGGAAGGGACGGAGCCCCCGGTTCAGCACGGCGATGGCGACTCCCCCGACCGATTCCTTGGCGATGCCCACGTCCGGTCCAGCATCCCGTAGGACCTGGCGCGTTACTGCGAACAGGGCGTACAAGGACGAGAGGGCTTCCCGGAGGACGCCCTCGTCCTTGCCCAGCGGCTCGACGGCAATCCGGGTGACGAGTTCGACGTAGATCGCCCAGGCAGCACTACGTTCGGTCGGATCGGATTCCCATTCGGCTCCGCCGATGCCGAAAGGCAAGTTGAGCGACACCTTCTTGACTCTTGCTGGGTTCTTCTTTGGCACGATTATTCCCTTTCGACGGGTTTCAGCAAATGACGACCTACCTCCTAATCTACAGCCAGCGCCTCCAATGTCAAGGGCGGGCAAGTGGCAAGTCGTGCTACCGAATGAATGCCGGCCCCTTACGGCTCTTGTGTCGGTGAAATCTCACCCGGCGTCTCCTTCGGTTCCGCCCTCAAGTCCGCCAACAGCCGCTTGAACCCTGCTCCGAAAACGAGTCGCGGTCTTGCCGGTCGGAGAAGTCCGGGATGAAGAATTCCCGAACCTCGCGTGCCATGTACTTACGGGCAAGGGAAAGTCGTCATTGCGGACGGGTATCATCGACTCTGCGCAGCCTATCCTTACGATGAAGATTCGGTGATTCCATGCAAGATCGTGTAGCGCCAGCGGCTCGTGGGCGCAGCCGATCGGACTTGCCCGGTCGCTCCGTCCCTGCGTGGCCTCGCGGCTAATACGGGCGACGAGATGTGGAAGCGGCGCCATGCGAGCGTCCTTGAATATCGAGCGATCCCCTGAAGTCCGGTTCCATCCAGGCGGGGTTCGTTGGTGGTCATGCCCTCGGTGCTTTTCCTTGCCGAGACTTGCCGATGCTTGCGACTGGGACAGAAGACTGAGGCAAAACCCGCCTACGGTCGAGACTGACCGTTTTGGCGAAGCGAAAGCTCGACGGGACGGCTCGATTCCGCGTGGGACCAGCCCATGGGACCAACCAGGGCAAGCCACCATGCCAGGGCCGCCGAGATCTCGATGTTCATGCGGGCCATTTCCTCGTCGTCGATCTGACTCACCTGCTCTTCGTCGATGTTGAAGCCGGACATGGCAGGGTTTCGGACTCCCACCGAGACATCATTCCGAGTTTC
>CAZTPX010000315.1:0-7049 GCA_964615095.1 uncultured Planctomycetaceae bacterium | reverse complement strand
AAAATAATCTACTCCGTTGTGTAGGATAGGTTTTCAACCTGTCGTGAGAGATTGCAAATCTTTCCGATCGGTATTGTATTTCCAGCCGGTTGCCAAAGTTTGCGCCGCGCGCAAATAGCGGCGAGCCTCGCCGCGTATTATGTGGGTATAAAGCGCGCTGAAGAAGACGCGCGATTGTTCTTAGACAGTTTGACCGGCCCTTGGCGTAGCGAACTGGGGCCATTAGTAGTGCGCGGGCGCCGACCGGGTCGGCGTCTGCGCTAGTGGCTGCGGGGAACCTGCCCAAGGGGCTTGTCTGCGGCAACGGTCGCGCAGGGCCGCACTTGCCGTGACGACAATTAATTATTTTTCTGACTCTGCACTCAAGTATCTGCAAGAAAGCGCCATGTGTCCTACTCCTATATACTGTACGCATGACCACATATGGTACAGAATGGGAGAAAGTGGCACAGAAATGACACAAAATGGCACAAAATAGCACAAAATGCTCGCAAATTGGATACGGCCTTTGGCTATGCCAAAACTATCATTGGAGTGTCAAGCGGTCGCATTCCCGCGGTTCCCGTTGTGCGAGCAACACCTTTGGCGATAGCAGAACACATACATGGACGTACAAAATCGCCTCCGAAACTGCGAAAGGCTCCTTTTTTGTGACCAAGTCGGACCGCTGCCTGACCCGAAAGGGCGTGTTGCTCTCGGCGGCCAAGGCACGGGAAATGCCGCGGGAAGCATTTCTTTCTGACTCCTGGCGTTTTGGTTGCGGGCGAACAAAGTTGACGAAGAAAAGGACGAGTGAAGAAGGGTGCGATCACCAAATTCAGACAGCATGGGACGGTATGCGTATGTCGAGTAGGCTGGACTACCTATGTTTGCCCAACGCCGCCGTGTATGGAACCGATTTCACGTTCAGCGGCGGCGGCGTTAGTTATGCCGGCAGCACCGGCACGGTGACCATTCCTCCCGGCCAGTCGAGTTGGGGGTGCGACAGGAGAACGGCAAAGTCTGGCAGGCTACACGTCTTACGGCCGATCGCTGCCGCCGGGACCGCCGCGATAAAGTTTTCCCTGCTGCTAGGATGGCAAACGCCGGGAGATGGCGTCGGCCAGCCGTTTGTTGTCTTGGGAATTCGCCAGCTTGATCGCAGTCTGGGCAGTTTGAACTTCCCAACACACGCTGTAAGTTGCAACCGATTTGAAAGAAAACTATAATTGCCTGTGTGCCATCCCGCCTCCGCCTCGCATCCCGCCTTGAATCGGCAGGGGAGCCTTCCCGTGCCCAATGACCTCGCAGGAGTTTTCCATGAAGTGGTCCGTCAGCCCGTTGTTCGCCGCGGTGGTCGCCGCCACCGTCTGTCACGCCGCAGATTTTGCCTGGTTGGAGGGCGAAAAGCCGACGAGCAAGAATTATGCCTGCGCGGCGGCCGGCGTGGAACGTTCGCAACTCCTTTCCGGTGGACTGTGGCTGGCGGCCGACTTGGACCCCGACAAGGTCCAGAAGCAATGTCCGAAGGAAGGCATCCTCCTCGGCTATGACTTCGTAGCGCCGTCGGCCGGCAACTACGAGATCTGGAACCGTATCGGCATGGAGGGCAACCGATCTGCGTTCGAGTGGCGGGTCGACGGGGGTAAATGGCAGACCATTCGTCCGCAGGACCTGACCTGCGACATGATGGACGTGGGCTTCTGGAACGAGGTGGCCTGGATCCAAATGGGCTCGCAAGATTTGACGGCCGGCCGGCATGTGCTGCAAATCCGCCTGGCCAAGACCGCCGGCAAGATCCTCTATTGCTCCGACGCCCTGTGCATCTTCAAAGGCCATTTCCGCCCCAACGGCAAGTTCCCGCCCGATGCGGACTGGCAGACCGTCGCGGACAAGCAGGCGGCGGCCCAGGTCTTCAAGTTCGATGCGGCAACGACCGCGGCGGCCGAGCGGATCGAACTGCCCCTGGGCGGGCTCTGGCAGGCCTGCCGCTTCGACGAGCAGGAAGTTGTGGACCGCGCCGGACCGGTCAAGACGCTGCCCGATGCGGCCGCGGCCTACTGGATGTCGATCCCCGTGCCGGGCAACAAGTTCGACGTGCGGCCCGAATTGCGATTCAGCCACCGCTTCGTCTGCCGCACGCGCGTGGAGGCGCCCGCCGCGCTGGCCGGCCGCTCGTTCGTCCTGCGCCTTCCGTCGCAAAGCCTGATCGCCAGTGTCCATGTGAACGGGCAGTTCTGCGGTTGGACCAAAGCACCGTTCGCTGCTTGGGAATGCGACATCACCCGCGCGGTTCGTCCGGGTCAGGTCAACGAAATCTGCCTCGTGATCAAGGACTCCTATTATGCCATCAGCGAGAAGAAGGCCGGCAAGAGTTGCCGCTTGATGTTCAATACGCCCGTGGCCTGGGTAGGTTCGCAAAACTGGATCAACCAGTTCTTCGATTTTCCCATCGGCACAGGTGACTACGGCGGCAAGTCGGGCATCCTGGCGACGCCCAGTCTCATCGTGGCGGGCGAGGTCTACGCCGCCGACGTCTTCGTGAAGCCCTCCGTGCGGAAGAAGCAACTGGGAATCGAACTGACCCTCACGAATTCCTCGGGCCAGGACCGCAACGTGCAAATCTGCAACGAGGTGCAGTGCTGTCGGCCGGAACAAGCCTGCGCAGTTCCGGCAATCACGTCTTCGGCGGCGAAGAGTCTCTCCCGTAAAAACGTTCCCCAATCCACGGCTACGATACCGGGCCCTGCCGGAACTGCGCAGGCTTGTTCCGGCCTACGACTTTCGACCCGCGCGGTGAAGATCCCTGCCGGCCGCGAGCAAGTGGTTGAGCTGGCCGAGCCTTGGGAGAACCCGCGGTTGTGGTGGCCCGACGATCCGGCGCTGTACACGCTCGTAACCACGATCAAGGTCGATGGCCGTCCGGTCGACGTCCGCCGCACGACGTTCGGCTTCCGCGAGTGGGAGTGGAGCGGACGGCAGTTCAAACTCAACGGCGTGCCCTGGCAGCTTTGGGCCGATTGCACGGCGAACGACGGCGGCAGAGACCCCGAAGCGGCGATCGCCACGTGGCGCGCCCACGGCCAGAACACCTGGCGGTTCTGGGGACAGCAGTTCGGCGGACTGGATAGGCAAAAGGCCCTGGACCTGATGGATGCCCGCGGGATTATCGTCCGCCGCAGCGGCATCTTCGACGGCGAGGGGGCCAATTACCTGCACCAGTTGGCCAACGGCCGCGAATTGTTCGACAACTGGATCGAGCAATTGAAGGCCTGGGTCAAGGAGGAACGCAACCACCCCTCGATCCTCATCTGGTCGATCGAGAACGAGGTCACGTTCATCAATTCCCGCAACCTGGGTCTGCACCAGACCGTGGAGCCGCAGATCGCCCGCGCCGCCCGCGCAGTGATGGCCCTCGATCCCACGCGGCCGGCGATGGCCGACGGCGGCAACTGCCTGGTGAGCGAGGCCCTGCCGGTCAACGGCGTGCATTACCAGGAGAGCTTCTGGCGCGACTATCCCGACGAGGCCTACACCCTGGCCAAGGCCTATGTGGCCCACGAGAAGCCGGTCATGCCCGGCTGGGGAAAGCTGATTTGGCGGCTTGTGCCCGATCGGCCCATCTACATGGGCGAGTCGTATTTCGTCCGCGGCAGCAATCCGGCCGCCTTCAGCCAGTTTGCCGGCGAAGGCTGTTTCACGGGCTGGGGCGCCGCCACGCAGCAAGGCGCCGGACTGCTGGCCAAGATGCTGGCCGAAGGCTACCGCTGGCACGGTGTGGCGGCCCAACACTTCTGGCTCGGCTCCGAAGACGCCACGCTGCACTACAACTCGTGGCAGCCTGTCTGCGTGCTCTGCCGCCAGTGGAACTGGACGTTCGGCGGCGGGAGCACGATCGCACGGACCTTGAAGGTCTGCAACGACACCCGCTTCAACGACCCCATCGATATGGCCTGGGAACTGCGGCTGGGCGACAAGACCGTGGCTGGCCAGAAGAGAACTTTCCAACTCGGACCGGGACAGCATGAAGAGGTCGAAATCTCCTGCGCCGTGCCTGTGGTGGCGGCGCGGACGGCCGGGCAGTTCATTCTCACCTGCCGCCGCGGCGGCAAGGATGTCTTTCGCGAAGTGAAGGCCGTGGCCGTGCTCAATCCCAACGAAGGACCGAGGCCGTCGCTGGCCGCCGGGCAACTGGCGGTCATCGATCCGCAAGGCTCGGCCAAGGCCAGGCTCCGCAGCCGCGGCATCGCTTTTATGGAAATCAAGGGCCTGGCCGACGTGCCCGCCGCCTGTCGCGTGGTCCTGGTAGGCAAGGATGCGCTAACGGCCCGCGAGGCCACCGACCCCCGCTGGCTAGCCCTGGCGGCCCGGGGCACTCGGCTCCTGGTCCTGGAGCAGGAGCAACCGCTGCACTTCCAGGCCCTGCCCGCCGACCTCGCGCCCACCGACTACGTAGGCCGCGTGGCCTTCATGGAGAACGCCGAGCACCCGGCCTTTGCCGGGCTGGCGCAAGCCGATTTCTTCACCTGGTCGGGCGACCACGTGGTCTATCGCAACGTCTACAAGAAAGCCACCCGCGGCGCGGTCTCGCTGGCCCATTGCGACGAGCAACTCGGCTACTCGGCCATCGCCGAATGTCCGGTCAACGAGGGCCTGATCGTGCTCTGCCAGATGGTGGTCGGCGAGAAGCTGGCTACCGACCCGGTGGCCCAGCGGCTGTTCGACAACCTCCTCTCCTACTGTGAACATTACGCCCTGGTGCAGAAGAGCACCGCGGTGGTGATGGACGCCAAAAGCCCAGCCGCGAAGTTATTGACCGATTCGGGCCTGAAATTCGACGCCACCGGCGACGTGCTCGCGACCATGGCCGACGGCAAGCACCAGATTATCGTTTTCGACGCCACGGCGAAGAACCTCCACGCACTGGCTGCCGCTGCCGACCGCGTCAAGGCCTTCACGGCCAAGGGCGGCTGGCTCATGCCCTGGGGGCTGGCGCCCGACGGGCTGGCCGATTTCAATCGGCTGGTCGGCGTAGAACACGTGATCCGGCCCTTTGAACTGGAGCGGGTCAACCTGCCGGCCGTTCGCGATCCGGTGCTTTCGGGCATTACGGTCCGCGACGTCGCTATGGAATCGGGCGAGCAGATGTTCCCCTGGGCGGGCGATAAATACTTGGTCGACGACGAATTCACGTACATCGTCGATTTCGACGACATCGCCCCCTTCTGCGAGTTCCCCGGCACGAAGATGGGCGATGGGGCAGCCGCGCGTGCGGCCGGCCCCGGCTGGGCGCGCAACACGGTCAATGGTTTCACCAGCGCCGACAGTTGGAAACTCATCCACTACATGGACACCAAGTCCGCGGCCGTGACCATGAAACTGCCTCGCGAGGAGACGGTCGACCGGCTGAGCATTATCTTGAACGTCCACTATGCGGTGGCCACGAAGGTCCACGTCTTCTTCGACAACGACCCCGAGCCGGTTGTGCTGGTGACCAAGCCCAACGCTGAGCGGCAGGAGTTCGCGATCGGACCACGGAAGTGCCGACAAATTGTGGTCAAGCTGGCCGAGTTCGACAAGGTCCACGTGACGACGGGGATCGACAACCTGTGGGTCCACGTCCAGCGTCCGGCTGATTGGTCCCAGCGCGTGCGGCCGCTATTAAACATTGGCGGCCTGGTCAAGTACCCGATGGGCGAGGGAGGCATCGTGCTCAATCAGCTTCGCGCCAAGCCTTCCGAGGCCGTGCCAGTCAACGCCCAGAAGAAGCAGGTGATCGCGGCCACGCTGCTGCGGAACCTGCATGCCACGTTCGCCGGCGGGCGGATCTTGACCGCCGCCAACTTGACGTTCCATCCCCTGCCCTTGGATGTACAGTGCAACCAGTACCTGACCAAGGACCGCGGCTGGTTCGACGGCGGTCGCGACCTGGCGCATCTGCCTATCGGCAAGCAGGAATTCTGCGGCGTATCGTACCTGATCCGCGACTTCCGCACGTCGCCGTTGCCATCCTGCGTGATGTTGGCCGGCCCGGGCGCCCGCGGCCAGCTTCCCGCCGCCGTCAAGGGGCTCAAGGCCGGCTGCAAGGCCAACTTGCTCTTCTTCCTGCACGCCTTCAACCGCACGGGCGAGTGGCGCCGCCAGCAGTCGGAGCAGCCCGCGCCGGTGCTCTTCAAGTACGTCGTTCATTACGCCGACGGGCAGACGGCCGACGTGCCGGTCTGTTACGGCGAAGGGGCCGATCACTGGATCAGCAAGGAACCGGCCGGCTTGGCCGGTGCGTCGCTGGCCTGGGCGGCGCCTTTCCCGGGCGACAAGTCCGGCGAGCAGGCCGTCGCCTATCAGCTCTCGTGGAGCAATCCGCGGCCCCAGGTGATGATCGAGAGCATCGACATGCTCTATGGTCCCGCGGGCAGCCAATACGGCACGCCGGCCCTGTTAGCAGTCACCGCGGCGGAGGAAGTGAAGTAGGTCTCTCTTGCCGAGAGAGACCAATGTGTTTCGGATTGCCGGCAAAGCTTGGTATTGCTCGACAGGTCGACACAATAGTCCTTGCCGGCAGAAAGACCGCAGGGCGCCGACGGCGCTAGGGGCGGTCCGGCGGCCCAGCCCGACTTGGTTGCCGAGGCAGGCGGCTTTCCGACCGCTGTGGGCCCGTGTCGCGGCCGTGGCGACAAGGAGGCATCATCTCCGACCTTTCTTCTGTAACCCGATTTCCGGCAAATCCGATAGCCAGCTCCTCCAAAGTGTTTCGAGAGCACGGCATTATCCTGCCGCCAAGCATTTTACCATAAGCTGCCGATGCCTCGCCAGCGGCCGGCCACCGCGTCGGCACGGCGTGGTACCTTACTGGCAGCGAGGCGGAGCTGGCATGGCAGTCGGGCATAGGGGCTGGGAGGGGCGGCCATCCTGTCAATTGGCCGCCTTGGCTGAAAAGTCGGGCGAGAGTGTCAAATTGCCTGGCGCTCAAGAAAAACCGCCCGTTTTCTGATTACGCCTATTCTGCCCCTTGCGCGCGGAGGAGGGGGTGACGAATGGCACTAGCTTAAGCAGAGGTGTCGGGCGAGGGC
>CAZTPX010000314.1:0-7097 GCA_964615095.1 uncultured Planctomycetaceae bacterium | reverse complement strand
CGACGGGGGTACTCCATGACGCCAACGGCGACTACGACCGCGGCCAGGATCACCAAGGCATCGACGTAGCCCAGCGTGCGTGCCAGCGAGAAGAAAGCTGCGGTGCCGCAGGTTAGGCCGAAGAGAGCCCGCAAAGAGAACTGGAACGGCCGGCGTCCAGGCTTCGCTTCGGCGGGTTGAGGTTCCGACGTGCTCATGGGCCTATCGCGGAATGGTGTCAATTACGGGTGTGGTCGTCAGCCGACATGCATATCGACCACAAGCGAAGCTTGCGGTAACATTCCTGCTAACGGCTTGCCATACTTATGATCAATAACGTCACCCAAATCATGTTAAGACCGGTGAGGATCGCGGTCATAACTCTGAGACGGGAGGCAATCCTGGTGGACATAGACGAGGATTGAAGCGAATCGATCCACCCGGAAACAGCGAATGTCAGGAGGAACAGGGCAAACCACGGATGCCCCGATGGCCAAATGCCAACTCGTAACGCATTGCAGTATTCGTAGATTACAAAGGCGACGAAAAAGATCGCAAAGCCTCGTTGAAACCACCGAAACGACTTCCAATGCGTTGGGTCTTGCTGCTGGTTTTCAGGCATGTCCTAACTCCTTGTTCTACCGACTTGTGGCTCGCATTCCCGCTGCTGCCGTCAGCAAGGCATCCAGCGTCCAGCCACCTGCAATTATCCACGCCGAGGGCGGCTTGCACAAGCAGGGCGGGCCAAAGGCAAATCGGGCTAAAGGGCAGGCGGCGGCAGTTTTTGAGCGTTGCCGAACGTGCCCCATCCATCCACATAGGCACCGAAAGGGCGTGCAATCGCGTCGAGTTCGGCTTGCACCGCAATTATTGCATCGTATTCCGCCAGCATCGTCGTCGTGCATGTGCATGTCCAAGGTGGCAAAGGCTTATCGTCAAGATCCTGTTCTTCGTCGTCAAACCAGATGTTGGTGCGATAGCCCAACTTGGCGGCCTCGTCCGCAACACGCTTCGCGGTGGCCTCATCGGGTGCGGCGATCTCGAAATCAATGTCCATCGGTCTGGACATGTCGCTGCCGATTGCAACGACCCGCCTCAGGGCATCGCCGTCTGCGTCATTAGGATAATCGGTGGTCATAGTGCCACTGCGTCCATCGGTTTGCCTTCTCAACGCCGCCCCTACCAAGGCATCCAGCGTCCAGCCACCCCAATTATCCACCGCGAGGCAGGGCTGCACAAGCGGGCGGGCGTACTGGGCTTGGCGAGCAGCCACTGCCTTATCTGCCTTCTCGAATTGCGTTGAGTTCGTTCTCGGGTGGAATCAATAAGTCACGTCGCTCCATGGGAGAAAGACGCTCGCAAAGCTCGTACCAGACCTCCTTTGGGCCACATTCGACGCCTAGCCGCAACAAATCCATGACGCCGACAAACTCAAAGTACACGGTATTCCCATCAGCATTCTGATAGTGGTGTTCGGCTCTCTTGCCTTCCCGCTTCGTCTTCGTCAGGGCAGATTTGGCAGAGCGAGCATCGAGGACGATAATTCGTTCCTCACAAAGTCGCCGTTTGCCGCTGTCGCCACTTGTAACGACGCGAAACTGAAACAGGAGTTTGGCAGAGTAGCGATTCACGTCTTCGATCCCGGTTCATCCCGTGGGTTAGCCGTCACCACCGCCCCTACCAAGGCGTCCCGCGTCCAACCGCCCCAATTATCCGCTGCGAGGCTGGGATGCACAAGCGGGCGGCGTGTTGGGCCAGCTTGGGTCAACGCCAGTTCTTTGGGGCGTATGGTGAGCAGTCCGCGACTTCAGTGACTGCTCCAGACCCACGCTCAACAGCGAAGAACTTATAACGCGGTGGGCGGGTCGAGCCAAAGAATACGCCGACAACCCACCTGGACGGCTCGGTCGCCGTCAGACTGACCCAACCAATCGGCCTGTGGGAATAGTGGTGGCGGAAATAGTCACGGGCGAGCTTTTTCGGGCGAGATTCGAAGGCAATTTCGATTCGATTGATTGCGAGCATTGCCACAAGCGTGAGAACGACTATGGCAATCGCCGCAAGCACGGCGAGAAGAAAGATCCATACGAACGTGGGAAGCAACGCAAGTAGCATTTTCTTCGATCCACTGGCCCACTACCGATTGGTCCGCCGCCCCCTTCTCCGACGCCAGCCAAGCCCGCCCTGTCGATTTTACCAGCGGCGGGCCGCGTGAACCATCGGTGGGGCAGCTTGCGTCGTTCCCGACATGGTTGGGCATCCCATTTGGTTCACAGCCCTAAGCTCTTTAGCGTCTCCTGGTACTCCAGCCAATCTGCGTCTGGTTCGACGGTCAATTCAATTGGGTACGGTGGGTCGTGCGGAAGAATATCGTTTATGCGACGGGCCGACTCTTGTAGATCCGACGAATAAAAGATCCACTGCCGTAGCCCATCGCACATCACTGCATGCGTCAAGATTGCATGGTTGCCTTGCTCAAGGGCATCGGCTAGCAAGTTTTCGCAATTCGTGATCGCTTCTAAGTCCGCTGGGCTAGGCATTCCCGATTCATTATCGGGTTGATATTCCCAAACGACTCGTAGCCGATGCGGAAAACGCGAGCGGCCCGCAATCGAGCGAACTCGCTGACGAACCCGGACTAGCATTGGTTTCCCGTCAAGGACGCCTTCCGATGCTGCCCAGGAATCGTCAATCCCTGCGTCGCCTGTCTCCAGCCCGTCTCCACCCATGTCTTCCTCTCTTGGCCTGTCCAGCAATTGCCGCGCCCGACGCAGCCTCCCGCTTTCACGAAGAACTTCCCGCTATTCTACCGCCGGCCCCGAGGTCGGGCCAGCGGGTGGTGAGGTCTGCGGGTGCGGGTTGGCTCCGGTGCTTGTCCGTGATCGATCCTGGCTGCTATCCGCATTCTGTCCTGCCGGCTCTTTCAATGCGTGCTCCCACTCCATCAAGAGCGGCATGAACGCCGGATTCGGCCAGACGCCGGGCCGCTTGGAACGTACGAACGCCAACGCCTCATCTCGGGTCCAGTTGTGCTCCTGCATCAGGTAAGCAATGGCGACCATGCCGCTGCGGCTCACGCCGTTGTGGCAGTGGACATAGACCGTCAGGCCCGCTTGGCGTTGGGTCTTGATGAACTCGACCACTCGCTTCAACCACTCGATACTCGGTGCGGGCGGTGCGTCCGGGATCGGCTGCCACAGGCAGACGGCGGCCGGGTACGAGTCCTCTGATTCGCACACGCTGACTACGGCCTTGGTTCCCGGCGGCGGCTCTGATACATAACGGCCAACATAGAGCCCTTCCTCGATCAAGGAGTAGGGGACCTCGCGGTACGATCTCTCCAGCCACGACAGCCAAAGCCAGACCCCAAGGGTCGCGATCAATACGACGAGCAGCAGATTGAGGCGGAGTCGTTTCATTGACGGATGGCCAACGGGTCACTTGCCCGACGCCCCTACCAAGGCATCCAGCGTCCAGCCACCCAATTATCCACCGCGAGGGCGGGTTGCACAAGCGAGGCGGATTGGCTGTCGTTTTGCAGTCGAACTGCCATTATTGCAGGAGGATAATTCCGTTTCCCTCCTCATCCTCTTTGTATGCCATCCGAAGTCCACCGTTTCGGCCTATGTTGAAGTGCAGCTCAATGTCGCCGTACTTGTAGATGCAAGGCATCCGGTGCCTGCGGGAAGTCCCGCCGGTGTCGTGAGGCTCGCCGAGGGCCTGAACGACCTCTTCACGCGTCATGCCGATCCGCAAGGCTTCAACAATGTCCATTGGTGACGAAGTAAATCATCCAACTTCTGCCGCTAGGCCAATCGAGGCTGCTACCGCAGCCTCCCGCTTTCAAGAAGAACTTCCCGCTATTCTACCCGCGGCCCCAAGGTCGAGCCAGCGGGTGGCGGACATGGGCAGCTTTGCGGCCGATGGCAAATCACAGGTAATCCAGCAGCCGCTCCAAGCCCGGTGTTACCGCGATCTGCCGCTTGCCAGCAACGAATCGCAGGGCTTCCTCTGGGGCAATTCCGCGGGCCGTTACCAAATAACCTGCCACCACGACGGCTGATCGGCTCCTGCCTGCATGGCACTGGACGAGAACAGGCGGGGCCTCTTGGACCATTTCGCTGAGATACTCCACGGCAAGCTTGTACAAGCGGGGCTCGTTTCCGGGAGCATCTTCCAGCGGCACAACTTCAATACGGCGAAGACCAATATCGGCAGGATCTTTGCCATGGAGCGTGCCATCCAAGCTCAGGGCCGACGCAAACTTCTCGCGGTGGAGCAGTTCGACATCGAGGGCTTCGAGGTAGTTGCCAATCGCTACGTCGTCAGTGATCCAGTCCATAAATCCCTCACGTGGCTGCTGGTTGCTACGGGCAACCTTTTCGTGTCACGCTTCTATATTTTGTTCTTGTGATCAATTTCTCTGGCAGTTCTTCTTCGGCAACTCCACTACCGGCCTTCTGCTCCTCACGCTGGCGTCGCTGGGAGGCACGTGCCCAGCCGTACGGCGACAGCGGCAGTGGGGCTGCTGGACGGACTAGCTTGGCTGCTGTTCTTTATACAAGCTGAATCCATCAACCGTTGCTAAGAGAATATCAGGCGTCAGGCGGTAATCATCTTTGACGAAATCTTCCAATGACTCGGCCGCGTTCTTTGCCTGACGCTCTTGCGGCTGAGAAAGGCTCCAGCAAAAACACCAGTCTCGATGCGGCAATGTGACGAGGAACTGATCGCCGAGCTTTGACGCAAACCGGGTCCTGACCTTTGGCAACAGGATACGTACGGCTGCGAAGTTGTCGTCCGCGGCGATAAAGCCCTCGGAACCGCCAGGCGGATCTGCCAATGTCATGCGTCCTGAAGGAACGTCATATAGGTTCGTGATGGCAAAATCTTGCAGCTCCGCGAGCGTAATTCCGAGACCTTCAAAGTCGTCCTTCAGCATGTAAGAGTAGCCAGCGTCCTCTCGAATGACATAGCCAATGCGAATTCTGGAGGGAAAGTCCGAGCTTACAATCGGATACTCGTCCAACCAGTTGGCGGGAAAGAACTGCGGTATCACCGATACCTTCACCGTATCGAGTAGCATATGACCTCCAAAACGCGAATGCCCAAAGGGGCTCGACCGCCAAATTGCAGCCGAACCTCGCCTCATTGTCGCGGCCGAGCTTGGCGTCGTCAACTATGGCTATCTACGCCCCGCAAGGCACGCTGGCAACCGGCATCTACGGCCTGGCCGGCACCTGCGGCTGGGGCTCGACGGGGCCAGGGACGACCGTAAGAGAGCCGCCTAATTCTCCTCCTGGATCTTCTTCAATGCGTGACTGGCGGCCTTGCGAATGTCCTCATCCTTGTCGTTGAGCAACTCGCTGAGGGCAGGGATGGCACTCTTGGCATCGGGACCGAGTTTCCCCAAGGCTCTAGCAGCAGCACAGCGAAAATTCTCGTCCTTGAGCATTCCTATGAGCACAATAACGCGGGCGGCGGCGACACGACGGGGCGGCCACGGGGGCCACGATACGACCTGCCCATTGATAATGCCACACCCGCACCAGGGACATGTCCCGGCTAGGAGGTCCTTATGAACAAGCTTGCATTGATTCTGAAACACAGCAACCATCCCAGTTCTTCCAGCGGCTTTCTGGTCGAGATCGAGCGTTCTCGTCGCCAGCCATAATATACTGTCACGCCCACTCCCACGCCTCTGGCAACCATCCAGCCAAACCCGCATTCTGAGGCCCCGCAAGGGCCTCGATGCCCCTGCTGGGGTATTCGGCGAAAAGCCCGGAACCTGCACGGCGGCGGTGCTGGCGGGACACGTTCCGTGAAGCGAAGAAGCTGGACGGAGGCGGATGCCTCTGAAGGCCCGTCCAATAGCGATTCATTCTTTGCCAGCGGCCCCTCCTGATCCCGTGGCGTATGAACTGAGCAACGAGATCACTCGTTTTGTGACCCGTTCGCACTCTGCTCGGTCTTCTTCCTTCAGGAAACTCGCGTAACCCAGATTCGTTGGCATGACGTGAACGGACACATCGCCCCAATAGCCATCCGGCAGCACGTACAGCGACTGAAGGAGGCGTATGTACTTGCCAAGGATCGCCTTTTCCTCGTCGGACTTTGCGTCGTACGTATCCGGAATCCCATGCCGAAAGAACGACGCCTTCTTGACGTTCTCAATTTCAAGCCGAATCTTCTGGTTGTCCTGCATCAGCTTCTGAACGCGTGCGAGATCGGTCTTCGGCACAAAGCGAAGTACGATGCGATACTGGATGTGTACCGCATGACGGCGAGCCCAGTCCTCTCGCGTTTCTCCCTTGTTTGGTCGATCGGAAGGAGATAGTTGCATCAGATTGACAATGATAGGTTCTTCGGTGCGGCGGAGGGCAACACTTGTAGGGCCGCGTTCGCAGATCCATCCATTCGGCAAGTTGGCGGCAATCTTGCGGACGATGGCTTCCCGAGACTTCGCGACGGCACTATCGCTGGGCGTAGGTCCGGCCGCGTCGTCACGTTCAAGCACAAAAAGAGTTCGTCGGTCATTCGGCTTTGTCTCAAATCCGGTGGGGCGTGTGGCCCCTTGGCAGATTCGGAGCCGCCTTTCTTCGATTTCATAGATTCCTTTCGTGATGACTACTTCGCCGTCCGGGCGGATGTGCCATTCGACGTCCAAAGCTTTGGGAATTCTCGATGCATCGATGCGGTAGATGTCTGGGTCTTCTCGGCCGCTCAGAAGAGTGAACACGATCTTGTTATCGTAGATGAGGACCCTGACGTAACCTTCGCTAAGAGGCGAAAGGCTTCCGCCGCGGAAAACCGACACGACTTTCCAATCTCCTTGCAGCTTGGCGTCATCTGCATCCGCGTGAGCCCGGTTGGGCCGCGACATAACCAATAGACCGAGACCAGAGATTAAGATCGCGTAGAACCACTGTCTCATTTCACGCTCCGATCCTGCTCAAGGATATCCGGCAATATTCTGCCGGGCATCGACCTTCTCGCCTCTCGCCATAGTATACGCCCACGCCAAGCCTTCTGGCAATCATCCGCTCGAACCCGCATTCATAGGCCCCGCAAGGGCCTTCGATGTCCCTGCCGGGGTATTCGGCGATGAAGCCAACGGC
>CAZTPX010000313.1:0-7127 GCA_964615095.1 uncultured Planctomycetaceae bacterium | reverse complement strand
CATCGCCGATTTGAGTGTTGGATAAACGCAATCACTGCCGATTGCCGACATGGCACCAGCCCGCTCAAGCATGGCCTGCGCCTCAGTACGGAAACCCGCCAGCCCCAGACGAATACCCTTCCGATCCAGATCGCGGGCCAAGGCTTCAAGCGTCTCGGCTCCTGTATACCCGCCACGAAGTCGTGCTTGAGCCACGCGCGTTGATAGTCCAGCAAGATCCCGAGACCCGGCGCAAATCGGCGCACAAGCGCTTTCCGATTCTGATTTCCGGACCTCAGGACATCGTTCATGATCCGTCTCTTGGAGAACTAGGATGAAGCTCCTTCTTGCGGTTCGCCCGGCTGGACAGCCGTCGCCGACTTCTTGCTCGCGAATTTCATGATGATCGAGTAGAAAACGGGCGTGAAGAAGAGGCCGAAGATCGTCACGCCGAGCATTCCGCTGAAAACGGCCACGCCCAACGCCACGCGCATCTCGGCGCCCGCACCCTTGGCAAGCACGAGCGGCACCACGCCGAGGATGAAGGCGAAGGAGGTCATTAGGATGGGACGCAATCGCAAGCGGCAGGCGTCTACGGTGGCGTCGAAGCGGCTGGCGCCCTGGTCCTGTTTCTGCTTGGCGAACTCCACAATCAGAATGGCGTTCTTGGCGGCGAGCCCGATCAGCACCACCAGGCCGATCTGGGTGAAGATATTGTTGTCCATCTTCATGAGCCAGATTCCAGCGATCGCCGCCAGCAGGCACATAGGGACGATCAGAATGATCGACAGGGGCAAGGACCAGCTTTCGTATTGCGCCGCCAGCACCAGAAATACGAACACCACGGCCAGCGGGAAGGCCAGCTTGGTGAAGATATCTTGGCCGGCAAGGATCTGTTGCAGCGTGATCTCCGTCCAGTCGGCCTTCATGGTCGACGGCAGCGACTCCCTTGCGAGTTGGTCCATGATCTCGACCGCCTGGCCGGAACTCGTGCCCGGCGCCATGTTCCCGTTCAATTCGGCGGATGGGTTGGCGTTGTAGTGATTGACGATCGCCGGCCCGCTGTCGTCCTTGATGTTGACCAGGGTCTGCAAGGGCACTCGTTGGCCTTCGGCATTGCGGACCTCCAGGCGGCCGATGTCCTCGGCGCGCAGGCGGAAACGGGCATCGGCCTGGACGTTCACTTGCCAGTTGCGATTGAAGAGCGTCACGTCGTTGACATAGAGCCCGCCAAGATACGCCTGCAGTGTGAGATTCACGTCATCAAGCGACACTTTCTGGGCCTTGAGCTTGTCGCGGTCGATTTCCACGAAGAGCTGGGGTTGGTTGACGGTGAAACTGCTGAACAAACCTACCAGGCGGGGATCCGCGTTGCCTTCGTCCGCGAGGTTGCGGACGGCCCCTTGCAGGGAGCGGAGTCCGGCCCCGCTGCGGTCTTGAACCTGGAGCTTGAAGCCGCCCGTGGTGCCCAGTCCGTCGATCGCCGGCGCGCCGAAAACCGTTATTCGGCCCGCGCGGATGTCGCCGTACTGCGCGCGCAACCGGGCGGCGATCGCCGTGGCGCTTTTCTGCGGGTCTCCTTTGCGCTCCTCAAAAGGCTCCAAGATCACGAACATGCCGCCCACGTTGCTTAGGTTCGTGCCCAAGAGCGCCGAGTAGCCGGGAAGATCGATCGTATGCCAAACTCCCGGGACCTTCTCCGCATCGCGGGCAATCGCACTCATCTGCTTGACAATTTTGTCGGTGCGATCGAGGCTGGCGCCATCGGGCAACTGGGCGTTGATCACGAGATAACCCTTGTCTTGGTCGGGAATGAAGCCGGTCGGAACGGCCTGGAACCCAAGGTAAGTCAGTCCCATGAAGCCCCCGTAAACCAGTAAGGCAATCAGCGAAATCCTCAGAACCAGCGCCACGCCTCGGCCATAGGTGTCGATCACGCGATCGAACGCCCAATTGAATGCGCCGAAGAACGCGCCCAGCACACGGTTCACCCCTCCCGCCAGGAACCAGCCGGCCGCCGCTCCTGCAACTAGGCAAACGAGGCGCACGCCCCAAATCGCCGCCGCCGAGCTCGCGTGATCGGCGGCAGCGTGCTCGCCATGCCCCCCGGGAAGCTCGATTCCCAGAATTTGCGCGATGTATGGCGTAAGCATGAAGTAGGCAAGCGCCGCTGCAATCAGCACTACCCCGAATCGCGGCAAGGCCTCCTTCTGGGCGTGCCCATGCGCGTCGGCGCCGTGGGCCTGGGGACCGTGGGCCTCGCCGCCGTGCCCCGCACCATGCCCCGCAAAAAGGATCGCGCAAAGAGCCGGACTGAGCGTCAGGGAGTTGAACGCGGAAATGATCGTGGAGGCGGCGATGGTCAGCGCAAATTGACGGAAGAACTCCCCGCTGATGCCGGCCATCAAGGCCGTGGGAACGAAAACCGCGCACAGCACCAAGGCTATGGCAATCACCGGGCCGGAAACTTCGGCCATGGCCAGCCGCGCCGCATCGCGGGCCGAGTGGCCCATCGCCAGGTAGCGCTCCACGTTCTCCACCACCACGATCGCGTCGTCCACCACAATTCCGATCGCCAGCACAAGCCCGAAAAGCGAAAGGTTGTTGAGCGAGAACCCCAGCATGGCCATCATGGCAAACGTGCCGATCAGCGAGACGGGCACGGCGATCATGGGGATGATCGTGGCCCGCCAGTCCTGGAGAAAGACGAGCACCACGAGGAACACCAGGATGAAGGCCTCGATCAGCGTCTTGAACACCTCGTGGATCGATTCATTCACGAAGACGGTCGTATCGTAGTAGATTCCGTAATCGATTCCGGCGGGAAACTTGGCTTTCAGTTCCTCCATTTTCGCCTTGACCGCATCGGCCGTCTTCAGGGCGTTCGATCCCGGCAACTGGAAAACGGCCAGCGTCACCGCCGGCTTGCCGTCCAGGTAGCTGTTGACATCGTAATTCTTGGCGCCTAGTTCGACGCCTTTGGTATACTCGAGGCACTTTGGAGCGAAATCCCCAGTGGACGAGAGATCCCGGAGGTAGACCTTCTGGCCTTCTGGGCCACTCTTTACCACGATACCGCCAAGCAGCTCCGGCTTCTTGAGTTCCACCTGCGTAATGATCGCAACGTGGACGGGCGCCTTGCTGTTCTCGACCCCTGCGGCCTGCTCGACGTGCACCGCCGTGGCCTGGGGGACCTGCTGGCGAAGGATCTTGACCACGTCATCGGCCGATACCTCTCGCTTGCCTAGGAAATCCCTGTCCAGCAAGATCCGCGTAGCAAACTCCGTGTCACGAACTACATCCCTGAGGTAGACGTTTTGCCCCTTCGAGCCCGTCTTCACGATGACATCGCCAAACTCCGTCGCGCTTTCCATGCGGCCCTGGGTGTTGATAGTGAGCTGGAAAGGCACGATGGCGCCTTCAGGAACCGGCGACTGACCGATGCGCCCCGCAGCAACCTGCATGTTCTGTTCCTTAATCGCCTTGACCACCTCGCCCACGGTCATGCCGCGGTCCGCCAGCTTGTTCGGGTCGAGCCAGATCCGCATGCTGTAGTCGCGCGGGCCGAGAAAGGCCACGTCGCCGACGCCATCGAGACGAGCCAGATCGTCCTTGATGCTCATCAACGCGAAATTACTCAGGTGGAGCTGATCGTAACTTGCGTCGGGCGAGATCAAGTTGACGCAAAGCAGGATGGCGGGCGATTTCTTCTTCGTGGTCACGCCTTGCCGCTTGACTTCTTCCGGCAGTTTGGCCTCCGCAATGGACACGCGGTTCTGCACCAGCACCTGCGCCATGTCGAGGTTCGTGCCTACCTTGAAAGTGACGTCCAGGTACATCTGGCCATCGTTTGTGCAGCGCGACGACATATACAGCATCCGCTCGACGCCGTTCACTTCCGTTTCGATGGGCGTGGCCACGGTATCGGCCACGGTTTTGGCGTTGGCGCCCGGATAAATCGCGGAGACCTGTACCACCGGCGGCGCAACTTCCGGGTACTGGGCAATCGGCAAGAACGAATACGCGACTCCGCCAAGAATGACGATCACGATGGAAAGCACCGTGGCGAAAATCGGTCGATCTATGAATAAGTTCGAGAACATGATAACGGTCCTTGGTCTGGTCGTTTCTAGGGCAACTCGTCGTGGACAACGAGTGGCGAGTTGAGATCATTTGACGGCCGCGGTAACGTCCGGCGTGGGTTCGGGAATCGGTTCGACGGGATAATTCAACCGCGCCCGCTCCATTCCTTCCGTAATGATCTTCGTGTCTGCCTTCAGTGTTGGCGACAGAACGACGCGCATACCGTCGTCCAGCAGGCGGCCAAGTTCCACGTTCACGCGTTCGGCATTGTTGTCTTTGCCCACGACCAGCAAGTATTTCTGCTTCTGGTCCGTATTCACCGCGACGTCGGGCACAAGCGTTGCCGAGTACTTGTCGCCCACCGGCAGTCGTACGCGAACGCGTGAACCGGGAATAAAGAGACCATCCTTGTTCTCCGCAACGCCACGGACCAAGATCGTACCGGTGCCTTCGGCGTACTTGATGTCAGCAAATACGAGCGTACCGACGTGGGGAAATCCCTTCTCGGTGTCCAGTCCGAAGGTGAATTTGATTTCCCGCTCGCGCAACGATTTTTGTTTGTCGGGCTGACCAGATTCAACTTTCTGGTAGCGCTGGATGGCCCGTTCATCAACATTGAAATCGACGTACACAGGATCAACGGTCACGATGGTCGCCAGCACGGGATCGGTCCCACCCGCGTTGACAAGGTTGCCTTCGACAAGGTTTGCCTTGCCAATTTTGCCGGTCAAGGGGGCCATGATCCGGGCGTATTTCAGATCCAGCCGGATTCTGTCCGCTTCGGCTTGTTTTGCCATGATCTGCGCCCCGAAGGACTTGGCGTCGGCTTCCGCCTTATCCAAATCTTGTTGCGATACCGCGTTCGACTTGATCAGAATCCGGTCCCGCTCCACAAGCTTGCTTGCGGACACTTCCTGGGATTCCAGCGCCTTGATCTGGGCTTCGGTCTGCGCCAGCTCTGCCTGGAATGGACGCTCATCGATGTCAAACAGAGGAGTCTTGCCTTCCGTCACGAGGTCGCCGTCCTGGAAATGCACTTTGGTGATGTGGCCCCGCACCCGCGCGCGGACATCCACCATCTTGTAGGCTTCCAGCCAACCGTTATAGTCCGCTTCATCGGTCAAGGTGCTGGTAATCGGATGAGCGACCGTAACTCGCGGTGCTTCCTTGGTCTTGTCTGACGGTTTCGTCTCGCCGCATCCGGCAGCGACGACGCAGCCAAGCACCAAGAGAATTCTGGTTGATCCGAAAAGTACATTCTTTGCCATGAAATTGTTCCTCATTCAGTATGGTTGTGTGATTGGTTGGGGACCGTGTTCCAACTGCTTGCTTCAGTACTTCTCCGGCACGAAGGTTCTGCCGGCAAGGCTGGTCCGGTCGTCGTATTTGCCTTCGCTGGACCGCTTGGGCAGTTTCACCTTCTCCCGCGGCACCTCCTCGTACGGAATGAGACTGAGCAGATGGGCTATGCAGTTCAGGCGGGCGCGTTTCTTGTCATCCGAGCGCACGATGTACCAGGGCGCGTGCGCGGTGTCGGTTGCTTCCAGCATCATGTCGCGAGCACGCGAGTAGTCATACCAGCGCGTCCAGGATTCCACATCCATCGGGCTGAGCTTCCATTGACGCATTGGGTCGTCGATGCGGGCCGCGAACCGCCGCTCTTGCTCCTTCTTGCCGACTTCCAGCCAGAACTTGATCAGGATCGTCCCGCCATCGACAATGTACTTCTCGACAATCGGGCAGTTCTCCAGGAATCGCTGGTATTCTTTCTTGCTGCAGAACCCCATCACGCGTTCCACGCCGGCGCGATTATACCAACTGCGGTCGAAGATCACAACCTCCCCCGCAGCCGGGAAGTGCTGGATGTAACGCTGCAAATACACTTGTGATTTCTCGCGGTCCGACGGCGCGGGCAGCGCCACGAGTCGGAAGACACGGGGACTGACTCGCTCGGTGATCGCCTTGATCGTGCCGCCTTTGCCCGCCGCGTCACGCCCTTCAAAGACCACGATGACCTTCAGCCCCTTGGCCTTCACCCACTCCTGCAGGCGGCAGAGTTCCGTCTGGAGCGTGCGCAGTTCCTTCTCGTACTGCTTTCGGGTCATCTTGGGTTTAGTATTGTCAACGTCGATCTGATTCATGACATCACCTGCCTTTCGTCCAGGAGAACACGGCGGCTTGCCAGGACGACATGTCCAGGAACAAACCTTGGGATTGCAGATCATTGCCGTCCCGGTCGTAGGTGTCGGAACCCAATTGATCCTGGAGTCGCCACTGGCTACCCGCGAGATCCACAAATGGAAGCCGGACACGGCACTGGCTCTGGTTGGGTGCATAGTTTACCGCCACCAGCAATCGCCCGTCGCCCGGGCCTTGCCAAGCGAAGGCGACAAAACAATTGCATGTCCAGTTGCCTTCCCAGGCCGGCGCGCATTCGAGCAATTGCCAATGGCCGTCGCGCACGACCGTTTCACGGAGCACAGTCAGGAGGCGCTCGTAGAACGGCCGTAGGGTTTCGTTCGCCGGCTCGCACGGGCCGCGACCAAGATGCGGCGAGATGCGTTTCTTCCACCCCTCGAACTGCCCCTGATGGAAGAATCGCAGACCGGGGGACAGGAAAGTGATTGCGGCCGCGGCTTCATGCATTCCTGGCGGGAAGGCGGCTGCGGCCCTCGGCTCGTCGTGGTTCTCCAGAAAGCGGGCCATCTTGTTCTGGTAATCCAGGTCGGCCCAGAAATGCTCGCGCACTGGGCGTGCATGACCTTCGCGCAAGCGATCGTACAGCCGTTTGTCGTAGGTGTAATCGAATCCCTGCTGCTGTAGCGTCCATTCCAGGTCCCAGTAGACCTCGGCCATGAAGCAGAAGTCCGGGACCCGCTCACGCACACACTGAGTCGCCTTCGGCCAGAACGATTGCGACGAAATGCCCCAGGTCCGCTCAAAGACGTCGGGCAGTACCAGCATGGCCATATCGCAGCGCACGCCGTCACATTGAGCGGCGATCTTCCGTAGCTCGCCGATCATGGCGTCCTGCGTGGCCGGGTTGCCGTAGTTGAGCTGCAAGG
>CAZTPX010000312.1:0-7348 GCA_964615095.1 uncultured Planctomycetaceae bacterium | reverse complement strand
TACGGCTATGGCTGGATGGGTATTTACCTCCAAGACGAACCATTCACACGCGGTTCACCACCTGCGGGTGCCTGGATAATAGCAAACGCTGTACTGGCGAGTGCCCTTGGCAAAAGTGTACATGCCAGCTCGCTAATGACCGCATGGGGCGACTGGACTGATGAGTTCATTCCCGACCTCAGCGATTTCCCGTTTGGCGATATGGCTGTGTGGGATGATGGCCTCTCAGCGTTAGAAAATTTTCCCTGGCGGTGGCCCGATTTGATTGCCGCAATCGACGCAACGCCACCATCGGTCTCTGGAGACAATGCTCCTCAGGACGAGTTTTCTTCCTCGCCAAAGTGCGCCGTTTCAGAGTTGCAGACACTTCCACGTACTGAGAGCAAACTACGGCTGATGCGAGATCGCCTAGATCAGTTCGTGTCCGCCGATGAAAAGGCTTGGAAGAAGGAGAGACATACACTTGAGATCCTGTCGCAGGCTCCTGACAGGTCACCAAGTTGGCAATGGGGGCAACTGTGCAAGCTGCATGGTTTCACTAGCTACATTTTGCCAGATAGGGATTATTGTGACCTTTTTTTCTATTCATCCCTTCACGAGTTTGCGGTCGTCAAGGCGTCCGCCAACACGGCATGGGCCAAACTCAGGAACAGGCTTCCTGAAGTGGCGAGCAAAGCTGCTGCGGAACTTGCAACAGCCAAAGGGATTCAGCCGCCAGCAGATACAGAAAGGATTCAACGGCTAGAAACTACTGAGGGGATTCAACGGCTAGCAGATGGGGTTATTAGTGCAGGAGACCGGATCTTCGACTTCTGGAAACGGTTACGCGCCCAGATGACCTACAAGTTGCAAGATCCTGATTTGGGTGACGAAAGCCGTGACGACGCGAATCGCGAGACGCAGGCGTTGCCCGCACCCAACCAGTCCGGTGGCGCAATTCCTTTAACAGACGAAGACCCGCAAGTCCCCGATGATGAACCCGGCGCGACAGAAACGCCCGACTGGTGTCACGCCGGCCCGCCCGGCGAGGATGATGGATTTTTCATCGACGCGTTCCTCACGGGCCAGAAGCAGCAGCTTGCCGAGTGGACAAATTGGCTGGATGAGAGACATTTCGAGAATGAAGCTCGCGCCGGTTCCTTTTACGTTCATAGGCACCACAGGACAAATTTCGACCTGTACTTCAGATCCAAACAGAAATACGAGGAAGCGGCCGCGCGGGCACCTTGGGCGCACAAGGATCCGCCGACCGAAGCGGAGGGGTTCTTCCTCCAAGCATTCCTCAGGGGCACGAAGCAGCAGCTTGCCGAGTGGGCGGGCTGTGACGAGCCGACTTTCGAGAACGGGGCTCGCAGTGGACGTTTTTACGTTCACGAGGCGCACGAGACAGAGTACGACCTCTACTTCAAGAACAACCGTCAATACGTGAAAGCGGCCGCGAAGGCCCCGCAGGAAGCTAAGCATTCTCCGCCGCCGCCTGAGCAACAAACAGCCTCTCCAAAGAGCGATTAGCACCACGAAAGTGCGCCAAACCGCATCAAAGAGCGCCTAAGCACGCAATCCTCTTCACCGGGCCTGAGCACGCCTGGACGTAACATCTCAGCCGGATACCATTGGACCAGAAGCCCATGCTCCTGGTCCATTTTTCTTTGGGCCTTGCAGCAATCGGCACTACCGTTTGCAGTCCGCAGGGAGCATCGTCATGCCTATCGAAATCAAGGTGCCCGACAAAGAGATCTTCACCGTAAAAGAAATTGCCGCGGTGCTGGACGTCCATATCGCGACAGCTTGGCGCTATTTAGAGCGCGGTGTCCGCGGGCAGCGGTTGCCGTCCTTCCGAATCGGACCAAAGCGGCGGCGAGTTGGGCGTCGCGCCCTCCTGGCCTGGCTGGAAGCGATCAACGACGATCACCACGATGCTGCCCAGGACAGGCACCACGAGCAGCGCGCCCGCCAAGACCGTCAGGCCGAGGCCGTCGAACGGGCGCTGGCCGCAGAGGGATTCTAGCCCGCCACGGGACAGGCCACGACCATCAACCCCATGACTTGTAGAAGAGAAAGCGATGAAGAAGACCTCCCCGCAGACCCCGACAAGCACCACGACGGTGCCGCCCACGACCCTGGCCACGGCGACCACGGACACGGGCGCCTCGGAAAACAGCACCGCCGGCACGCAGGGGCAGGTGGCGGGTGACACCGATCAGCAGGCGGTTGCGCCAGCCATCGTGGACAACTACGGCCGAGTCAACACGGACGGCTTCCACGAATCCCACGGCAGCGCTGTCTGCTGCCTCAAGGGCGGCATCGTCGGGTTGCGCAAGGCCGCAGCCGAACTCCACCAGTTCCAGGCGGCTCTGGGCGACAACTTCCACGATTTCGCGCGGACCCGCCTGGGCCTCACGCCCATGATGGCCGATTTTCTCCTCCGCGTGGCGGAACTGGGGATCAACCCCGAGCAGTTCACGCCGCCGGTCGAAATCAAGTTGCCCGAGATTCTGGCCGTGATGGCAAGGGTGGTGGCAATCTACCAGGCGACAACCGGCATGGTGGCGACGGGCGGCACGGCTTCCGCCGGCCCCAGCGGCACGATCCCCTCGGCGACCGGCACGGCGGCCATGACCAGCACGACGCCCGCGGCGGTGAACATGGCAACGGCCATGGCAGGCCAAGGAGACAACCAGCCCAACAGAGAATAGCGCCCATGTCCGCTCCGACCCCGCTGGCCACGCGATGGCCAGCGCGGTCGGGATGGCCAAGTGGCCACCCAGACGCCGGTAACACCTGCCGCCGGCGAGCACACCAGACCAAACGGCGGGAACTAAGGAAACCTAGTTATGAACATTCGCGAACTGAACCATCGGAACCAGGTGGCGGGCCAACTGCTCGCCAAGCTGGAGCGGATCGCCCAACTCTACGCGCAAATCCCCAACGAGGCTGCACTGCTTGCCATGATGAACCATGCAGGCACCCTCGCGGAGCAACTGGAGAAGGCAAAGAAGACGTGCGGTGACGAGGCATTTCCGACGACCAGCAGTCTGCGGCCGCTTGTGGTGGCCGCAAACTCAATAGCCGAAGACTTCCATGCTGCCGTCCAGCTATCGCTTGATTGCTCGCCGGCAGGTTGGTCCAGTGACAGAAACACCCCAGACCACGATTCGAGAGCAACCCCACGGCAAACTTCAAATAGTCTCAGCGGGCTTGCCGAGGCCACCGCCTAGCGAACCCACTCCGAACGGCGCCTTTCGCGCCGTTGATTAACCCAACAAGTCCCCCGCTGGCCCGAAGTCTTGGCGGACACGGCCAGCGGGGGCGCATCCAAGCGACCGACGCGTGTCGGTCGCACAGACCTCTTTCATTATGGAGATTGTGTAATGAGTATTCAAACAGAAAACACCCCTGGTTCGTCCCGGCAGGAGCCGGTGGCGACGGAACTGCGGTACGTTAAGTACCGCGACACTATGATCGACGCCGCTACGAACTCGTACCGGGACCCGGACGAATTGAGCGACGAGTCGATCGCACCTTTGGCGGAGGATATCCTCGCCAACGGCATTACGACGCCTGTGCTGGCCCAGGAGTTGCCTGATGGCAAATGCATGGCACATGACGGTACCCGCCGCCTGACCGCGATCGCACTCAACATCAAGCAAGGGGCCGCCGGCTTTTCGCCAGAGATGTTAATCCCCGTTCATGTCCTGCCGGCGAGCGTGAGCAAGGCGGAGGTCGTCAAGCGGGCCGTCGCCTCGAACGTCAAGCGTCAGGGCCTGTCCGAAACCGGCAAGGTCCGTGCGGCGGTGAGGATGAAGGCCCTGGGGATGACCAACGTCGAGATCGGGCAGGTCCTGGGAATCAGCGCCACCACTGTGGCGAGGCTGCTCATCCTCGGCACCAATTCGGTTTGGATGGGCTACGCCGGGAACCACGACGTTACCCCCTCGACCGCCGTCAACCTGTTGCAGATCGCGGAGAAGGCGAAACGCGTCAACGACTTGAACAAGGCGTTCGACGAGTGGCGCACCGATACGCGGCAGGACATCGAGGCCGAGGACAACCGGCGGCGGGCCAACGACGAGGCCTCACTGACGGTCGCGCAGAAATGGCTCCAGGCCCATCTCAAGCCGGAACAGGTCGCCGCCTGGGCCGATCAGCTTCGCTCAGGCGATCCTCTGGGACCGCCGACCTTCCGCTACCGGGCGATGATCCGCACCGGCAAGGGCCCGCGGCGGTTGGAGATCGAGGCCATCAAAAAGGACCTCGACTCGCTCTCGCTGGAGGAACTTGGCAAGATCGCCGGGCGCATCGCCGATCTCAACGCCGACATCCGGAAGGCCCTCCTGGAGAAGCACGCCGCCCGGCAGCAGGTCACGGCAGATGGCGATTCCCAACAGGAAGAGCAGGAGCGGCCGAGCCAGGCGCTCTAC
The DNA here is from genome assembly GCA_964615095.1 of uncultured Planctomycetaceae bacterium. GTDB lineage: Bacteria > Planctomycetota > Planctomycetia > Pirellulales > Thermoguttaceae > JANXQG01. The sequence continues at coordinate 2,927 of CAZTPX010000312.1, read as the reverse complement.
CGCGAGTTCAACCTGTTTCTGGGCGACGAGCCCGACGCGGACGCCGAGGAAGCCGAAGAGTCCGCGGAGCAACCCGCCGCGGCGCAGGAGCAACTCGCTCAAGAGGCTTCCGAATCATCCGGCGACGGCGAATCGCAAGCTGAGTTGGCTGGGGCCATCACCGCTCTCCCGCCCGACGTGAGGATGGTGCCAACGACCATCGCGGTCAAAGCCCCGCCGCCCCTGGCGGCGAAGATACCGGCTGGCAGCAGCAAGCGTAAGTCGTAGCAAGTTGGCATCCCGGTGCCCGCGTCGCAATACGCGGGCACTGGGCTCTGCCATTCTTAACTTGCCTCACCGCACCCCACCAATGGGTGCCACAACCTCCAATTGGAGATTGAAGACATCCGCCGCGGCAGCCAGCGTGGATGCCGCAGATGTTCATTCTAGTCCTTTTTGTGAAATGCACTATGACAACCATTGTTTCTCAAGACCTTGGCCTCCTACCGCTGGAGGTCGCTCACACCAGTTTCCTGCTCGAACGGCTCGGCCAGGACTGCGAGCCGCAGCAATATCTACGCGAACTGACCCAGAATGGCCTTGAAGCCATCGCCCGCAGCGGCGCGAACGGCGAGATCCTCTGGAAGGCCGCGCCAGTTTCCTCCCCTTCCGGCAAGTCAGGCCTGAAGCTGTCGATCACCGACACCGGCGATGGCATGACCGCCGCCGAGATGGAAAACCATATCAACCGATTGTCTTCCTCCGGCGGTCAGCAAACGCACGAAGGCAACTTCGGCGTGGGAGCGAAGATCTCCACGGCCTTGCACAGCCCGGCTGGCGTTTGCTATCGCTCGTGGAAACAAGGCGTCGGACACGAAATCCTGCTTTGCCGTGACGCTGCCACTGGTAACTACGGCCTGCGTCAATACGCCCTTGGTGATGATGAATTCAGCTACAGCCCAGCCCTGCCCGAGGATAGCCGACCAGTGATCGTTGAGTCGCACGGCACCGAGGTCACGCTGATGGGTAACGACGAAGAATCCAACACCGCCATGCCGGACGGCACCAAGTCTTCGGCCTGGATTTCCAAGCACCTGAACAGTCGCTATTACCGTTTTCCGCAGCCCGTGACCGTCCGGGTTGACGAAGCTTCACTGACCGGGAAAAACGACCCGGCCGCTATCCGCACGCTGACCGGACAAAAAGTCTACCTTGACGAGCACTCCGAAGCTTCGGGCACGACCAAGCTGACAGGCGCCGTCGCCCACTGGTGGATACTCGGGGACGATCATAGCCGGCGCACAGATGCCGCTTTCATCGAATCGACTGGCCACACGGCCGCGCTCTACCAGGACGAACTCTACGAACTTCGCAGCGGCCGCAATGGCTATGCCAGGCTCCAACAATTCGGCGTCATCTTCGGTTTCCGGCGCGTGGTGATCTACGTCGAACCGCGGAAGCACCATCACCGGCGCATCACCAGCAACACGGCCCGCAATCAGCTCCTAATGAATAGCAAGTCGCTGCCGTGGAACGCGTGGGCCGCCGAGTTTGCGAAGAAAATGCCCGTCGAGCTGCGCCGGCTGGTTGACGACGAAGGCGCTGCGCGGCAGCCCGATCACAGTCTGGCAGTCAAGCGTCGGCTTTCGAAGATCATGGACCTGTTCAAGCCGCGGCGGCTTCGCCTGAGCGCCAAGGGCAAAGACCATGCCGATGCTGGGACCGGTAGGGGCGGGACAGCCAAACGGAAGTCGGCAAAGGGCAAGAAGAAGGTCAAGAAGGCCGCGAGGAAGAAAACGGCCAAGCCGACGCATCAACAGGCTGCTACCGGAGGTAGGCCGGCTGACAAGACGCCGGGCGCGGAAACAACCTATCCGAAGACCGTATGGATAAGTAGTGAGGATGGCACACGAGCCAAGGGATTCCTTGAGGACCGTGCCGCTGCCTATCTGCCGGATCAGAACGTCCTGCAAATCAATCGCGACTTCTCAGTATTCGCCGACACGATCGAGTATTGTGGCCGAGGACTGGCATCGGAAGAGAGCACCCAGAAGGCTGTCCGCGACACGGTGCTCTCCTGTTATGAACAGGCCCTCGTCGAGAGCGTCCTTGGAATGCGGGCCCTGCACAACGCGAAGGAATGGTCTGATCGCGACATCGACAAGGCCCTGTCATCGGAAGCCCTGACCGCGGCGGTGATGCAGCGGTATCACATCATCACCTTCACTCTGGATACCTTGCGGCGCACGCGACGCGTGCCACGGGCAGTAAAGCAAGACAGGGCGCAGACTACATCGGGAGGTGGCGACGCCGGCAATCCCGAGGCGTCTGTGGTTAAGGCGTAAGTGGCGGTGTTCGATTTCCCGAACGGCACGTGGAAGGAGGTGATGCAAGAGGCAGGCGTGCCCCCGGCCCTGGTTCACTCCCGCAGGGTCGGGGCCGCCACGATTTGCGAAAGAAACAACACAGCTCGCATTGCGCCCCAGACATAAACGCGCTAGGATCGAAGGATGTTGACGGCCAGGGGCGGCCAGTGGATTCGCGGGGAACCCGCGAGCTGACCGCGACCAGGCCGGGTTTCACGTCGCTGAGAACACCGAAAATGAGCACTATCACCACTGAGTCCGACTATTTGACCGATGCCGGCATCGCTGACCTGTTCCACGTTTCCGTGCGGACGCTTCAGAGGTGGGTCAAGGATTCCGACTTCCCCAAGCCACTACAACTTGGCCGCTGCCGCCGTTGGGACCGGGCCGATGTCGTGGCCTACCTTCGCCGGCGTGCGGCGGCCGCAAAGCCATCCCTCGACGACGAGAGGGCTGAGTAAATAGCACAGGCCGATCGTCTCGGGGACGATCGGCCTGGCAGATTGATCCAAATTAGCCGTCGCAGCAATCGACGGCCAGCAACACAACAGCATCATGGAGGTGCTCTTCTATGTCCACTAT
>CAZTPX010000311.1:0-7383 GCA_964615095.1 uncultured Planctomycetaceae bacterium | reverse complement strand
CGGGCTTACCCGACCACTTGTTTTACGGCCTTCTTTACCGTATCGGCGGTCTCCTGGACGGCCTGCTCGGCCTTCCCGACAGCCTGATCGGTTTTCCCTTGCTCGCGAAGCTCGTCGTTGCCGGTCAGTGCGCCGGCGGCTTCCTTGATTCGGCCTTTTACTTCGTCTGTCTTGCCACCCATGATGGTGACTCCTTTTCCTATTAGAGGTTATTTCACGAGCCCCGGTGCCGGCGGAGTCATGCGCATCGCGGCGGACGGTGTCCGATTCATCGGGAGCGTATTCGATGGCGTTTGCAGGACACTGGGCGGCGCTATCTCCCCGTGATACAGTTCCCAGCCATGGTCCGTGCTGCTAAATGTGTACAAGCCCGGCTCCAACCCGTATCGTGCCGGACCGAAATTCCCGCCGCGGCTAAAGCTGATCACCCAGGACCGATCCAGTGTCAGGTTTTGACTGTAGCCTGCTGGAATCGAGTAGGTGACGCCATTGAGCACGTAGCTCAACGTCGCGCCACTGGTAGCCGGATTGCTGATTTCGATCGGCAGGCCGGAAAAGGTCGGATTCTCAATGATGGGCCGCTGCACGACGTAGGGCGTCGCGGGCTGGTAGTACCCGTAATTGCCACCATACCCATATCCGTAGGGGTTGCCGTACCCGCCGCCGACACCATAGACGCCGCCGCCGACACCATAGACGCCGAAACCGACACCGACGCCGACGCCATAGTAGCCGCCGCGTCCGCCATAGTAGCTGCCGCCTCCACCATAATGGCCGCCGCCCCCACCAGAGTGGCCACCGCCACCGCCGTGACCTGCGGTCGCCATCTGCGGAATCAGCGCGGCTAGGACGAGAAAGGCTATAAACGAAGTCATAAATGCTCTCATAAGACAATCTTCTTTCGCCTGAATTGGCAGGCGGTGATGCCGACGCATACTTTCACGGAGACAGCACTGCGGCGGCTCGTGCAAAAGCAAAACCACAAAAAAAGCCGACGTGGCGGAAAACCCGGAGGTACTCCACCACGTCGGCTTACTCTTTAACGAACCCCCCGGAACATCCAGGTTGCTCTGTATCTAGTCATCCGACAATTGCGCTGAAGAGTCGCGACTCTTCTACTGCTATCATTGTATGCCGCTAAGAGGCAAAGGCAATAGCTGCCTCTTGCAGCGCAGCCAACCGGGTGCCGATTCGAGGCCGGCACCCGGCGATTACGCTGGCTGTGTCACTGGTTGCTCGGCGTCCTCAACTGCTGCATTTCGCGAACTCGGCATGCTTGTCGAGCGATTCGATGCCAGTCGCGATGTGCCGGTCGTCCTTCTTCGTGGTCACACGAATCTTGTTACCGGCCTTCAGATCCTCCGCTTTGCAGACCGTTCCATCACGGGTGACTTGTTCACTTGACCACGAACTCGGCGTCGATAGCGTCTTCCTCGCTGCCATCCGAGGCCGCGTCGCCCGGCCGGCCGTTTGGCTGGTGCGGGGCGCCATTACTGGGTCTGGCACGAGCGGCAGAGGCATCCGTCTGAGCGTTGGCCGTGGCGTAGAGGGCTTGGCTTAGAGCGTGCGAAGCCTGCTCCAACTGATGGATCGCCGCCTTGAGGGTTTCGACATTGTCGCCCTTCGCCGCCGTACGGGTCTGTTCGACGGCCTTGGTCACAGCTTCCTTGTCGGAAGCACGAAGCTTGGCGTCGTGTTCCTGGATGAGTTTCTCAACCTGCCAGGTCATCGTCTCGGCCTGGTTCCGCAGTTCGGCCAGTTGCCGCTTCTGTTTGTCCTCCTCGGCATGCACGTCGGCATCGCGGCGACGACGTTCGATTTCCTCTTTCGACAGGCCGGCGCTCTGCTCGATGCGCACCTTCTGTTCCTTGCCCGTGCCCAGATCCTTGGCCGAGACCTGGAGAATGCCGTTGGCGTCGATGTCGAACGCGACTTCGATCTGCGGAGTACCGCGCGGCGCCGGCGGCAAGCCTTCCAGATTGAACTGGCCGAGCAGGCGATTGTCGGTCGCCATCTGCCGCTCGCCTTGGTACACCTTGACGGTCACCGCCGTCTGATTGGCCTCCGCCGTGCTGAAGGTTTGCTTCTGCGCGGTGGGAATCGTGGCGTTGCGTTCGACGAGCTTGGTCATGACGCCGCCGAGCGTCTCGATGCCCAGAGACAAAGGCGTCACGTCCAAGAGCAGAACGTCTTTGACTTCGCCGGCCAGCACGCCACCCTGGATCGCCGCGCCGACGGCCACGACCTCATCCGGGTTGACGCCCTTGTGCGGCTCCTTGCCGAACATTGTCCGTACGAGTTCCTGGACCTTGGGAATCCGCGTCGAACCACCCACCAGGATCACTTCATCAATTTCGTTGACGTTGAAATGCGCATCCTTCATCGCCTGGTTGACCGGCCCGCGGCAGCGCTCGATCAGGTGGTCGACCAACTGCTCGAACTTCGACCGCGAGAGCGTCAATTGTAGGTGTTTCGGACCCGTTGCGTCGGCCGTGATGAACGGCAGATTGAGTTCGGTCTGTTGCAGCGTGCTGAGTTCCTTCTTGGTCTTTTCGCAGGCTTCCTGGAGCCGCTGCAAGGCCATCGGGTCTTTGCGCAGATCGATGCCATGCTCCCGATTGAACTCCTCGGCGGCGTAGTCCAACAGTACGCGATCAAAGTCGTCGCCACCCAGGTGCGTGTCGCCATTGGTACTGAGGACGTGGAACACGCCTTCGGCAACATCCAGGATGGAGACGTCGAAGGTCCCGCCGCCCAGGTCGAAGACCACGATCTTCTCGGCGACCTTCCGCTCCAAGCCGTAGGCCAACGCGGCCGCGGTCGGCTCGTTGATGATGCGCATGACTTCCAGGCCGGCGATCTGCCCGGCATCCTTGGTGGCCTGGCGCTGGGCATCATTGAAATAGGCCGGGACGGTGATCACTGCCTTGTTGACCTTGTGGCCCAGGTAGGCCTCCGCGGTCTCTTTGAGTTTCCGCAGGATCAGCGCGGAAACTTCCGGTGGTGTGTACTGGCGGGCGTCGATCTGGATCTTGACATAGTCTTCCGCTCCCCCGACGACCTTGTAGGGAACGATCTTCTCTTCGGAGGCCACTTCATTATGTCGGCGACCCATGAACCGCTTAATCGAGAAAATGGTCCGCCGGGAATTCGTGATGGCCTGCCGTTTCGCCAGCTCGCCCACGAGCGTTTCGCCCTTGTCGGTAAAGGCCACGACACTGGGCGTCAGCCGGTTTCCCTCCTGATTGGGGATGACTTTGGCTTCCTTTCCCTCCATCACGGCCACCGCCGAATTGGTTGTTCCCAAGTCGATTCCGATGATTGTTTCTGCGTCAGCCATTTGATTATGCTCCTATTTGCTATGGTTATGCACATCCTCAACATAGAGATTCTTCAGGACGAACTCGAACTCAGCTCGCTCGCCGCGTGCCACCGTGCCAAAGTCGTGGCTGGTTGTCTCAAACATCTTTGTCGTCCAGTCCAGGCCGAGGGCGGGCGTAGCAATCGCCACAACCATCGCCGCCGCCTGGATCATTCTGCCAAACATTGTGAAACCTTTCATCGCCAAAGGCGAAAAAAAGCCGGCGTGATCGAACACCGAAAGGTGTTCGATCACGCCGGCTTACTCGTCATCGAGCCCCCCGGCACAACCGGGTTGCTCTGTATCTAGTCATCCGACAAATTCGCTGGAGATTCGCGATCAAGTACGACGCGGTTCTTCCAACACGGTCATTGTATGCCGCAAGGCGGCAAAAGCAATGGGACGTTCCTTAACTTCGAGTTCGAGGTCGCCGTATTTTTTTCTGCCGTCCTTCTCCGCAGGCACGACCTGGGGCAATATTACCTCGGCATGGACCATTCTCACGTAGGTCAGGCTTTCCAGCCTGACATGCCTGTTCCGCCAGGATCGGGCGCCATGTACCCATGGTCGGCCTGACCTACTTTCGTGCTAGGGCAATACAACTAGGCGGGCGTTGTCTCAATTTCCTCGGGGTGATTATTGACCCAAATCCGCGGCACCTGGATCTCCGCGTTGTGTTGAAGATCCAATCCAGCCTCCTCCAACGCGGCCCGTACCTCCGTGTCCATGAGCGGCTCGCCGTCCAGGTGGACAAGGCCCCAATTGACGGTGGAACCGCCGTCAACATGCACGCCCGTCGCTACTTGAATGACCAGTAGCTTTGGATTCAGCCGCGTCATCAGGTGTTGAATGAGCGGAATCTCACGGTCATCACGTACGGAGAATGCTTTCGGAAGATCGATGGTAGTTCGCATCGCATGGCGCCTTTTTCATAAATCGGCTGGATGTAAAGACAGAACCCTATTTCTTCTTGGCCTCGCGGAGAGGGGGCGATTCGACTAGGGTAAAGAGAACCACCTCCTCGCCGGTTCTGGTGCTGATATCGTGGTGCAGAGTCAACACCTTGATACCGGTAATCTCCTTGACCATCGCTTCCATGATCGGACGGGCCGTTTCCATCAACTGGATTCTCACTTGCTTCAGGAGATCCCGCCCCTTGTCGGCCTGGAGCGTCTTGACCAGGCGCTGTTCGTCCGTGGTTAGAACCCCCTGGAGGCGAACCACGAGCAGATCACCGATCAGATGGGCGCGGATGTCCTTGGGGCCGCGGCCCAGGCACTCCTGCATAAAACAACTCATCTCTCGGCAAATGGCGGTTTCGATTTCTCCTGACGTTTTCATCGGAACCTCTCACTTGCCTCAGTTTACCATCGACGGACGGAATGGGCGACAACCTGCACCTGACAACCAGGCAGAGTCTCGGTTACCGCTTCTTGAGCCGTGGTTTGGCGGACGACTTCCTGCCGGCGGATTCCCGGCCGTTCTTGACCGCCGCCTTCTTGAGTCGCATCGGCTTGCCCTCATTTGCTGAGGCCCCGGCATCGCGTAGCTCCTGCTCGGTTTGTTTGCTCGCCGTGAGATCGCTGATCATGGCTATGATCCTGACAGCTCGCCCGGTATCATCCCTCAGAACGGCCCCATGGACACCCGCCCAGAAGAGGCTCCCGTCCTTGCGGACGCAACGTTTCTCAATGGACCATGAGTCAGCCGTGCCGCGAAGTATCTTCGCTAATGCACTCATGTCTCGCTGGTGGTCCTCAGGATGATCAAGGCCAATGTAGGTCTTGGTCAGCAGTTCTTCCGCTGAATATCCCGCAATCTCACAGAACTTCTGGTTGACTCGGGTGAAGCGGAAACCGGGCGCATCGGCCTGAATCATGCCGACGCCGGAAAGCTCGAACATGGCGCGAAATCCTGCGTCGCTGATCCGCAACGCCTCCTCGACTTCCCGGAGCAGGAGGAATGCGATCGTCTTCTCGCCAACGACCGCATCCACTTCGTGGTTCTTCAGAGCATTGACGATGGACTCCGCCGCGGCCAATCGCTTCTCGAGTTCTTGATAGGTCGGTCTGGCTTTACTCATGAGTCACCATTCGACACTCGCAGGGCGGCAAGAACCGTTGTCAAATCGCTCAGGTTGCCCAGGACTACGACCCGGGGCAGCGGAGCGACCAGGATCAACGCCGGGGTGACCAAGATGTTGTCCTTGACCGCCGCTTCGAAGTCCTGCACCACGTCAACCGTTTCAATCGTATAACGCCCCTCCAGGTGCTCCTGGCAAAGGCTACGTAGGTTGGCCAGCGCTTTCTGGGAATTCAGTCCGTTGCCTGCCATGAACAATCGGAGCAAATAATGGCCGTGTTGGGCTTTTCTCGCGCGGGGCTTGGCTGGAGGCGATGTGCTCATTTGCCACCGTCCTTCCGACGGGCTTTCCCCACCCGAGCCGGCAACGGTTGTGGGCTGTCAGGGAACTCGATGCCGCAGTCCGTAATGACGTACACCTGGCGACGATTGGAATGTGCTGAGCCCCGGGATTTTACGATAAGGATCTGTCGGATCATCTCCTCGTCGGTCTCGACAAAACGCAGTTGCACGACCGCATCCACCACGGAGGAGAAACCGATGCCGCTGAGTTCTTCATCGTCGTTGACGATCCCGCTGCTGATTTGGTTGGTGAGGATGCTGGTAATGCCTCGTTCCTTGACCACGCTTACCAGCCGCATCATGAAATCAAAAGCGGCTTGTTTGGACCCCATGCGAACGCATGCCGAGACGGCGTCGAGGATCAGGTGGTCCGGCTGGAAACTGGTGATCGTCTCCACGACACGATTCAGGTGATTATCCGAACCTGTACTCTCCGGCGTAGCGGTTTGGACCAGTAGGGTCTTGTCGCGAATGGCTGGACGAAGGTCGATCCCGGGGCTCAGCATGCCGCTGATCATGGCCTCCTTGGATTCCTCGAAATTCAGGTACAACACCTTTTCGCCACGATGGCAGGCAGCCTGCGCGAACGTGCTTGCCAGCGTGGTCTTGCCCGTGCCGCTGTTGCCCGAAATAAGAACGCAAGAGGCGATCCGGAAGCCTCCATCCAGCATGAGGTCCAGTCCCTTCAATCCCGTGGAGATCTTGGTTCCCAGCGGCTGATGGGTCAATTCCGCCGTGGTTAGGGGGAAGAGGACGATTCCGTTCTCGCCAAAGACGTAGGGATACTCGTTGGTCCCAAATCCGGAGCCACGATACTTGATCACCCGTAGTCGGCGTGTTGCCACCTGTCCTATCACGCGATGGTCGAGGCGGATCACGCAGTCCGCCATGAAGTCAAGGAACTCATAGTGAGACCCCTGATTGTCGTCGCTGAAAGTCTTCACCGAAAGGACGCTCGTCAGCCCCTGATCGGTCAACCAATCATGGAGCCTGGACAATTCGTTGCGTTCGCGCTTCAAATCGTCGTAAATCCGCAGCAGCACGTCCAACGCATCCATCACGATCTGCCGAGCGCCGATCTGCTTGACGTGGCCGTCCACGATCGCCAACAAGCCCTGAATGTCGAAATCACCGGAGACGATTTCTTCGCCGGGCAAGCGGGCCTCGATGATGGCTATCTTGCCGGCCTTTTCCAAGGCCGCCAGGTCCCACCCCATCGCCAACGCGTTAAGGCGGATGGCCTCGGCTCTCTCTTCAAAGGTGACAAACACCCCGGGTTCACCCGCCATCGCCCCACGGCAAAGGAACTCCAGGCCCAGCACCGTCTTTCCGGAGCCCGGCCCACCGCTGACCACCGTGGTCCGGCCTCGGGGAAGTCCGCCCTCCAGGATCTCATCCAGGCCGGCGATTGTGGTTGGCACTTTCGGGATGGGGTGGCGTTTTCCGCGCATAGTCTACTCTCATCTGTGAATTCATTTACGCGTTCCCGGTCCGTGAACCCTCAGCAATTCCCGGCACACAGACCACCATGAACGCAAAAAAGCCGACGTGAATGAACGCACCTAAGCATTCAACCACGTCGGCTTACTCTTCAACGA
>CAZTPX010000310.1:0-7473 GCA_964615095.1 uncultured Planctomycetaceae bacterium | reverse complement strand
TTACGTTTTGTACTTTACCAAGCAAAGTACAAAACGTAAGCCTGACCCTGCGGCCTGGTACGGCCACAATGCCGATGGGGTCACCCACCCCGTGGGCGGCAAGAGGCCCAACGCCTGGGGGCTCTACGACATGGAGGGGAACGTTAGCCAGTGGTGCGCGGATTGGTATGACGGGAGGTACTACTCGAAGTCGCCTACCGACGATCCACAGGGCGCTGCGCCAAAGGCACGGGAGGAGGTCTTCCCGCGATCTGCACGCGGCGGCAGTTGGAACTCGTACGGCTCGTCTTGCCGGTCGGCGTCGCGAAACGCCGGGGAGGTCGGTATGTATCACGAGACCTTGGGGCTCCGGGTCGCGAGGGCTTTTGAAGGGAAGTAAACGGCCGTGAACTCGCCGTTTAGTTCTATTGAAAAATAATTCTGAGATCAGTTTCACCTTTTTATTGGGACAAAGTCATGCAAAGCACGAAAAGCCGACGTTTAACTTTAAGCTCGTACGGCACTTTGGCCGCATTGGCCGCGTTTGTGGTCGTCGCCGCGGCTGCCCCGGTCGGTGCGCAGGCGACGAAGCAGGCAGCGATCGAGGCAAAGCACGCGCCGAAAGAGGTTTCGGTTGACCTGGCCAACGGCATCAAGCTGGAATTGCTGTTGATTCCCGCGGGCGAGTTCATGATGGGCTCGCCGGAGTCGGAAACCAGCCGTCTGGTAATGGATAAACCGCAGCACCGCGTACGGATCACGAAACCCTTCTTCCTCGGAAAGTTCCCTGTGACGCAACAGCAGTGGGAATCGGTGATGGGACACAACCCGAGTTTGCTAAAGTCCCCAAAGCATCCCGTTGTAAACGTCAGTTGGTACGACTGCGAAGGGTTCTTCAAGAAGCTCAACGTCAAAGTGGGAGGCGCGACGTTCCAATTGCCGACCGAGGCACAGTGGGAGTACGCCTGCCGCGCAGGGACGAAGACACGGTTCCCCTTTGGGAACGACGAGTCCAAACTGGGTGATTACGCATGGTACGGCCACAACGCGGACGGCGTGACGCACCCGGTGGGCGGGAAAAAGCCCAACGCCTGGGGGCTCTACGACATGCATGGGAACGCAAGCCAATGGTGCGCCGACTGGTACGACGAAAGCTACTACGCGAAGTCAATTACTAATGATCCGCCGGGAGCCGCGACGGGCTTCCATCGATGCATTCGCGGCGGCGACATTTCGCGCGTCGCGTCGCTGTGCCGTTCGTCGACGCGCAACGCGGGCCAGCCTGCGCTGCGCGAAGAGTTCTTGGGCGTGCGCGTGGCAAGGGTTGCGGAGGACAGGTGAAGATCTGCGGACGCTTGGTCAATCTTACGATAACATCATTCCGAAATCAGTCTCACCCTTTAACGGACGGAATCATGCGAAATACAACAAAACTGTTCGGCCGCTTAGTGCGCTATTTTTGCGCGAGAAAACCCGTTTCGAGGCTTCGGCAAAGGCCGCGGCGGTTCGAGCAGCTAGAAAAACGATCGCTCCTGTCGATCACCGTCGGCGGAACGGTAACCGTCGACTACAGCACACCCGTTGCCAGCCTACCCGGTACTGTCCACCAGTACCCGATACTGTCACGCCAGCAAGCGGACGGGGTCAAGCGGACGGGGTCGCGGACGGGGTCAGACTTACGCTTTGCACTTTGCGTCGCCAAGTGCAAAGCGTAAGTCTGACCCCGCGACGCGCCAGACAGGCGAGGTACTATCAATAACTTTATCCCAGGATCATTTTCACCGTTACGAGGACCAAGTCATGCGAACGACAACGAATCTGTTGAGCCGAATTCGACGTTTTTTCTCTCCGCGGAAACCCATTCGAAGCCGGCCGACAAGGTCGCGCCGCTTCGAGAAACTCAGATGAAGCAACTAAACTTCTTGATGCTTATGAACGCGGATATTAGCGAGCAGGGACTTAGCCAGATACGCGAGGCGCTGCCGAACACAGAAGTCTCTTGGCCCAAACCGATGATATGTATTCCCAATTCAACCAACGAGAGCAAGAAAGGGGAAGAGAAACCATGACGCTATTCAGTTTATTCGGCAGGGCAAAACGAAAGTCCGGCAAGCGTGCGATTCCCACTAGGCAGGGCGAATTCCGGAGTCTGCGCGTTGAGGCGCTCGAGCCGCGACGCGTGTTGGATGGTTACGTCGTGGTGGGGTCCGTGGCGGGATCAGATCGGTGTTCAACACTTTGCAGCACGAAGTGTTGAATGCCGGTCTGACCCCGCCACTCGCGGAAGGGGTGCCGGAAGTCAAAGTAATCGTGACGAAAATTACGGTGCGGACGACGAAACGAAAGGTAAACAAACCATGAGATTGAAATCGTTAACCACGATCGCTTTGGCTCTTGCCTGCTTGGCGGCAGCAGGCGCGGCAGAGACCAAGAAGGACGCTCAGGCCGATACGGGTCCGTGGCCACTCGTCCCAGAAGAACAGGAAATTCTTAACTTCCTAAGAATGAACGGCGGCGGCGAACAGGGCCGGGACCGGCGCGGGCATCTAACAGAGGTTGGCGTTGGCGTAATTCAGGGGCGCGCGACTCTTGGCGAGATCCTGACCCGCGCAGCAAAATTGCGGCATGTCAAGTGGCTTGCCATTCACGTCGAGAGGGTCGGCGCGGCGGACGTGCAGAAGCTTGCCGGCCTGAAAGAACTCAAGGAACTGGTGCTGCGCGGCGTTACGATCGACAGCGACGCCTGCGCCGCGCTCGGGTCGCTAACGCAGTTGGAGCGCCTAACGCTGGGCAGGTCGTCGATCGACGATGCCGGCCTGAAGCGGCTTGAAGGCCTGCGGGAGCTCCGCGGCCTCGGCCTCGACCACACCTCGGTAGGCGACGACGGTCTTGCCACGGTGGCCAAATTCACTAAGTTGCAGCACCTATCCTTGGAGGACACCAAAGTTACGCCGCGGGGGCTCCGCGCGGTGGAGCAGTTGAAGGAACTCTGCGGGCTGGCTTTGCCGAATTCGCTCAGCGACGAGGCCCTTTCCCACCTGCAAAACCTGGTCAACCTGAGCCACTTGAAGTACTTTAAAATTCGGCACGGCGAGGTCACCGACGCGGGGCTCCGCTCGCTCGCCAAGCTCACCAAGCTCCCGGAACTGGACCTGGCGATGGCGACGATCACCGATGAGGGCCTGAAGCACCTCACCGGCATGAAGCAACTCCGCGTCCTCCAATTCAATTCGCCGGCAATCACCGACGCCGGCGTCGCATTGCTGGCAAACCTATCGGCGCTCGAGAGTCTCACTATTTATAACAGTTCGATGACCGGCGACGGGCTTGGCCCGCTCGCAGCGCTCCGGAACCTCAATTATCTGGCGATCGGCCCGCGCGTCGACGCAAAAGCAATGGCAAATATCGTGAAGTTCCGCCGCCTTCGATGGCTTACGGCGATGTTACGCGGCGACGACGCGCTGGCGCCCTTAGAGGAAATGCACGGCCTGCTCTGCCTGGACCTTGCCTATAGCCCCATCGGCGATGCGGCGGTCCCCCACATCGCCAAGATTTCGGGTCTGACAGCGCTAAGCCTGAGGGAAACCAACGTCGGCGATGAAAGCCTGCCATATCTGAAGAAGATGAAGAAACTGGTGCGCTTGCGGATTGGGGACACCCGCTTGAGCCTTCAGGCTGTCGACGCGCTGCGCGCGGCGCTGCCGAAAACCGACGTCGAGGCGAGTTCAGAAAGGTGAACGGACTGAGGACTAGCCGAGTGATAGATTTTGGGATGGACCTCGGTGCCGGTGGCGGGGTCAGACCGCCATTCAACACTTCACCCTGCAAAGTGTTGAATGGCGGGTCGCGGTAGGGACCGCCCTTGCGGGCGGCCCCCCGCACGGATCCGTACGTGAGGAACTACCTCATACGGCTCTTGCCTTGGGTATTACGAGCGGGCCACAGGCCGCTCGTACGCCATGCATGTCGATGCCACGTTTTCCGCGGCGCTGTGTCCGCAGCGAGTAAAACTTGCATTTCGTTTCCCTTGGTCGGTCCCCTTCCCTCTACCGAACGGGGTCTCGAACGGGGTCAGGCTTACGTTTTGTACTTTACCAAGCAAAGTACAAAACGTAAGCCTGACCCTGCGGCGGGACCGACCCTGCGGCGACCCTGCGGCGAAAGCCTGACCCTGCGGCGACCCTGCGGCGCTGACCCTGCGGCGGACCCTGCGGCGCTGCGGCGATGTGCGGCGCTGCGGCGGACCCATTCCAGGCCATGAATACCTACACGGGAGGCACCGACATTTACGGAGGAACGTTAACGCTGTCAGGACATGCATCCATCGCCGATAGTTATCTTGTTAGCATCGAAACGGGCTGCGAGCTGATCTACGCTGAGAACGCCGGATTTACGGAGACTGAAACCAATCAGCTTAACGGTGCCGGCCAGATCGTGGACAACAGCAGCCCGAATTCGACGATCAACTACCAGGCTGTCGACGCGGCCTTCCTGGCGTCGGGTGGTTCGTTCCGGAATAACACGGGTAATCCTAGTGCGCTTCTCTTCTAAATCCAGTACGTAGGCTCGGGCCAATGCCGACCCTGTGGTGGCAAGTCTCCGGGGGGCGCGCATGGCTTATTATCAAGCAAAGTCACGATTGAAATGCCGCCTTTCTTTTAGTGACCAGGAAATGCCGCGTCAAAAGTGCTTCCTTGGAGAAAACCTCGACAATTTCGCGCCGCCGTGCTACAACAATAAGGACATCCCACACCACCCATTCGCGCAAGGACTTCACCATGTTCAGAACGGCCGTCCAATGCCTGGGCGTTTTCATGCTCGCCGCCGCCCTTCACGCCGCTGAATTTCACGTCGCTCCCGCCGGCAACGACGCCGCCCCGGGCACGCCGGCAGCCCCGCTCCGCACGATCCAGCGGGCCGCCGATCTCGCGCAGCCCGGCGATACGATCACCGTCCATGAAGGCGTGTACCGCGAGCGCGTCAGCCCGCCGTGCGGCGGCCTCTCCAACACGAAACGCATCGTCTACCGGGCCGCCCCCGGCCAGCGGGTCGAGATCGCCGGCTCGGAAGTCGTCAAGAACTGGGTGAAGGTGCAGGACGACGCCTGGAAAGTCACGCTGCCGAATTCCTTCTTCGGTAAATTCAATCCCTACAGCGACCTCATCCACGGCGACTGGTTCGATCCGCGCGGCCGCCAGCACCATACCGGCGCTGTCTACCTCGACGGCCACTGGCTGACCGAGGCCGCCGCGCTGGCCGAGGTCCTCAAGCCCGCCGGCGCCGCGCCGCTCTGGTTCGGCCGGGTGGACAAGCAGAACACCAGCGTCTGGGCGCAGTTCAAAGGGATCGATCCCAACACGCGCTGCGTGGAGATCAACGTGCGGCAGACGGTTTTCTATCCCGAGAAGACGGGCATCAACTACCTCACCGTCGAGGGTTTCATCCTGCGGCATGCCGCCACGCCCTGGGCGCCGCCGACGGCCGGCCAGATGGGCCTGATCGGCCCGCATTGGAGCAAGGGCTGGATTATCGAAAACAACAAGATCAGCTACTCCACCTGTTGCGGGATCTCGCTGGGCAAGTACGGCGACCAGTGGGACAACACCTCCGCCAATTCCGCGGAAGGCTACGTCAAGACCATCGAAAGGGCCGTCAGCAACGGCTGGAACAAGGAAACGGTCGGCCACCACATCGTCCGCAACAACAGCATCGCGCACTGCGAACAGGCGGGCATCGTCGGCAGCCTGGGCGCCGTCTTCAGCGTGGTCAGCGGCAACACCATCCACGACATCCACGTGCGCCGCTTGTTCTCCGGAGCCGAGATGGCGGGCATCAAGTTCCACGCCGCCATCGACGTGCAGATCACGCACAACCACATCTACCGCACCTGCCGCGGACTCTGGTTGGACTGGATGGCCCAGGGCACGCGCGTCTCCAGCAACCTCTTCCACGACAATCTCGACCAGGACTTGTTTGTCGAGGTGGATCACGGGCCGTTCCTGGTGGACAACAACGTTTTCCTTTCCCCGACGGCATTCCTGGTCGTTTCGCAGGGCGGGGCCTACTGCCACAACCTGATCGCCGGCGGCACGGCGTTGAACCGGTTCGACGGCCGCATGACGCCCTTCCACAAGGCGCATTCGACCGAGGTCGCCGGGATGCATAACAACCCTTGCGGCGACGACCGCTTCTACAACAACCTCTTCGTCCGCCGCGGCAATCTCAGTCCCTACGACGCCGCCAGCCTGCCGGTATTCATGGAGGGCAACGTCTTCTTCCAAGGCGCGAAGCCGAGCAAGCGCGAGAAGGCCCCGACCGTCAAACCCCAGATCGACCCGCCGCTCAAACTGGTCGAGAAGGCCGACGGCTTTTACCTCGAATTCCCCCTCGACAAGGACTGGATCGCCGGGCCGGCCCGCCGCCTGGTGACCAGCGAACTCTTGGGGAAGGCAACCATCCCGAACTTGCCGTACGAACGGCCCGACGGCACGCCGCTGCGGATTGACACCGACTACTTCGGCCATCCGCGCAGCGCAACCGATCCCCTGCCCGGCCCCTTCGAGAGCAGCGGCCAGGGCGAACTCAAGGTCTGGTAATTACCGTAGCGGCGAGTAATCCGTGGGCTTGAGGTTGGTGCTGTCCACCTTGTTGACCAGCACGCCTTCTTTTTCCGAGTCGGCCTTGGCCTGCTTCCAGTCGGGATCGTCGCGGAATTCCTGCCAGGCCTTCTTCTGGGCCTCGACACTGGGGAAGGCGATGATGTAGTAGAGCGTGTTCTTGGCTTCCTCGCCCTGGGTGGGCGTCCAGAAGCCGATCATTTCTATGCCGTGCTTCTTGAAGAGCTTGCAGGTATGGTCGCGGAAGCGGGCGTGCAGGGCTTCCAACTTGTCGGGATTCGCGTGGTAGACCCGCAGCTCATAGACCTTGTCGGTCGGCGGCGTATCGGCGGCCGCGGCGCGGACGCCGGACAGCAACGCGGTTGCCAGCAACGTGCCCAAGACGGCGGAAACAAATGAAAGCGTTCTCATAAAAAGACTCCTTGGTGATGAAAGGGTAACAAGTATCGCCATAAACCAATGTTGCACAATAGCCTCGGCATGGGCGGAATGCAATAGTCCCCGCCATCGGCTTCCGCTCTGTGCTGCGCGGCGGGCGACAAGGTAGGTCCCTCTTGCCGAGAGGGACTATTGTGCTGCCAGCCACGGGAAAAGCTCCGCATTTTTCGACAGGTCGGCACACAATGGTCCAGCACCGGTACGGCCTTATGCACGTCACGATCCAAACCGCCCAAATCCTTCGCGCCCTGCACCCTCAAATGGGAGTTGGCGGACTTGGTGAGCAAAATCGAGTCATCGAGCGACCGTTTGTTACGCGCCCTGGGTTCGTGGCCATCGGAAGTCGGACCTTCCTGCCCGCAAACAACCACGCACAGCAAGAACATCGCCGCGAGAACGGCAAATACGAACAAACGCGTTTTCATCCGCCCAGTCTCCA
>CAZTPX010000309.1:0-7491 GCA_964615095.1 uncultured Planctomycetaceae bacterium | reverse complement strand
CGGGCTCACTTCTGGCCGCCGCACTTGCTCAACGCCCGGCCGCCGCCGTCAGTCCCTGGTAGAGCATGTACGCAAATGGTCGCGACGCCATCCTTCGCTCCTCGCCGCAGGAATGCTGATGATGTTCCTGACGCTTGTTGGTTCGTTGATCGCCAACTGGCTGATTACCAGTGCGAATGAACGTACCAAGGCGGCGCTGGCAGAATCCCAACTCCGTGCGGAGGAAGCAGAGAGGAGATTCCAGCAGGCGCGAAAGGCAGCCGACTTGCTGGTTGAGGTCAGCGAACAGGAACTGGCCGACAAACCGCCCGTCCAGGGTTTGCGCAAGCGGCTCCTGGAAACTGCAATCGCGTACTACAAGGACTTTATCAGCCAGCGGCGCAGCGATGCTTCCGACCAAGCCGAGCTGATTGCCGTTCGGGACCGGCTGAAAAAGATCCTTGACGATCTTACAATTCTCGAAGGCGCGGGACAGTTCATGTTGCTTTCTGACCGCCGCGTTCAAGCCGACCTTGGGCTCAGTGACTCCCAGCGACAGAAGATCGAAGCCCTCAGCGAGGAGTTTGCGCAGAGACGGCTCGATTCCTTGCACGACTTCCATCAACTGTCGTCGCCTGCCGGTCGCTCGCAGTTCGTGGAACTCACTCGTGCCAACGACCATGTCATGCGAGCCACACTTACTGAGACGCAATTACAGCGTTTGGAACAGATCGCCCTGCAAGTCCAGGGCCCGATGGTTTTTGACCGAACGGACATTATTGCACAACTCCACCTGACGGACACTCAGCGTCAGGCCATTCGTCAAATCGAGACGGAGGCGTTTCCGCTTCCTTGGAATCTTATGAGTCCCGGAAGCGGCCAGCGTTTGTCGGACGGTTCTCGCGCCATGAACGTGCAAGGCGTGATAGGAAAGGTTCTCGCCAGATTGACGCCGGAACAGTTGGCCAAGTGGAAGAAGCTCACCGGACCACCGTTCAAGGAGATTTTTACGTTTCTGCCACCAGGTCCAGGGTTTGCGCCGTGAGTTGGCAGGAGTTTCGACTCCGAGAGATTCTCTGCAACGTTTACTGCTAATCCTTGCATTGATCGGTACGGCGTCTGGCGGCGCGATGTATTACGCCAAGCGTGCGGCTTTCGATTCCACGGCGAGCTTCCGCACGGTGGAGATCAAGCGGGGCGAACTGCTCTCGACCATTAGTGCTACGGGAACTGTGCAACCTGAAGAGGTTGTTGACGCGGGTGCGCAGGTCATGGGTTTGATCCTGGAATTTGGCCCCGACCCCCACGATCCGGCCAAGCTGATCGACTACGGCTCTGGACCCCATTAAAGCCCTGCGGTACGAGTAGATGGATGGGGGAAACGCCCAACCGGTAAGACGGTGCCCGTCTCATACACGTGCCTTGGCCTGACATGGCCTGTCCGGGGGGCTTTATGCGTTAGTCGCCGTCAGCTAGGCGGTGAACGAATTCCTACGGCGGTTTTCTGCCAGAATCGTTACCAATACGATAGAGAGTCGCTACGAGCGTCTTAATCCTGCCTATTAACCCCTTTTTGTACAGGAGATCCAAAATGCGAAGAACGATGTGGAGTCTGGCGACGGTCGTCGCCGTTCTTCTTCTGCCTCAGATCGTGGCAGCAGAAGAGTCGAAGACGCCCGGCCCTCCCGGTCCCGAGATGCTTTTCAAGCTGCTCGATGCCAACCACGACGGAGTGATTTCCGCGGATGAGATCCCCGCCGATGCCCCCGAACCGCTCAAGGCCCTCCTCAAGGCGGCTGACAAGAAGGGCGACAAGAAGGTGACGCTGGAGGACTTCATGGCAGCGGTCAAAGAGCACCCGCCTGCCGTGCCGCCTTTCGGAATGCCCGGCGGCATGCCAATGCCTGGAATGGGCGGCGGGATGCCAATGCCCGGAATGCCTAGGGGGATGATGCCGCCCTTCGGTCCTAGTGGTCCGGCAGCGGGCTGCATGCCCCATGTTCCTTCCGGATTTCCCCAAGTGGGACCGCTGTGGAAAGAACCCGACATGAAGGCATTGTTCGCGAAAATGGACAAGAACAAGGACGGTAAACTGACGGTCGAGGAGTTTACCGAAGGGATGAAGAAACTGCACGAGGAAATGATGGCACACCTGCAAGCGGCAAACCAGATGTCTAGGCCTGGTATGCCGATGCCTCCACCTTTCCCGATGCCCGGCATAGTGATGCCGCACGCAGGCCCTAGCGCCTGGATGATGGGAAGACCGATGCCGGGACCTCATGGTTGCCCGTCGCCGGCTATGGCATTGGATGCCAGACTCAGCGACCTGGAGGCGAAGCTGAAGACACTGGAAACCAAAGTCGAAGCCAAGAAGTGAACGATCTGTTCGCTATATTGTGATGTCCAAGGGCAACACTTGACGCTTTACGTAAGTTCACATTCCGCGTAAAGGAGATGATGTGATGCGAAGTCGAAGCTGTTTACCGATGGTCATTCTGACCGCTGCAATCCCAGGCATTGTCGTTCTTGTTGTCGGCGTCGCTCCCGCTCAGCAGCCGCGCCAGCAGCAACAGTGGCAGCAGCAACAGTGGCAGCAGCAACAGTGGCAGCAGCAACAGCAGATGCAACAGAAGGCCGCCGCAGATGCCAAGAATGCTGCCGATGCTAAGAAAGCCGCTGACGCGAAGACGGCGGCTGATGACAAAGCGGCCTCGGCGAAAGAGCGTGTGGCAAAACTGGGCACCGCTGTTAAGGCGGCTCAGCAGGAGGCGGATGTGGCGACCAAGGCCCTGAAGACGCGGGAGGAGGAAGTTGTCGGCGGCCAATCGACAGCTTCCGATTTTGGCAAACTGAGGGAGGAACTCAGAGAGGCTGACACGAAGTATCGGGACGCCCGCAAGTCGGTGCTGGAGTCTGACAGTTTTAAGGATCGGCTGGCCAAGGCACGGGAGTCGGACGAGCCGGCAAACGTGGTGCTAGCCCTGAAGAAGGAGTTCTACGCGATGCCTGAAATTGCCGGAACGCGGACCAGGTTCCAGGAGACTAAGGAGAAGTACCAACTCTTGCGGACGAAGCTTTTACAGGCCGATCCCGTGTGGATTAACGCAGATAAGAGCTTGAAGGACAAGAAGAACATCCTGTTCGACCTCAAGCGTCAGTTTGCCGAGGCCAGTAAAGCCGCCAGCAAGGCCAAAATCGCCGCCCAAAACGCGGCTGCCGCCGCTGCTACCGCTGAGAAAGCCGTGCAATCGGCTCAGTAGCCAGCGAGGCACAACCGGAACGACCTTGGACAGCAGAACTTCAACGGCTACGGACCTCCGGGCCCCGGTGGTCCGTGCCCGCGCGGCCGACGGTAAAACAGTCCACGGGGAGGTGACAATCCGGAGTCCGATCGACTCCCGCCCTTGCTTTGCCGTTGACCTGCCAGGCATTGAGGGCACCCCTTAAGATTAGCGAGGTGTGCGTGGCCGCGGAACTCAACGTCGATTCCTGCCGAACAACTCCGATCCCGGCGACCGAGCCGCGGGATCTGCTGAGTGACCTGTTTCGCAGCGCGCGCCCACGCTGTCCCGTTGTCGAAACGTGGCAATTCACCGCGCCTTGGGGCTTTCGCGGCGCCACGAACTCGGCAGCTTTCTACTACGTTCTTCAAGGCGGCTGCCGGCTGGAGGCTACCGGTATCGACGCCGCCGTGAGCCTCGCGGTCGGCGATCTCGCCGTCCTTATGCCGGGACGCGAACATTGCCTTCGTGACAGCCGAAACAGCCCCGCCGTTCCACTCAGAGAACTGCTTGGGATCAATGCGACGGGGATGCGGCGCGGCGTCATGTCCGATGAGGAAAGTCGCACGACCAGGTTGATCTACGGCAGCGTCGTATTCGACGAACGTCAGATAGTCCCGCTGTTGGTCTCGGTTCCGTCCGTCGTCGTTATCCCAGGCGCAAATGGAACGGCCATGCCATGGCTGGACCGGACGCTGAGGTTCATGATTCATGAGTGCGACGAGGGCCAGTTCGGGAGCCAAGCAGTCGTCGATTGCCTCGCGCAAGTCATTTTCATTCAGGCTCTTCGCAAGTGCCTCAGTGCGCTGCCCAGCGGACGCGGCAATTGGCTGGCTGCGCTGACGGACCCGGATATCGGCTTGGCCTTGAAAGTGATGCACACCTGTCTCGATTCGCCCTGGACCGTGGCAGAATTGGCGCGGCACGTGTGCTTGTCGAGATCGGTGTTCGCTTCGCGGTTCAAAAACTTGCTGTCAACCTCACCCATGCAGTATCTCATGGAACGCCGAATGCAAAAAGCATGCGAACTGCTGGCCGAAGGCCAGTATGGGATCAAGCAGATCGCTTCGCAAGTTGGTTACGCCTCGAAGGCCGCCTTCAGCAACGCCTTCAAACGTTGGAGCGGCCAATCGCCCCAAGCTTACAGACGGCGTCTCCCAAAGACGCCCACCGACCGACCGGACCACGGTTCCGGGGCGTGATGTTGGGGAGGAAGAGTAACTTCCGCCGTGGGTGGCATGCCTACCCAATGCCAAGAATACGGGTAACCGTTCACGGCTCGAAAGTGGCAGGCACAGTCCCTGTGCCGACCGCCCGAAGCCCCAGCTTCGGAAAAGATCTCCGACCGGGACCACTGGGTGGACGGCAGACTGACCATGGGGCCATGGTGTTCGCTGCCTGCTACTTTCGATCCGTGAAATAACAGGCACGGTCCCTGTGTCGTCCGCCCGAAGCCTCCGGCTTCGGAAAACATCTGCGACTGGGACCAAAGGACGGACGGCAGACCGACCACGACCATGGGTACATGGTGCTCGACATGGTGCGAGCTGCCTGCCACTTTCGAGCCAAAAACATTCGGCAGTTGGTTCTCCTTCGATCCCGAGGCAAATCTGCCCGGTTCGACGGACGCGAATCCCGTTCAACTTTGCGTATCTACCAGAAGTCCCAAGAACTGTCCGTTTCCGCTACTGCCCAGATTGCCAAGTAGCTGTTGCAGGGTCTGGATGAGCTGCTCGATGTTCGTGGTGCTCGTGGTGCTCGTGCTGTCGGT
Organism: uncultured Planctomycetaceae bacterium; assembly: GCA_964615095.1. Classification (GTDB taxonomy): domain Bacteria; phylum Planctomycetota; class Planctomycetia; order Pirellulales; family Thermoguttaceae; genus JANXQG01. The sequence goes on along the minus strand of CAZTPX010000309.1, from coordinate 2,460 downwards.
GCTCTTCGAGGAAGTCGTGGTGCTCGTGGAACTGGCCGTGTCCGAAGAACTGGCGGTGCTCGCCGCGTCGGCGGTGGTCGAAGCGGCACCGATGCCGTTGGCCTGAAGTGTCTGCTGAACGGCGTTCCCAATGATCGTTTGGAAGTTGGTCGTATCACCGGAACTCTCGGCGGTTTGAAGCGCGGACATGACCGCCGTTTCGATTTGCTGGTTCAAGCTCTCCGTCGACGTCGTCGTACCCGACGAGGCGGTACTGTTGGTAGCAGTGCCATTGCTGGTCGATGTGCTTGAGGTAGACGAATCGCTGGCAGGGGGGGGCGGCGGGGGCGGCATGCCCATCATGCCGCCCATTTCACCGTCGGCAGACTGTGTTTGCTGCTGGGACTGGTCGCCACCAATGCCGTTGGCCTGAAGCGTCTGCTGTACGGCGTTGCCGATAATCGTTTGCAGGTTGGTCGAATTTCCGGAACTCTCGGCACTTTGGAGTGCCGAAACGATTGCTGCCTCGATCTGCTGGTTCAAGCTGTCGGTGGTCGCGGTCGTGCTCGATGAACTCGTGCTCGCGGTAGACGCGGTTGTGCTCGACGAGCCAGTGCTGGCAGTAGAAGCGTCATTGCTGCTCGACGCACTTGAGGTCGAGGAACCGTCGGCAGGGGGCGGGGGCGGCATACCCATTATGCCGCCCATGCCGTTGCCGGCGGACTGCGCCTGCTGCTGGAGTTGGTCGATGTTGATACCGTTGGCCTGCAACGTCTGGTTCACGGCGTTCTTGATGACCGTTTGAAAGCTGGTCGAATCACCCGATTGCTCGGCCGTCTGAAGGGCCGATAGGATCGCCGATTGAATCTGGCTCTGCAAGTTCTGCAAGGAGTTCGTGTCGTCTGACGAGCTAGCGCTGCTGGCAGTTTCCAATGCATCTGAAGCCGCTGTTGTTCCAGACGATTGCTGGCTTTGCCGTGAAAGCATCTGGGAAAACCACGCGTACGGGTTCGATCCAGATGCGCTAAGACTGCTGATGCCACTCATGGGATATCCCCTTCTTCTGAGAATTGGCGAAACGACAACTGCCCCACGCAAGCAACCAAGCCTGCTTGTAGTCCTTCCCCGACGGAAGTATCGGCCATTTTCGGTCGGCCCGAGATGCTAGATGCTCTTGAAAATGAGCGTTATCGTCCCAATGTGTCAAGAAACTCCGGTGAAATCCCCAATTCGCCTGAAGAAGTCCTGTATATGCGCTCATTGCAGCCAAACCAGTTATCGGTGGCAAGGGCCTGGAACGTGACATTTCTACCGTTAATTCAGTCCCTAAACAGTAGCGGAACATTTCTCGTACCACCGATGGCCATCCGGGGCGGGAACGGCCGCACAATCGCCGAGGGCCCAGACTTCGGGATGACTCTTGCAGCGCATGGTCCCATCGACCACGATGCGACCGCGTTGTTCCCTCTCGGCGGGCAGGTCGGCCACAACAGGGTTGGGGATATGGGAGCCCCAGAAGCACTCCCACGATCGTAGATAGGTCATGCGGAGAATCCCGTTCGGAGCATGGCTGGAACAGCGAGTCGAAGAAGTTCCCGATTCTGGGAATTTAGTAATGGTCATCGCCGCCGCGCGGGGCGGTATTTCTTTGGATCGTCTTCGGCGGGTCGTCGGTATTCGCCCCGAAGTTCTCGATGATTTGCTGAAAGCTCTGATGGTGTCGGGTCAGATTATCGCGTTGGAAGTTGGCGGCGAAAGGGTTTATCGGGCGGCGACGTGAGGGCTGGGCGGGTTGAGGTGACCACCGCCGTCACATTTCAAAAGCGGCAAACTGGCAAGGTGGCAAGACAGGAGGAGCGCTTGGAGGCGACTACAGCCAGCCTGTGAACCTCGTCCGCGGCCACGGCTCCGACATCCAGGAAGTATCTGGAAAAGGCAATCCAAGAGCCGCCTCCACGGTCAACCACCCCTTGGGCAAGGCCATCGACCGCAGCTTGCCGCTGCGAGCGAACCAGCGCATGGTGCCGCTGGCCTCGCAAGCCGTCGCCAGACCCAGTGTTGTCCGGCCGGAGCGTCGTCACCGTTGTAAGCGTGAACCTCCTCGGCAAACTGGCAAAACCCCTCTTCGCCGAGTAGAATACCCGACGGCGGCACCGATATTGGACGTACTGGCACAATCACGTCAAAGAGGCGAACCAGGGCTTCCTTGAAGTCATGGGATGTATCCACTACGACCGCATCCTGGCGATCGACGAGCATGGCGACTGCGAGCATCGAGCCCCCCATCTCCTGGTGGAATTCGACCGGGAGCACGGCCCGTTCGACCCGCGATTCCACCAGAGCATCGAGTACGGCCTCCTACGGGACCGACGGCGCCTGGTCGCCAAGGAGACGAACAGGATTAAGTTCTTCCCGGCGACGATCTCTGTTGTCCGTCTTGAAGGCGTGGGCGAAGTCGCTCGGCGGCGCCCAAATTTCATG
>CAZTPX010000308.1:0-7499 GCA_964615095.1 uncultured Planctomycetaceae bacterium | reverse complement strand
GTATTTCGCCCCGAAGGGGCTGCAACATACCAGCCCAGGGCAACGCCCTGGGACCCGATACGCCGAGACCAATTCAGCCCTGAAAGGGCGAAACAACGAAACGGCGGGGCGCGACCGTTCATTTGTGACGCCCTTTCAGGGCTATTGCGGTACGGTGGTTCTCGATTCCCGGGGCGTTGCCCCGGGCTGGTATGTTGCGGCCCCTTCGGGGCGAAAAACCGAATCGGTCACGCCACACCGAATCACCGTGAAAACGGGCACCTCATGCCTTTTCGAATATTTCCTCACGCGCTCTGCGGTCTACCGCTTCCCGCCATTTCCCCCCGTTTCGGCTGACGGCCCCAGGCTGCGAACACGACTGGCCAGATTCCGCGATTTTTCTCTTGCAAATCTAACGGCCGGGCGCTGCTGTCGTTGCCATCACCGCAGCCGGAACGCGGCCATGGAATTTCCTGACAAGGGACTTTTTGGGTTATGTGTACACACTTACACTTTCCCTGGACCGCCGACGGGAGTAGATCCCAATTTCGTTCCGTCCCGGCTGCCGTGGACGGCCGTCGCCAATAACTGGTTGGGGGGTTTTTATCAAGAACAGGCACTTGCGGGGGGTGCGCATGCTTCTATTCGGCTACCAAATCAGAAAAATTCTTTCTTATTGCTTGACGTTTTTTTCAATCCATGCGATACTCAGGCTTGTACCGATTAGGCAAGCGCGAACGGCTACGGCGTGAAGAGGCGTTGCCGGACAGGTTTTCGTGGTAATTGCTGCGGTTGGGGGAAAATTGGTCCTTGAGGTGGAATTAAGCGAACAAATTTGTTGTGCGGGTGGAAAGAACTGTTAGCGTAAGGCTGCAGAGAGTCCTTGCTTTTGCGGTATCTATCCTGGAATCTTCTACCCTCCTTCGCATTCAACACATTCGATTTCGTGAGTCAGGAGAGCTTGGAAATGAGACGTGTACATTGGTTATTCTTCGTTTGTGCTGCGGTCGCTGGGTTGGCCGCCTCGTCGGCGCTGGCCTCCTCGCCTGAGGGTACGACCTTTCAGGCCACGGAGCTGTCGACGCTTACCCTGGGATCGACTTCCGGCACCCAGGGCGCGATGATCGAACTCCAGGACACTGGCTTGGTGATTGACAACATTGCCGGTTCGACTTACGTCCATCAGAATCCCGATGGCACACAGACCACCAACACGGGCTACGCGGCCCTTTTGTCCGCCGTGTACGATGGTTCGTTTACGACAGCAGAGGGTTATCCCACGAATCCCACTCAGGGGATCGTGTCGGTGAACAGCATCAATGGGAATGCGGATGCCAAGTACTTCGGCATCGCATTCGCCAACGCCAATTCGCTCGGCCTGCAAACCACGTTTGGCGGCATTCCCCTGAACAATGCGACCACTGGCAACCAGTACGTGGTTCGTGACGATTACTTGGGCGATGCCAATATGGCGGGCGTGGTTACCGTGAGCGATTTCGACCTGTGGCTGCAAGGAATCACTGGAAAACAACCGGCGGCATGGAATACGGGTGACTTTAACCACGGTGACGGCATGACGGAGGCCGTTACGGTCAGCGACTTTGATCTATGGGTTAACGCGATAGCCGCAAATTTGCCGGCCTTGGGTGATTCTTCGGCAGGGCCGGTCGTCTCTGCGGGGTCGGTCGCCGCGGTGCCCGAGCCGGGAACTTTCGCCCTGCTGTTGGCTGGTGCTACGAGTTGCGTTGTTGTTGGCGTGCGGCGGTTTCGCAAATCTACTAAAAAATCGACATTCACCTTGTTTCAGGCATCGAGAGGATTCAGTTCTATGAAGAAGTGTTTGATCGTTGTTGCAGCGATTGCGGCGCTGGCGTTCGCCAACGTGGTGCGTGCCGCCGACTTGATGGACTATAGCCTTGTGCCCGACGCGGTTTACGCTGATAGTAACTTCGACGCGTTTACCGGTACCGCCACGATATCCCAAAATGCCAGCACCGGCCAGTGGAGTGTTGTGTTGCCTAAGGGGACGACAAGTGCCTATGTGACGATGGCGATCCTGGCCACGATCAATAACAGCACATCGGGACCAATTAGCGGCGATGGAATTGCACAAGCCGGCGTCGTCTTCGACGGAAGTTCTAAGGGAATGGGATCGGACACGTTCTGGAGTCCTGCGGGGAGTGAAACTGCGTCTGTGAACTCCGGCAATATGACCAATGCCAACAATAATAATCCAACCACCGCCGCAGGCGGTTACTGGGTTAACAATTGGGCAACGCCCGTGCAAGGCTATGGCATCTTGAACGCCAAGGGTACCGCCGTAGCCGCTATCGCCCAGTGGCCGGTAAACTTCAACCAGTCGGGGGCGTCGGGTGGGACAGCCATAAGCAACCTTCAAATCGGCAATACCGGTATCCTTTCGGCCACCGACAAGTCGTACTTCGTCGCTATTACCGGGACGGCTGCGCCGACCGTTCCGTCCAACTCGCGATTGGTGAATTACAATAGCGACGGTACCCAAGGGACCGTTTCGCCCACCAACAGCACGGCTATTCAGCCGGTTACCAACCCGTATTTCATTCAAGGCGCATCTGGTTTCAATTCTACTTCTGCGGTGTTTTGTTTGGGCGAGTTGGACTACATGTTCAGCAACGGCACCAACGGTGGCACGGCCTCGTTAGGCGCGCAACCTGCCAACCTCAGCACGGTTAACGGTGGTGAAAGCGCGAGCTTCATGTATAATGGCACGCAGACCATCGCCAAGTACGAGACGACCACGTCTGGCGCTTCGGGGACGGTCGGCGCGGGGCCGAATGTGCAGATTTCCATCTTAGGCGGTTCGGTTCAGACCACGGTTGCCGGCGTGACGGACGTTACGGTCCCGAGTATCACTGGCCCGGTGATTGCCACTGCCCTTCCGCTGCCCACCGTTACGGGCACCTTGACCAACACGACCACGGCCTCCGGCAGCAACGTGAACGATGCCGTGAACTGGAGTGTGGCGGCTACATCGGCCAACGGCGGCACGCTGACTCCCACGAGCCTTACCGGCTCGGCCCTGGCTACGGGTGGGACCGCGCCTCTGTCGTACACCTACACCGCTCCCGCCAACTTCTTCGGGAACGACACGATCAAGCTTACTCCCTCGGGAACCAACGCCACCATCGGCGGCAGCGCGGGTAGTGATACCGGTGCCACAAGCACGACGGTGAACGTGATCGGCGTGGCCACCTATGGTACGAAATTGACCAGTGCATCGATTAGCCAAGGCGGCAGCTTCGCCGGCCTGCAAACTCAGCTTAGCAATACGAGCAGTCTCCCCACGGGCATCGGCGCAACTGCGGCTATGCTCTTGGCCGGAACCGCCAGTACGGCTACGAACGTGACCATGACCTGGCGAGACCCGACTGCGGGCGAGCAGGCAGGTCAGTATGGGCACCCGCTGTTCAGCGACGTGGTTAACTTGGGCGGTACCGGCACATCGCCCTATGTGTTGCAGATGAGCTTCGGCTCTGCGGGTATTCTCGCTCATACCTCGTTTACCTCGGTGGCGCAAGCGGCTGCAGCCGGCCAGATCTATATCGGTTACAATACCGGTGCCACGGGCGGCACGGGCACTCCGGCGTGGAGCAATTATGGTAACAACGGGATACCTTCCAGCACGGCTACAAACGGAACGCCTTACCTGGGCACGTACGCGTCGTTCGCGGCGGCTGTTAATGGCGGTCCGATTACCGCCACCAACCTCGGCAACTTCGTGGGTGACTGGGGTGTGAATCCCGCCAACGATACGGCTTGGGCCATCGTAGCTGGTGGTACAACCGGCGAGTTCGCCGTCGTGCCGGAACCGGGTACACTGGCCCTCTTGGCCGCCGGTGCCCTCTCGCTGGCCATCGCCTATCGCCGCCGCAAGGCCGCCAAGGCATAAGAGTATTTTTTGGAATCCAAGCTCGGGAAAGCCCCGTCGATCTCCGGATTGGCGGGGTTTTCTCTTTTCTTGGTCGCGTAGCGACCGCCGATGGTAGCCGTGGTTTCAACCCACGGACGAAATCCCCCCAACGTTTTCCCCGTCCGGACACCGTGCGAAGCATGGTCGGCGACGATTGAGAATCAATCGTCGCTACGCGACGGGGATCATCGCGGCGCATCGCAAACCGCGGATTGAAACCCACGGCTACCGTCAAACGTCGCTACGCGACAAAGGCAAGCCGGGGAAATATCCAAACAAAGCCTTTGAAGTATCGGACACAAAGATTATAATAGCTATTAGCGTGTGGCAACCGCTTTGCGTTCTAGCGACAGTACTTGGCTTCTCACGTCTTTTCCGCGATTGATCATGGTTCTTCCGCTTCGAGGTGCGATCGCGTCGGCTGGCTCGTCCAGCGCAACGCTAGAGCGTCGTGCCGCGGACGCCCACGGGCACAGGGAGGCTGCTGAGTACTCAGTACTCAGTACTCAGTTCTCAGTACTCGGCACTCAGCCTTTACGATTTGCAGCCAGGACGACAACGGCCATCAGGCCTGTGCCCTGCTCCCTGCTCCTTGCTCTCTGCCTGCTGCTTTCCGTCGTGCCGCTGCGGGCCGATACGCTCGATCCCTTCGCGGCTACGCAGGCGCAGGCGGGTCCACTGTTGTTCACGGCCAAGAATTGGGCGGGCTACGTGGCCGAGGTTAACTTCGGCAGCCCCGTGAGCAACACGGTCACGTCGGTCAGCGGGGCCTGGACTGTGCCGGGCGTCACGCCCTCGATTTGGCCGGCGGCGAACGTCTCAGGGCAGCAGGCGAGCTGCGTGACCTGGGTGGGGATCGACGGCTTCAGCAACAACACGGTCGAGCAAATCGGCATCGAGTCGAATATCGAAAATGGCCTGGCGAGCTATTACGCCTGGTACGAGATGTATCCCAATGGGCTGACATTGATACCCAGCATGAGCGTTTCGCCCGGCGATTCGATCACCGCCAGTGTACAGTACAGCCCACCCGGCTATGCGAACGAATTCCAGTTATCGATCAGCGACAGCACGAATGGCCAGACCTACACGACCTATCAGACGAATTCGTCGGCGTTGCGGTCGTCGGCGGAATGGATTATAGAGGCTCCCACGATCACCGGCAGTTTCGCTCCCCTGCCGACGTTCGGCAGTGTGACGTTCACGGGCGCGCAGGCCACGATCGCGTCGAACACCGGGGGGATCGACAATTCCGCCTGGCAGTACGAGCAAGTCAACATGCGGGACGACAACAGCCCGAGCTGGAGCGATTCCATGCTAGCGGGGCCCGTGGCGACGACCGGCACGGGCGACGCGGCCGTATCCGGCTTTACGGTAATTCAGACGCCGGAGCCGTCCACACTAGCCTGCCTGGTGGCGGGGGCTGCGGTGTTAGTCGGCAGCCGATGGGCGAAACGCAAAGGAAAGAAGGCTCAAAACAACTGATCGGAAACACGGAAGTGAAACAAATCCGAAATCCGAATATCGAAATCCGAAACAAATTCGAATTTGTTTCGGATTTCGATATTCGTATTTCGTATTTCGTTCTTCCTTCGCTATTTTTCTTCGGCCACGTACAGTAGCCTTCCACAGGTGCGGCAGAAACTGGGCTGCTGCAAGCGCACGCTGGCCTCCACGTTCACGGGGATCTGCTGGCAGCAGCCGCCGCAGGCGCCGTCGACCACCTCGGCCAGGGCCTCCTCGCCCCGCTTCTCGACCAGCCGCTGATAGGTTTCGCGGATCTCGTCGGGCAGATCCGCCTCGCAGTGTTTCAACTCGGTCTCCAGGCGCACGATGTCGGCCTGGATCGAGGCCGCCTGGACCTCGACCGCTTGGCGGGCGGCGACCGCCTTATCGCGCGTGGTCTTGAGCAGGCCCTCGGCCTCGGCGATCTTGGGCTGGAAGGCGTCGGTCTGGTCCATGAGTTCGATGATCTCGTCTTCCAGCACGCTGTTGGCCATCTTGTCGGCGGCGATCTGATCCTTGAGGATCTGGTACTCGCGGTTGCTGGCCGCCTGGTTGAGCTTGGTGTCGAGTTCCTTGAGTTTCTGCTCGTTGCTCTTCATCTGGAGCTGTTTCTGATCGATGTTCTTCCGCATCGTCTTGAGTTCCTCGCGGAGTTTTTCGGCATCTGCCTCGCGTTGCTTGATATTTGCCTCGCCGGCGCGGACTTGCCGCGGCCCGCGGTCGCGGCGGTCCTTCAGATCGGTCAATTGCTTGTGGATGCGGTGCAGGGTCCGCAGGACGTCGAGGCTGACAGTGGGAGTTGACATGGGTTATTGCTCAGGGTGAAAGGGGCAAAGTAGGCCCCTCTTGCCGAGAGGGGCTACTGTGCTCCGTACCACTGGAAAACTCGGGGGTTTTCCCTGGGGCGGCGCACCTTAGTCCTTTCCGGCAGAAAGGACCTACTAGATACAAAACAGTGCGAGCCGTGGTGGAAGCCACCACGGCTCGCAGGAAAATGCCGAGGGAATAGGAACATTCCGCTCCAGTACGGCACCGACTGAAGTCCATCCTCCAGAGTGGATTACGCGGCCCGTTCCAGGAAACCGGCCAATTGCTGGCTGCGCACGGGGTGCTGCAGCTTCTTGACGGCCTTGGCCTCGATCTGGCGGACCCGCTCGCGCGTGACTTTGAAAATCCGCCCCACCTCTTCCAGGGTATAGGTGTACCCATCGCCCAGGCCGTAGCGGAGGCGAATAATCTCGCGCTCGCGGTAGGTGAGGGTCTTGAGCAGGGCATCAATCTTCTCGCGGAGCAGTTCATTTCCGGCCGCTTTGTCGGGACGGGGCAAGCCACCATCTTCGATGAACTCGCCGAAACAACTATCTTCGCTTTCTCCGACCGGTCGGTCAAGGCTTACCGGGTGCCGGCCCATACTTAAAACCCGGCGGACCTCGTCGATTCCCAGGTCGGCCGACATGGCTAACTCTTCCGTGGAGGGCTCGCGGCCCAGTTCCTGCACGAGGCGTTTGGTCACGTTCCGCAGCTTGCTGAGCACGTCGATCATGTGGACGGGGATGCGGATCGTGCGGGCCTGGTCGGCGATGGCCCGCGTGATGGCCTGGCGGATCCACCAGGTGGCGTAGGTGGAGAACTTGTAGCCGCGGCGGTACTCGTACTTGTCCACGGCCCGCATCAGGCCCGTATTGCCCTCCTGGATGAGGTCCAGGAAGCTCAGGCCGCGGTTGCGGTATTTTTTGGCGATGGAGACGACCAGGCGGAGGTTGCCGCCGGACAGTTCGCGCTTGACCGACTCGTAGTCCTGGTACTGGCGGCGCATGACCTCGCCGCGGTTGCGCAGGCTCTTGGGCGTCTCCTGCGTGTCGATCATCAGGTCGCGGAGTTCGCGGCGGAGGTTGGTGCGGCGGTCGCGGTTCTCGGGCGTCTGGGGCAGGGCGCGGAGTTGCGCGCGGATCTGGTCCATGCGGGCCAGCGAGTCTTCCATCTGCCGCATCATGGCCTGCACGCGGCGGGTCCGCAGGCTGAGCTCTTCGATCAGGGTGAGCATCTTGCGGCGGCGGCGGATGAA
>CAZTPX010000307.1:0-7645 GCA_964615095.1 uncultured Planctomycetaceae bacterium | reverse complement strand
TCGGGGTTGGCCATCTTCTCTTCGGCCGCTGCCGGCCGGGCGGCGAGGAGCGCGGACAACGCCATGCTGGCAACGAACGCGACAACCGCTCTGTAAACAGTTATTATTAACGTCGATATTATTGCCTTCTTCATTCTTGCCTCCATTGGCTCTTGGTGAACTCTTCAGCTCTAACAGCGTTGGCGAGGCCGTGCTGGCTGCCATCTCGCCTATCCCTCTGCGGATCGCTTCCTTCCAATTGCAGGGATTGCGCATTTCCTTTCCGGTTCTTCTCCGCATCGGCACCATCTGCACGATGAGGACTCCGCAAAGAATCAGGCCACAACCGACCACCGCCCGGCCGGAAAGGGTTTGATTGAGAATGACGTATCCGGCCATTGCGGCAAAGACCGCTTCCAGACTCATAAGGATGGCGGCGGGTCCGGGGGGACATCTCTTCTGGCAGACCACCTGCAACGTAAAGGCGATTCCGACCGACATGATCCCGGCATAAGCAATCGCACCCGACGCAGCCTTGATCTGGCTGAAGGTGCAGTTCTCAAAGAGAAGGCCCGCTGCCAAGCTCAGGACCGCACAGATCGCAAATTGAAGGAATGCAATCTGGATGGGGTTGCCTTTGCCGGCAACGTGGTCAATGATCAGGATCTGGCACGCCCACAGCACAGCACAAATCACGGTCAGCAAGTCACCTTTGGAAACCACGAAATCCCCGGAAACGCTGAGTAGGTAGAAACCAACGAGGCAGACTAGGATGCCGGTCCATAGGCTTTTGGACGATTTGTGCCCGAAGAACATGCCTATCATTGGGACAAAGAGGATATAGAATCCGGTAATGAATCCGGAATTGGCGCTGGAGGTATACTGCAGGCCAATCTGCTGAAAGCTGGCTGCCGCAAACAGGAACACGCCAGCGGCTACACTGCCCACGCGGGGCAGCTTCTCCTCCGCGCGGGCATGACCTGTCGTCTTCCTCCGCCAGATGATGATCGGGATGATAACGAGAGAGCCGAGCGCAAAACGCAGACCATTGAAGGTCATGGGCCCAAGCCCCTTCTGCATGCCAATCTGTTGGGCGGCAAAGGCCGAGCCCCAGACGATCGACACGATCAAGAGCAACAGCTCATATTTCAGCACCCCGCTCTTGCGAAGATTTGATTCAGAGGTTGCGGCCACAGGCATATCCTTAGCTGGACGTTCGCAGGTTTCAAGCGGGTCAAGTGGCGACTGGTAGGTAGTTTTTCGGGGCATCGAATAATTGATGCAGGTCGCACGACAATCGCTATCCTACCATGAAGCAGCAACGAGGTGTTCTCCACTTTTCGCAAATATGTTATCATTATTGGAAGACCATGCGATACCATGAGAAGCCGGTTCCTCGTGCCTCAGGCGACTGAAATATGAAACTCATTAAGAAAGTCGCCCTGCTCCTGGATGCGGGCCGGTCGTTCGACCGGGGCCTGCTGCGGGGAATTGCACAATACGCGAATCTCCATCGTCCATGGGTGTTCGTTCGGCCTGCCGCCTTTTACGAGCGCTTTTCCGGGTTCGCCGAGCAATCGCTGGAGGAAATCCGCCGCAGCAAGCCCGACGGCCTGATCATGAACTACACTCCCTTCGAAGAAGAGGTGGCCGCCCTTGGGTTTCCTGTGATCGATGTACCGGTGGGTCGCATAGTCCGTGGGGTCTGTCACATATTATGTGACAACCGAGAGGCAGCCGCGATGGCCGCCGATCACCTCATTGGATTGGGCCTGAGCAACTTCGCCTATGCGGGTTTCGAGGGTGCGGTTTGGTCGATTGAGCGGAAGGAGTCGTTCTGCAGCCGTTTGGAAGAGTGTGGATTCGCGGTCGAGTCGCAGCTTGTGCCGCTTGTGGCCCGTGATAGGGACAAGCCGCGTCTGGAGGCCGCAATCGTCCGTTGGTTAAAAACCCTGCCCAAACCCGTGGGCATCATGGCCTGCAACGATGAGTTCGCACGCTCGCTAGCCGAACTGTGCCGTCTTCAGAGCCTTCGAGTCCCTGATGAAGTGGCCCTGATTGGCGTAGACAATGACAGTTTGGTATGCGAACTGTGTAGCCCACCGATATCCAGCGTGGCCTACGCGGCAGAGCGTGCAGGGTATGAGGCAGCCGAATTGCTCGACCGGCTGATGTCCAAAGGAAGGGTGAAGCGGCAGGAGATTCCCGTGCGTGCCAGCCACGTCGTTGCGAGGCAGTCGACCGACATGCTCGCGGTCGCCGACGAAGAGGTCGCGACGGCCTTGCAGTTCATCCGCGACAATGCCCGGCGCATCATCCAGGTTAGCGACGTGGTTAACGCCACCGGGCTATCGCACCGCACATTGCACAGCCGTTTTCGGCAAGTTGTTGGCCGTTCCTTGGTGCAAGAAGTGAATCGGCAACGCGCCCTGTACATCGCGCGGCTCTTAACGACGACCAACGAGCCTATAAAGAGGATCTCTCAGAAGTTCGGTTATTGGAGCTTGGCGGGCATGTCGCGTTTTTTTCACCGCGAGATGGGCATGTATCCACGCACGTATCGCTTGGCACATCAAGGCCCGATAGGAGCGACTACTTCCGAAGAAAACCATAGCGACGTGGAGAATCGCGGCGACTGACGACAATCGCCATCGCCCCCCGTGACACCGCTGCATTGGAAGCCCTGTTGCCGGATTGCTGGGTTGCCTCGCATGCTGAGCATCGGTTGGAACATCCGAAGCATTTCGTGAGTGCCTGCGTGCGGAGGTCTGACACACGACGCAAAGAATGCGATGCCATCCCCTACGATTGACCGTACCGACTACACCTAGCGCTGGCGTCTGTGCGTATCGGCTGGGCCGCCACGGCCGGACTATCAGCCTTCAGTTGTGCGATGGCAAGGGCGCCGAGGGCGAGCATGCCGTCAGGCGAGGGCCAACTTCCACTCTGGTCACCCGCTTGGGCTGGCTGCGGTTTCAGAACCGACTCGACTTGGCCGTCATGTGCGAGCGGTTCTGGTGCTCGGACAAAACGCGCGATAAAACAATCAAGGTATTGTGCGCGCCTGCGGAAGCAGGCGCGCGCAATTCGTTATCTACGTTGTCGTTTCGCAACTCGATAAACAGAAGGAGCTTGCGGCAATGCGTCACACAGAGTCGCAACTGCAATGCGACTTCCTTTCCCACCGCCGGAGGGGAATCTTCCTGCCTCTTGACCCATTGTAGCCCTCCGCACAGCAGTTTCCAGGAGGTGCAGCAATGACTCGCCTCTCTGTTCCGATTTCCCTGCCGCCTAAGCCCACTTCGGTGTCGCTCTGCGAACTCGCCATCGCCGCGGGCACAACCGGGCAGAGCGTATCAATTCATTTCCAGGACTTCCCCGCCCACATCATTTGCAAGATCTGGCAATATTTTATGAACTTCGCCGGGCCGGGGGAAGTCCGCCATGTCCGCAATCAGAGCGACATTTGTAAGCTGCCAGAAGCGTGCGGCAACACGAAGCTGGTTCTGGTCCACGCGGAGAAACTCCGTACGACAGTGTCGTGGGCGGTTGAGATGGCATCACTGGCCGATACGGAAGCGAATTCGCGGCCCGCCATCTTGTCCGTCTCCAGCCCGGGCCGCGGTGATGACGATCCTGGCGTTGCCCTGACACTTCGGGCGAATTCCACGAAACTGTCTGCCGTGGCGCGATGTTTCTCGCTGGGCCAGATCCCCATCCTGCCGAACTGGCAGGCCATCGACGATGACGTATCGGTGGCTCCGGTCTCGGCGTTGACGCAAGTTCTGTCGCCCAGAACTGGGAACGACTCCGGTATTTGCCGCTTGCGTGAACACGACATTCTCCGCAGCCTGGTCGTCGGTGCCGCTGTCCTCCGATTGCTTGGGCAGAGGGCGGAGCAAACCGCGGATGTCGCGCAACTGACAATGACGATGGATGATTACGAGCAGGTGCGGCCGCTGCTGCAATCCCCTATAGTTGCGCTTGCCGATGAAACGTGTGACCCTCTGGCCCAGAACATGGTGAACCGGGCCAACGTCTTCCTGCAGGCCAAGTACGCCGAGCCCAATGCCCAGGACAATCTGTTCAATGTGGATGGCGCCGACTCGCCGCCGGGCAGCGGAGCCAACCGTGACCTCATCACGAGGCGCGAGGTTGCCGACTTGGGCAATGTCCGTTCGCGGTTGGTTCGCCAACTGGTGGAGTTTGTGCGCCGCCGCAACGGCGGTTACGAACGATTCCAGTGGATGGGGCTAATGGGTCGGCCACCACTACGGGATGGCTGGCAGAACGTGGAAGCCGCGGCGCTGACATGAGCACGGCGGAACTTGTCATTCTTGGCCTTGAGCGAGGCGTTGACTTCGTCGAACTCGATCGGATCGACATGGGCCAGGTGTGGGCAATCGCGGAAGATCGGCCCCTTCGGGTTGGGGACCGAGATCCGGCGGCCCGTCTCGTGGTGTTTGATCGTGTGCCGGAAGCCGCGGCCGGGCTGTCCCTTCAGCAACGGGTTGCTGAAGTAACGCCGCACCATGGCGCCCGTCCACTTTTTGAGCTTGCGGCCACGGCGTCCGCAGTACTTGCCGACCGGCACACCCTGCTGGTTGAGCCAGTCGGCGACGGCCGAACAATTCAATGAGGCTTTCAGGCGACGGAGCGCCTCCTGGATGATGGGAGTCGCCGTCTCGTCCTTCCGCCAGTCCTCGAACGTTTTGGCGCCCTCCAGCTTGGTGTAGCCGTAGCTCTCGCAGGGGGTTGCGCTACCGAACTTCTTGAAGCGGTTCATCTTCTTCTGCTTGATACGCTTCGAGGTGTGGGCGTTGTGGCCGACGTGCTCGGCGCAGGCGTTGAGCAGGTCTTGCTCCCAGGTGTCGTCCTGCGTGTCACAGCAATCGTTCGGGGCAAGGCAGCGCGTACCGTGGTCCACAGCCAAGCCCCAGAGTCGGACGGCATCCGCACCGCAGACCAGCCGGCCAACGTCCTCTTGGACTGCAAAGTCCAGTTCGCGGCTGCGGAATGCTTGCTCGATTTCCACCAGTTCAGGCCGGTCGAGCCGCTCGCCCTTGCCTTTCGTGGCAATGATGCAGTACTCCACATGCCCCTCATACATCTCGGCTACGACTTCCTTGGCGTGGTCCACCTGGTGGTCCAGGCTCATTTCTTTCTGGTTGGCGCACCCGCTGATACGGGCGATGATGCCCACCACCAGGGTATGGCCATTTTTGGGAACGAGGGTGCCACGATCACGCGCAGTGTGCCCGCACGTGCGATTATTGGTCAAAGATTCTACGGGCGGTCCAGGCAAGCACAGGTTAGGCTGGCCGATACCTATACCGCCGGTAGACTGCGGTTTGCTTTCCGGCCGAAGTGCGATGCCGGTATCGTGGTCCTGACTTGACTGAAACTTGACTACTTTCAGTGCCGAGTTTTGCGAATCGTCCGCAATCGTTGCCAAGGGAAATTCGGTCGTAACCCCCTGGCTTGTCGCACTTTCCAGAGAAGTTGGCAACGAACCATAATCGTTGCCAAAGGTGCCCTCACAATCCGGGGGCTTTTTTCGCGACTGGTTCGCGCTGGTAACACCCGTAGGGAACGCCGGTGCCCCGCCGTTCCCTACAGGTGTGACCCTTGCAGCCTTGGAATTGGCCGCGGTTCTCGCATCTTGCCCTGTTCCGGTTATTCCTTTTAGGGAAAAAATATGGATTGGGTGGATTTTCCGGCCGAAGATAATCGATAGGCGTTGGTTTGTTGACCAGCAGGGGTTGCATTTTGGCCCGAAAGGGAGGGAAGCCCGCGATGCATGTCCGGAAAACCGTTGGAATTTCGTGTTGTCTGATCCTGGCGGCCGGCTGTACGATTTGTCAGGATCCGTATTACGATTGCGGGCCTGTCTGGAGTCGCGGCCGTTGCCAGAACTGCGACCCCGACTATCGATCGGGGTCGGTGCTTAACCGCCACGCACCGGGCACTGTGGTGGCCCAGGATGCCCCCAGAACTGGCAAGCCGGCCCGTACGGCTGCGGACGGCTCCCAGGAGTCCAAATCGCGCCCCCGCACGGCGACCGTTGCCCAGCAACCGCTTCCTAAGCGCTCGCCGGCTGCTCGACAGGCGGCCGAGGCGTCGGCTGGCGGCGATGCCGCGCCCAGGGCATTGCCGCCCAAGACTCCGCCGTCGGGAACGGTGGCTGCGCCCGCGGGGACCAAGGAGGGCGACACGCGCGTTCTCTCGATTACCGATCGCCGCGTGGATGAAGCCCAGCCGGCAGCAAAAGCGTTGGCAGCCGAGCGCAAGCTGGCTCCGCGCACGGCGGAACAGCCCAGCCAGTACCTGGGTGGCTGGCGCGCCGTAGCCCCCCGCCAAGATACGCCGGAAACTGCTAGCCAGCCGCGGGAAGTCGAGCGCTAGGAACCGGACGATAGATAACTTCCGTGTTTCCGCAAGGGTGGCATGCCTTAAGCCCTCTAGCCTTGATGGCTTACGGCATGCCAGCGAAAATCCGGAAGTTAGCTACAACGATGCTCAACAGCCACAGAACAAAGACGCATCGGAAGTTCGGGGCCAGGCGCAGCCATCGGCCGCGCGATCGCGGAGGCAGCGGACGAAATTCGTCGATATGCTCGAAATCACTTATTGGCAAGCAAGCCGTACAAGATAGTGTCGCGGTAGGGTACGGTTGTCTGATCTCCAGGATTGGGGGCGGTTTCGGGCGCGAGTTCCTTAGCACGCGCGGCGTCTTCGTTGGCCTTGCCGGTTTCGCCGAGCTTCTCGTAGCAATGGTGCCGACCGATGTAACCGACCGGGTTGCCTGGCTCTAGCTTGATGACCTCGGTGTAATCGTCTGCCGCCTTGCGCCACTCGCCTTTCTTTTCATACATGATTCCGCGGCAAGAGAAACTGGCAAAGGTTCCAAAGTCATGATTGATGGCCGACGTAAAATCGTCCAGCGCCGCGTCGATTTCGCCACGCAGGTCGTGAGCGCAGCCGCGCATCCAATAGACGACACCGGCATTGGGATCGAGGCGAATGGCTTCGCTCAAATCGTCGATCGCAAGTTGGTATTTCTTAAGCTTGATGTAGAGCTGGCCGCGATTGTGGCGTGCAGGCAAGTCGTCGGGTTTGATTTCGAGCGCCGCCGTGAAGTCGGCTAGGGCTTTGTCGTACCGGCCCAACTGGAAGTAGGCGATGCCACGATTGCAGTGGGCTTCCACTGAATTGACCTTGGCGCGAATCGCCCTGCTGGATTCGGCCACCGCCAATTCTAAAGCTGCCTGATTATTCGCCGCGGCGGGATCTAGATCGCCGACGACAACGTCGCCAAGTTTGCTCTCGCCAACCCTTCTGTGCCATGCGCCGCGCTTGTCGTTTGAAGAATGTGCGTCACCCGGGCCGTGGTCTGGTGCCGCCAAAGGCTGTGGCCTTCGGATCGATCGAATCAGCGGGTAGACGAAGATAGTGCTGTTCAGCCAGATTCCGAGAATCGCGAAGCCTAACCGCGGCCAGTTCCTCCTACGGATGCCCGACATCAGGGCCAGCACCCCGAGCACCATACCGACCGCCATAAGCATAATGAGCACCGAGTAACAAAAGTCGCGAGCGCCGCCCAATTCATGATTAGCGTGTGCGTCAAAATTACTTGTACAAATTGACATTGGCTAGTTTGATGGTT
>CAZTPX010000306.1:0-7769 GCA_964615095.1 uncultured Planctomycetaceae bacterium | reverse complement strand
CTTGGGCATGTCCGCAGTCTTGCTCGTGTCCTCTGCCTTGGTTTCCTCGGTCTTGGCCGCTTCCGGGGCCTTGGCCGTCTCATCCGTCTTCGCGGCTTCCTCAGTCTTGGGCATGTCCGCAGTCTTGCTCGTGTCCTCTGCCTTGGTTTCCTCGGTCTTGGCCGCTTCCGGGGCCTTGGCCGTCTCATCCGTCTTCGCGGCTTCCTCAGTCTTGGGCATGTCCGCAGTCTTGCTCGTGTCCTCTGCCTTGGTTTCCTCGGTCTTGACCGCTTCCGGGGCCTTGGCCGTCTCGTCCATCTTGGCGGCTTCCTCGGTCTTGGGCGTCTCTGCAGTCTTGCTCGTGTCCTCGGCCTTGGTTTCCTCGGTCTTGACCGCTTCCGGGGCCTTGGCCGTCTCGTCCGTCTTGGCGGCTTCCTCGGTCTTGGGCGTCTCTGCAGTCTTGCTCGTATCCTCGACCTTGGTCTCCTCGGTCTTGGCCGCTTCCGACTTGGCGCTGCTGTCGGTCGACTGCGGCGGGTTCGGATTCACGTTGGCATTGTCGCCGTAATAGCTGCCAGCATGGCCGAACTTGAATTTATAGTAATCGCTGTAGTTGTTGTTGTCGGTCGTTTCGTTGTTGGCGGGGGTGTCGCCGGCAACGGCCTGATCGGCCGGCGCGGCAGCCTCGGCAGTCTGAGGCTCGTCGGGCGACACCGGATCCAATGCGGGACGGTCAGCGTTTTCCGTGTCCGCACACAAGTAAGTCGCGAAATCTTGGTCTTGCTCGCTTTGCAGATCAGTGCCCGCAAGAATGTCGTAGGTCGGCTGTTGTGCCGAACTCGTCGATACGAAAATCCCAGCGCTGACGTTTGCGGCGCTGAACAAGGTTACGGCAATCGCCGTACTACCAAACAGTCCGACCAAGGGCCAAGACCAAGAACTGAAGAAGCGTCTCATTCTTTGATTCCTCCGAGTAAATGGGAGCCGGAATACCACGCTTTGCACGGCTGGAATGAATTCGAGACTTGGCGAAAAGAGCGATTCATTCTCAGGCCGTCCGCGGCATAAAAAGGGGTTGTTTTAACGGGACCTTTTTCAAAGTCCGTAGAGCGAATTTCGCTAAACGGTATCGGTGAGTAGCGTTGACAATCATTAAGCAATACACGCAAACAGCGGCAATTGGGCAACTCTGTTAGTTTGATGAATTCGCACGAAAAAAACGGTCTAGGCAATGATGACGATCGCGCCGCGGCCGTTTTATTCAGGTAATGCAGCCGGAATCGAATCTGCTTGTTTAAGCCAGGCAAGGGGTTCGTTTTGCTGAAGCTTTTCCGTTTGCAGGGCCACGCGCGTCAAAATCGGCAATCCTTCGGAATCTTGCCCTGTTGACTTTTCAGCGAGCCGTAGGTGGGGCGAGGTGCGCGACCCACGCGCCACACTTGTCGAAGCCACATCCGCCAGCCTTCGCAAGTATGTCTCTTAGTCCTTTCCGACGGAGGACCTACTTCACGCTACCCGGCACGACCTTCCCGTCCTTCAATTCCGCCACGCTCGTGGTTACCGCTTCCCAAAACGCCCGGTCGTGCGAGACGACGAGCATTGCCTGCGGCAAGCGAGTGAGGATGCCGATCAACCGCTCCGTGGATGCCTCGTCCAGACCGCCGCTAGGCTCGTCGAGGAGCAAGACGTCGGGCTGCATCGCCAAGACGGTAGCCAAGGCCACGAGCCGCTTCTCGCCGCCGGAGAGGTGATAGGTCACGCGATGCTCGTAACCGGCCAGCCCTAGCGAATCGAGCGTGGCGGCGACGATTTGGCGGACTTCCTCGCGGGACTTGCCGAGATTCAAAGGGCCAAAGGCCACGTCCTCGGCCACGGTGGGGCAGAACAACTGGTCGTCGGCATCCTGAAATAACAGGCCCACGCGGCGGCGGACTTCCTGGAAATCGGCCTCGGCCACACGCGGGCGGCCAAAGGCCTCGACCCGCCCGGCGCTGGGCCGCAGTAGGCCCACGATCAGATGCAAGAGAGTGGTCTTGCCGCAACCGTTTGGCCCCAGCAGGGCCACCCGCTGGCCAGGCAGCAGGCAGAAGTTGCACCCGCTCAGCACGGGCCGCCCAGGGCCGTAGGCGAAATCGACCGCGCAAAACTCGATCAGCGGCTGGTCCATATCCACTCCAGGGCCAGGAGGGCCGCTGCCAGCAAGACAGTCGCCGCGTAGAACGGCCCGTCGCGCCACGGCACGAAAGCGAAGTGGTCGAGCAAGTAGTAGCGGCCACGAAACCCGCGACACTTCATCGCGGCCAGCACGCGTTCACTGCGGTCGAAGCTCCGCACCAGCAGCATGCCCACGAGGTAACCGAACGTGCGATAGGTATGCCCGCTCATGGCGGGGTGAAAACAGCGGACCCGCATCGCCGCCCGCAGGCGGGCGTATTCCCGCCCCAGGACGTCAAAGTAACGGATCATGAACAGCAGCAGTTGCGTGAGTTTCGGCGGCACGCGGAAATGGGCCAGCGCGTGGCCGAGCGTGACAACGTCCATCGTGCCTACCAGCGCGGCAACTGTCAGCACCGCCGCATTGGCCTTCAAGGCGATGACGGCGGCCAGCATGAGGCCCACATGGCTATAAGCCGGCCAGGGGACGACGATCACCAGCCCCGCCAAGAGCATCTCCAGCGGCAGCAGGCGTCGAAAGATCTCCCGGGGCGAGATCTGCGCCAGCACCACCAAGCCGAGCGCTGCCGCCAACGCGAGGCCCATCGTCGGCATGTTCCGGGCAGCGGCCACGACCAGCGTCAAGATCGCGGCCGCCGCAATTTTCGCCCGCGGGTCGATCTGGCCCAGGTAGGATGGGCCGCAGTGGATGGGATGAAGGGCGTGGGGAAGCATGGAAGATCGTGGGTATCACGGCTGCCGCCGTCGGGCCTTCATATAGAACGCCACGCCGAAAAGGCCGAGGATGAAACCGACACCGCCGAGAAAATCGCGCAGACGCAGGCCCTCGTCGGAGTCGGCGACTTGCCGGCGGAGCAACTTGAACTGCGTGGTAAGTTCCACCAATTGGCTTTCGATCGTGGCGAGATCCTTCTCCGGGTCAGTCGTTGCGGCCGGCGCGGCGGCATGATCCGTCACGGGCGGCGCAACTTTCGCATCACGCGCGGCCGTGGGACCGTTCATCATCGCAGCGAGATCGTTCTCCTTGCCGGTCGCTGTAGCCGGCGCGGCGGCACGATCCGTCGGTAGCGGCACAACTTTCGTATCGTTCGCGGTTACGGGAGCGTTCATCGGCAGACTCTCCGGCAAATCGGAGGCATGAATCGTATGCGTACAGACGTGACCGTCGGGTGTCGCCACGGTAAGGTAGATGTCCACGTGCTCGCGGACTGCCAGCGCGAATTCACCCCGATCGTCCGTCGTCGTGCGGCCGAGTTCGCGGCCCGAAGCATCTCGCGCGATCACGTCGCTATGCCGGGCCGGAACGTCGTCGGGGAAATAGGCGTGGCCGTGAATCGTGGCGCCTTCGATGCCGTCGATGAAAAAGTTCAGCTTGTGGGCCAAGGCCGGCGCGGGGCAAAGGAACAAGAGGACCAGCACCGACAGCCTGCGGGCAATTTGCGCGAATCTCGAACCGTAACTACCCATCGCCCACCTCTTGGGTGACGGGGATCAACGCCGTCGCACGAAGGACCTCCGGCCGTACCTGCCGCAATAGAACAACCACACTTCCCGTCACCAAGCCTTCAACCACCGCGACCGGAAGATGGGCCACCAGAAATAGCTTGGCCAGAAGGGCAAACGAATCGCCGGTCAGCAGCATCGCCGCGGAGGAGAGCGCCGCCCCAAGGATCAAGGCAATGGCCCCGGCGGCAAACCCGCCCGCAAAGACAACCTGCCGATTGTCGCTGCGGACGGCCCCGCGGAAAAGGTAGTGGCAAATCACTCCCGGCAGGGCCATGATCAGCGTGTTGACCCCCAACACGATTGGACTCGCAATCGAAAAGAACACAAATTGCAGAGTCAGGCCGACCAGCACGGTTGGAAAGACGGCCCAGCCGAGCACGAGCCCCATCAGGCCGCTGAGCACGAGATGGACCGACGAAGGACCCAATTGTATCTGGATCGCCGAAACTACGAAGAAGGCCGATCCCAGTACGGCCGCCTTGGGAATGTGCTCCTCGTCCAGCCGCCGCAGGCCGATCAGCGTGCCGGCCGCGGCCGCCGCGGTTCCCACTGCCAGAACGCCCTGTCCCGCCCGCGTGGCGGTGAGAATGTCGCCGATGTGCATGGCCCAACCTCACTTCCCCGGCATATCGACCGCTTTGACCCACATCAGCCCACCCAATTCCACTTCGACCGGCTTGCCTTGCGGATTCTTCATTTTCTCTTCGCCCGTGATCAAGGCCGCGAAGCCCCACCATCCGGCTCGGGGCATCGTATAGGAGAACACGCCACTGGGGTCGGTCTTGATCACTTGCGTAATGAAGGCGTCGCGCGGCGGTTTCACTCGCCTGCCCTCGTTGTAGTATTCGACCTCCACGCGGGCCAATGGCACAGGCTTGCCGTGATAACGCACGATCCCGCGGAACGTATTGCCCGTCCAAAGGCCGTAAGGGCGCACCAACGGCTCGATTTCCACAGGCAGTCCGACCAGAGCGTCCCACCCCTTTTCCGCACCCAGAACGTCGATGACCACTTTCGTATAGTGGACGATCATCTTTCCTTCGGCCGCCTCCCAGTAAGGTTCGGGCTCGACGTACACGACATAATCGCCCGGACTGGAGGCCTGCAACGTGCATGTATAGGCCGACTTGCCGTCGACCTTCCGCGGTTTGAGCCGGCCGGCCAGATCGATCCGTTTGCCGCGGACAAGTGCGGCAACCTGTCGGGGCCGGGCCATGTTCATCGTCGGCCCCTGCTCCATCGGATGCGTGAAACGCAGGTCGAGATCGATCGTGCGCGGGTCCTGGTCCTCGACAATATCGGAAGAAGGCAAGAGAACTTGGAAATGGGCAACCGCCCTGCCGGCAAAGGCTTCTAGACCAACTCCCAAAAACAAAAGGATGATGGGCAGGCGGGCAGGCATGGCAGGATTTCTCTAAGGTAATACGTCTGCCATAATTGTAATACCAGAGGAAAGTAATGTCGAGGGGGCAGGAGAACTGCCACTTCCTCGGCTGAGTGGCCGTAGTCCCGCCTTTAGATGAGAATCGCGATAGGGAATCGGCTAAAGCCGGGACTAAAAGCGACTTCGCAGTTCTGCTGAGCGCGTAAGCCCCCCCTCTTGACGAATTCCCCTCAGCCAGCTATTATCGTGCGTAGCCCCTGGAGGACGCCCATGCCCACCATTTCAATGTTTTACGGCATCGTAGTCCCCATTTATTGCGATCGTTCGGAGCATAATCCACCCCACTTCCATGCGTATTATTAAGAGCATTCGGCTGTGGTTTCCATCGATACCTGCGAGATCATCAACGGAGAATTGCCGGCAAAGCAGGCGAAACTGGTCACGGCTTGGGCAGAACTCCACAAGGACGAATTGATCGCGGATTGGCAATTGGCCGCCCAAGGCGAGTTGCCTTTCAAGATACAACCACTCCGGTGAGCGAGCGAGATGTCATGACGTATCCAGCGGTTACGAGCGTTGCGGCCTTGGCCGACTATCGGCTCCTGTTGGGCTTTGCCAACGGTGACCAGCGAGTGTTCGACGTTAGGCCGTACCTGGAAAAGGGTGTGTTTGCGGCATTGAAGGACGTGTCGCTCTTTCGTTCCGTGCGAGTGAACTTCGATACCGTCGAGTGGGCCAACGGGGCCGATTTGTGCCCGGAGGTCCTCCACGAGTTGAGTGAGCCTTCAGCATCCCTTACCTGGTCGGTGGAGAGTATGCAACCGTGATACAGCACGAGGAACATTACCTGCCGAGTTGGGCGGCGCTGTGGCTTTGGTGGTTGCGCGCAGATTCGTCGCATCAGTTCTGGCGGGACGTCGGCAACATCACCCACGAATTGGCAGATCCGGGGCGGGAATAGATTTCGTCAGGGATCACGGACGGGTTCTCCATCCATCAACGTGTAGATGTCCTGACGAGGATCGGCCAAGTCGTCTGCCCACTCCTGTGCAACGCCCGCCGTCCAAACCTGCGATTCGTCATCTTCTTCTGATTCGGGAAGCACGAAAACCGTGACGGGTCCCGGGCGTATGGATGCTGGAACCTGCGCCGAGAGGCGGCGATTTTCGTCCACGTTCGCGGATAGCTTGACGATGTTCACGACCTTCCTCCAACTCCTCATTGTCTTTATTATATCCAGCCTACTTTGCCGCCGCCATCACGAGTTCGCCCTTCAAGATCCCTTTGAGTCCTTGGAGTTTCGAGGCGATCTGCTGCAACTTGGCAGCGGGGCCGCGCAAGACGATCACTTCCAGGCAAAGATCGTGGGTCAAATGGGCGTGCAGCGTGGAAATGACCATTTCCATGTGGTCGTGCTGCAAGGCCGTCAGATGATCGCGAAGCTGCTGGCGATGATGGTCGTAGACCAGCGTAAGCGTGCCGGCGACGTCCTGCGCGTCAGAGGCCCAGGCATGGGCCGTCAGCTTGTCGCGGATCAATTGCCGCACGGCCTCGCTGCGCGTGGCAAAGTGCTGCTCCGTGCAAAAACGGTCGAACTGCTCCAGCAGATCGTCTTCCAACGAAACGGAAAAACGGACGATTTCTGACATAAATAATAAATGTTAAACACGAAGGGGAAGAAAGATTGGGATTACTTCGTGTCCTTCGTGCCTTCGTGTTAAGTTTTCTAGAGTCTTGTTTGTTACCGAATCAGCCTCTTGATGCCGTCCTTGATCCGCACGACGTTGAAATTGATTAGAAACGCCAGTCGCTTGTCGGTCAGTTTGAGGTAGGTCAGCGTTTGGGCGGTGAACACCGGGTGCATTGTCTCCACGGCCTTGACCTCCACGAGCACCAAATCTTCCACTAGCAGATCAAGACGCAGGGCGTCGTCCAGTTCTTTTTCGTCATAGCGGATCGCGACCTTTTTCTGCCGATCAACGCGTAGGCCGCGCTTTAGCAATTCGTACTCCAGGCACGTTTCGTAAACCGATTCCAAGAGCCCCGGTCCGAGTGCGGTGTGAACCTTGAACGCGGCGTCCACGATCTCCCTTCCAATCCGTTCCATCTCCGGCGTCGTACTCTCTCCGTATCTCCCGCCAGTCCTGTTTCCCTCTTCCATTTTCCTCCATTCCTTTTTTCTTAGTGCCCTTCGTGTCTTCGTGTTTAGGTAGTACTGGCACTACAGCCACAAAAACAATCTACCGCCGAGCATGTCGGGCACGGCGCGCTCGACGTACTGGCGGACCTGATTGGAATGATAACGCGTGCTGAAATGCGTGGCCACGATCCGCTCGTTCTTGAAGCGATCGATTCGCTCCAGGAAATCGTCAAGATGCATGTGGCCGAACTTGTGGATTTTGTCCTTGCGATGGCTGGGCGCGACGAAGGTCATTTCCATGATCAACACCTCGGCCTGATACATGGCCTCGCAGGCATCCAGGCCCGCAGGGGCGCTATCGCCTAGGTAGGCCACGCGGGGAATGCGGACCTCGGCCGTCACGTCAGTCCCCCCTAACCGCAGATCGCGAATCTGCTCGCCGGAGAGGCCCTGGAATTCCGGCTTCAACTTCCGCCGCCGCTGCCAGACCACGAAACCCAGCGAAGGAACCGTATGCACCGTGGCCGAAACGGTCACGACCAGTTCCCGCGAAAGCTCGATTTCATCGCCCGGCCGGGCCGGCAG
>CAZTPX010000305.1:0-7771 GCA_964615095.1 uncultured Planctomycetaceae bacterium | reverse complement strand
AATTACACGGTCTATATTCGCTCGAACTGCAATGCCTGGACGCCGGGCGGCAACCAGATGTTGCTCTCGATCTTGTTGGATGAATTCAAGGTCTCGAAGACCTATTTCCGCGAAACGCTGCGTCGCAACATCGAAGATATCAATGCCATCCAAATGTTGCGGGACGGCACCGATCCCCACCAGTGGTTTGGCTACAATGCCGTGGTGCTGGCCAACGCCTCCGTCTTCCGCTTGATGAATGCCCGGGAAAACGCCTTCATGTTCGAGCAACCGGCGTGGGAAAAGCGGCTGCACGATCCGACCTGGCAGGTCGAAGAGCGGGAACTGTTGGAAACGCGCTGCAAGTGGATCATGCGCTGGGCCGCGCCCAATGGCGACTTCCCGAACATCACGCAATTCGGTTCCAGCCAGAAGTCCAAGACCCTGGAAGCCAGCGGCCGCCTGCCGACCCTCATGAATGGTCCGGCCAACCGCAGGCTTTATGAGTTCTTCTACGGCAACGGCTATGCGCCGGCGCCCGACTTCACGGCGGACGCCTTCCCCTACGGCGGGTTCTTCATCGCCCGTACCGGCTGGGGCCCAGGTCAGGGATACGGGGCCCTGTTTTGTTCGCCGCAGCCGGGCTTGAATACGGCATGCAAGAATAATGTCTTCGGGCTCTCGGCCTATGGCATGGATCTGCTGAACGATGACATTGCCCACAATTACATGCACAACACCTCGCCCATCCAGGTCGACGGGCGGCGGCAGGACATGGATTTCTTCGTTCCCAAGACGGGTTGGCCGACCGAGCATCGCGGCGAGATGATTCGCTCGTGGACCGATCCGGCGCCGTGGCGCTGGCATGCATCCGAACATTTCAACCTCATGGAAGGGATTTACAGCGGGGCTTATTCCAACGACTTCGAGAAACGCGACGATGCCGTCAAGGACGTCGCACACCAGCGTCTGGTCATGTTCACCCGTCATGCTGGCCTGTGGATCATCACCGACCGCCTGCTTACCGCCGGCAAGCATGCCTATGAACAAAAGTGGTGGCTGACGCTGAGACATAAAGAGAACGACCGTGGCTATGGTGGCTTCGAACGCGATGGTATCGTGCTCGATGCGGCCGGCAAATCGCTGAAGACCAGGCGCACGCGCAGCGACCGGCACGATGCGGACGTGCCCGGAGGAAAGGTTGTCGTCGGCAACGTAAATCTTTCCATGCACCAGTTCACCGATGCCCCGATCACCTACGCCAGCAAGGAAATCAAGAGTCCGGAGGAATACTACGATTGGGAACAGGTACAGGTAAATTGGCAGGGCGAAGGCAACCAGCAGATCGTCACCGCCCTGTTCCCGCGCAAGCCGACCCCGGAAAAGCCTCGGCCGGACGGCACGGAGAATGATTTAAAGAGTATTAGGTCTCTCAGTGGTCCCAAGCGTGCTGCGGGTTTCGAAGCGATCACGCCCGAAGGCATTCGCGTCGCCTACCTGGCGGCCAAGACCGCGGGCGAATCCCTCACTATTGGCGACATCGCCATCCGGGGCGAGGCATTGCTGGTTACCCGAGATGCGGCAGAACGCGTGACGCACGGCATGGTCCTGGGATGCACGGGCATGAGCGCGAGAGGCAAGAAGATCGCCATCGGCGAGAGCAACTTCGAGTTCACTTTGCCTGACGGACCGGACGCCGAGCCGAAACTCGACGCGATCCGGCGGCCTATGAAGCCCCTGAGAATCATGCCCGAATCCGACGTCTTTGCCAGCGAGCAGGAGATCACCTTCGCGTGCGACGTACCCGATGCCGTGATGACCTACACCCTTGATGGCACCGATCCGACGCCCCAATCGACGCGTTACACGGGGCCGTTCACCATCAACCGCACCTATGTGATCAAAGGACGTGCCTATCGCCCGGGCGTCACCGCCAACCCAGCCGATATGAGCAGCACCCAGGCCACTCCCGTGACCTATGCGAAATACACGCGGCAGTTGTATTGCGAACCGGAAAACGTCACGTCGCAGACACGCGGACTGCACTACGAGTACTGCGAAGGCTACTGGAAGGATCTGTGGCTACTGGCCGACAAGCAGACGCCCAAGAAGCAAGGTACGGTTACGACCCTCTTCGATATGAGCGCCATTCCGGCCGGGAACAAACCGCTCGGCACCAACGTGGTGCCGCGGGAACATGCCTATTCCTTCAAATACACGGGATTTCTGAAGGTTCCCGAAGATGGCACGTACACCATCCATGCGCCGCGCGAATACGTCCATCCCGAGCAAATTGCCGGCTATGAATTGCAGGTCTACCTGGGGCACGCCACGAATTTAGACGGGGGCAATCCCAGCGGAATCTCTCGCGCAGGCAACCTCAGCTACTGGTATCCGGCAACCCGTCTGCACGGCCTGGGCACATGGAGCGCGCCGTTGAAGAAGGGGTTCCACGAATTCAAGATTGTCTACATCGACTTCCGTATGGACGCGCCCCAACGCATGAACCACAAGGTGCAGGATAAAGACCTGCGCGAGACGGTATGGACCGGCGAGAAGCCGGATCTGCGCATCTCCGGGCCGAAAATTCCCCACCCGATCTCGATCCCGGCCGATTGGCTGTGGCGGTGACTCGGGGATGACAGATTGAAAACCTATCCTACGAGCCGTGAAAATCCGGGCCGCCGGCGACGGCCCGGACATACCCGGCCCGCACGGCGAAATCGCCAAAATGCTCGCCCGGCTGGCGCTCCTGGGCGTAGCGGTGGAAAATCGGCTTGAGCGTAGTGAGGATCTCCTCCTCGCCGATGTTCTCACGATAGAGACGGTTCAAACGTGTGCCGGTGAAATCGGCGCCCAGGTACAGGTTGTACTTGCCCAGGGCCTTGCCCACAAATGCGATCTCGGCCAGGTACGGCCGGGCACAACCGTTGGGGCAGCCGGTCATACGGATCACGATCTCGTCGTTGGCCAGCCCCGCTTCCGCAAGCATGTCCTCTAACTTCGTAATCAGCGAGGGCAGGTATCGCTCCGACTCCGCCATCGCCAGCCCGCAAGTCGGCAGGGAAACACAGGCCATGGCGTTGCGGCGCAGGGCGGAAACCCGCTGGCCATCGCTGAGTTTATAGGCCTGCACCAGTTGCTCGATCCGCGGCCGGTTCTCTTCGGAAACGTTACCCAGGATCAAGTTCTGGTTCGCCGTCAGGCGGAAGTCGCCGTCGTGCGACTGGGCGATCGTCCGCAGGCCCGTCATCAGCGGATAGTCTTCCCAATCGCGGATGCGCCCATTCTCGATAAAGAGCGTGAGGTGCCACTTGCCGTTGGTGCCCTGCACCCAGCCGTAGCAGTCGCCGTGATGCTCGAACTGGTACGGCCGCTCGGGCCCGAGACGCCAACCCAGCCGCTGCTGCAGCTCTTCTTGGAACCAGTCCACGCCGCGATCGAGGATCGTGTATTTCAAACGGGCGTGCTTGCGGTTGCTGCGGTCGCCGAAGTCGCGCTGCGTGGTGAGGATCTTCTCCGCCAGATCGAGAACCTGCTCGGGCCGGCAGAAGCCGATGACCGAACCGAGATTGGGGAAGGTGGCCGGTTCGCCGTGGGTCATGCCCATGCCGCCGCCCACGGAGACGTTGAAACCGGCCAAGCGGCCGTTTTCGACGATGGCGATAAGGCCGATGTCATGGGCCGTGACGTCCACGTCGTTCGACGGCGGCACGGCAATGGCGATTTTGAACTTCCGCGGCAGATACGTCGCGCCGTACAGCGGCTCTTCATCCGGGGGCGGCGGCACAACGGCCTCTTCGCCCAGCCAGATTTCGTGATAGGCGCGGGTCCGCGGAGCCAGATGCAGGCTGAGTCGCTTCGACCATTCATAGACCTCGCCGTGAGCCTCCGACTGGTAGGGGTTCGGGCTGCACATCACGTTGCGGTTCACGTCACCGCAGGCGGCTAATGTGTCCAACAGCGTCTGGTTGATGTCGTGGATCGTCTGCCGGAGGTTCCACTTCAGCACGCCGTGGAGTTGGAACGACTGCCGCGTGGTCAGGCGGATCTCGCCGCTTGCATACTTCTGAGAGAGGGCGTCCAATTGCAGCCACTGTTGCGGCGTGACAACGCCGCCAGCGGCGCGAATGCGGACCATGAAATCGAAGGCCGGCTCCAACCGCTGCCGTGCCCGCTCGTCGCGGATGTCGCGGTTGTCCTGCATGTAGGTGCCGTGGAACTTCAACAGGAAGTTGTCGGTGTCCGGCACGGAGGCCGTCACGCGGACGCCCAGCGAGGGCACGATCGTGCCGCGGAGGAAATTGCTGGCCGTCTTGACGTTCTCGGCCTCGGACGGTTTCTTGATTGCGGTATCTGCCATAGTTCAATACACGTCGCGCTGGTAGCGGCCTTGTTCGCGCAAGCCGGTGACGTAGGCCTCGGCCTCGTCCTTGCTCTTGCCGCCTTCGGCGGCGACGATATTCACGAGCGTGGCATGCACGTCGCTTGCCATCGGATTGACGCTGCCGCAGACGTAGAAGTGGGCCCCTTCCTGCAACCAGCCGTACAACTCGCGGCTCTTCTCCAGCATGCGGTGCTGCACATAGACCTTGGCGCCCTGATCGCGCGAGAAGGCTACGTCCAAGCGCGTGAGCACTCCGAGTTTCAGCCAGCGGAGCCATTCCACCTGGTAGAGAAAATCAGTGCGGAAGCGGCGGTCGCCGAAGAACAGCCAAGTCTTGCCCCCGGCGCCGCTTTCCTCGCGATCCTCTACATAGGCACGGAAGGGGGCTACGCCGGTGCCGGGGCCGACCATGATAAGCGGCGCGTCCGGATCGGCCGGCAGGCGGAAATTCGGGTTCGAGTGTACGAAGACCTGCAAGGAATCGCCCGGATCGACTCGCTCGGCACAGTGGACCGAGCAGGTGCCCAAGCGGTCGCGATTGTGGGCCTGGTAGCGCAAGGCGGCGATCAGCAGATCGACCTCGCCGGCGTTCGCCCGAAAGCTGCTGGCGATCGAATACAGCCGAGCCGGCAGCTTGCGGAGCATGGGCACGAACTCGCGGGGCGGGATGTCCTTGATGGAAAAATCGCGGACCAGGTCCAGCAGATCGCGGCCGCGGGTATAGGCTTTCAGTTTCTCGTTAGCATCCGCCTGCACCATGTCCTGCAAACCGTCTCGCGAGAAGGTGGCCGCCTGCTTGAGTAGTTGCTTACTCAGAAGCGTAATCTCGTAATGCTGAACGAGTGCCTCGCGGAGCGGCAATTCCTGCTTGCCGGCAGGAATGACGTCTTGGGGATCCCAGCCCATGTGGGCGATCACGTCGTCGACCAGCCGCGGATCGTTGTGCGGATAGATCCCCAGCGAGTCGCCCGGCTCGAAGCACAGTCCGGAGCCTTCGATGGCCAGCTTGAGATGGCGGGTTTCCTTGTCCGAGCCGCGGCCGTTAAGGCAGAAGTTCTCGAGGACTTCGGACGCAAAGGGATTGGTGCGACTGTGGGCCGGCGCGGCAAGCGTTTGAGCCGCGGTAGCCGTGCCAGACGCGCCCGTCGACAGCGGCCCCACCAGTCGGCCACTGCCGGGCAAACCGGGCACGGGCTGTTGGGCCGCATCGCCGTCTTCCGCGGCACCGCTCGACTCGGCGCCCGGATTGCTAAGGGCGGCCAACACGCCATCCATCCAGGCTTTGGCCGGTTCGTCGAAATCGACGTCGCAATCCGTCCGCGCGTAGATTCGCGCCGCGCCGAGCTCCTCCAGCCGGGCATCAAAGTCCTTTCCGGTCTTGCAGAACTGATCGTAAAGCTGGTCGCCCAGCCCGAGCACCGAGAACCGCATGCCCTCCAGTCGCGGCGCGCGCTTGCCATGCACAAACTCGTGGAAGAGCACCGCCTTGTCGGGCGGGTCTCCCTCGCCGTAAGTGCTGACCACGATCAAAAGCTGCTTGAGCTTCTTGAGGTTATTTGTGCGAAACTCGCTCATGCACGAGAGCGTGACTGCAAACCCTTTCTCTTCCAACCGCTTCTTCAAGTCAGCCGCCAAGTGCTGGGCGTTGCCGGTTTGGGAACCGAAGAGGACCGTCACCTCGCGTTCGATTGTTGCCGCGGACGGGGTTCCTGCTAGGCTGCTCGCCGTGACCGGCGGTGCAGCCGATGCCGGGACCGCCGCGCCGCCGCGCAGGCCAGTCAGGTAGCCACTGAGCCAGATCATTTGATCGGGTGTCAGCGTTGCCAGCAACTGGTTCAGGGCCTCAGCCTGCTGCTGGTTAAAGGGGCTGTTATCAGTACGTAGGGGAAATCCACTCATCAACGAATTCTAGCAAGCATATGTAGGCCGGAACAAGCGCAGCGCAGTTCCGGCATTTCACGAGGCCGTGCGGATCCACGCCGGAACTGCGCTGCACTTGTTCCGGCCTACGAATCTAAACCGCTAAGGACCGGCGAATCATTAAGTGTCGTGTTGTAGGGGTGATTTTAGTCGCCCGCTTCGACAATAGGACGACTAAAGTCACCCCTACGACGTCGACTTCCGACAGTTATTGATTCGCCGATCCTAATCATTACGTAACCAATTATTCCAATGATTATTGTCAATATCGGCCATTTGGTCAAGGCCGCTACACGCGTTTGCGCCGCATACGCTTACTTGCCGGCCGGGCAGGCAATTTGCACATAATCGGCTACGGGACGGCCGATTTGCCGCAACTGCTCGTGGCTGATCTCTACCGGTCTTGCCGCGGCCTTTTCTTCGGGCGATAAGCGAAGGTCGCCGCACTCGGCCAAAAGGAGGATGCGATCGCGCCGATCATCTAGGCGGCGGCGGACCCGCTGCGGTGTACCCAGCCCGTAGGCGACGTGTCCCGTACCGCAGACGACGACTGCTTTGCGGTCGCGGCCTGCCGCCGAGCGAAGGTAGTTGGCCAAGGCGGCAGACAGGGCTTCATCGCGGGCAATCTGGGCCTCTATCATGGGCCGCAGCCGCTCGGGCGTGGCAGCCATGTGAACCATCAACTGCGCGGCGAGCAGTTTGTCGTAGAGAGGGTCCTTGAAATCCATTTCCGCGGGGAGTTGCTTGCGGAGTTTGGAGTTGAGCCGGTCGACGCCGCCGGCTTGCACGATGCCGCGGATAACTTCCGGGCTTGGACTCAGGCCGATCACGATGGCCTTCGCCTTGCGTGCTGCTTCCAATACCGGGCGATATTGCTGGTAGTTCGACCACCGCTTGGCCCAGTTGATTGTCGTGGCCAAGGTGTCGAAATCGATTTCACCGTGGTTGTAGCGGTCGATACTCGGCTGTTGCGAGGTTTCCAGCGGCTCCAGGGCCACGACCAACGAGGTGCCGCCCTGGGCCAAATCGGCGATGAGCTTGGCTTGCGTATCATGGTGTCGCTGGATCGTATGCCGCTCTCCCAAGTAGACCACGCGGACGGTCCGCAGATCCTCGATCATCTGGGCATAATCGGCCGGCTCGCCTTCGGCCGCGTCGATCCACAACAGTGGCCGATCAGCGGCACTAGCGGAAAGAGAAGCGAGCGACACGGCTGTCACAGCGAACGCGGCTTCGCAAAGTCTTTTGAAGAACACATCCATTGTTGCCTCTAATCATCCAGCTTCAAAGGGCGGATCCAGATGTTTCGGAAACGCACGGCCGAATTATGGTATTGCAGCGCCAGGGGACCGGTCGACTCGAAGGAATCGTACGTGGCTACGGCCCGGTGTTTCATGGGCCCCAGCGAGGCCTTGTGATATTGTACCAGCACGCCGTTCCAAAACGCGGTGAAGTAAGCCGGCCGGATGTTCTTCTTGCCCTCGA
>CAZTPX010000304.1:0-7846 GCA_964615095.1 uncultured Planctomycetaceae bacterium | reverse complement strand
GTGTTTGAAGGCCGGCGCATGTTGATCGTGTATCACTTCATGTGGAAGAAGGGCGCACCTCATCACCAGCAATGTGAGGGCTGCACGCACAGTCAGGTCGCAATGAACTCCGCTGTCCGCGCCTATCTGGCCGAGCGCGACGTGAATTACGCCGTTTTCAGCAGCGGCCCGTGGAACGAGATCGTCGCCTATCGAGACTTCATGGGCTGGACGACGCCGTGGTATTCGACCGCCGACTCCGGAGATATGCTGGTGACCCGAAACGGTGGTGACCTCCGCTGCTACCTACGTGCGGGCGACGAGGTGTTCAAAACGTATGAAACGAAGTGGCGAGGGATCGAGGCCATGCTGCCTACCCTGCAGTTGCTCGACCTCACTCCATACGGTCGGCAGGAGACGTGGGAGGACTCGCCGGTCGGCTGGCCGCAGGACCAGGCTGGGTCATGGTGGCGGCGTGACGGCCGCCCTATTGCTCAGTGGACGCGTACCGGCGCACCGGTCAAATAGAATGCGGTTGCAGCACTCAAACCCGTGCCCGGTTACCCAGCCAGCTTTCCGCGGGGGAAGATTTCGGGGCGCGGGAAAACACCGGAACCGCACCCGGTCCAATTCACGACGGACACTGGACGAGGC
This sequence comes from uncultured Planctomycetaceae bacterium, assembly GCA_964615095.1. Taxonomy (GTDB): domain Bacteria; phylum Planctomycetota; class Planctomycetia; order Pirellulales; family Thermoguttaceae; genus JANXQG01. The sequence goes on along the minus strand of CAZTPX010000304.1, from coordinate 7,213 downwards.
GTACGGCCCGGCGTAAATCTCGATAGCAATGCGGAACTTCTCGATTTCACGGAACAAGGCGATGTTGCTCGTTGACATCTATGCCAATTACCGCGGATGCGGGGAAATCTCGTGCCCGACGCCTATCTGGCCGCATTGGCGATCGAGTCGAGCCATGAGTGGGCCACCACAGATCGGGACTTTAGCCGATTCCCGGGTTTGAAGTGCCGGCATCCGTTACAACCGTGAGCTCACCGTTCCCGTCGCCGAAGGCACCATAATGAGCGGCACGACAAGGCCCACTACAGCCAGGGCGCCGGCATAGAGGAAGTCCTTGGGGTTCAGTCCTCGCGCGTACAACGACGCCGCGGGCGCGACCCGGCTGTTCAATCTCAACCTCCTCCAGCGGATCAAGCGGGAACTGGGCGGCGAGTTTGACCGCGGCCGTTTCGCGCACTACGGTCGCAGCCCGGTTAGCACTTAAAGTCAGGCCCCGATGCCCGATGCCAATGTCGGCGAGGTCCGCACGTTGTACGGCCGCCGTCGCTCTTTGCCTAACATCTACTCCGCCAATGAGGCACTCGCCGCCGAAGCCCGTCGCCAAGCCGTCAACACCATCATCCAGGGCACCGCCGCCGATCTGATGAAGATGGCGTTGATCCGGCTCAACGACGCGCTGCCCGCTGGGGTCAGGATGCTCATGCCCGTGCATGACAGCGTGCTATTGGAAGTGCCCTCTGCGCTGGCGGAGGAGACGCAGCGAATCGTCGTAGAGGCGATGGAGAGCACGCCCACCGACTTCAGCGTGCCGCTGAAGGTCGCAGTAAAGGCGGGCAGGACGTGGGCGGAGTGCAAATGAGGGCGCCAACTGGTTGCACTCCAACCCCCAACCCCCAACCCGGAGGCCGCCCGGGGCCACTCGGTCCCGATTTCCAAGTTGCCAGAAGCCCTGGCATGTGCGTATACTTCGGCTGGCGGCGAGAAACCTTGCTGTCAGGTGAAAATTGGCTAGGGCTGAGGATTAAAGTGAGTTCTTGTGGCCTTTGCGCAGGAGTGCCGGTGAAGGAGATGACGAGATGCGAGCGGAAGTGGCGATGAAAGTGACTGGCTTTTTTGCGACCGTTTTGATTCTGGGCACATGGTCCGCGGCGGCGCGTGCGAGCACAGACAATTGGAACGGTGACGGGGGAGATAATAAGTGGAGCGACGCCGAAAATTGGCAGGGCGGAACCGCGCCTGTAAACGGTGCTGCCCTGGTCTTTTCCGGTACGATGCGGCTGACGCCGGTCAACGATATCGCCGATCTTTCCCTCTCCATGATAACTTTCGATGGCACGGCTGGTTCATTCACGCTTTCAGGCAACGCGATTAACTCGTTGACTTTCATTACTAGCAACAGTTCACAGACGCAGACCCTAAGTCTCCCTATCACCGCGACGACCGGCGTCACGGTTACCGCATCTGCCGGCGCCGTGGACCTGATCGGCGCGTTGAGCGGTGGCGGCTTGACCAAGACTGGGACTGGTACGCTGGTTTTGGCCGCGACGAACACCTACACCGGCCCGACAACCATCAGCCAAGGCAATCTCCTTGTCAGCGGCGCGCTGGGCAACACGGCCGTCAGTGTCAACGGCAGCGGAGGTTTGGGAGGCACAGGTTCGATTTCCGGCCAGGTTACGCTTGCCGGCGGCAGCACTTCTACGGCGCAGGGTACGCTCGATCTCGTCGATGGCGCGATCGGTACGCTAACCTTCTCCGATACCAACTCGGCCGATACCGTGCTCACGGTTGGTGGGGCGGCCGTTGCGAACCCATCGATTCTCAACTTCGAGGTGGGCTCGGCCGCCGATCTTCTCGTGCTCAGCGCTGGCAAGCTGGTGGTCAATCCTGGTGGTGGCCTGATCAACATCACGCCCCTGGACGGTTTCGGTCCGGGCACCTACGACCTGATCGACTTCCTCACTGGTCAGGCCAGCGGCTTGAACAGCCTGCGACTGAACACACCGACGATCGACGGCTACCCAGCCTATCTGCAACCAACGGCCACAGCCGAGGAGCTTGTGGTCGTGCCGGAACCGGGCACGCTGGCGCTGCTCATGGTAGCCGTTTGCGGTGCGGCCGTTTATCAAGGCGTGCGATCGCGTCGGAAGAAGCAGTAGCGTTCGTACTCGCGATTGGGCTTCTTGCGTTCTCCTTCGGCGACCACCAAGGCGCGCGAGGTGATGACGTAGCCTACACTCGCTACCACGGCCACCAGGACCACCAGCATCACAGCCGCCGTTGAGAGCGCAGCCACCACCGGCTGCCGCTTGCACCACCGCCACAACCGCGCCGTCCTTCCCACCGGTCGCGCAACGATCGGCTTACCATCCAGAAAATGCTCCAACTCGGCGGCCACTTCCGCAGCCTTCTGATATCGTCTGCCCGGATCCTTCTCCAGGCATTTCAGGCAGATTGTCTCCAGGTCACGGGGGATGCGGCTTTGCAGCTTCCGCGGACTAGGCGGTTCGTCCTGCAAGATCTGCACGACCATCATCCGCTGACTGCCACGGAAGGGAAGCTCGCCCGTCAAGAGTTCAAAGAGGATGACTCCCAGCGAATAGATGTCGCTGCGGCGGTCGGCTGCATGGGCCTCGCCGCGGGCCTGCTCTGGGGACATGTAAGCCGGCGTGCCCAGGACCTGGCCGTCGACGGTCATCGTGATTTCGCCCGCCTCGCGTTTTGCCAGGCCGAAATCGGTGAGGTGCGGCTGACCAGCCATGTCCATCATCACGTTGCCCGGCTTCAGGTCGCGATGGATCACGCCTGCCTCGTGGGCCACATGCAAGGCTTCGGCAATCTTCGCGCAGAGGTCGGCGGCTTCCTGCGGCGTCAACTGGCGGCCGGAGAGCCAATCCTTCATGCTGCAGCCATCGATGAAGTCGCTGACGATGTACAGCGTGCCGTCCTCGCGGCCGACCTCATGCACGGCAACGACGCCGATATGCTTGACCTGGGCCGCCGAGCGGGCCTCGCGGAGAAACATTTCCGCCTCTGGCCCTACGAGTTGGCCTTTTCGTGGAATTTTGACCGCCACCGGCCGCCTTGACTATGCTTTGCCGGGGCCTCCTCCTGCCCATCGATACCCGGACATTTGTCCGGGTTCGGCCTGGTCCGCGGCCCCAGCGGCCAAGCGGATCATTCGGGCCTTGCCGGGACAGGGTTCGGATGCAGCATCGCGTCAACGATTGCCGCATAGGCTGGCTTTCGCTGGTTGTCGGAGTCAAAGATCAAAGGATGCTGGCCATATCGCCAGGTGCGGCGGTCGCTAAGCCCCCAGAACGTCACGCGTTCTATGGTGTTCTTGTGCTTGATACAAATCGAAAACAGACGAGCATAAGTATCGGCCTGGGCTTTGAGATCCTGCGGCTTAGGTGGTTCAGGCGGTGGGCCGCCGAACCTGCGGCGCCCGAAGCCGAACTGGCCTCCCGACTCACCACGGATCGTTACGTCCAGTTCCGTGATGCTGACCTTCAGCCCCAGCGAAGCATAATCGGAGATCGCCTCGTCCAGGGCGGCATACGGGATATGGCTGGTCGTCCAGTGCCCTTGGATACCTACACCGTGGATGGGCGTGCCCTCTTTGAGCAGGCGCTTGAGCAGCAGCATCGAACTCGCGTGCTTGGGACCGGCCTCGATGCCGTAGTCGTTGTAATACAACTTGGCGTCCGGATCGGCTTCATGGGCGAACTTGAACGCAAGCGTCAGAAATTCCGGCCCCAGGGCTTGCAACCATGAGGAATTGCGGAGGTTCTCCGCCTGGGCGTTGCCAAGGTCATTGATGGCCTCATTGACGACATCCCAGCTCCGCACCTTTCCCTTGTAGCGGCCGACGAGCGTGCGGATGTGCTCTTTCAGGCGTTGGGTGACGGCTGCCTTGTCGCCATCGCGGAAGAACCAATCGTTGGTCTGGGCGTGCCATACGAGCGTGTGCCCGTGGACAGCAAGTTGGTTATCCGCGCACCATTTGACCAAGGCGTCGGACCTCTCGAATCGCCAAGTGTCGGCCCTGGGATGGATGTTCGCCGGCTTCATGCAGTTTTCCGGCGTGACGACGTTGAAGTTGTCCTTGACCAGGCCCAGCTCCTGGTCGGCGTAGTTGCGGGGAATATCCCCGGCCATGCCGATCAGGAAATGGTCCTTGTAAGCATCCTTGATGCTCGGGCCGTTGGGGGCCATGGCTGGCGCAGAACCGGCCGCCGCCCTGGAATTCACGAGAGCAAGGACGTTGATGACTAGGATGGCAAGCAGGAATGAGAACCGACCTTGGCGTAGGCTAGACATTGGCGGTTGCCCTCAATGGAAGATTCGCTGGACGAAATGATACAAGTTGTTGCGCCAGTGCGTTGGATCGTGTCCATTGGAGTCCACGTTCCAAACCTGCGGGATGCCTTTCTCCTTGAGGTAGGTATGCACGCCCTGGCTGATGCGGATTAAGCCGTCCTTGTTGCCACAGGAAAGCCAAAGCAATTTGAGCTTGGCCTTGGCGGCTGCCGGATTGGGCACGAGTTCGCTTGGCGGCTTGGTGTTGGGCGCGGAGGAGAAGCCTCCGACCCAGGCAAACGTATCGAGGTGCGCAAGCCCGAAGTTTAGCGACTGGCCACCTCCCATGGAAAGTCCCGCCAGCGCGCGGTGCTCGCGATCCGCCAGCACTGAATAGCGGGATTCGATCGTAGGAATCACGTCCTTCAGCAGGTCCTGTTCGAAAACCGCAAACGCCGGTGCGGCGCCGTAGACATTCCCTTGGGCGCGATCGTTCTTCTGCGCGCGACCGTTGGGCATGACCACGATCATCGGCACGACCTTGCCATCGGCCAGGAGGTTATCGAGCATCACGTTGGGGGAGGCAAAGCGTTGCCACTCTGTCTCGTCGCCGCCGATGCCGTGCAGCAGGTAGAGCACGGGGTATTTCTTCGCGGTCGAATAGCCAGGCGGCGTGTAGACCTGCATCTTGCGTTTCGTGCCGACCGTTCTCGAATCGTACTCGATCATTTCGAGACGTCCACGAGGGATGTTGTCACGCTTGGCGATGATTCCGGCGGGCGGATCGGCAAACGCGGGGACGTCGTCCGGGTTGAGCACAATGGGACCACCAAACCCTCGTCTGGCCGGTTGGGCAAGACTCGTGGTGGCAGGCATGACCGCAATGACGAGCAGCAGGCTGCTCAGCGTGTAGGGCAGGGAACGCATCGATCGAATTGTCATTCGAATTCTCCAATAAGCCGCTATTTGACGCCAGTTCCTACCCATTGTAAGACCGCGGAGTGACGCCCGCAATCAAGACGCCGATGAAAACCGCGATGAACCCGCTCATTGTAAAGTTCTTTGGCGGTGCAGATGAGAGATCGGGCGGGTTTCGTGGTTGGACCTTTCATGTGAGTGCCCGTGAAGTGCTTGCTAGCATTGCTGTCAATGCCGCGCTCCAGGAGTTCAGAGGCCACAACCCCACCTATGGGTGTCAAGATCTCCGATTGGAGATCGTGCTGACAAACGCTCTGATTTTCCGTCGAGGATGCCGATCGGATCGTGGAGACCCTTCGGGCGGTTGCCGTAACCGGATGTCTCCAGGGCAACCGGCCAATTTGCGTCGGTGTGGGCTCCCGACGTGGTTTCACGGTACGAAGTGTCAGGATTGACAGCGCCATGTTGGGCTGCGAAAATGACGCAATCGTCGACAGCAATTTCGCGGCCGATTTCCGGGTAGGCCACAGCTCGCGTCTCGTGAAAACTCGGCGAAGACTATTGTTTGGCATCACGGCGATTGTCGGGGTAGTGGTTTGTGCCTGGTTTGCACTTAAGATGACGGCAGACACTAACAAGGCAGAGCAGGTTGGGAACGCGTATCAGCCTGTCCGAGATGGCTCGACGTTTGAGTTCACCGTGGAGTATGTCGGCGCCCACGATGACGGCGCGATGGCGTTTGGCTTGGTCACCAAGGGCACGCTGCATGAGGGTTATCGACTGCGTCTAGTTCGGCAGAGCGGAGAGGAGAGGGACTGTTTGTGCAGGGCGATTGCGGGATTGTCGGAGCGATTGTCGAATGCCGGTTCCGAGGGCGAAGAGAAGAACATTGGCATTTGGCTTGATATTCCGCCCGGGGATGTGAAGCCGCGCGACCGCATTATCTCGTTCGACATGCCAACGGCGGCACGGCAGATTGCTCCTGCGGACTTGCAGTTTTCTATTCTACATGGAGTCCAGAAGCGAAAAGACGACGAAAGTTAACCACGACGCCGTAGGGAACCAAATCATGCGTACGGAGGCACATCGGCCCAAGCACCCAAGCCGGAGTTCGTTTGGTGCGGATGTCGCCCTCGCCGACGCGCCCAAACGCCTTTCGCCGACGTGCGGAATTACATCGACCTCCGCCCCGAAATTGGTGCCTTCGCATACCATCTCGGCCGGACGCCGCCGTTCGAGGCTTGCTGACATCCAGCACATTGGAGTTAGAGTCAGATAGTGTGACAAGGCGAAATTCTGTTGCACTGGTGCCAACTTCTCATTAACACACCCCACCTTTGTAAGTTGTCTCGCGACAACTTATCTGTGCGCAGCGGTTCGCCGTGGCCGTTGAAACAAGCTCTCACGAGGCTCGCCCGCCCGCCGTCCATCGCCCTGCAAAAACGGCCACCCTCGCCCCCAAATGACTGCCAACCGCTTGCAGTGGCCCAGCCCTTCGCCCAGCTCACCCAGCGCCCCCGGGCATCGTGCTACCGTGCGAGCCGTTGCCGATGGCGGAGGATGGGGTTCGCGGGGGCCGGCACGAGCTTGGCTGCAACCGTCTTGAATGGTGCGATCATGGTTTCGCTTGCCAGTTTGCCGGCGTCGCGCCGGTCAGCTCGCCTCGTCCATACGCTGCCGTAGTTCCGGACAATCGCTTAGTTCAAGCAACGGCAAGTCGGTGGTCGGGTGTGTGGTTTCGCCATCCCATTTTACGGTTAGAAACGAGCATGCCTTCATGAAGCACTCAGATACATGATCGCTGATTGCTTCCGGGTCGCCCACGTCCTCTAAGAGGACCGCCAACCTAACACCGAACATCGGCTCGCTCAGAAGAAAGCACGGATATGGTATGCCGTATATCGAAACGTATGCATTTGGTTCCACTTATCTCGCCTTTCGTTTCGTCCTGGCCTCTGCCATGTTGGCGGCGGCCGGACATTGGACCACTTCGCCGGCCGGGGAGGCATCTGGC
>CAZTPX010000303.1:0-7884 GCA_964615095.1 uncultured Planctomycetaceae bacterium | reverse complement strand
GCCCGCCTCCGGCGAAGCCCAGCCTGGTGTTCGTCCAGCCGTACCATTTGGACCCTGCGGCGTCTCGATTCCACTGTCCGATTTCGCAATGTTTTCCACGGTTGTTTGGCCGAATCCGGCTCGCTTTGGTTGTCCGTTTACCCCGCCCCAGATCCCGCCCTGAACCCCGCCCTGCATCTCCAAATCGAACCCCGCCCCTCGAAAAGCGAACGTGCAAGCCGGACAAATAACCCGATGCCATTTGACCTCGTTTCGGCCAAAGAACTGTGAACCCAGCGGCCAAATAAAGTTAGTCCTAGCAGACCCCGACCGGGCCAACATAGTGATCTTCAACTGGGGCAGACAATCGAAGGCAGCGGTGAACCTCGCGTCGGTGCTGCAGGTGGGAACACGTTTTCGCTTGCTGAAACCTCATGACTTCTACGGCAAGGCGGTGCTGGCCGGCGAGTACACGGGAAAGGAGATCGAGGTCCCCGTGGAAGAGGAGTTTGCTGCTTACGTGCTGACAAAAGAACGGAGTGCCGGCAATTCCCTCCATCGCTGATAGCCAGAGGCTTGATTTCCCGGCCAGAACTGGCTCTAATCGCCTTATCCATTACGGATAACTACCTTTTCATTCCACGGAGGAAACACATTCATGGCCAAAACCGCCACACCACCCAAACCCCATACCAAGACCGAACTGCTCGCCAACATCGCCACCGCCACGGAACTGCCCAAGCAGCAAGTGGCCGCCGTGCTCGATGCCCTGGCCGCCGAGATCCAGAAGAGCCTCGGCAGCAAGGGAGCCGGCGTCATCACTCTACCGGGGCTGGTCAAGATCGAGAAGAAGCAAGTTCCGGCCCGTAAGGCCGAGAAGGGCGTGCCCAACCCGTTCAAGCCCGGCGAATTGATGGACCGCCCGGCCAAGCCAGCCTACAACAAGGTCAAGGTACGGGCGTTGAAGATGCTCAAGGACATGGCGAAATAGCCATGTCGTAAACTGCCCCGGTGCAAAAGCCGGGGCATTTTCATTTCAAGTGCCGCACCATGACCAAAAAAGACATCGCCCGCCGCATCGCCGACGAACTCGACCGCCCGCTGCTTGAAACCATGCAGATCGTGCAAAAGACGCTCGACGCCATCATCAACGTCCTTATCGAAGAAGGCCGCGTCGAACTCAGGAATTTCGGCGTCTTCGAGGTGAAGAAGCGGAAATCCAGGCAGGCCCGCAACCCGAGGACGGGCGAGAAGGTCGTGGTCGGCGACAGGATCGTGGTCGGGTTTAAGCCGGGACGGGTATTAGCGGAGATGGTGGCAAGGGAATGTGGCGGTGGGGCTGAGTCTAGCCTGAGTGTGCATGTCTGAGTGCCAGAAAATCACGTTTGGAATTCGGGAGTAGTCTGATGAAACTCGTAGTTGAGAGAATCCTACGTTTGGCGATCTCTGTCGTTACCGTTGTGCTGTTGGTCGCCGGCACATCCGGTTGTAGCCATGAAGCGAACCAGGATCGGCAAGCGGCATCCGCGAGTCAGCCCGTCTCGCCAGAGCCTTGGATGAGCAAACCGCCGGCAAGTTGGCCCCAGATAGTCCTTACCAATGAAGCGACTTTTGCCGGGCACACGCCGCTTCAAGGAGCGAGTTCGTTTCTCATACGAACTCACAATGATCATGTACTGGCCGCTACCGCAAAGCACCTAATCGGGGCAAATGGTGGGGTAGAGCCGGAAGTCTCACTTGGCGAGTTCGACTCCGTACTCCGGACATGGAAGATGTTTCCACGAACCGTTCCCCAGGCCTTTGTCGATATTGACGGCCTCGGCCTCAGCGGGCTTGATCGGAGGGGCGGCGATTGGCTGATTCTGAAATTGAAACACCCAGCGGCTGCACTTCCTGCACAGCCTCTGCAAATAAGAAAGGATCCCGTCAAGATCGGCGAAAAAGTCTACCTCGTCGGTTGCCCGTACAGTGAACGTGATTGTAAACAGAACGTATATTCGGGCAAGGTGACTGCCAGGGCGTTTGGCGATCGCTTTCGCTACGATCTTACTCCGCCGGTCGAGATCCCCGGTTTCAGTGGTGCTCCAATCATCGACGAAACGGGGCATTTGGTTGGGGTAATGACGGTTTGGTTTGATCCCAAGATGGACGGTGATAAGTTTCTGGAAGCTGGTGGTGAGGACGCTGCTACCATCTATCCCGAAATGGACGGTCAGTGAACGATCAATAGGGTTCTCGATCATCCAGAAAGTCCACCGCAGCCAGTCTTCTCGCGAATGACCTTCGCCAACTCGTCCGCGTCGTCCGTCCCAACCCGGATAATCTTTCAGCCCAGTGTCAGCTTCCCGCAGGTGAAGCCCCAGAGGTTGTTGGCCATAGGCGGATTGCCAACGACGATGGGTTCGCAGATTCCCAGGAAATGGTAAAGTGTCGCCTAGCAGGCAGGGTTCGGCTGACCTTCAGGGTTTGCACCGCGAGCACAAGCTACGCTGTCCCCGCTACACAGTACGCATTATCTGCCAGTTGGCGAGGATGAAGGCCACAACACCCCAGATCCAGGGCGGCATTTGTGGCTCGGCAGGCACAAGGAAAAGCTTCTGGCAGGCGGTGCAGTAGTTGGGGCCGTCGGGGTTCCTGTCCTGACCTAGCAGTTCACCACAATTAGGGCAGGTGCATTTCATGACTGGATCTCCGGTGCCGAGCGATTGACGAGCGGTAAGCGACGAATGTCATTTCAAATGTAGCATATTTCGCTCGCTCCCCATCATCGCCTTGATACTTGCCGGCCCGCTCAAAAAACTGGCAAAAACCACCGCCAAGACGCCAGATCCCGCCTACTGGCCCGCTTTTCCGGCACATTCAGCACGCTCATCATCGAATAGGGCCTTTGGCGTCCTCTTGTGCGTTGTTCCGCCGATTCCGGGTGTAATAATTGTGCATCCACTAGGTAACCCAGAATCGGAGATCGAGAAATGGCGAAGAAAACAGTTAGAGGCGAGAAGACCGCGGCCGTCAGTGAGTACCTGGACGCCCATCCGGAAGCCGGTCCCAAGGAAATCGTCGAGGCATTGGCCAAGCAGCGTATCAAGATTACAACGGCCCACGTCAGCAACATCAAGGGTAAGCTCAAGAAGGCTGGCAACGGCAAGAGGGCGGCAAAGAAGCCGGCGGTAGTCGAGGCAGTAGCACCGGTAATCGTTGCGAAGCCCGCGATAAACGGCGGCACGATCACGCTGGAGCAGGTCAAGAAGGTCGCCCAGACGATCAAGATGCTGGGCGGTTTCCAGCGAGTAATCGAAGTCCTGGATGTCATCAAAGAGATGGGCGGCGTGAAGAAATTCAAGGACCTGGCCGAAGCCATGACCGTTACTGAGACGGATGTCGTTGTATTCTGAGTTCCCCGCCGTCCTGTTATGCTTTCTCGATGACGTGATCGAAAAGGCTGGCGTTACGTCGGCAGGATGCCGATAATCCGGTAGTCATGTCAGATACGGGAAAAGCCCTTCACTGGTCTCGCCAGTGCGGGGCTTCTTCGTTTTAGGTCGTTCATTCGTGTAGCCCGTTGCGGCCCATCTTCTCGCGAATGACCTTCGCCGACTCGTCCGCGTCATCGGTTGCCAAGGGCCATTGCAAAACCGTTGTGCATCTCGCTGGATCCTTTCCCCATGGCACAAAAGACATTACACTTATGCCAATGGGATCTGAATCTGCTCTCGTGTTCTCAGCAAAGTATTCATGAAAGTCCTTGTAATCATTCTGGCCTTTCTTCCCGCATTGGCCGCGGCCGAGATGCCCACGCAATGGATCGAGCCAGCGACAGGACACCGTGTGGTTCGGCTGTCCGGTGAAGAGGGGGCCACGAAACTCTACTTTCATCAAAACGCGTTCACTGAATCAGGCGATAAGTTGCTGATTAGGGCTGCTGACGGACCCGCCACGGTCGATATGAAGACCTACAAAATCGAGTCCCTGGAGATCGGCCGTGCCGGTGGTGGATTCGTGGTCGGCAAGAAGTCGCGGCAAGTCTACTACTGGCGTAATGGCACGGTACTGGCCACGCACCTCGATACCCACGCGACTCGCGAGATCGGTCGGTTGCCACCCGAGATCCGCGATGGCGGGTTCGCTGTCAATGCGGACGAAAGCCTGTTGGCCGGCAGTTATGTCGAAGCGGGGACGCTGCCGCGGCGGAGCGGCGGGAAGAAGCCGAGTCTGGAGACGCGTTGGGCTGCCCATCTGCCGATGCGGCTTTATACCGTCGCGATCAAGACCGGCAAGGTAAAGACGTTCGCACCGAGCACCGAGTGGCTCAATCACGTGCAGTTCTCGCCCACGGAACCGTCGCTCGTCATGTTCTGTCATGAGGGCCCGTGGCACAAGGTGGATCGCATCTGGACGATTCGCACCGACGGCAGCCGACTACAAAAGATCCATGCCCGCACGATGGACATGGAGATTGCCGGGCACGAGTTCTTCGCTCCTGACGGGAAGACGGTGTGGTACGACCTGCAAACGCCGAGGGGAAAGGAGTTCTGGCTGGCCGGTCGAGTGCTGGGGAGCGAGGACGCGATCCGCTACAAGGTCGAACGGGAGTTGTGGTCGGTGCATTACAACATTTCGCCAGACGGCAAGCAGTTTGCGGGCGACGGCGGCGGACCGCATAGCGTGGCCGCACCCGGCAACGGACAATGGTTATATCTTTTCACGCCGCAGAATGGGACCCTGCATGCCGAGAAACTCGTTGATCTCTCCAAACACGATTATCGCCTTGAGCCGAACGTCAATTTCACGCCCGATGGCAAGTGGATCGTGTTCCAGGCCAACATGCACGGCAAGGCCCATGTGTATGCCGTGGAAGTAGCCAAGGGGAAGCGGCCGTAGGCTGTTAGAAACGGCTTGGTGCGAGGGCCAGGCTACTTGCCGCGGATCACCAGCACTGGGCCTCGTGCTTGGGATCGGTCCACTGGCACGGGCTTGCTGCGGGCCGCCAGGTCGAGCAGTTGAAGTTGCAGGGCGGTAAGATTGGCTGGACGTTCGGCTGGTGCTTGGGCAGATGGATAGATCGGCAAAGAAGGCGGGCAGGTTTTGGCATGGGATTTCGGACGGCAAGGTTTCGCGGGCACACCTCTTCTTAGGTATTGGATGTGACACAGTTGAGAAGGATTTGTCAACGGAGCGAAGGATGTCGTTCGATCGGCAGGCACACACGAGAACTAATCCGGTGCAGAGGGCTAGAAAATCTGACACAAATCTGACACAATATGGGCAATATCAAGCCAAATCGTCGCCCCTACAAGGCCAGCATGAAATCGTCGCATCTCCGGACCGATTCTCATTTTCCAACGCAAGTGTCCAGTAAGACCAATACAAGGGAAGTGCAATTTTAGCGGTCTTAAAATCCTGTGTCCCTTACGGGACGTGCGGGTTCGAGCCCCGCCTCGGCTAGTTTGCAACCGTTCCGAATGTAAGATCACCTTCAATGTTGCAACAAGCCGCCAGCCCTTCTGATGAAGCCCGAGAAACGCGGGCCAAAACCGAAGGTCTCAACGAATTCAGTTATTTATCTGGAATTGCGGTCCACCCTACGAAAATGCACACCCCCCATATGCCATTCTGGCAAGATTGAACGGTTTGACGACAGTTGTTGCGCAGTTGCGACAGCTTTTGTAAGCGAATAACCGTCTTCGAGAGCGCTTTCCAGCCGTTCCGGGGCGGCCGGAATTTGTGCTGCAATCGGCAGAATCGCGCAAAGGCAAAGTCGGCAAGGGTTTTTGGCCATAAACGTGCGTTCAGGCCAAAATACCGTCGTGGTGGAATAAATTCTGGCACGACGTTTGCTCTACCTCTCGCACGTCAGAGGCAGGCGGGCGAAACCCCAAGCTGTGGGCAGGAAGGATTCTTGCTTTACAACAGGGTGAAACCGGATAAAATGACCCTTAGAAAAGGTTTCGGCCGCCGTTATGCCAGACCCGGAGACAAATTTTCGTCTTCGGCCTGAACACTCTCGCAGACGGATGCGTAGCAAAATGAACGGCATAATTGAACACAGTGCGCCACGGTTGCACGAGCACTTGGTTTCGGCACTGAGCGACGAAGAGTTGCTCCTGGAATATCGCGACCAGGCAAACCGGCCGGCGTTCGAAGATTTGGTCCATCGCTATGAGAGGGAGCTGTACGGATATCTGCGGAATTATCTGGGCGATCCTGAGACGGCCGAAGACGTTTTCCAGCAGACGTTCCTGCAGATCTACCTGAAGTGCGATCAGTTTGAGCCTGAGCGGAAATTCCGCCCCTGGCTGTATGCGGTCGCCACAAACCAGGCCATCGATCATCAGCGGCGTTTTGGCCGGCATCGCATGGCGAGCCTTGACCGGCGGATGGGCACGGACGAGGAGTCGGAGACAGGCGCGTTTGTCGAACTTTTCGACAGTCCCTGTCGGGGGCCGGCCGAAGAGACCGAGGACCTCGAACAGGCCGACGAGATTCGGCGTGCCGTGGCCGATTTGCCGGAGCAGACGAGACAGGTGGTGCTGTTGGTTTACTTTCAGGGTCTGAAGTATCGCGAGGCGGCCCATGCCTTGGGCATACCTGTGGGCACGGTCAAGAGCCGGCTGCATGGGGCGATCCAGAGACTGGGCGAAGTTCTGGCCGCGGCGGACGTTTCGCGTTGATTGGCGCTCATGACTGATCGGGCAAGCATGACGGATCGGGTTCGACAGCAGGTCCTCGACTACTTGCTGGGCACGTTGGACGACTCGGAGATGGAGGACGTCAGGGCCCGCTTGCGGTCGGACCCGGCCTATCGGGAAGCCATCGAATGGGCCCGGGGCGACATGGTCCGCTTGCAGGAGATCCGCCGCGAGACACAATCGCCGCCGCCACGACTGGCGGAGCGGACTTGCGAACTGGTCTTCGATCCGGCCCGGCGGCTGCGCTACACGCTCCGTCAGCGCTCGATGACTCCCACGCCCGCAGCGCCGCAAGGGGGTGGCCGCATGAACTGGGTCGACGTGGGCGTGGCCGGCGTGATCTTCCTGATTGCCGGGCTGCTGGTCCTTCCGGCCATCAATAGTGCGCGCTTTCAGGCCCGCGTGACTACCTGCCAGGACAACTTGCGGCAGGTGGGCCAGGCCCTGACGGAGTACAGCCATAAGAATCACGACCTATTTCCCGCCGTGCCCGTGGAGGGCAACCTGGCGGCTGCCGGGGTCTATGCTCCCATCCTGGCGGACAAGGGGTTTCTCGACTCACCGGAACGATTGCTCTGTCCCGACTCGCAACAGGCCGACCCTAAGGGCTTTCGCATTCCGTCGCTCGATGAATTGCGTTCCACTGTGGGGCAAGAGTTGTCCCGCATTCAGCAGAAGATGGGCGGCAGCTATGGTTACTGCCTGGGCTATTTCGATCACGGTGTGTATCAGAATACACGGAACCTGAACCGCGACTACTTTGCCATCATGGCCGATGCCCCTTCGTCCGACCGCCCCGAACACCAGAGCGACAACCACGGCGGGATCGGACAGAACGTATTGTTCGAGGACTTGCATATCGAGTTCTGCTCCACGACGCGCCCGGGCAACGGCATGGACGACATCTACACGAACGACCATCATGAAGTGGCTCCTGGGCTGCACCGCGACGACGCCGTGATTGCCGCCAGTGGCACGGGGCCGGTGGTGCTTGTGAGTCTGCCGTAATCGCCCCCCGCAAGGTGCTCTTTCGCCTGACCCCAGGTGTTCCGGGCTATTCCAAGTTGGTGCGGAACCCCGTTGCAAGTTACAGCGTGGTTCTCGGTTGTACAGCGGAGTCTGACGGTCGTCGTACAACGCGAGAGTTCAAATACGGGCGGCAAGGCCAGGCTTGCGACCGCGTAGCGGTCACCTGTGAATAGCCGCGGGTGGAGCG
>CAZTPX010000302.1:0-7907 GCA_964615095.1 uncultured Planctomycetaceae bacterium | reverse complement strand
GCATTGCCGTGCATGTCGTAGAGTCCGAAGGCGTTGGGCTTGAATTGGCCCACCGGCGCTGTGAACACGTAGCCGTCGCTGACTTTGATCGTCCACTTCCAGGCCGGGAACTTCGCCTTGGCCGTCGCGTCGGCCACATTCGCCACCTCGGCCAGCGTCTCGGGGTCATCGCCGCTGTGGTACCGCGTCGTCGTTCCGGCCCGGCAGGCGTACTCCCACTCGGCCTCCGTAGGCAACCGATAACTCTTGCCTTCCTTCCGGCTGAGCCACTTGCAGAAGGCCACTGCGTCATTCCAACTTACGTTCACCACTGGGTGTTCGTCGGTCTGCTCGAAACCCGCGTTCCGCCACGAATAATCTTTGCTGAAATCGAACTGCTCCTTCTTGGAGTTCCAACCGTAGGCTCCCGGCTCTTCGCCCTTCTCCGCATCGGTCTTGTACGCGGAATCCTTGACGAACTGGCGAAATTGGCCCCGCGTGACATGATACGTACCCAGATAGAACGGTTTGGTAATTCGCACCCGGTGCTGCGGGTGCTCGTCCTTGAAGAGATCTGCCGTTAGGTAAACCATGCCGTAGTTCTTCGTGAAGAAGGCAACCGTTTCCTCCACCGACTCGCCGCTGCCCATCATGAACTCGCCCGAAGGGACGAGCGTGAGCTTCATGCCGATAGAGTTGGTAATGCCGTTCTTGCTGGTGACCCGGGGCTCCTCGGCTGCTGTCAGGGCAAGACTGCCGAGTGCCATGAGGACCGCCAAAGCCGCTATGTATGTTCGCCGAAGCATGGGTTGGCCTCCTTCACTCAATACCGTCGTGAACATGTCAATAGTCGATCTTGCAGTTCGGCAGCGCGATTTTGGATTGAGAGTCGTCACTGTCTCGATTCTATCGCGCCGAGCCCGCTGAGGCCATTGGCGCGGACGGCTATCGTTCGATCTTACAATTCGGCAATGCCTGCTGAAGCTTCTTCACGCCAGCGATCCCAGCACCAGCCGACTCGGCGTAGGACGATACCAGCCGTTTTTCTCGGAGCTTTCCATGCCGGCCATTTTACCGCGCCGCTTCAATCTGCACCACAAGGCCGCGACCCCAACTTCCGCTGCGCGTCCTTCCGACCACTAAAGAAAAGTCCCGATGCTTGCCGCCTCTGCGGGCGGCAAGCGTAAATCGCGTGTTATCTTCGTGCGGTTAGCGACCGCTGCCGGCGGTGCCGCTGATAGGTAAAGAGAGTCACTGGGCAACCATCGCCGTTTTCGGACTGTCGGCGGCTTCGTTGGGCCACTTTACGACCAGGGTCCAACCGACCTCCGCGTAGAGCGATTTGAGAATCGTCTCGGCGGTCATCTTAGCCGTCTTGATGTTCTCGGGGCTGGCCGCCGTGTGCGCCACGAGTTTCTGGCCTTCGGCGTAAACGGCATCACGGAGAGCGTCTTGGTCAGCGTTCCAGGGTAGCCAAGCTACACGTTCGACGGACCATGTGCGCGTCCGTGAATGGTCGATACGCGGTGCCAGTATTTGAGGCTCGGGCAGGATAATCGTGGCTTGCTTGGTGTCGTCGTGCTTGTCGGCGATCTTAGCTTGGCCCATATCGACCGAAAGGTGCGAATCCCCCTTCAGCAACCAAACCCCACGGCATCCGTTTCCTTGGGCTACGAGAATATCTGCAACTTCGATGCGGAGGGCCACAAGTTGCGACAGCCGCTCCAGCTTCTCGACGGTTGGACCCTGCGAATGCACGACAACGGGCGCTGGCGGGTCCTGCGAATGAAATCGGGGCAAGAGGAAGATTGCGGAAGCGGCAGCGGACAAGGACAGAAGTAAGAGAAAAGTGGTGCGCATGTTGGGCGGGACCAGACTGGGCAGAAAGGGAATTGCAATCGTGCTGGACAGTAGCACCAGCACGAGGATAGTGTTTCGCATGGCTCTCCTTATTGGTTGCCGGTGTTGGGAGCGGGCGGCACGGTGGTTGTGTCTTCGTAGCCGCCGTCTTGGCCTTTCCAGTGAATGACCGCCGGTTTGCTGGGCTCGGTGCCTTGCCGTGAACAGCCGACGGTCAACAAGGCTCCCGCGAGCACGACAACCATGGCGCCGAACCGCAGCACCTGTGGCACCAGCGACGTAACGAAGGTGATCTCGGGCAGGCCAAGCACGATGGTGCTGACTAGGGCAGACAGGCCGACGAATAGCTCGCCTGCGAGGGCTGATAGGTAATCGAATAAACTTCTCATAGGACCTCTGATGTATAGAAGTGAAGAGACCCAGCCCCGGCGCTCGGGACGGAAGCGGCCGGGGACTGGGGCGTAGGGCGGCGAGAGTGCCAGCCAGAAATGAGATCACGCCGCGTTGGCTGCGGCAGGGCCGGGGTCATCGCCGAGGAACGCACGCCAGTTGGCGGCAAGCTCGCGCCGCAGTTGACTGATGCGGCCGGCAGAGACCTTGAAGCGTTTCGCCGCCGTCTTCGTGGTCTCGCCGTTGGCCAAGAACTCGGCCACCTTGCGGTCGCGCCGCTTCAACGAATCGAGCCAGTCGGCAAAGTCGATCCGGGTGCGGGCGATGTCGGCAGGGCCGGCAGTGCGATCTTCGATCACGGTCTGCGTCCATTCCTGCTCTTGCGGCTCGTAGTGGTCGATGCGTTCGACGTGGAAGCCCTTGTGCCGCTGGGCGTACTTCGAGAGCATCTCACGGACATTGAGCTTGCTGCCCACGCGACGCCCATCCTTGATTTGCCGGATCGCGTATTTCGCCAATACGGAGGCGTGCGCAACGCTCTCACGGCCGCGGCGAACGAGCCGCCGGAACGCGACCATGGCATTTGCCACGGTTTCTTGGATGAGGTCTTGGCGGTCCTGGCCGCGGACGTGGCGAAAAGCGAAGCGGGCGTATTTGACGATGGCCGGAATCATCGCCTCGAATTTCTTATGCCAGCGGCGGCGGGGACTGGGAGCAGCAGGAGAAGTGGTTGCAGTGGACATGAAGGGTGACCTTTCGGATGCGGCCACCCAGGCCGGGTGGCCATAGGGTGAGTGGGGATGCGCCGTCGGTCGATGCGATGAAAGACGCCGGGAGGGCGCGGTGGATCGCAGATGTACGCTTTCTGACGGCTAAGATCAGCGTGCAGGTTATGATGCCGCGGATCTGTCTTTAGTTAATCGGCTAGACCAGCCTGGGCAGAATTGCAGGCGACCACAGGGCGCGGTATGATGGGGCGCAATGCAAGTAAGCGGTACTCGAAATCATTCGGGGAGAGGTTAGTTATGCCTGAACCTAGTATTTGTACGGAGCCCAATCGCGATGGCGAATGCATCGTTGCGCGGCATGGGAGTACCTTGCCTGCGCGCTGTGCTGTCTGCAACGAAGAGGCGTACGGCGGTCCAATCACGATGTCTTTTGATGATAGGCGACATGGCGGGCTAGTGGGGGTCGTGATTGCGGAGGCAATGAATGTTGTGAAGGGTTCGTATTATACGGGTCCTGTTACTGTCAAGTATTACCTCTGCAAAAGACATCGTCCAAACGTTCGGCGCAGGTTTTGCATTTCTCTCGTTGTCCTGATTGCAGCAGGAATAGGGTCACTATGCGCGAACGCACTTAGGGGCAGCAATCGCGAGTTGGGCCTGGAGGTGGCCGCGATCGCTGCAGGACTCGCTGTTTGCAGCATGATTACCCTCGCTTTTAAGAGCCTCTCGACCATTTGGGGCTTAAAAGCTAAGAAATTTGATGATCGGCGTGTTTGGCTTGTAGGTTCAGACGAGGCGTTCTTGGAAAGTCTAGAACGCAACTCCGGCTGCCTACCGGAGGAAACGCGTTGAACATCGTCTCGACCAATACCAAGGGATCGTGCCCCAGCCATCCGGCTGCTCCGGGTTTTGCATTTAGCTGCCGGATTATCTCGTCGCAGCGGAGCCCTATCCCCTCGCGGCCGATTGATCGACGGCACGGCCGAGAGTGGGGCTGGGCGGAGGGGCCAACCGCTTAGGGATTGGGGCCGCGATCGAGAAGGAGCATTTCGTCGATAAACCACGTCGAAAAATTCCCCCCACTAATCCCCCCACTAATTCACGAAATCTGCATCCGGTCGAAGCGTTGTCGAAACTTGGTGAAAACGTAAGTCCTTGCAGAACAAGCGTTTGTGAAGAGTGGTGAAAACGTGGTTTTAGCTCGGAGACCCTCTTAATCATCTGGTCGTAGGTTCGAGTCCTACAGGGGGCACTTCATAAGCCTTTACGCAATAAAGGCTTATGTCGTTTCTTGGCCATCGGCCGCGGCCTCGGGGGCCGGAACAATAGCCAGAACCGAACCTGCTCTCTCAGGGGGTGCGGCCTCTTGCCCAAACAACCGGTAAAGGTCTTCCGCCAACTCGTCGGCGTCTAAATCGACCTAATAGGACTCCGTGGTCTGGATTGACTCGTGCCGCATCAGTTTCATCAAGACGGGCGTGGTAACCCGCTTGGCCCACGGGTGCCAAACGACCGCCGCAGGTCATGGGCCGAGGCGTATTTCACCTTACCTGTCCTTGGGTTGGTGCCCGCTTCGTCGGCAGGTTGGACCTACCAGTCAGCGGCGGATTTGCTCGACGATTTCGGTGGCCGTCGCTTCGGGGAGCTTGGTCGCTTACCGTGCGTTGGCGGGTGAGGTTCGCCCAACAGGGCGAGATTCGCGATCCGCCAGGAATATTCCGGTGCGATGCATCCGATGTCAGTTCTGGGATGTCCGCTGGATGCGAGGGCCTTTCGACATGCTTTACACGACCGGGTCGGGGCAAGACGACGTGCTCGATCTCTCGCCCGAGGAGCGAGAAGAACAGTTCAGACGGTGTTCGCGCCGCTGGTGGTCCGCCGGGAAGTGGTATCAGTACCGCCTTTCCACGCTTTTGTTCATTACGGCCCTGCTTGCCACGATCATGGGCGGCGTGAGAGTCTGGTACGACCAACGCGAGCAGGAACATCTGGTGCGTCGCATGGGCGGGCGGCCTTGTAGCAGGGAGACCGGCATCCTGAACTTCGATTTACGGCGAGTGTACTCCGCAGATTTCTCAGGCACTTCGATCACCGACAGCGATCTGCAAACGCTATGCCGACTACCCGATCTGGAGGAGTTGGACCTCACCGGCACGGCCATCACGGACCAAGGATTGGAATACGTCGAAAGCCTTCCCAAGTTACAGTGCGTCGATCTGACCAATACCCACATAAGCGCAGGGACGATAGCCAAGGCGCGTGCAAAGTGCCCCCGGCTGACTTTTGGGTCTTTGATCAGATGCTCGGTCTTTTCGTGGTGAAGCATTGCCCCGAGACCATCGATCCTACGCGCCCCAAGGACCCTTCTCGGCCTTGCGGACGTGCTAGTCTCACGCCGGGTAGCGGGGTTCGAACGGCCGCAAAGTTTATCGGGCAGGCGCCCAACGAAACCTTTGCGACGATAGCTGCGGCTGCGCGGCGTCAACGCGGCGGTGCGTCCTGCTTCCCCGAGTCACTTCATGTCAACGAGCTCCCGCTGTCACCTTCATCGTGGGTTTGCCCAACCCCTATGCGTTCATGCTGTTGTTTTGCTAGAATGCTCCCACGTTCCCTATCGCAGTAAGCCCGGGGCTTTTTGGCGTTATGGCCTTTCCCACGCAGGGGCTATCTTCCCGGAGGCGATAATCGCCCGCCTTGGCGTCGATGAACCTTGGATCAGCCAGGATTTCGTGCGCGCCAGCATGGATTCGTGCATGCGGTTTGCCGGGAAAGTAGCAGTTGTAGTCGTCGGTGTTTCGTACCGGGTCGCCCAACTTCCCGCCGCCATTGTCGTAGCCGCCATCCCTGCCGTTGAAGGCGAAGATGTTGTTCTGGACCACATTGTCCATGCAGCCGTCCCGGAAGTAGAAGATGCCGATGCCGTTGCCCACGCAGACGTTGTGGTACACCTGGTTTTCGCTGCCCGCCAGGATGATTCCGCACACGCGGTTGCCGAAGCAGATGTTCTGGACGATCCGCTGCCGCTTGGGGCTACTGTAGCTGTGAATGCCGAAGCCCGCATTGTTGAAGATGATGTTACCCCGGATCGTGAGTTCGTCGGCGGGGCAGTAGATGCCATGGTCGGTCTCGCGGGTGCCGTTGTCGAAGATGAGGTTAGCTTCCATCAAGATACCGGTGCCGCCGTGCCCCATCTCTTTCAGGCCGCAGTGGACGTTGCCATAGACCACGTTGTTGGTGGCATGGCATCCGATGCCCGCCTTTCCGGCCCAGGTGATGCCATTGGCCCCATAGGTCTCCGCCCTGGGGGCCTCGGGACGGCCTTTGGGGCCTTCGATCACCAGGCCGTTGACCCAGAAGTGTCGAGCGCCGTGCAGAGTGATGACTGCGCCACTGGGGTTCTTCTCCACGTACTCCTTGCTGGGAGTGACCTTCACCTTGCCCAACGCGTCGGGCGCGCAGCTTACGATGATCGGCGCATCTTCCCGTCCCGACTTGCGGATTTGTGGGGCCTCGACGTACATTCCCGCGCGAAGATAAATCGCGTCTCCCGGCCCGGCCTGGTCAAGGGCCTGGGCGATGGTCCGCAGCGGTCGGCTGGCCGTGCCATCGGCGGAGTCATCGCCCGAGTTGGCAACCCATAACGTCTTGCCCTTAGCCCGGAAAGCCCAGGGGCTGATCACCGGGCGCACGAAGGTCCATCGTCCCTGCTGGCTTTCGATGGTCACATGTTGCTGGTCTTCTGAGAACCGGATGGTCGGCGTAGTCGGTGGGGCTGGTGCCTGACCATCCCCGGCCACGACATTGACTGGCTGCGGGACCAGGACAAGCGTCAGGAACACGGTTCGGAGCAGAGACTTCATGTTGCCTCACTCGTGAAATAACTTGGCTTTGTCGTCCAGCGGCCTGATCCAGATGTTGCGAAACCGCACCGGGCTGCCGTGGTGGTCTTGCAGAAAAAGCGGGCCGCATCCCGTCTTGAGGATATTCACCCGAATCTTGTCCGTGTAAGCCGTGTTCTGGTAGACCAACGGGTTCCATCGAGAAATGCTCTCGGTGAAATGAACCTTGTGTTGTACCAGTACGCCGTTGAGCATCGCCGTGATTTCGCCCGGTTGGGCCACCTTGCCATGCTCGTCACGGCGAGGGGCGGTGTACAAGATGTCGTAGACCTGCCACTCGCCCGGCTTCCGAGCGGCGTTGACCAGCGGTGACGAGATACCGTACAGAGCCCCCAGCGTCTCCTTGGGCGCGACCGGATTGTCGTAAGAGTTGAGGATCTGCATCTCGTACATGCCGAAGATGTAGACGCCGCTATTGCCTGCTGCGCCGCCCTTCGTACCGTCGTCGGGCACGGCGAACTCGACGTGGATGTGGGCGTCCCGGAAGTGGAGCTTCGACACGATAAAGCCGTCCTTGACGACCATGGCCGCACCTACAACCGGCCACTGGCAGGGTGTACCCTTGACGTTCAGGAAGGCGTCGGTGCTGCCGCCGTCGAAAAGGACAATGGCGTCTGAGGGCGGCTTGCCGGGCGTGGTGTCCACGATCTTGAGTTGCTCTTCCGCGTGGCCGATGCCTGGAAGGGCCAGGGACGCCAAGATACCGAGACAAAGATGAAGGGAATTTCTGCGGATCATGCTGCTGTCTTTCTGCTGTGGGGCCAATGTGATTTCAGTTCGTAGTGTAATCTCGCGGCCAGCAGTTTGGTAGAAAAATCAGGAGCAGACTCGGGGGCTCTGATTGGGAGCGGCACCGTGGCCAGGACCGAGCGCATCCTGATCTACGAGCGGGCCGTGGCCGCCGTCATTGCGTCCTGTCCGAGAATTTGCGACCAGGCCGGGAATAAAACCGCCGTTTTCCGCGTCTTATAGATAGGGCCGCTGTTTCTCGGAATTTTTCCGTGAACCATTTCAGACCCAGCGGCGTCTAAACGATAGATACATGTAGACA
>CAZTPX010000301.1:0-8051 GCA_964615095.1 uncultured Planctomycetaceae bacterium | reverse complement strand
CCAATTCCACAGCCAAAACCAGTAATCTTCGAGGAACTGGAAGTTCGGACTGTCGCGGCCGCAGGGTCGGCCGCAGGGTCAGGCTTACGTTTTGTACTTTGCTTGGTAAAGTACAAAACGTAAGCCTGACCCCGTTCGGAAGTACAAAACGTATTTTGTACTTTGCTTGGTAAAGTACAAAACGTAAGCCTGACCCCGTTCGGCAAAACGTAAGCCTGACCCCGTTCGGCTGGGAGGCGGCGTTACCGAGATCCCGGACGGCGGCAAGACGCTCGCGCGATCCGCCGCTGGCCAACTCTTTCTTCCAGTTGCCGACGAGGAGCGACACTCCTTGAAAATGTAATCGCCCTTCGTTACGGCGGATGGACCGATGGTATAACCGCCGACTACACCCGGTTCGGGGTCCTGATCGAAGTAACGTGAACCATGCGGGTTGGTTGGTCCCTCTACCAAAACGCGGCGAACTCGCGCAACGCCCCGTCGCGAGTGGATCGCATACTTATACTCCACAAGGGAGGCGCCCTCAATAAAGCCGAAGTGCGAGAGCCAGACGCCGTCCTTGAGGACACATTCAGCCGTCATGGAACCATACGTTCCAGCCCCCCTTTTGACTCGCAACGGGAGGTCTCCCGCCGATTTCTCGACTTGTCGTTCGATTTCAACGCATTGCTGGCCGGTTAACCGTTGCCTGAACCAGTCCTGGTGCAAGACTTCAAGAACGAAACCACATTGCTTTGCGGTCCGGACCTCCTTGATGAAAGGCCCAAGCGCACGCCACGCAGGCCATGCATACTCGTCGCCCCCGCGTCGATGAACAACGTGGACTCCCTCGTATCCTCCCCGAGACGGGTCGACCGATGGCTGGAAACGCCCCATTTCCACGTCGTCCCAAAATGGATACAAAACGCCGGCGCGGTCCCGGATTTCCGAGTTGCACCGCCAGCCGCTCGCTGCCATTCGCTGCTCGCCTGCACTGAGCGGCTTGAGTGCTGGGGGAAAGATAAGGTGATCGCCGTCAAAGTCAACCCCAGGGGAATCACCGTAAGATCTTGCTATCGTAACTATCATGGAGCAATAGATTCCGATCGCTAGAATAAACCGCAGGTGGGATCCTCCGCTTCTAGGAGGACAACCATTTGTCGTCTTTTCCAATGCCTTCATAGCTTTTCCACTCCGGACGTATCTCTACGGTCTCCATTTCGAGGGCGAGGGTAGGTACACAAACTTCCACATAATATGGATGCCCCACTCGTAGTACCAGCCCTGAAACTGACTGGTGATATTCTTACCCTTTGAGAAGTTCTTTGCTATTTGAACGATCGCGTTATACTCGGCGGTTCCGTACAAAGTGGTACTGCCGACAACAAGCTCGTTGGGCTTATGGCCTTGCGAGTAAAACTCGCTGCCCAACGGATTGTTCGGATCGGTAACCAGCACTCCGCCTTCGAAGTTATTCGGCTGCCCATCGTAGTCGAAATATAGATTCGCTTGCTGGGGTTCACCGAACGGGTCTGAGACGAGCATAGAAGCTGGAATGGTTGGCTCGATTTTTCCGACGTCCGCGGCCGTAAAAAGATTCATTCTGCCTATCGCGCTATTGGGGAGCGTCGGGAGAATGAGTTCGGACGTAGCCGTAATCCCCAACTGCCGCAGCATCAACTCCTGAAGCATTGAGAATTGAGCGCACTGACCTTTTTTTCCGCACGTCAATTTTGATGGGCACAAAAGCTCGGCGAGTACGCGCCACTTCTTCTCGTCTGCTTCCGCCAGGCATAAGCGCCGACGCTGATCATACACGCCGCCAACAGCGCCCAGGCCGACGGCTCGGGAACAGTGGCGGGCGTCGCCGCGGGCGAGGCCGCCACGACGGGCGCTGCGGCGGCCGAGGGATCGAACACAAACACGCTCCCCGCGCCGACGGTCAAACTTGTCCCGCCCTCCAGTGCGACACCATCGGCGATCACAAATGTACCGGCCACAACCGTCGTGCCGCCGGTGTAGGTGTCGCTGCCTGCGAGCACGAGGCTGCCACTGCCGGCCTTGATCAGGCTGCCCGGGCCGCCCGGGCCGTCAGCAATCACGCCGGAGAATGTCGAGGAAAGATTGTTGCTGCTGCCGACCGTCAGGGCGTTGCCGTTGAGCAACACCGTAGCGCCGTCAAGGACCACAGTTCCCGCATCGCCCAGCGCGGCGAGGGTCTGGCTCGCGCCGAGCGAAAGCGTGGCCCCCGCGGCCACATTGACCGTCGTCAATGTGCCCAAGGCCGTGGCGTTGTTCGAATTGAGCGTGCCGCCGCTGACGATTACCGTGTCGCCGGCGTTCATGGAAGTGGCCGGCGTACTCAGGGTCAACGCGCCCGCATCGGTCTTGGTGATCGTACAGGCCGTTCCTCCGTCGCTGAGCGCGCCGAGGATCAGCGTGCCCGCGCCGCTGCCGTTGTTGGCCACGTCGAAGGTCGGATTGCCGGTGAGCAGAACGCCGCCGCTGGCGCCCAAGGTCAGGCTGTAGGGCAAGTTCGGCCCCGCGCCGCCACCGGTAACGCTCAAGCGGTTGCTGCCGATCGTGAGAACTCCCGTGATCGCGCCGTTGCTCGGCCCGGTTACGTCGATTATCGAATTGGCGGAAAGCGCCACCGCGTTGGCAAGCGACCATGTCTGCGAGGCCGGCGCGGAGTCAACAATCTCCAAGCCGGAAAAATCGGCGTACGGTTGATTGACTCCCTGCACTGTCACCGTTTGTGTGGCTCCGGTCAACCCGGTGGCCACCACGTAGTTACCGGCCGGATAGCTGCCAACCGTCGTATTCGTCACCTGTATGAAGTTCGGGCTATTAGTCATATCGTAGTAGTAGGCCGTCCCGCCGAGGATGATTTTGCCGGCACACTCGTTGAGTACACCCATATAGGCGTAAAGACTGTAATTGGCGTAGGGAATGCCGCTGATGGTCGCGGTGAGCGGGCCTGAGTTGGTGACGGCAATGCATCCGCTGAGAAGTTGATTGCTGCTCGTCACACCTGCGATTTCATTGAAGACGCTGGTGCTGAGCGTGGCCGTGGTGGTAGCGCCGGAGTTGTCGACGAGGGGTGTGTTGGAGAAACTAAAGCCCGAGAGGTTGTTCCAGTTACTGATGGGCGCCACCCCCGCCGGACCGTTGACAGGAGTGCCAGTGCCGACAAACTGGATGCCGATGGAAGGCACGCCGGCTAGGCTCAGCGTGCCTCCGGCCAGCGCCACGGCCCCCGAGCCAAGGGCCGAAGTATTGATGACCCTGACGGTCCCATTCGCGATCGTCGTACCACCGGTATAGGAATTGGAAACAGCCAGCGTCAGCGCGCCGGGACCCTGCACGGTCAGGCTGCCGCTGCCGGTGACAGTATTGCTAAAGGTGCCGCTCACCGCCTGGCTGAAGGTCACGTTGGCGTTGTTGGCCAGATTGATTGTGGTGGGCAGGCTCGTGGTGCTACCCACCAGGCTGCCGCCGAGGACGGTCGTCGGGCCGCTATAGGCGTTGCTGCCGGTCAGGGTGAGCGCGCCCCCGCCTGTTTTGTAGAGTCCGCCGGATCCGCTGATGGCGTTGGCGTAACTCTGGCTGCCGATCATGTCGTACACCAGGGCACCATTGTTAAGGATGCCGCTGGAACTGGCGATCGAGCCGTCGGTCGAGCCGTTGCCGATCTGCAGCGTGCCGCCGCCGATCGTGGTAGGGCCCGTATACGAATTTGTACCGGTCAGGGTAAGAATTCCGGAACCGGTCTGCGTGAGGCTGCCACTACCGCTGATGGCCTTGCTGAATGTTACCGCGTCGGTATGGTTGAAGACCAGGCTGCCATTATCCGTTACGCCCGATGTGCCACTGATCGAAGCCCCTGTACCGCCGTTACCAATCTGTAGCGTGCCAGCCGTAACCAACGTGGGACCGCTGTACGTGCTGGCACCGGTAAGGACCAACGCATTGCCACCCAACGTCGCCAGCCCCAT
This sequence comes from uncultured Planctomycetaceae bacterium, assembly GCA_964615095.1. Lineage (GTDB taxonomy): Bacteria > Planctomycetota > Planctomycetia > Pirellulales > Thermoguttaceae > JANXQG01. The sequence continues at coordinate 4,074 of CAZTPX010000301.1, read as the reverse complement.
ACGGCCGGCGATGTTGGTGCATGACAGGCTACCGCCGCTAGTATCGACGCCGAATGTCGAGCCGCCGGAAAAACCGCCGCTGTTGTTACTCAAGAGCCAACTGATACCCGCGGCCGTCCAACCGCTGCCGCCTGCGGCCACGGCCAGCGTCGCTCCCGTGGCAATGGTAATTTGTCCCGGCGCAGTGTAATTCGACAAGGCGGCCGTCGTCGAGGCCTCCAGCGTGCCGACGTTGACCGTTGTCTTGCCGGCGTAGGAATTGGTACCGGCAAGATACAACTCGCCGCTGCCGACTTTCGTCAAGGCGCCGGCCCCGTTCAGAGACCCGGCGAAGGTCGTACTGGCATTGTTGCCTCCCACGACGAGCGTCACGGCGGTGCCTGCGGTATTGCTCAAAACGAGCGTGCCCGGGCCGGTCAGCCCGCCGAGAGCCGCGGCAGTCAGCGATCCGAAGTTCAGCGCCCCACTGCCGCTGGTGTCCAAAGTACTCTGCTTTAAGGCGTTGGCATTGCCCAGGACGAGCGTGCCGCCGCTGATCAACGTATTGCCGCCGTAGCTATTACTAGCGGCCAGGACCAAGGCATTGCCGCCCAGTATGGTCAGCCCCATGCTGCCGGAAACGCTGTAGTTATACGTCAAACCGGCGTTGCTGGTATCAATCCCAAGCATTGAACCGCTGGCGAAACCACTGCCGTTGTCGGCCAGCAGCGTCTGAATATTGGCGATTGTCCAGCCGCTGCCCCCTACGGCGACCGCCAACATGGCTCCGCCAGCCACGCTGATTTCTCCCGGCGTTGCATAGCCGGGGAGCGCGGAGGCACTGGCGACCTCCAGTGTGCCGGCCGTCACCACCGTTGGCCCGGTATACGTGTTCGTGCCTGTAAGTAGCAACGTATTGCCACCCAGCTTCGTCAGTCCCATGCTGCCAGCGATGTTTGTGCCGTAGCTGAAGTTGCCGTTGGTCGTATCGAGACCAAGGTTTCCGCCCGGGACAAACGAAACGGCGGCCAGCAGACTATCGACACTCGCTGAGGCCCAATCGTTCGGACCACCGACATTGATCGCAAGCGTAGCGCCATTGGCAACAGAAACCTGCGAGGCAATGGCGTAGCCGGGCAAGGCGGCCGTCGTGGACGCCTCCAGCCTGCCGGCGTTGACCGCGGTTATGCCGGCATAGGTATTAGTGCCCGCGAGATACAGCACCCCACTGCCAACCTTCATCAGGCCGCCGCCCCCGTTCAGGGCACCGGCAAAGGTGGTGCTGGCGTTGTTGTTGCCCACGCTGAGAATCACCGGGCTGGACAACGCGTTGGCGAGAACCACCGTACCCGGGCCTGTCAGTCCACCCAGGGTAGCCGCCGTCAGAGCGCCAAAATTCAGGACTCCGCTGCCGTTGGTATTCAGCGCGCTCTGCTGCAAGGCCGCGGAATTGCCCAGGATGAGCGTGCCGGCGCTGATGGTCGTGGTGCCGCTATAGGCGTCGCTGCCGTTGAACGTGAAAGTCCCCGTGCCCGCCTTGACGAGGCTGCCGGAGCCGCCCGTACCGTCGGCGATCACGCCGGAGAACGTCGAGGAGAGATTGTTGCCGCTGCCGACCGTCAGAGTATTGCCGTTGAGCAGTACCGTGGCACCGTCCAGGACGACGGTTCCGGCGTCACCTAGCGCGGCGACGGTCTGGCTGGCGCCGAGTGAGAACGTAGCACCAGCGGCCACGTTGACGGTCGTCAAGGTGCCCAGCGCCGTGGCGTTGTTGGAATTCAGCGTACCGCCGCTGATGATCACCGTGTCGCCAGCGTTCATGGAACTGGCCGGCGCGGCGAGCGTCAACGCGCCCGCGTCGGTCTTGGTGATCGTGCGGGGCACGCCGCCGTCGCCCAGCGCGCCGAGGATTAGCGTGCCCGCCCCGCTGCCGTTGTTGGCCACATCGAAGGTCGGGTTGCCGGTAAGCGAAACGCCATTGAAACTCCCCAAGGTCAGGCTGTAGGCGGTGTTCAGCGCAACACCGCCACCCGTCACACTTAGCCGGTTATTACCGATCGTCAATAGCCCCGTGCAGCCGCCGTTGGAGGCCCCCGTCACGTCGATCGTGGAATCGGCGGTGAGCGTGATCGCATTGAACATCAGCGTCGATGTATTGACGATCTCGAAACCCGAAAAACTACCGTATCCTTGAGTAACACCCTGGACCGTCACGGTTTGCGTGCTGCCGGTCAGCCCAGGTGCCATCACATAGTTGCCTGTAGGATAGGTCCCGGGGGTAGTGTTGGTGACCGGTATATAACTCGCGCTACTGGTCATGCCGTAGCAGAATGCCTTTCCACCGATAGTCATCCTCTCGCCGATCCCGGTGGGGTTGAGGTCAGACATATAGGCGTAAAGGCAATAACTGGCGTAAGGGATACCGCTGAGAGTGGCAGTGAGTTGTCCGTAGTTGTCGGCGTAGATGTAGCCACTGAGAAGAGGATTGCTGCTCCCCGACGCCGCCTGTCCGGCCCCGCCGCTGATCGTCAGCGCGGCCATGGTGGCGGTGGCGCTGTTATCGGTCAAGGGCAGGCTGGCGAAGTTCCAACCCGACAGGCTGTTCCAGTTGCTCATGGGGACCACACCCGCCGAACCAGTGATGGGACTGCCGTAGCCCACGAACTGGATGCCGATGCTGGCACTTAAACCTGTAGCTGTGCTGACCAGGCCCAACGTGCCTCCGGCCAGAGTGACGACTCCGGAGCCCAGCGCGGAGTAATTGGCGAGCCTAACGATTCCGCCCGCGATGGTCGTGCCGCCGGTATAGGAATTGTCACCGGCAAGAGTCAGGCCACCCGGTCCCTGTACGGTCAGGCTGCCGTTGCCGCTGATCGTCTGGCTGAAGGTCCCGCTCACCGCCTGGCTGAAGGTCACGTTGGCGTTGGCCCCCACGTTGATCGCGCTGGGCAAGCTGGTGGTATTGCCCGCCAGGCAGCCAGCGTAGACGGTCGTTAAGCCGCTGAACGTGTTGTTGCCCGTCAGCGTGAGCGTGCCTCCGCCCGCCTTATAGAGTCCGCCGCAGCCGCTGATGGCGTTGCTGAACGTCTGGCTGCCGGCCACATTGTAGGCCAGCGTGGCGTTGTCGTTGATGCTGCTGGAAGTGGCGATCGAACCGTTGGCCGTTCCGTAGCCGATCTGCAGTGTCCCCGCGGTGATCGTGGTCGGCCCAGTATAGGTATTCGACCCAGTCAGCGTTAGCGCACCGGTTCCGATCTTATTCAAGCCGCCGCCCGTCGCACCGTCGCTGAGCACGCCGGAGTAGGTCGTGCCGGAATTGTCGGCGCCTACCGACAAGGCCACCGCCGCGCCGGCCGTATTGGTCAGTACGACATTGCCGCCACCCGTCAGGCCGCCGAGAGTGACCGAAGTAAGGTTGCCAAAGCTCACCGCGCCGGAGCCACTCGTGCTAAAGGTACTGTCCTGGACTGCCAGGCTGTTGCCCAGGGCCAGCGTCCCAGCGTTCACGAGCGTGCTGCCCGTGTAAGTGTTGCTGTTCGCGAGCGTCAAAGTGCCCGTGCATGCCTGCACCAGGTTGCCGGAGCCGGCAATCAAGCCGCTGTAAGTCGGATTGCCGGAGAGAGCGAAGACCAGCGTGGCGTTATCGGTCACGGGACCGGCACCCAATGTTCCGGTGCCGGTGAGCTGCAGCGTACCGCCGGAGATTGTCGTACCGCCGCAATAGGTGTTCGAGTTAGTCAGGACAAGCATCCCCGAACCAGTCTGCGTCAAGCTCCCAATGCCGCTGATGACCGGGCTGAAGGTCACTGCATCCGCTTGGTTGAAGACCAGACTCGCGTCATTCGTGATGCCCGAGGTGCTGCCGATCGAGGCCCCGCTGTCACCATTGCCGATTTGGAGCGTGCCGGCCGTGATGATCGTCGGGCCGGCATAGATATTCGACCCCGTCAGGGTGAGCGTGCCGGTCCCGACCTTGTTCAAGCTACCACCGGCGGCATTGTCGCCCAGCACTCCGGAACAGGTCGTGCTGAAGTTGCTGGCGCGAATGGCACTAGCTTAAGCAGAGGTGTCGGGCGAGGGCCTCGTTATCATTCC
>CAZTPX010000300.1:0-8122 GCA_964615095.1 uncultured Planctomycetaceae bacterium | reverse complement strand
ACTCCCCTAGGGGGTATTGTATTGTGCCACAATGACTATCGGCCAGGCGGATAACGAAGGCGTCCACGCCAATCGGGGCATCCTTGCATCCCCTTCTGGCTGCATTGCCCTGCTGCCGCAACCTGCAATGATTGTAGTAGAAGGCCCGTCCGCCGGTGCAGGTTCAAAGCCGCTACATTGTTGTTTAATTGGCTTGAACCAAGTAGGAAGCACCGGCAACCGCGGGCCTTCGTTCTTTTTGGCGTGTAACTCCATCTACTGCAAGCACGCCGACAAACGCCCTTTCCCAGATGCGTGAAACGCCGCACACCGATCGCCGTATAAGGACTGCTGCAAGGCGATACACGGTGTATCGCAATTCGGCACAGTCGGTGCCTTTTTGAGGACACTGGCTAGGCCACGAACATCGCTCCAATCACCGTAACTTGGGCCGCGTCAATGGTTTGCTGAAGCACACGTTGCAACGCGAAAGATTGGCACAGAAGTTGCTTATCATTCGCGTGCGGCGAGGCGGCTGCCAAACGAGCAACCGCAGATGCAGTTCTAGTGATGGAAAGGGCACTACCATGGAACCGAATGCAGGCAAGATCGTGCAGGTACTAAAACGGCTCAAAACAGCCGTCGGCTACCACGAACTGGGAATGACCAAGCACGCCTTGGGTTGTCTCGACAGCCTGGTGTCACTGGGCAAGATTGGCCCCTTCGGCCTGGTCGCCGATGTCCTCCGCGGCGAGTTCGTCAAGCATGCGGAGAATCACGTCTCCGCAGCCAAGGCCCTGGAAATCGTCGCCTGCATGCTGCCGACGCCAGCCAGTCACGCGGTTCAGATGACGTTGGTTGCCTGCTACGGACAGCCCAGCGACAACAGCAGGGCCGCCAACATCGTGGCTTGCAGTCGCGGCGTAAAGCCCGAAAGTCAACCGAAACCTGCCTGCTAGCCGACACTATACGAGTTCCTGGTGATCTGCATACCCGCCGTCGGTGGCAATCCGCCCATGGCCTACAACCACACGCAGCATGGCCGCCTGCACTACTTGCTCCTCGTCTTCTCGATGTCGATGCCGGTGACATGCCGGGCGACACCAGCCACCGCACAGGTGATGAGGCCAGGGCCGCAGGCGACATCGAGCACCGTGTCCGCCGAGCCAGTCCCGGCCGTCTCAATAACAAGCCGGTTGGTCTCCTCGTCGTTGTGGTGAGGCATCTCAGAGAATGGCACCGCCTGTTTTGTGAATTGCTCTACGATCAGCCGTCGTTGTTCGTCTTGTTGATTCTTCATTTTGTGATCTACGCTTGACCATCGTTAAAGTCACAACCCAAGCTCCATAAACACAGCGTCGGGCAGCGGGATGTACCTATACGGCGGAATCTCGACGAATTGGACTGGAACGATAATCACTTGACATCCCCCACGCCGCAACCACTTTGTCTCCAGATCGTGCGGCCGACCGAACCCGGCAGAGTTCCTTTCATCGCCGACTACTTGAACTTCTCGTCCAGCGGAACACGGAAGCCGGTGGCCAGGCGGTTGGTCAAGTTGGCAGCAGCGACAATGCTCATCAATTCGCCGAACATCGCGTCGGTCATGCCCTTCGATACGGCCGAGGCCCGGTGAGAAGCGATGCAGTAATCGCAGCCGTTAGTCACGCTGACGGCAATGTAGATCAGCTCGCGGACGAGCGGGTCGAGTTCTCCTGGCCCGCCCATTACTTCCTTGAGCATGGCCCAAGTCCGTTGCAGCGTGGGCGGATGATTGGCCATGGCCTTCCAGAAGTTGTTGATCTCGTCGGTTTTGCGGGTGGCCCGGATGTCGTCGTAGACTTCGCGGACCAGTCCGGCGCTCTGCTCGTATTCGATCAGGGGTTGCATGCGTTCTTCCTCTGAAAAACAGGTGTGGTGGAGGCTGCACTACTGTTTTGCGGGATGCAAGTCGATGCACTTCAGCAACTTGCTGTCACGCACGTAAAGCAGGCCATCGGCCAACGCCGGCAGGGCACGCACGGTGGTCTCGCTGATTTGCTGGCGAGCGAGTTCCTCATACTTATGCGGATTGGCGGCGGCAAGCACGAGTACCCCCTCGGTCGTAAGAATCAGAAGCCTGTTGCCGACCCGTAGCAACGTCGCATATCCAAATGAGGGCTGCGTCCAGAGCACCTTCTGTGTCTTGGTGTCAAAACAGCGAAGATCGCCTGGCGGTCCATCTTGCCTACCTTCTATGCCGTAAAGACAGCCCTCACGCTCGATGCAGGTCGCGTACTGGCTGGCCATGATCTCTCGGTCTTTCCACAGCACTTCGAGGTCCTTTGGCTTGATCTTCGCCAGCAACGACCCGATGCCGTAGCTGGCGGTGACGAATAGCTGACCATCGAAGACCACGGGGTTCGCGGCATTCACGGTCGGTCCGACTCGACCGAAAGGCAGGCGGAACCGCTCTTTGCCGTTCGCGGGATCGATCGATATGACGTTCAGCCGTGTGACGAAGAACACGTGACGAACCCCGTCAACCGTAGCCGCCACCGGCGAGGAGTAGCTTGCCCGTTCGTTCGTCGATTTCCAGACGGTCTCACCGGTATCGGCAGCAAATGCGACGATGCCAGCGTCTTTCGTGTCGCCGCCCACGGTGAGGATCACCTTGTTGCCTTCCACGATTGGTGAACTGGCGAAGCCGAAATAGCCCTGAGAAGGCTCGCCGTGGAATTCCTTCTTCGAGTTGAACTCCTCGTAGGTATCGCGTTTCCAGAGGACCTTGCCGCCGCCGAAGTCGAGGCATCGAAGGCAGCCGGAAGCATTGTAGGCATAGACATGGCTGCCCGATATTACCGGCGTTGCCCGCGGACCGTCATCATCGGTGAAAGTCGGTGAATAGTTGGCAGGAAACGTCGCTTTCCACAGTTCTTTTCCGGTTCGGGCATCAAGGGCCGCGAGAATCTCCTGTTCGCCGACGCGATGATAAAGCATGGCTTTGCCTCTGCTGACGGAGACGCCGGCAAAGCCAGTCCCTACATCCTTCTGCCAAAGGACCTTCAGCCCTTCCTTCCAGGTGGTGGCGATCTGCTCTCCATCCGCTACGCCATTGCGGTACGGTCCAAGGATTTGCGGCCATTCGCCGGCCTGAGCACCAACCAGAACGCCGACTGGACAGATAAGGGACAACAGGATGGTCGGAAAGAGTTTCATCTTCATATTCTCCGTTCGGACCCGACATGCGGATGCGAACACCATGGGTTGCGGCCGGCACCGACATCATTCTTTACCGGGACTATGTGCCAGTCAAGCAGAGCCATTTCGTACATCTGAAGAAACTGCGATTGGAGCTCAACGTGCGCCTTATCCTCAAACCCATTCAACAACGCCATCGACGGCCTTGAGGCTCTCATTCTCCCCCAGGCTTGCGTCCGGAAACGACGTTACGACGCCGGCCTACATCGAGGCCATCGAGACGGCGGCCGAGGCGATTACCAGTGCATGGACTGCGGTTGGATCGTACCTGGCGTCCGTGACGCCGAAGAGTTGTTCAACTGGCTGAAAGATCCCAATCGCGATCGGACTCCGTTTGACGGAGATGTCGAAGAGGAAGATAATAGGCCGGCATGACCCGGATTTTTCCGCCGCAGCAATCTTTGCTTTCTACACACCACCTTTAATCGAGGACTGTCATCATGCCCGATCTCAAAGACGGCGAAACCGCCGAAGTCCAAGGCTCGGCCCGTACTCCCTACATCTTGAAGAATGTCGGCGGCGTTTATTCCTGTACATGCCCGGCGTGGAGGAATCAGTCCGTGTCTATCGAACGCCGAACTTGCAAGCATCTGAGGGCCTACCGCGGCGAACAGGCAGAGCAGGACCGGCTGGGCTCTCGGGCCCCGGCAGTGCCAAAGGCGGCCAAGGAAGAGGGCGAGGACACCGCACCGAAGCTGCTACTTGCGAATTCGTGGGAGAACGATGTCGATCTGAACGGCTGGTGGATGAGCGAGAAGCTCGACGGCGTGAGGGCCTGGTGGGACGGCCGGCAGTTTCTTTCGCGGCTGGGCAATGTTTATGATGCTCCCGACTGGTTCGTCGCGGGCTTGCCAAACGTGCCGCTCGACGGCGAACTCTGGCTGGCTCGCAAGGCGTTCCAACGCACCGTGAGCATCGTCCGCCGCCAGGACAAGAGCGACCATTGGCAGCAGATCAAGTATGTGCTGTTCGATGCCCCCGGCGTCAGCGGCCCATTCGAGGAACGCCAGAAGGCCCTTTCCGAGATCATTCAGCAACAGCATCCGCAGTATGCGAGCGTACTCCAACAGGCACGCTGCACGGGTGTCGAGGCCCTCAAGAGCGAGCTTGCCCGCGTTGAAGCTCTCGGCGGCGAGGGACTCATGCTCAGGCAGCCGGGTTCGGCATACGAAGCCGGCCGCTCGTCTACGCTGCTCAAGGTCAAAACCTTCCATGACGCCGAAGGTAAGGTCGTCGAGCATCTGCCTGGTAAGGGTCGTCATGCCGGGCGGCTTGGTGCCGTGGTCGTGGAGCTGCCCGATGGCCAGACCTTTTCGGTCGGCACCGGCTTTTCCGATGCCCAACGCGGCAATCCGCCGGCTGTCGGCAGCACAATTACCTACCGCTACCAGGAAATGACGGATCGTGGCGTGCCGCGGTTTCCGTCGTTCGTGCGTGTGCGGGCAGACGTGGCCCAACCGAAAGCGGCCGTGCCCAGTCCTGCTCGTTCCAAACAAGTCAAACCACAACCCAGCGAGAAAGCCATGAAACGCTATTTCGAGTTCGTCGAAGGAAGCTCTGCCAAGTTCTGGGAGATTTCCCAAAACGGCCTGGACGTCACCGTTCGCTTCGGCAAGATCGACACCAACGGCCAAACCCAGACCAAAACGCTGGCCGACGCCGACGCAGCGACCAAGCATGCCGAGAAGCTCATCAAGGAGAAGACCGCCAAGGGCTACAAGGAGACTGCCGCTAAGTAAGGCGGGGTCTTGCTGTCAAGTAATAAGAGAGGACCGGCGTGTTGGGCATGGCCGGTCCCTTTTCATTCGACTTCGAGGTATATCGCCAAGCTGATCATTCCTCTTCGTCCCTTGGTATCACGGGTAACTCAACAGTGATTCGAGTGCCTTTGCCCGCCGTACTTCGGATGATACACTTGCCACCCAGCAGCCGTGCCCGTTGTCGAATGCCCTCCAGCCCAAAACGATTCTTCGGAGCGGTCTTGGGGTCGAATCCTACTCCCCAGTCCTGGATCTCGACACGAAGGCGATCCTCACGCTGCAAGAGGCTGACCTGCACCCTCTCGCTCTGGCTGTGCTTGCAGGCATTCGTCAACGCTTCCTGGGCAATCCGGTAGATGGCGTTCTCCAAGGTCGGGTCCAGCCGGTCGAAATCGACCCTGCTGCGATTTTCGATCTTCGGCCCCTTGTCACGGCCTTGCTCATGGACCAGGTGGGCGATGGCTTCTACAACGCCCGATTCATCCAGAATCGGCGGCCTAACCCCAGCAATCAGGCGGCGGGTCTCAAAATGCCCTTGCTGGAGCATGGTCAGTCCCGCATGGTACGCGTTCGCGGCCTGTTTGGGCTGCGTGTCCTTCAAGTGCTCGTAGGCTTGGAACTGCATAATGGCCCCGGCTAACTGTTGGGCCAGCCCATCGTGGATTTCGTAGGCGATAAGCTGTCGTTCATTGTCGCTGGAGCGGAGCATGTGCCTGAGATTGCGGTGTTCCTTCGCCAATGCCTCTTCCGCACGTTTACGATCTGTAATGTCTCCATGCGATCCAACGAATCGGTAGGCTTTACCTTGCTCATCTCGCACCACAAGGCCATGTGCCACGATCCACCGGTAGGAACCATCCTTGTGACGTAGGCGGTACTCGACCGTAACCGTGGGTGACGTGCCCGCCAGGAAATCGTCTTGAAACTTGAGAATCCAATCACGTTCGTCAGGATGAAGAAGTCTCGCCCAATCGTCAAGAGTATCACCAATGTCCTGTTCGTCATAGCCAAACAGGGACTTCCAACGGGGCGAGTAGTACACTTTCCCAGTGTAAATATCGTAATCCCAGATGCCAACGCCAGCCCCTCGGACTGCCAATCCGTATCGCTCCTCACTCGCCCGCAATGCCTCTTCGGCTCGCCTACGTTCGGTCACGTCGCGGAAGAAGCCAACGACGCAGGGGCGAGCATCGTGAGTAAACTTGCTGGAAGTCACCAATGCGTAAAACACACTGCCGTCTTTTCGCAGGACAGGAACTTCCTCGCTGACTTGGATCTTCCCTTCGGCCAGTCCTTGAAATTGCTCGACGACGAAGGGCAGATCTGCTTGTGGGTGAATATCCTTTACCGACAAGGACCGCAATTCTGTATCCGAGTATCCAAGCATGCGGGCCATGGCTGCATTTGCCGCATAGAATCGCGTGGTCTCGATATCCGCAACGAGCATGCCGTCCGCCATCCCGTCGTAGATGGCCTGGAGTTCACCGTGGCTCTGCCGCAGGCTCTCGTTGGCCTTTGCCAGTTCCGCAGTACGCTCTTCGACCCTCTGCTCCAGTTCGTCGTGGGCCTTCTGCAACGCCTCCTCGGACTGCCTGAGTGCCTCCTCGGCCCGTTTCTGGTCGTCAATGTCGGTAGCACAGCCGAACCAACCGATAATCTTGCCGCCCCTGTCGTTCATGGGAACCGCCCGTGCCAGATGCCAGCGGTAGCTGCCATCGGATGCCCGCCGCAACCGGTTCACAATCTCGATAGCTGCTCCACTGGTTATGCCCGCTCGCACCTTCTTAACAACCATTGCCGCCTCATCAGAGTGCAATGCCTTCGTCCAGCCGCTCCCTTTGGCCTCCTCGGCGGTTTGGCCGGTGTACTCATGCCAGCGGCGATTGAATTCGATCACATTGCCATCGGCATCGCTTCGCCAGATGGGCTGCGGGATGGCTTCTACAAGAAGTCGAAATCGCTCTTCGCTCTGCCGCAACGCCTCTTCAGCCCGTTTCTTCTCCGTAATGTCGCAAAGAAGGCACACGAATCCGGTAACTTGCCCCTGCGAATTCCGCTTGTAGTTCCAATCGACCCGGACATCGAAGACCTCACCGTTCTTCCTGATGTTTTTGGCGAAGAATGGAGTTGGCTTGGGCTGTTCCGAAACAAGATGCTCCAAATAAGCAGGCAGGGAATCCCTTTCCGGCCCAGGCTCGATACGGTCCCACGCGTACGATCCCAGCAATTCGTCTGCGGTATAGCCGGTGATCGCTTCCTGAGATGGATTCACGAACATAATTCGGCCCGTGGTGCCAAGTTCGTAAATCCCAAGCGGAGCGATCTGAAGAAGGGCCGCCGCCGATTGGTTTTCCTGCAACGCCGTTTCGAGCAATGCAACTCGCCGCCGCATTTCCGCCAGTTCTTCGATGAGTTCTTGCTTGCTATTGCCCTGATCGGCCATGCCAGACCCCGTGCTTTCGTAGTGCTGGCCCATCATGGCAGAGCCAGTACGGCCATTGTACTCGATCGTGTCGTGCCTTTGGAGGGTCGCCAATGCCCCAGCAAAACGGGTGGGAGAAGCCGACGAGACGTCCGAACAAGCCACTGGCAAGCGCTGATAGTAGCAAAACCGCCGGATTGCTTGCGACCGGCAGACTGCCAGATTATGCTCTGAGAGACGTTGGCTAGTGAGACTATCCGGCCCAAAGGACCGCAGGAGGCAGCAGCAGCGTCGGGCAAGTACAAGAAGGACCGCAACCTGATGCGGGCCAGGATCCTTGCTGGGCTGGAAGCACTACGCAGCAATCCGCTGTGCGATCCCAAGCGGATTGCGGCCATCGGCTACTGCTTCGGCGGCACGTGCGTTCTGGAACTCGCCCGCAGCGGTGCCGACATCGCCGGCGTGGTCAGCTTCCATGGCGGGTTGGATACGCCGACGTCCGAAGAAGCGAAGAGCATCAAGTGCAAGGTGCTCGTGCTGCATGGCGGTGATGATCCGCATGTTTCTGCCAAAGACGTGGAAGCTTTCGAGAACGAAATGCGGACCGGCGGTGTGGACTGGCAGCTTGTCGTCTACGGCGGGGCCGTGCATGCCTTTACCAATCCTGAAGCTGGCAACGACAAGTCCCGCGGTGCCGCGTATGACGCAAAAGCGGATCGAA
>CAZTPX010000299.1:0-8135 GCA_964615095.1 uncultured Planctomycetaceae bacterium | reverse complement strand
CAATACCCCCGGCATGACGGGGAAATTGGGAAAATGGTCGGCCAAGTATTCTTCGGCCATCGTCAATGATTTCACCGCAGTGATCCGGGCACCGGGCTGAAATTCAACGATTCGGTCGATCAACAAAAAACGCATGGGTCTGGTTGAGGCTACACCGATGCAGGGGGCTGGTGAAAAAAATCGACGTGCTTCCAAAACCCGTTTCGACGTGGTTTCAAAATCCAGTACACAACACGAATTACCATGCTGCCAAAGGACTTGTGAAACAACGGTCTGGATTCAAGCTATCGCCTGAACCGAGTTCTCGGCTGTAAATTACATCGTCGCTGGAGCCTAAACCATGCAAGTATAACGGCGGACCCCCGATTCTACAACCGTGAAACGGTCCGGGAGGCCATTTTGCGGCAAGGTGGCGATATTTCCGCACGAACTTCGCCACTGTTCGGCCTACGAAACGCCGACTTACCCACCCATTCGCAGGGATAATTGGCGCTTTTTTCAGGCGTATTACAAAGTCCGTCGTAGCACGGAATTTATTCCGTGGTCTTGCCTTTCTTAGGGCAAAACGGCATGAATTCCGTACCACGGAGGGCTGTCCTGCGAGACTTTGCGGCATGGTTCAATTCCAAGGCTGCAAGGGTAACACCTGTAGGAACAGCCCCCGTGCCGTTCCGCCCGTTTGGAACGGCATCGACCCGCGCGGGTGCCCCGCCGTTCCCTACAGGACCTTGAACCATGCGAGACTTTGCAGTTCTCCTGGCACTTTTTTCTCCCGGCATGTAAACTACAGACATCGTAGATATACAGAGAGGAATTGTACCATGCCGTGTCGTGGAGTTCGCGGGGCGACCGTTGCCGATACCAACAGCCGAGAGGACATTCTCAAAGCGACGCGAGAACTTTTGGCGATGATGATCCGCCAAAATGGGATCCGCGCCGAAGACGTGGCCAGCGCCTTTTTTTCCACGACTTCGGACTTAAACGCCGAGTTCCCGGCCCTGGCGGCCCGCCAATTAGGGTGGTACGACGTAGCTTTGCTTTGCAATCACGAATTGGACGTCCCCGGTTCCTTGCGGAACTGCATCCGCATTCTCTTGCACTGGAACACCGACGTTCCGTCCCGCGAAATTGTGCATGTCTATATCAAGGACGCCGCCAACTTGCGGCCCGACCGCAGTCAATTGCCGCCGGTCGATTGGGATGAATTAGAGGGCTGGATCCAACAGCGATTGGCGGATGAGAAAGCCAGAAAGCAGCGCGGGGCAAACTTGCCATCGGCGGACAACGTGCCGCCATCGGCCTGAGTGGTCAATTTCAGACTTTGAAACAAAGTGTTTCATTTGTTTTGTTGCCCCACACTGCCCTCGGATTTCCGGTGCATCGAAGCGGCGGATGAAGCCGCCGAACAACGGGACCGCAAAGCAGTACCGGCGGATTAGCTTTGGGTTGCGGACTTGTTCAGGGTCACGGCGGCGCGAACGAGAGCCTTCAACGCCTCCTCGTCTAAATCCTCACCCTCGTGGAAGTCGATGGCACGCCTTGTGTTTCCGTCAAGACTGGAGTTGAAGAGGCCCACAAGATCCTTGAGAGCCGCCCCTTTGGCGAAGGTCATCTTCACGACGTTCTTGTAAGTCTCGCCTGTGCAGATCAATCCATCGTGCGACCACACCGGAACCCCTCTCCACTTCCACTCCTCGACAACCTCGGGATCGGCTTCCTTGACCAAGGTGCGGAGCCGGCTGAGCAGCCTGCCCCGCCAGTCGCCCAGTTCCTTGATTCTCGCGTCTATCAACTGAGAAGGAGACTTGCTTTTCTGCGACTCGCTCTTCTTCATGCCCGTTTCTCTTCCTTATCCCCGCGGCTTTGATAAATGGGTGTCCCCGCCACGGTGCAGGTTTTACCTGGAGCGAGTAGGAATCGCATCTTGATGACCTCGTTCGCCTTCATCTTCGGCGTGATCCCGCTAGTCATTGCTGAGAGAGCCAGCGCCGAGATGCGCAGGGCCGGTCTTTGCCGGCATGCTTGGCGTGACGCTCTTCGGGATCTTCCTGACGCCCGTCTTCTTCTACGTCATTCGCTTCTTCAGCGATCGCTGGCGGCAACTGCGCGATGCGCCCGCCACTCACCAAGCGTAGGCCGGAACAAGCGCAGCGCAGTTCCGGCATCGGATTACGGACCAGTTCAGTCCGATCAGAGAAACTACTTCACTTCCGCGTATCTTTCTCTTTCACTTTCGGATCGTCCTTACCCTCCGCTTCGTCCTGCAATTTCTTGGCTGTCTCCTGGGCAACCGTTTGGGTCTTGTAGGGGTCGCCGACCTGCTTGATGGTCGGCTTGATGGGGTGTTGGGCCGTGTGGTCGGTCTTTATGCGGTCCTGGTATTCATCAAGTTTCTTCTTGTAATCCTCATTGAGTCGTTTCTTCTCATCCTTGAGTTGCGTGCTGGGTATGACCTTGTACTCGATCTTCTTTTCACCTTTCTTTTCGTCTTTGTTCTCATTGGTGATCTTGACGACTAGATAGGTGGTCGACGGTGCAACCTTGCTTTTAGTAGTACCGGCAGCATCGGCGCTAAAGGGCGCAAGCAACGCAAAGGCAACAAGGGAAACGGATAGTACCAGAACACGCAGGAAAAACTTCTTCATGGCGAAAGTCCCATTTGGAAGGGAAAGAAACAAAACGGGAGATAGATGCCAGCCACAATCAACCCCGGCATCCCAGTCCGTATTTTACGGTAGACATTTCAAACACGCAAGCAAGAACTTCGGGGACAGACCTACCCACTCTAACGGGGGGCAAGTGTGCAAACCATCCGTTTCCCGGAATGCGTGGGCGAGGCCTCCACTTTGCCGATATCTTCCAGCTTTTGCAGGATTTGGTCCAATACCCGGCGGCCTTCGTCGATATGCGCCAGTTCCCGGCCGCGAAACGTCACCGTAACGATGACTTTATCCTTGTGCTCCAGGAACTCGCGGGCACGGCCAACCTTCACGTCGATGTCGTGGTCGCCCGTCTTCGGCCGTACGCGGATCTCCTTGATGCGAATTTGATGGGAATGGCCTTTGTGTTGCCGCTTCTTCTGTTGATACTTGAATTTGCCGAAATCCATGATCCGGCAGACCGGCGGCCGCTCGGTGGGAGCGACCTCCACCAGATCGAGATTGACCTTCCGCGCGGACTTGATCGCCTCGTCCGTCGACATAATGCCCAGTTGTGTCCCGTCGTCACCAATCACGCGAACTGTGACGGCGCGAATCTGTTCGTTGATTCGTTGCGTCAGCTTCTTCGGTTCAGTAGCCAAGTTTCTCCTGCGTCTTCTTAGGAATAGATACCCGCGGATGCACTTGCATCCGCCGCCAGAATTTCACCATAAAGTATGAAGCATGCCACCGGCCGCGTCAACGGTGGTTGGCCGCTTCATTGCTTTTTTTCGGCAAAATTTGCCCTGCTTAATACTCATTTTCTCCCTGCCGGCCGCCCATACCGGCGGAAGTCTTGACAACCTGCCGGATCGTTCGGGCCTCGACCTCGGCCTGAAGCCGGGCAATTGCCGCCTCCACCGACATCGTGCCCAGGTCGCCCTCCAACCGGTCGCGCAGGGCCACCTGGCCGGTCTCCGCCTCGCGTCCGCCCAGCACAAACATGTAGGGGATCAACTCCAACTGGGCGTCGCGGATCTTCGAACCGACCTTTTCCGCCCGATAATCGCCGGAAACCCGGAAGCCGGCCTGCCGCAACCGGGCCTCGATTTGCCGGCCGTACTCCTCTACTTTCTGGCTAACCACCATTACGCGGGCCTGCTCAGGGGCCAACCACAAGGGAAACGCCCCGGCAAAATGCTCGATCAACATGCCCACGAACCGCTCGAACGACCCGAAGGGGGCACGATGAATCATCACCGGCTGGTGGGGACGGTTGTCTGCCCCCACATATTCCAGGGCGAACCGTTGCGGACTGGGCAGGTTATAGTCCAACTGCACAGTCCCAAGCTGCCATTCCCGCCCGATGCAATCGGCCACGACAAAGTCGGCCTTGGGTCCATAAAACGCCGCTTCCCCCCGTTCGACGGAGAGATTTGGCAGATTCATCTCGTGGCAGACCGCCTCCAGGGCCGTTTCGGCCCGCTGCCAGTTCTCGGCCGAGCCGACATACTTCTCGCTCGCCGGATCGCGGAAACCGAGCCGTACGCGGTAGTCGGTCAGGCCCAGCGTCTTCAGCACGTATTGAGTCATCTCGATGCACCCGCGAAACTCGCCGGCTACCTGCTCTTCCGTGCAGAAAATGTGGGCATCGTCCTGCGTGAAGCCGCGCACACGGGTCATGCCGTTCAACTCGCCCGACTGCTCGAAACGATAGACCGTGCCGAACTCAGCCAGCCGCAGCGGCAGTTCGCGATAGCTGCGCGGCTTGCTCTGATAGATCTTGATGTGGTGCGGGCAGTTCATGGGCTTGAGCAGGAAGCGTTCCTGCTTCTCCAGCCAGGACTCGATGGCCGTGATCTTCTCCTTCGAGGACGGCAGTTTCTCGTAGTTCGGCACCTGCGGCCGAATGCGATCCGGCACGTCGGCGTGCATGTAGTGCTTCAAGCGTGCCGCCAAGCCATCGTCGTCGATCTCGCCCTTGGCCCAAAGCTGAAGCAACTCCTGAACCACGCCACCCAAAGGATGGGAATAAAGCGGCGGGAACTGGCTGTCGGCGTAATAGGGGAAGTGGCCAGAGGTCTGGTAAAGCTCGATCCGCCCGATGTGCGGTGTGTAGACCGGCAGATAACCGATTTCCAGCAGCTTGGTATAGAGGAAATTTTCCAACTGCCGGCGGACGACGGCCCCCTTGGGCAGCCAGAGGATCAACCCCGAACCGACCATCGGGTCGATCGTGAACAGTTCGAGTTGCTTGCCCAGCAGGCGATGGTCGCGGCGTTTGGCCTCGTCGACCTTCTTGAGATACTCCTCCAGGTCGGCCTTGTTGAACCAGGCGGTGCCGTAGAGTCGCTGCAACTGCTGTCGCTGGGCATCGCCTTTCCAATAGGCCCCGGCCACGTTGAGGAGTTTGAAAGCACCAATCGTTCCGGAACTGGGTATGTGGGGCCCGCGGCAGAGATCGATGAACTCACCCTGCCGGTAGAACGAGACCTGGCCGTGGTCCGCCAAGCCGGTTTCAATATGCTCGACCTTCAGGCCCTGGCCCAAATCCTTGCAGAATTGCAGGGCCTCGTCGCGGTCCATTTCCACCCGCTCGAAAGGTTCGTCTTCCTTGACGATCTTGGCCATCTCCGCCTCGATCTGGGGGAAATCCTCCTCGGAAAGCCGCCGCTGCGTCTGGAAATCGTAATAGAAGCCGTTCTCGACCGTGGGGCCAAAGGCCAGTTGCACGCCCTCGTAGAGCCGCATTACCGCGCGGGCCATGACGTGGGCGCAGGAGTGCCGCATGACGTTCAGGGCCTCGGGGTCGCGGCTGGTAATCAGCCGTAGCGAAACCTGGCCTTCTGCGGGCAGGAAGGTGGTGGCGCCGACGATCTGGCCATCGACCACTGCGGCCACCGTGGCCTTGGCCAGCCGCGGGCCGATTTCCAAGGCGATATCCAGGGGGCGAACGCGACGCGTGTATTCCAAGACCTTGCCGTCGGGTAGATTGACTCGAAGCATCTTCTCTAAATTCTCACTGCAAAGGATGTGCGTGCGGGCCAAGCGTCGATACAGAGGACGCGAGAACCGTCGGCCGCACGTAAGTGGATAAGTATAAGGCTTTTACGGCCTTGTGGGCAAGAGCGACCTGCCCCTCGGGGACGGGAAGATTTTTCGCTTTTCGGCCAATTCATCTTTACTCCGCGGGGCGAAATCGGGTATGAACCCGTCTCAAATCGGTCGGTCAGCCCGACCAGTGGATTCCCACGCGCGATCCGGGCCACCCACAGCCCATCGCGTCGACACAGGGCAGGAAGCCTATGACTCGATTCGAAAGTGCGAACGACGGTACGGATGCCGCCACGCAGGCAAGCGGGACGCCGCTGCCGTCCGATCACGACTTTTCCCTGGTGATCCCGGCCTATAACGAAGAGCACCGGCTGCCTTGGACGCTGGCCGAGTTGCGGCGTTTTCTCGACACGTCGAGCCTCGATTACCGCGTTCTGGTGGCCGACGACGGCAGCACCGACCGCACGGCGACGCTCGCCGCCGCGATGGGCCCGCGTTTCTCCACGGTCTCGCTGCCGCAGAATCGCGGCAAAGGGGCGGCCGTGCGCAACGCCATGCTCCATGCCACGGGCAAGGTCCTGGCCTTCACCGACGCCGATCTGCCGTTCGAATTGGAATCGCTCCGCCAGGCCTACGATCTGGTCCACGGCGCGAAGTGTGAAGTCGTCTTCGGCGCCCGCGACCTGGCCCAATCGACCCACCGCGCCAAGCGCAAGCTGTCGCGCACGATTGCCACCTGGCTCTTCCGCGAGGTGGTCAAGCGACTGGTCTCGCACGAGGTCACCGACACCCAATGCGGATTGAAGGCCTTCAGCCGCAGGGCGGCAATGGAAATCTTTTCGCGATTGACGCTGGAGGGCTTCTCCTTCGACGCCGAGGTCGTGTTCCTCACGCAGCGGCTGGGCTTGGAGTTCCAGCGGATCCCCGTCAACCTCGTGCGGGAGTACGGTTCCACGCTCTCGTTGCGGCGGCACACCATCCCCATGCTCTGCGACATCGTGGGCTTGTGGTGGCGCAACCGCAACGTGCGCACATTGCCGCTGCCGTCGCTGCCGGCCGCCGTGCCCGAACGCCGCAAGGCAGCTTAAGACCGATCGGCCATGTCCGCCCATAAATCTCCCCGCCTGGTTGCCTTGCACGCCGATGACTTGGGTATGAACCCGGCCGTCACGGACGGCATTTTCCAGGCCTTCCAGCAGGGCCTGCTCACCAGCACGTCGCTGTTGAGCAACGCCCCCGATGCCGCCCGGGCGCTGGATCGCTGGCGGCAATTGGAAGCCGACCGCGCGGCGGGCACTCTGCCGTCGCTCGTCCGCCGCCAGCGGTTGCACGATCCCCGTCAGCCGTTCGATCTGGGCATCCACTTGAACCTCACGCAGGGCCGCCCCCTGACCGCGGGGCGCTATCCGGCCGAGCTGCTCGACGCCCGGGGCTGTTTCCCCAGCATCTTCAGCCTCTTCCACCGCTTGCGCAAAGGCGGCGCAGGGCTGGCCGCGGCGGTCCAGGACGAATTGACCTGCCAGGTGCAGTTCATGCTCGACCGCGGCCAACGGCCCACGCACCTCAACGGGCACCAGTACATCGAGATGCTGCCCGTCGCGGGACCCATGGTGGAGTGGCTGCTGGAGACCTTCCATATTCCCACAGTCCGCGTTGCCTGGGAGCCCTCGTGGTGGTCGTCGTTCCTCTGGCCGGGCATCAGTACGACCCAATGGCTTCTCGGCGGCGTGAAGAAGATGTATGCCGGCCGTTTCGGCCACAGAATGCTCGCCAGGGAGGTCTTCTTCGCCGACGCCTTCCTGGGCACGATGACGGCCGGTACTATGTCGCTGGAAACGGTTCGCGCGTTCCTGGCCACTGTGCGCGATTTTCAGCTTGCCGAGATCGGCATGCATCCGGCTGCCGCGGCGGCCGAAAAGGCCGCGCCCGCCGACGGTTGGAGCGACCCCTTGGCCCATTTGCGTCCTCGTGAATTGGACCTGCTCTGTTCTGCCGAACTGGAAGAGCTGCTTGTCCGCAGTGATTGCCGATTGGGCCGGCTGGGTTCGATCCCACAGTCGTTGGAGTCCCGGCTTTAGCCGGCATAAATTCCGGCTAAAGCCGGGACTCCAACGAGCGCGTTCTTGCCCGCCAGCGGCTGCGCCGAATCGAGTCTTGCGATTCCGGGAGGCCCAACTTGATGGGCGGGACAAGGGGCATGAGTCAGAAAAAAGTGCTTCCATTGGCATTTCTAACGGCTGGGCCGCCGAGACAACCCGCCGGATCGGGTCAGGCAGTGGTGTGACCACGTCGAAAAAAGGGGCCTTTTGGCGTTTTTGCGTCGATTTTGTACGTCCATGTGTGTATTCTGCTTTCGCTAAAGGTATTGCTCACACGGAGAAACTGCGGGGAAAAAAACGTTTGACACTCTAACGATAGTCTTGCCACAGCCGAAGGCCGTAG
>CAZTPX010000298.1:0-8145 GCA_964615095.1 uncultured Planctomycetaceae bacterium | reverse complement strand
CGACGGCGCCCACGATCACGGACTCGGCGGTGGTCTCCGGCGGCTACCACGAGACCGGCAGCCTGGCCTTCACGCTGAAGTTAGGCACAACGACGGTCTACACGACCAGCGACACGCTTACGGGCAACGGCACGTATGGGGCCAGCTACACGCTGCCCACCACGGGCACGGTGGCAGGTACCTACACCTGGTCGGTGAGCTACGTGGGCGACGGCAACAACAACTCTGCGGCGGACCAGGGGGGTACGGCGGAGCAGGTGAAGGTGAGCCCGGCCAGCCCGTCAATCCTGACGACGGCCTGTGCGGGCAACACGCTGGGCACAACGGCGACGACGATCACGGACTCGGCGGTGGTCTCCGGCGGCTACCACGAGACCGGCAGCCTGGCCTTCACGCTGAAGTTAGGCACAACGACGGTCTACACGACCAGCGACACGCTTACGGGCAACGGCACGTATGGGGCCAGCTACACGCTGCCCACCACGGGCACGGTGGCAGGTACCTACACCTGGTCGGTGAGCTATGTGGGCGACGGCAACAACAACTCTGCGGCGGACCAGGGTGGCACGGCGGAGCAGACGGTGATCACCGCGGCTTGCCCATCGATCAGCACCACCCCCGGCGGGACGGTGGTCATCGGCGCGGGTACGTACATGACCGACTCGGCGACGTTGTCAGGGGGCTACAACCCGACCGGTTCGATCACGTTCTACTTGTTCGCGCCGGGGGCTACGGCAAGTACCCCCGATAGCAGCGCCGTCTATAACTACGTGGCCACGGTCAGCGGCGACGGCACCTACACGACGAGCCCGGGCTTCCTGCCGACGGGAATCGGGACCTACGAGTGGGTGGTCGCGTATAGTGGCGATAGCAACAACGGCGTAGCGAACAGCGGATTCGGCAGCGAGTCGGAGGCGGCGACCACATGCACTCCTCACATCACCGTGACCAAGACCGCGGATTCTGCTGAGATTGTCGCCGGCCAGACGGCCGGCTACACCGTCACGATCACCAACACCAGTTCGGTCGCGGCCACGGGCGTGACCTTGAGCGATCTGCTGCCGGCCGGCAAGGGCAAAGATCTCACATGGAGCATCGACACGTCCGGAAAGGGGCTGGGGGCCGGTACGACCCCCAGCGACTTCACGATCAGCACCGCGAGCGGGAGTCAGAACCTGACCCTGTCCAGCGCTTTCTTGGCCAGCGACACTCTGGCTGCGGACACGAGCATCTCGGTGCATATCACCGCCGCGACGTATAGTGACGACGCAACCAGCACATGTGCGTTGCAGTCTTCCATCGCCTGCAACTTCAACGGCCCCACGATTCCCGGCGGCAATTTCATCTGGTTCGACTGCGCCCTTGGTACTTCGGGTGTGCCGACCAGCCAGCCCACCTCGATTTGGCTCACGAACCAGACGATTTCCTTCACTTGCGGCGGTCAGACTTATGATCTGCCGGTGCCCAACGGTTGCCTCACGTTTTCCCCGAATTGCAGCACCGGTACGAGCACATTCAGCAGCGGGGGCAATACCTGGATCAGTAATTGTCCGGAGAATCTGACGGGCAACGAATTCATCTGCGGACTGCCTTTCCAGGTTCCGGCGGGCGGATTTTCCGGCGGCCTCGGCAACGTCACCTGGAACGGCACGTGCAGCGCCGACGCGAGCGTTACCGTCAACTGCCAGTGGACGGCAGCTAGCTACAGTACCTTCAACAGCAATTGCAACTCGCTGGACGTCAAACCCTGCGACAGCAACCAGGGCAGCCAGTACCGCAACTCCGATAGTTGCGGCACGCCGGAGTGCTACAAGTACTATGCCAGCTGCGGCGCGTGCGGCAATGGCGGCTCCTGCACCGTGATACCGTCTTGCGGATGCGGCGGCACCGGCACGTTGACCAATACCGCCATCGTATCGGCAACCGGGCAGGGCCCGGTCAGCGCCGCGGCGACGGTCACGATCAACGCCCCCATCAGCATCAGCGGCACCAAGTTCAACGACTGCACGGGCAACGGCTTCAGTTGCGACGACACCGGGCTGGGCGGGGTGACCATCGATCTCTTCCAGGGCGCCATCGGCGCGACACCCTACGAGACGGCCACGACCGCCAGCAACGGCACCTACTCCTTCACAAACCTCCTGCCCGGGACGTACTACGTGCAAGAGGTCGTGCCGTCGGGATATGTCCAGACCGGCGGCGGACCGAGTGGCACGGCGGGCGACACCTACTACACCATTTCGGCCCAGGGCGGCCAGACCTGCACGGGCTACAACTTCGACGACTTCCAGATGCCCGCTTCCAACTGCGGTCCTGCCAGCGTCAGCAACATTAACTATTTCATCAACGGCAGCAGCACGCCGGTGAGCAGCCTGGCAGGCCAGACCGCTCAGGGCGACTCGGTCAAAGTCACCTTTACCGTCTCGATGACCGAACAACTGACGCTGATAAGCTACATCGCGCCGAGTTCGAGCTGGAACGCGTCGCTGGCCTATGAGCAGCAGATCTTTGACGAGGACAGCCGTACCTTCACGCCGGGAACCTATTCGCTGGAGGTCCTGATCCCCAACTCTTACTATCAGATCGACTTTGTCTGTGGTCCGGCGATCAATGTGCTGGTACCTCAGACTTACAATGGTTGTGCCTATGGCCCCGATAACAGCAACGTAATGTACCACGCTGAGGGTCGGTATATCGACAGCGACAACGGCGGCACGACGGCCTTCTGCGACCCGGCCGTTAGCAGCGGGGCCTTCGCCACGGCCGGCTACTGGAGCACCACGACCGGCCAGACCGTGATCAAGGATCTCAACGGCGGCTCCAACGCAACCAACCTGGCCCTATGGCTGGCTACAAGTTTTCCGAACCTTTACGGGTCCGCCGCCGCCAGCGGTCATTCCCTGGTCAACTCCAACGGCACCTATTTCACCAACAGCGCTGTGGCGAGCGCTTATGCCAAGTTCAGCGGCGGCGACCAGCAGGTGCTGGCGGCGGCCCTCTCCGTCTATGCCACGAGCACGAACCTCGCCGGCATCAACGTCCATAGCATCGACAGCCACTTCACCACGTCGGCGGCCGGCTCGGGCATGGACAGCTACAACGTCGGCGTCAATGGCGCCGCATTCGGCGTAGCGAACAGCAGCACCTGGACGGTGATGCAGCTTCTGGTGGACCTCAACTCCAGCACGAGCGCCGGAGCGGCCGTGGCTTCGGGAGCCAACACAGTCTTCAGCAGCATCAACAGCGTTGGCAATGTCACCAACGCCAGCTTGGCCGACGTCGGCCTGGCCTACACCCCCGCCCAGATCCGCACGGCCTACGGCATCAACAGCCTCTCTCTGGACGGCAGCGGCCAGACGATTGCCATCGTCGATGCCTACGATGATCCCGCCATCGCCCAGTCCCTGGACATTTACGACAGCCAGTTCGGGTTGACCGCCTCCGGTCCCACGCTGTACCAGCAGTACGGCCCGGCATCGTCGTTCCTGACCGTGCTCAATCAGAGCGGCCAGATGAGTCCGCTGCCCGCCACCGACCCCAGCGGGGCCGGCAGCAGCAACTGGGAACTCGAGGAAGCCCTGGACGTGGAATGGGTGCATGCCATGGCGCCGGGGGCCCAGATCATCCTCGTGGAGGCCAACAGCCAGTCGCTCGCCGACCTCATGTCCAGCGTGGTCACCGCGGCCAACCAGCCGGGTGTCTCGGTGGTCTCGATGAGCTGGGGCTTCGCCGAGGGCCAGGCCGTCTTGGCCCAGGATGAAGCCCTCTACGATGCCGACTTCACCACCCCTGCCGGCCACCAGGGCGTGACCTTCGTGGCCAGCACGGGCGACTATGGCACGGCCGATCCCGAATACCCGGCCTTCTCGCCCAACGTGGTGGCCGTCGGCGGCACCAGCCTCTATGTCAACGCCGATAATTCTTATGGCAGCGAAACGGGCTGGGGCTACTTCTCCAACTCCGCGGGTATGCTGATCGGCAGCGGCGGCGGCACGAGCCTCTACGAACCGGAGCCGACCTACCAACAGGGCGTACAGTCCACCGGCTTCCGTAGCACTCCAGACGTGTCCTTCGTCGCCGACCCAGGCACGGGGGCATGGATCTCCGACGCGTACAACCTTTCCGCGGATGGTTCGTTCGAGGTCGTGGGCGGCACCAGCTTGTCATCCCCCTGCTGGGCAGGCATCTTCGCGCTGGTCAACCAGGGTCGGTCGGCTGCCGGACAGCCAACCCTCAATAGCACTACCCCGACCGATGCCCAGCAGGCCCTGTACAGCCTGCCGCAGACCGACTTCAACAGCATCACCAGCGGCAGCAACGGCGGCTACAGCGCTGCGGCCGGCTACAACATGGTGACCGGCCTGGGAACCCCCGTGGCCAATCGCCTGGTACCCGACTTGGTGGCCTACCAGCAGTCGGGCGATATCAATACCACGACGCCCATCTCCGTCGCTAGCGCGGCCAGCTATGATACCGCGGCGTCCGCTGCGGCCAACGCGCTGGGTGTGGCGAATGTTTTCGATGCCCTGACGATCACGGCCAGCGTGCCGCTCAGTGTTGACGCCGCCGCGGAGTCTCCCCTGACGACTGCGGACTACGCGGACGCCAGTGTCGCCGTAGAGACAGGGACGCACACGTCATTGTCGACCGCCCGGCCGGCGCTCGATCCGGCGGCCTTGGACGTGGTTTTTGGCTCGGGAGGGCTGTTCCAAGACACGAACAGCAGCAGCGGCAACGACGGCCAACGGTCCGCAGCGCTGGCCCAATACTTCGGCGAAGGTCCTCAGTCGCCGCGGGTCGCCGCCGACATTTTCGGTCAGAGCGGCGAGTGGGGGAGGCGTGGCGTTGCCACCGCGGAGACAACCTCGCTTACCTCAGAAAGCCTCGTGCGCAGTGCGAGCGACGCCTTCTTTGGCGATCTCGGCGCAGACCTCGCAGCCAACGTCGCCAGCAATGTGGGTGGCGATGCTGCAGGGTCGGGTGCGGATGAGCAATAGGCGACAGCCGACAGGGGGATTCCCGCCCGGTTATACGGCCCGCACTTGAGACTGACACTAAGCCGAAGCGCCAGCAAGAGCCTAAGTCGTTCCCTCGCTTGCGCTTCGGGTTTACTATGGATGCGGACAATCTCAACCGCGGGCAGTCTACTTGCCGGAATCGTGTCCCACCCGTTACAACGGATCATGCCGTCATCCGGCGAAATTTCTCGGCCTTTTCGCGCACCGCCTGAAAAACTGTAGCGATCAGGAGGATAATGCCGATTATTCCGATTGCGTAGAGATTAGCAAATAATCCGATTGTAATGAAACTACGTCAAGCGGAAATCGCATGCATGGATGGCGGGGTGGGATAATGGGATTTCAAATCAGTCGGCTGCCGACGGTTTGCTTGGGAATCGTGTTTACCGTCCTGGCCACCAGCGGTTGTCAGGTATTTTTCCCACGGATTTCGCCGCCGCCAGTTCCTGCTGATGGTGATTGTATCCCCCGCGAGCTGCGCAAGAGTGTCCTGCCGCCCTACGTGATCGAACCGCCCGACGTGCTTCTGATCGAAGCCATCCACGCGGTCCCCAAGCAGCCCTATCATCTGCAGCCTTTTGACACGGTTGTCATTCAGGTGACGGGAACTCCGGCGGAGTCCCCGATCGCGGGGATTTTCGTCATTGGAGCGGACGGAACGGTCACCTTGGGTCCACACTACGGTACCGTTTACCTGGCGGGCAAGACCGTGAGCGAGGCCAAAGAAGTTATCCTCAAACAACTCCGGACGGTTCTGGTCAGTGCGGAAGTCTCCGTCAGTCTGGGTGACAGCGCCGCGCGGCAACGTATCAGCGGGCCGCATTTGGTGGCCATGGACGGCACGGTCACCCTGGGGTCGTACGGCGGCGTCTCCGTCGTCGGCCTGACGGTTGCCCAAGCCAAAATGGCCGTGCAGCAATATCTCCTGCAGTTCTTCGATAGCCTTGAGGTCTCACTGGAAGTCTACGGATACAACAGCAAGATCTATTATGTGGTAACGCAGGGGGCCGGTTTCGGCGATGGCGTTTATCGCTTCCCTATCACCGGCAACGAGACGGTCTTCGATGCCATTTCGCAAGTCAATGGTCTGCAGCGGGTCTCTTCCAAGAGAATCTGGATCGCCCGCCCCACCGACTGTGTCGGGGGCGTGCAGCGCCTGCCCGTCAATTGGGAGGACATCACGGCCAATGCCAACGCCCGCTCGAATTATCAGGTCCTGCCCGGCGACCGCGTTTTCATTGCCGAAGACGGGTGGATTGCCGCCGATACGGCGTTGGGCAAGATCATCGCCCCCATCGAGCGCGTGATGGGCTTCTCGATCTTGGGAGCCGGCACCGTCACACGATTCTCGGGCCACGTGTTGGAAGGCGGCGGAAACCCCAACGGGACTTTCTAGGACTACGTTCGCATCAGGGGAGGAATGCACATGACAAATCAAGCTGCGCGGATCCGAGCGTGTCAGGGGATCGTCCCTGCGCTGGGAATGTTGGCCATAGTGGCTGGCTGCGGGCTGGGGCAATCCCCTTGCTTGCCACCTGCGAACCAAGTGCTCAAGGGCAGCCCGTGCGGCGCCCAGTGCTGGGATGCGGAATATGGTCCGTGTTCTGGTTTCCACCCTACGCTTTGGCAACCCTGGCAAGAGGGCTGCATGGCGACGCTGGCTTGTGGGGCTGAGGTGGGCGCTGCCCCCACTCCACAATGTGTGCATGGCAAGAACGAGCTTGAAGGGCCAGCCAATTCGCGCGCCGTTTCCGAGACGATCCCGGCGCCCCCAGGCCGACCGAGTGTGGAGGCCGTGACGCCGGCGCTGGTCGTGCCACCGCGAAACGAGTCTCTCCCGACGGGTGGGGCACAGCCTGGCACGCCGCCAGTCCCGCCCCCAGACCAGAAGTCGGCGCCGGTCCCGAAGGTCCAAGAAAAGCCGCTGGAGAAGCTGCCCGAGAAGCCGGTGGCAACACCGGCGGAGAGTTTGCCCCAGACGCCTCCTCTGCCGCTCTTGCTCAATCCAGTCAATGCGACCGAGCACTTAGAGCGTTCGGAAGAAATGAGCCGTTTGGAGTCGCGGCTTCATCCTTTGCAGGGTTTGCAATGATACGATTTATGCCAATCCGCAGCGGGCACCGTGTGCGGCATGCTCGACGAGGGAACGACTCCCGGTCCTCGCTTGCGCTGCGGGTTGGTATCGCATTCCGCCTGTCGGCGAACGATAGCCGGTATGCCTGAGAAGTCTGTCTAGGCCGCGGCGGAAGAGGGGCTTCCCGGGGTGGCTGGCGGCCGCGGGCACAGACCGGACACGGTGCTTGCATGGCCCCCAACGACATCGCGCCGGGTTTTCGCCCGCGCGACGTATGCATGGGAACCGAGCATCTGCTCGTGGAAGGCGACAACCGGATAGTAGAAATCCGTATCGGGGTGCGTGGCCATTCGTTGCAGCAGCCGGTGCAACTCCACACTATCACCGCGCCGGAGGATCACGATGCGATCAGTGTCGAGCAAGAACATCGGCTACTCCGCCAGCGTTGAGACGCCGCCATCGGCCTTGCGGATCTTTCGTCCCAACTCCACCACTTCCGCAAAAACATTGCGGACAAGAGAATTGGGGGGACGTGGGAAAGGAATATGTGGGAAAAGAACATGCCCGGCGAGCCTTATTTTCACGTATATTCATGTCGTTTTTCAGGAAGAACGACAGAATATTGGGGGTAAAAATATGGGCGGCGTGACGGAGTTTCGTAAGTTCTAAGCTCTAATCTCTCCCTCTGCCCTCGGACATCCTCCCCGCGTCTCCCCTCCCTTTCGTGTAATTCGTGTAATTCGTGGTTCCCTTCCCCGCGGTGGTAGACAGCGCCTTGGAACTCGACGCACCCCTCGATTTGCCCGATGAAGCATGCGGGTTGTCGCTTTACCAGCCGCGCCCGCGACGACACCTAGGGCTAGAAAGTGTCGCAACGTGCGCGGCTAGTAAAGCGGACGGATCGCAGGCCAGAACGGTACCCGTGTCGGCGGTGGCCGGGAATTGCACCAGTTTGGCGGCCAGAAGTGAGCCAGCTATCTGCCGCGGTGGTGGCTGAGGCGAATGGCACTAGCTTAAGCTCCGGGCGATCCGTTTCGCCTTTGGCGGGGGGTG
>CAZTPX010000297.1:1324-8161 GCA_964615095.1 uncultured Planctomycetaceae bacterium | reverse complement strand
ACGGACTGACGCTTGTCGACGGAGAGGTTGAAATCCAAGAGCTTGGGCCGCCCATTGGGCGACATGAGGACGTTCGACAGTTTGAGGTCGCGATGGAAGATGTCGGCGGCGTGAACGTGCGCGAGGGCCTCGGCGAGTTGCACACCCAGGTGAACCACACCCTCGACGTACGATCCGTTGGAAAAGATGTGGTCGGGCGGTGGCGACTCCGGCGGGTCCGCGCCTTGGTTGGCCGCCCGGACGGCATCCAGGATGGCCTGCGCCCGCAGCGGCGGGCGACCAGCGGCATGCGCACGGACCAGCACGGCGGCCAGCGTGGCCCGCCCGAGGTAGGGCATGCAGAAGGCGGTCAGGCCGCTCGCCTCGTCCTCAACGATCGAATGCACGAGAACGATGTTGTCGTGTTGCAAGCGGCCCAGGATCTTTGCCTCGTGGCCGTTCTGTAGGGCCACTTTGACCACAACCCGCCGGCCTAATGCCGGTTGCGAGGCCAGGTATACTCGTCCCGCCCCGCCCTGCCCGATCTCGCCGATCAGGTCGAAACCCAGGAAGTGGCGGCCGGGCTCAGGCCAGGCCGCGCCGTTGAGCAAGGCGGCGTACTGGGGGTCGTTCTCCAGACCTCTGCGGAATGTAATGAAGAAGTACAGTCGCGGCCCCAACGACTCGAACCGTTGGGAGAAGGCCATGGTATCCAGCGACTCGCCTGCTTTCCGTCGCGCGCTGTATTCTTCGTAGGCCAATTCGAAAACGATCGTCGGATGGTTCTTCAGCCCGGGATGGCTTGCCAGGACGCCCACCGCGTCGACAGCTTCGCCCCGCCGCCAACGCTCTTTGACCATGGACGCTATGCGCAGGGCCCAGGAGAGGCAGCCGTCAGTGTCGGGGCGGGCGACCGTCTCGTCACGAAGGGAAGAAGATGAATCGGTCATTCCAAGTTTGCGCGAAGGAGTTTCTTGAGGAAGCGGCGGACGGTTTCTGGATCGATGTCAAGGAGCTTCCCGATTTCGCCGCACGAGTACCTTTGCCGTTTGAGTTGGATGATCCGCCGACAGCGCGGCGACTGGCCTTGCAGCAGTCGTTCCCATCGTTCCCGGGCGATAGCCTCGTCCACCGGCCCCGGCTCGCGCGCGGTGACGCCGGGGTCCTCTTCGCCCAGGGACTCACGGAAGGGGACTTCCCGGTCGATATTATGTTTTTCCGTTGCCAAGCGGTGACGGGTTTCCATTTGCACCTTGTTTTCGGCCATACCCAGCAGGAACTTGATGAGCTGTTGCGGCGTCTCGAACCGGCCGGCCTTTTCGCGGACACGGTAGAACGAAAGCCATACCCACTGCGCGAAATCGCCGGAATCGAGCTGGGAGCGCAGCTTGGGGTTGAGAATGCGACGCACGGTGTGGAAAAGAAGTTTTGCGTAGTCCCGCCAGACCTCCCATGCGGCGTCCTCCGATCCTTCCCGCACGCGGCGCATCAAGTCTTGGAATTTCTCTACGTCGTCAAACGAAGGGTTATCGCCGGACTCGTCCAAGATGGGCTCCTTTACGATTTTTTTGGGGCCCCGCGCCGACAATTGCCTGCCGAGTGCAACTAAGTAAGACGAGAGCCGTTGGTTCTTGATCGTCCCGTCATTATAACACCAACTGAAGCTGAGGGAGTTCGGCTTTCCTAATATCGAGATTTTTTGGTTGACCGGCGCGAGCCGATAATGCGGCTTGTGGGGCAACTCGCAAAATTCCGATTCCCTCCGAGTAGGGAGGATCAGCGATGATTGGGCAAGTTTCCTGCAGAACGCCAAGGTATGAGAACGTCAATCTCCTAGAAAAACTGGATTTCATCATGCAGCAACGGTTGTTCTTATGGGTGGAGCAGCCGCACAAAAGCGACCGCAGGCCGCCGCTATTCAAAATCTGCACGCCGGTCAGAAATCTTACCGCTGAGGCGGAATCAAGCCGCCTTGCGCGGCGAAACGATTGTCAACAATTCAACGGACCAAGTCATTGCCTTTCCACTTAACTTGATCAGGGGAGAGGGCAGTACGTACTATACTAAGCCGCTTTCCATTGCAACCATAGAGACTACGGAACGAGCGAGTCCTGCCATGCCTACGCTACGGATAATGTCAATTTACCAGCAACACCAACAAACGTTTGCAGACGAACTGTCCCGAGCCCGCAGCGCGCGGGAGCAGTTCGCGGCAACCCTTGTCGCCCGTTATGGCCTGGAGGCGGCTGAGGCCATGCGACGGGACGCACGGTGGATGAAGGAGATTTTTCCCGGCCGAAGTCAGTTGCCCCAGCTTTCCCGTGAGATTTGCGTGGCCACGAAGAAGTTGCAGATCCTCGACCGCATGGTCCGAATGGTACGGAGAAAGATCTGCACCGCCGACTGTTGGTTCCGCGAGTCTCCCGGCGCCGTCTCCGTGCTGGATTCGGCAGGGTTGACGTGGCGGATAGTCCACGAAAAGTCTGCGGACGGGCGGTTGCCTGTCTGCGGGGCATTGTGGCTGCTCAAACTCCTCCGTAGGACGGAACACGCCACGCCCGGCGAGGAGCAGACGTGGGAACGGCCGGCAACGGGCCCGGTTCCCTGCCGCCTCTCGGAAAAATGGCGGCAGTTGCTGCAGCACAGGCGCCGTCGGCTGACACTCCTCCTGCACACGGCCGTGATGCGGGAGGAAGACGTACGCTGGCAATACCGTTTGTAGCCGCCTGCCGCCTCGGCCTATGAGGAAGGTTCCAGTTTGGCCGTACGGGAAGCTACACAGGGAGTTTTCGGATATGCCATGACGCCACACGACGATGGAGTCGCAACGTCGGCGAGCAAGCCTCCCAGCAGACCGCAAGCACACGACTAACATCTGTGCTCAGGGATCCGAAAAAGAGCAAGATTACACGATGTAATCTTGCTCAGGCCAGTCCAGTAATGCGCTTACCGCGATCGTGGCAAGCCGTCTCGACCGAGGCCAACCCGCGGCCGGCTCGTGTTGGCGTAACTTCATTGTGGCAAAGCTTTTGCACGTCAAATGCCGGCTATTCTGTAGCTAGGTTGGTAAGCGTTAATCGGCTAATCCCCTGCCCAAGATAACACGGTGTTATCTTGTCCCTTCGAGGGGATTGGCAGCACGCCGCCCATGAATTCTTTCGAAAAATGTGATTTTCAGCGCCGAATTTCAGGGGCAAATCGCAACTAGGTTGGTGGAGGCTTATTTTTCCCTGCCCGGTCCTGTTTGGAAAGAACCATGAATGATATCTCATCTCCTTCCCGTGCCCTTGCCCTATTGGAGGAGTCGCGTCGTGCTTTGGTCGCGTGTAGCGATTTTAAGAAGCTCGATGATCTCCGCGATCGGGCGGAAGCGATTCGCCACTACGCGAAGTCCGCGGCCATGAACCTGGAAATCCAAAATCGGGCAGGGGAAATAAAACTACTCTGCGAACGGCGGATAGGGAGCCTTTTGGCTGACCTTTCCTTGCCGGGCGGCGATCATACGTCGCCCGGTCGTAATCGCGATCTTACTTTAGCAGATCTGGGAATATCCCCCATCCAGTCGTCCCGCTACCAGCGCGAAAGTTCCGTGCCGGAAAAGGATTTTGTCCGCTATGTGCAACAAACCAAAGTGGAAGGCAGGGAACTGACTTCCCAGGGATTGCTCCACCTAGCAAAGGTATGCGCCGACGCGGCAAAACCGGACGATGACAAGAACCCCTTCGAGGCGCTGACCAAGGGCCTGATGAGCCTGGCCCAACAGCAGAGGCGGTTTGCCTGCATCTATGCCGATCCACCCTGGCGCCCCCAGAGGAAGAGAAAGATTGCCAATCTACACAAGGGACTCTGCCGTCTGCCGGTCAAACTGGTCGCGGCCCAGCAGGCTCACTTGCACCTCTGGGTGCCGCCGGAGTCGCTGCTCTTGGGGCTTTCTGTGCTCCTGGCTTGGGGCTTCCGTTACAAAGCCGTACTCGTCCGCAGCAAGGCGCCGCTGCAATATGGAAACTACTGGCGGCCGGAACACGACATGTTGTTGCTGGGTGTGCGAGGCGCGCTCCCCTTCCGCGACAACAATCTGTCAAGTTGGCTGGATGGCCATGACCAGACTCCCGAGAACTCGCTTCGGGAGATCTGTGGGTTGGTCAACCGCGTGAGCCCGTCGCCTTACCTGGACCTTCTCGGAACCACGCTTTGCACGGATTGGACTGCGGCCGTGCCTCCACGATCCTGGTAACAAAGAGTCTTGACAGGGCTTCGCGATGGTTTTTCCGGCCCGGGATTCGTCGGTATTCACTCCAACCCGTGCCTATGAGGAGCGTTTATGACTGCGCGGATCGATTACCTATCCTGGCCGGCAACGGAGATCGCCGGCGGTATCAAGATTTCCTTCCGGCACGTCGAGGCCTTGCGCCAAGCGGGCTTAGACGCGGTCATCGCCACGCCGGGGGCGGAACCGCCGGGCTGGTTCCAGTCCGCCGCCCCCATCATCGACGTGGCCCAGGCCAGCCGCGACGACATTCTGGTGTTCCCCGAGAATCATTACGCCCTTTTGGATGCCTTCGCCGCCTGGCCCAACCGCAAGCTGGTCTTTTGCCAGAACCAGTTCATGGTGGTCCGCGGGCTAGGTGGCTTGGGCGGCCGCCGCGACTACGCCGAGTTTGGCGTCTCGGGCATTCTCTGTGCCGGCCGCAGCGTTGCCGATTTCTGCCGCCTGCGCTTTCCCTCCATGCCCATTGCCATCGTGCCGGTGGGCATCGACCAGACGCTTTTTCGCCCACAGCGCGACAAGAAGCTCCAGATCGCCTTTGCCGCGCACAAGCGGCCCTTGGAGGCGGCGTTCATCTGGGACCTCTTCTGCGCGCAAAACCCCGAGTTCGCCTCCCTGCCGTGGGTCGAGATGCGGGGCCTCTCCGAGGAACAGGTCGCGGCGGTGCTCGGCCAAAGCGCGGTCTGCCTGGCGTTGTGCCGTTTCGAGTCATTTTCGATGACGATCATCGAGACCCTGGCCAGCGGCTGCGTAACCGCGGGCTTCACCGGTTTCGGGGCCCGCCAGTTCACCACGGCCCGCAACGGCTTCTGGGCCGAGGAGGACGATTGCACGCAGTGCGCCGAGCTATTGGCGCAAGCCGTCCGCTTGGTTGCCGCCGCCGGGCCTAGATACGCCGACTTGCTGGAAGCGGCACGCGACTGCGCATCGTACTACACGCGTGAGCGGATGGACCAGGCGGTCGTCGATTTCTGGAAGAAGTACCTCCAAGGCAAGGCGTTTTGCTGAATCGCGTTCCGTCCTCACATAATCAAGGCAAGACAATGCAACCCTCGATCTCCGTCATCATGCCCGTCCATAACGGGGCCTTCACGCTCGACCGCGCCCTGCGCTCGCTCCAGCAACAGGAATTCGCCGACTGGGAACTCGTGGCCGTCGACGACGGCTCGACCGACGACACCTGGAACATCCTCCAGCGCTGGGCCGCCGCCGACAGCCGCATCCGCATCGCCCACTCGGCGGAGAACCGCGGCGTGGCTGCGGCCCGCAATGCGGCTATCGAAACCGCCCGGGCCGATGTGCTCGCCTTCCTCGACCGCGACGACGAGTACTACCCCGATTACTTGGGAAATATCCGCCGGCTCTGTGACACGAGCGACGTGCTGGTCTTCGGCTACGATTACGTCTACGAAGACGGCCCCGCCAACGGGCGGCAGCCGGCCTGGTCGCCCGCCACGGTCGCCCAGGGACTCTTCCTGCAGAACATCGTCATGCCCCTGGGCGTGGCCCAGCAGCGGCAGTGGTGGCAGAAGGCCGGCGGCTTTCACGAGGGCTGCTGGCAGCCCGATTGGGACTACTGGAAGCGGTTGGTCCGCGCCGGCGCCCGCTTCACCTTCCCGCCCCTGAAAAGCGGCCGCTACCACGTGCGGCTGACGGGCACGAACCGCCGTCCGCATGTCACTCCGCGTCAGCGTGCAATGTTCTTGGACAACTGGCGGCAGGGCAAGCCTATGTATGGCAACCGCTCGCTGTTGGCCAAGCCCCGCAAGACCGGCAAGATCGCCTTCGTCTCGGCCCACTGCGCGGTCGATCCCACCAACGGCGCGGCGACTTCCACCCTCGATGCCCTGCAACTGCTGGCCCAGTCGGGCTTCGACTGCCAGGTCTTCTGCTGCTCGCACCTCGACGCCCTGGAAGACGTGGCCATCGAGGACATCTTGGACCAGTACGGCGCACGCTACCACTTCCGCGACGCCACCATCGGCGCCTATCGGGGCCAGTTCCTCTTCACCGCGCACGGCGACGTACCCGTGACGCTCTTCCGCGCGGCCTACAGCCGCCCCTGGGCCGGCAACGAGGAGTTCGAGGCATTCCTGGCCGCCTGCGACCACTTCCTCAAGGAGCAACGCCCGGACGTGGTCTGGACCTACGGTGGCGACCCCAGCGCCTACGCCATCCAGCGGCTGGCCAAGCGGCTCGACATCCCCGTGCTCTTCGCCCTGCACAATTTCGCCTATTTCGACCCGGCGGCCTTTGTGGCCACCGACTACGTGATCGTCTTCTCCGAGTTCTCGCGGCAGTACTACTGGGACGCCATGCGGCTGGCCTGCCAGAAGTTCCCGCTGGTGATCGATCCGCGGCGGGTCTGCGTCGCTCCTGTAGGGAACGGACTCCGTGCCGTTCCGACTCCTGTACCGAGCACAGGTTGGTCGCTCCCGGTGGGCGAGGGAACCAAGAGCCCTCACCCTAACCCTCTCCCAGAGGGAGAGGGGACCAATATCCCTAACCCTCTCCCAAAGGGAGAGGGGACGAATATCCCTAACCCTCTCCCAGAGGGAGAGGGGACCAATATCCCTAACCCTCTCCCAAAG
>CAZTPX010000297.1:0-1224 GCA_964615095.1 uncultured Planctomycetaceae bacterium | reverse complement strand
GGAGAGGGGACGACGCGCTACCTCACCTTCGTCAATCCGGAGCCGCGTAAGGGCGTTTTCGTCTTCGCCCGCATCGCGGAAGTCCTCTCGCAGCGGCGTCCCGACATCCCGCTCCTGGTAGTGGAAGGCGTGGCCAAGAAGGGCCTCTTGCCCCGGCTGGGCATCGATTTCAGCCGCATCGCCAACCTGCGGACCATGCCCACCACGCCCAATCCCCGCGATTTCTACGCCTTGACGAAGGTCCTTCTCATCCCGTCGTTGTCGGAGCCGGCGGGGATGGTGGCGATGGAGGCCATGCTCAACGGCATCCCCGTGCTTGCCGCCCGCCGCGGCGGCCTGCCGGAGATCGTGGGCGACGCGGGCTTTCTCTTCGACCTTCCCAGCCGCTGCACGCTCGAGTCCAACGCCGCGCCCACGGCGGAAGAGGTTGAGCCTTGGGTGCAGACGATCATGCGTCTTTGGGACGACGCGGCCTTTTATGCCGACCGGAGTCAAGCCGCCCGGCAGCGCGGCGGGCTCTGGTGCCCCGATCACCTGCAGCCGATCTACCGCGCGTTCTTCGAAAATCTGTTCGTTCAGCCCGGCCCGCCGCTGGTGCCTTAAGGAGTCGTAAAAGAATGAGTTGGTCGATCGCGGCTTGTGGCGCAGGCGTCCCGCCTGCTTTTTTCGCCAGGCGGGAGGTCTGCACCACAAGAGGCGGATCTGGCGGGAGCCGGGACCGCTTCGTCCTCGCAGATTCGACACCGTCCGTACTCGAAGGGAGAGTCCGAGTTGAGCCACCCTGAACTTTCCAAGTCTGTCGATCGGTTCCTGCGTGACGATTCGTCAGCAGATGCCCGGCGTAGTCCAGATCCCACGATCGGCAATATAGACCAACCGGGATTCCTGCCCCGGGAAGAGTTGCACGGGCCGTCATGCCGCTCGTGCATCATGCGGGAACACCCAAACCAACCACGTCTGCGCTGCCTGCCGGAAGGTTTGAGCCTCTGCGCCCTGATCCGGCGCCTGGAGAGGACGGGCTGGGCGGGTCTTGCCGCGCCCTCGGGGTCGGTTTCCACACGCCAGGCTTCAGCCCTCGGACCGTCATTCGAAGGCCGCGAGTTGAAAATAGGTGGCATGGTGATCCGTCGGTTTTACCGTTTGGCGCCGAACCAGATGGCGATCCTGGATGCTTTCCAGGCGCAGGGTTGGCCCCCTTGGATCGAAAACGTCTTGGACAGCGGT
>CAZTPX010000296.1:0-8290 GCA_964615095.1 uncultured Planctomycetaceae bacterium | reverse complement strand
GCGGCGACATCGTTCGCCACCCCCTGGTGCAGAAGATCGTCAACGCCTACGAGCATGGTGCTCCCAAGCGAAACAATACGTAATAAATGTCCCCACCTACCCCACGTCGGTGGATTGATGAGTGATAGGCTATGGCCAACGGCGGTCAACGACGTACACGATCCGAGCGCGTAGCGGCGCTGGAATTGCCCCCGGGACACTGGGAGCGGGCCTGGCTGGGCCTCTGGCATCGCGACATGTTGTCGCGCATGGCGCTGGCTCTGCTCGCGGCGGTGGCGGTCTGCGCGATCATCAAGGCCTGGGATCCGCCTTTGCACTGGCGGACCGGCATGACGCCCACCCGTTATGTGACGGCACGGGTAGAATTCAAGAAGGAAGAGGTCGAGAAGACCGCCCAGGCGCGGCTCAAGGCCCGCGACGAAACCAAGGCCATCTTCACCCAGGACACCCGGCCGCTGGAACAATTGCGGGCCGATTTGCGCAATACGGTCGCGGAACTTACCAAGACCGAAACGCTGACCGAAAAGACCGCCTCCATTTGGAAGGAATTCCAAACGCCGGCTGAAAAGGCCGTGAAAGAGCCCAAGCCGCAGGCGGAATTGGCCGGCTTTCCCGAATTCCGCAAGGCCCTGGCCGGCAAGGAGAACCTCGAACAACTCGATCGCGTCGTGGCCGAGGCCTTCGCTCCGCTGGAACAACGCGGCTTGCTGGCCGATCTCACGCAAAGTCTCAAAGGTTACAACAAGAAGACCATCCTGGCTCACTCGGCCGAGAACCCGGCGGAGCGGCGGGAGGTCGAGGTCAGCGATGTGACAATCGATCCGCAGGCCATCCGGCAGGCGCTGGTCGAGGGACTCAACTCGAAGACGATTGCCGCCCGAATCTACGCCTGGCTCGACCCGCGGCTCCACAATCCGTCCAAGCCGTTGACCACCTTTACGCTCGACGCCGAGGCGAGCAAGGCGGCCCAGGAGGAGAACGCCGCCAACGTCGAACCGTCCATGATCCCCTTCCACGTGGGTGAGCCGCTGGTGAAAACGGGCGAACCAATCGACGACGAAACGCTCAAGCTGCTCAAGCTGGAATACAAGGAATTTCTGGCCCAGCGGCCGCTGCTGAACCGTCTCTGCCGCGGCACCGCGGTCTTCGCGGTGGTCTTCGCCATGTTCACGCTCTGCGGGATCTACATGCGCTACCGGCAACGCGGTGTACAGGCCGAATTGGACCGCCTGGCCGGCGCCCTGACCCTGGCCGTGGCTACCGTGGCGGCGGCCGTTTGGGCCTCCGTCGACCCCTGGCGGGCCGAACCGGTGTGGCTGATCCTCTTTGGCATGACCATGGCCATTGCTTATCGCTCGGAATTGGCCCTGCTATTTTCGGGCGTCGTTTCCTGGATCATCGTGCTGGCGATGGGCGAGAACCTGCCCATGTACCTGCTGATGTTCGGCACGACGGCCGCCGCGGCCCTGAACCTGGGCCGTATCCGCACCCGCAGCAAGCTGATCTATGTGGGCCTGTTCGCGGGCTGTGTGGCCGCCTTGTTGGACTTGGCCATGAATTTGATCGACAACCAGCCGTTGGGCCTGGCGCTGTTGCTCGGCGCCGGGTGGCAGTTTGTCTGGGCCACGCTGGCCGGGTGCTTCATGACGACCTTGCTGCCCTTCGTGGAACGCCTTTTCGGCGTGCTCACCGACCTGAGCCTGCTGGAACTGGGCGACATCACGCATCCCGTTCTTCAGGAACTGGTGCGCCGCGCGCCGAGCACCTACAACCACTCGATCACGGTCGGCTCGATCGCCGAGGCCGCCGCCGAAACCATCGGCGCCCGCGGCCTGCTCTGCCGCGTAGGCGCCTATTTTCATGATATCGGCAAGATGCTCAAGCCGGGCTACTTCGTGGAGAACCAGGGCAAGGAGGGCAGCCGCCACGAGGGGCTTGTGCCCGCCATGAGCACGCTGGTGATCATCGCCCACATCAAGGACGGCGCCGACCTTGCCCGGCAGCACCATCTGCCGCAACCGATCATCGACATGATCCAACAGCATCACGGCACGATGCTCATGGAATACTTTTACGATCGCGCGCACACGCAGCAGGCCGCCGATCCCAACGGCAGCGAGATCGACGAGAACCTGTTCCGCTACCCCGGCCCGAAGCCACAGACCAAGGAGGCCGCCGTGCTCATGCTGGCCGACGCTGTGGAGAGCGCCAGCCGGACCCTGGTCGATCCCACGCCCAGCCGCATTGAAGGCCTCGTCCGCGACCTCTCGCAGCGGCGTTTGCAGGGGGGGCAATTCGACGAAAGCGGCCTCACGCTGCACGAATTGGGCGCCATCGAACGCAGCCTTACGATGTCGGTGGCCTCGATCTACCATGGACGGCTCAAGTATCCCGATCAACGCTCCGCCTAAAAGAAAATTCGAAATACGAAGCAGGAAATACGAAACAAATCAGAAATTCAAACGGGAAAAATCCAAAACGGCACAAGCCACGGATGAAACACGGACAGAACACGGATTTTGTCTCCGTGTTCCATCCGTGTTTCTTCCGTGGCCATCTATTTGAATTGGGATTTCCGCGTCCATGAAGCCGGCCGCTTGCATCGACTTTACCATCGAGATCGCCAACGAGCAGTCTTATTTGTCCTTGGAGCGGCGGTTGCTGCGCAGGGCCGTGCGCAGCGTGCTGCGCACCGCGGGAGTGCGCAAGGCCCGCATCAGTGTGGCCGTGGTCGACGACGCAACGATTGCTCGGCTCAACTGGCGGTATCTGCGGCACCGCGGCCCGGCCGACGTGCTGAGCTTTGCGCTGGGCGAGGACGACGGCTTGGAGGGCGAGGTGATTGTCGGCGCCCAGACTGCTTTGCGGGCCGCGCCGCAGTATGGCTGGCTGCCGCAGGATGAGTTGCTGTTGTACGTGATCCACGGTATATTGCACCTTGTGGGACATGACGACAGCAGCCCCGCCTTGCGGGCCGAAATGCAGAAGCACGAAACCGAAGTCCTGAAGGAACTTGGAATCAAGCGGCGGTAATGACGAACGTTTTGGATTTCCGTATTTGAGTTTTGGATTTGTTTCGGATTTCGTGTTTCGAATTTCGGATTGTTTTCCTCATTCAGGTTCTTTCACTCGTGTCCATCGCCGTACTCCTCGGAATCGCTGCTGCCGCCTTAGGCATTACCTGCCTGGCGGCGATCAGTGCCCGCGCGCTGGCTGAGTTCTCGCCCGCGGAACTGGAGGAGATTTGCCGCCGGCGAAACAAGCCCGATCGCTTGGGCCACGTCTTGCAATGGCGTGAGCAGGTCGGCCTAGCCATGCAATCGCTGCGGACCCTGGCCCTGGTCTCGGCGGCCGCTGGTGGCGGGATCTCGCTATGGCAATACGGCCAGTCGCTCGATTTCGCTGTCGGCGCGTGGCTGCCCGGCATGCTGGCGGCCCTACTGGCGGTACTGGCTGCAAATCTCTGGCTACCCTGGACGGTCGCCCGGCTCTGGGCCGAACCATTCTTGTTCCGCGCCTGGCCTGTTCTCTGGGCCGCGAGTTTCCTGCTCGCGCCGTTGGCCGTCCTCGCGCACGTCGTCGACGTGGCCCTGCACCGCCTCGCCGGTCGCAATCTGCCGGTCGCCGACGAAGAATCGTTCGAAGAGGACATTCGCACCATCGTCTCCGCAGGGCATCGCGAGGGACTGTTGGAAGAGGACGCCCGGGAGATGATCGAAGGCGTGATCGAGTTGGGCGACGCCGATGTCTCGCAGATCATGACCCCGCGGACCGACATGCTCTCCATCCCCGCCGCGCTCTCCTGGGAACAGATGCTCGACCATGTGATCAACGCTGGGCACACGCGCATCCCTGTCTACGGCCGCAACCGCGACGACATTCTCGGCATCCTGCACGCCAAGGACCTCCTCACCGAGTTGGCCCGCGAACCATCGCAGCGCAGCGACCCTTGGACCAAGTTGCTGCGCCAGCCGGTATTCGTGCCCGAGACGAAACCCATCGACGCCTTGCTGCAGGAATTGCAACAGAGCCGCAATCACATGGTCGTGGTGCTGGACGAGTATGGCGGCGTCTCCGGGCTGGTGACCATGGAAGACGTGCTGGAGGAGATCGTGGGGGAAATCGTCGACGAGTACGATCCGGCCCTCGTCGACGGCGTCCGTGAACTGGGACCGGGCGTTTGCGAAGCGATGGGGCGAGTACACATCGACGAAATCAACGAGCGGCTGGGCCTAGGCCTGCCCGAGGACGCCGACTACGATACAATCGGCGGCTTCGTCTTCAATGAAATGGGTCACGTCCCCACCACTGGGGAGGATCTTGTTTGGCAAAATGTCCGCATCACGGTCTTGGACGCCACGCGCCGGCGGATCGAGCGGGTGCGGATCGAAGTTCTCGACGCGGCGGGCTTGCCAACGCCCTAGGGCTAAGCAACAATAATCGCAGGTGGCATGTTTTTCCCGCTCACAAGGAGTTTCGCCATGGTTCAATTCTTGGGCTGTCTGGGCAACAACCCCGTAGGGAGCGGCCTCCGTGCCGTTCCGCCCAGTTTGGAACGGCACGGAGGCCGTTCCCTACAGAACAGCGCGGCGAAAGTGTTACCCGACTTTGAACCATGCCGGAGTTTTGCCATGTTGCGAGCCGGCTGTTGTTTGTTGCTGGCCTTCCTGGCCAACGGGCTGGTTCTCTCGGCGGCGAAGGCCGCCGAGCCGAAGATAACCGATCGAGCGGAGTTCTTCTCCAAGTCGGCCGTAGATCGGGCGATGGCGAAGATGCAAGATATCCAGCGCCGCTTCAAGGTCACGGTAGTAGTCGAGACCTTTCCCTCGATTCCGGAGAACATGAAGGCCCAATACAAGCCCGCGGAAAAGGAAAAATTTTTCCGCCGTTGGGCCGAGACGCGCGCGGCCGATGAGGGCATAAAGGGTGTCTATGTGCTGATCTGCAGGAAGCCGGGTTACCTGCAAATCGAACCCGATGAATCGGTTGCCAGGAAGGC
The DNA here is from genome assembly GCA_964615095.1 of uncultured Planctomycetaceae bacterium. Lineage (GTDB taxonomy): Bacteria > Planctomycetota > Planctomycetia > Pirellulales > Thermoguttaceae > JANXQG01. Next base: position 3,291 of record CAZTPX010000296.1, on the reverse strand, counting down.
CTTCACTCTTTCTGAACGCGACGTCCTAGTCAGAACTGCCACGGGGCTTATGGAGAATAAGCAATACGATGCGGCCGTGCTGGAAATTGCCAACACCATTGAGTTCAACGTAGAAGAGAATTTGGGTCAGCGGCGCGGCGGGGGCGCTGTACCCGCGCAAAGGAATCCCAACCAGCCGATCCAGGGGTTGTCGAGCCTTACGGGTTGGATTTGCTTGGGAGTCGTTGCGCTGCTGGTTTTCTGGCTTGTCAGGGCGCTGATTCGGGCCTTTCGTGGAGGCAGTTCCTACGGTGGCGGGATGTCTGGCGGGATGCCCGGCGGGCCTGGCGGGATGCCCGGCGGCGGCTATGGTCCGGGAGGTTACGGTCCCGGTTACGGCGGAGGTGGTGGCGGTGGTTTCTTCAGTTCGCTCTTGGGAGGAATATTCGGCGCGGCGGCCGGCAACTGGATGTACGATTCGTTCTTCCGTGGCGGCCATCAAGGTTCATCGTGGGGCGATACGGCTGCGCCGAGCGGTGGATTCGGATCGTCCGATCAAGGTGAGTTGCCGGCCGATCAGCCCGGCGCAGGGGTCTTTGGCGGCGATACGGACGACGGCGGCGGCGGCGGTTTTGGCGGCGATGATTCCAGCAGTGACAGTGGCGGCGGTTTTGGCGATGGCGGCGGTGGGGACTTTGGCAGCGGCGATTTCGGCGGCGGCGGGGACTTTGGCGGCGGCGGCGATGGAGGCGGCGATAGCTCCTGGTAGCACAGTCGCCGCACTGGCGAAGCGAAGTCTGCGGCCATTGCCCGCGCACGTCTCCGGCGCGAGATATTACCCCGGCACGAAAGTAGGCATGCCGGGGTAATATGTCGCATGAGAACCTTCTTCTATTTGTGACACTTCATGTCATTTGGCCGCCCGCCGTTGACAATTCTGTCACGCGATCATCATAGACCGCGATTTGCCGCTTTCCTAAGGCGAATGTCCCCTTATCTGTCGATCCCAAAGCATGGTGACGTGACATATTTGTTGCGCATGCATCGTTTGCTCTTCTACGGCAATGCCTGGCAAACCACGGTTTTCGCGGTGATTCTCCCCAATTCTTCGATTCTCGCGCGTGTGGCACGTTCCTTGCATTAGGGAACGAGCGTACTTCACCAACCATCGGGCAAGCGTTTCGCCGCAATCCATATTACATGGTGTGGCGGGCTTTCCCGATAGCTCGCACATGAAACCTGCTGCACGATAAGGAAAGTCCATGCGAAAGATTGCTATTTACGGTAAGGGCGGCATCGGCAAATCGACGACGACGCAAAACACAGTGGCAGCCCTGGCGGAAATGGGCAAAAAAGTCATGGTGGTCGGATGCGACCCCAAAGCCGACTCGACCCGGTTGCTCTTGGGCGGCCTGGCGCAGAGGACGGTCTTGGATACGCTTCGCGAGGAAGGCGAAGACGTCGAACTCGACGACATCTGCCGCGATGGTTTCAACCGAACCCGTTGTACGGAGTCCGGCGGACCAGAGCCAGGCGTCGGCTGTGCCGGTCGCGGCATCATCACCTCCATCAATCTCCTCGAACAACTCAACGCCTACGGACCCGGCACCGGTACCGACTATGTCTTCTACGACGTGCTGGGCGACGTGGTCTGCGGCGGCTTTGCCATGCCGATTCGCGAGGGCAAGGCCGAGGAAATCTACATCGTCTGCTCCGGCGAGATGATGGCCATGTATGCCGCCAACAACATCTGCAAGGGAATCCTCAAGTATGCCCAAGCCGGCGGCGTCCGCCTCGGCGGCCTGATCTGCAACAGCCGCAAGGTCGACAACGAGCGAGAAATGATCGAGGAGCTTGCCCGGCAGATCGGCACCCAGATGATCCACTTCCTGCCCCGCGACAACGACGTGCAGCGGGCAGAAATCAACAAGAAGACGGTCATCGAGTGGGACCCCACCGTCCCGCAGGCCGACGAGTATCGCAAATTGGCCCGGGCGATCGACAACAACAAGATGTTCGTGATTCCCAAGCCATTGTCAATGCCCGAGCTGGAGTCGCTACTCATGGAGTTCGGCCTGGTCGGCGTGTAATTTCTTTCAACGTATTCTAAGGAACAAGTCATGATTATGGTTCGCGCAATTATCCGGCCGGAAAAGACCGACGAGGTGCTCGCCGCACTGATGGACGCCGGCTTTCCTGCTGTCACAAAGATGGACGTCTATGGCCGCGGCAAGCAGCGCGGCATGAAGATCGGCGAGGTGACCTACGACGAGTTACCCAAGGAACTGATCTTCACCGTAGTCCGCGAGGCCGACAAGGATTACGTCGTTAAAGTCATCCTGCAGGCCGCCCGCACCGGCAAGAAAGGCGCTTTCGGCGACGGCAAGATCTTCGTCTCCCCGGTGGAAGAAGTTTACACCGTCAGCTCGGGCTTGAAGGAGGCCGAGTCCGAAAAAGCGATCCCCATCCCCGTCGCCGAACCGGTTTGACGCCAACGAAACCTCGAACAAGGAACCACACGCGTGAAAGAAGTCCTGGCGATCATTCGCATGAACAAGATGAACGAGACGAAGCAGGCCCTGGCTGACGCGGGCGTGGCCTCGTTCACCGCCCGCAAGGTCGTCGGCCGAGGCAAAGGCAAGGTCGACTTCCGCCTGCTCCAGGGAGCGGCGGCAGGCCACGAAGAAGCGATCAGTCAGCTTTCGCCGGGACCCAAGCTCGTCCCCAAGCGGCTGTTGACGATTGTCGTTCCCGACAAGATTGCCCCCACGATTGTCAAGACCATCATTGCCGTGAACAGCAGCGGAAACGCGGGCGACGGCAAGATTTTCGTCCTTCCCGTCTGTGAGGCGGTCCGCGTCCGCACCGGCGAACGCGACGACGCCGCGCTCGATGAAACGATTGATTGACACCACGTACGCCTCACGCTCCGCGTGAGGGATTGCATCACGCAGAGCGTGATGAGCACGTTTCCGCGACCCAACCAAGGAATATACCCATGTCTCCCACGAACACGCTTGACGCCGACAAAGTCCGCGATGAACTGGTGAAGGACTATCCGACCAAGGTGGCCCGCAAGCGGGCTAGCCAGATGGTCGTCAACACCGAGGTCCCGGCCGAGGAGATGCCCGTCGTCACGGCCAACGTCCGTACCATTCCCGGCATCATTACGCAGCGCGGCTGCACCTACGCGGGCTGCAAGGGCGTGGTGCTGGGGCCGACCCGCGACATCATCAACATCACGCACGGGCCGATCGGCTGTGGGTTCTATTCGTGGCTCACGCGCCGCAACCAGACGAAGCCGCCCACGGA
>CAZTPX010000295.1:0-8311 GCA_964615095.1 uncultured Planctomycetaceae bacterium | reverse complement strand
CCCGTCGAGCCACCGCCCCGCGAACCGTAAGCTTCAGATGCCTCTCTCCATCGCCCCCAACGCCATTGCCATCGACTACGTCGTCTCTGGTCCACGTACCGCCGCAGCCGTCGCCGCTGGCAGGTCCCGCCTCATCGGCTTGGTCATCCAAGAGTCCGACCAGGAGCCACGCTTCGTCGATCAGGACCTTGCTGGCCTGCTTCACGGCCTTCGTGATCGGCAGCGGCTTTACCCGCACGCCCTCTTTGCGCTGGCGGTGGAAGCCGTGAACGACCTGCCGCCGCCTTTTGATTTCCACGATTTTCACGCCCTGACCTGCCTGCTTTACGGCCACGACCCATTCCAGTGGGAGCCGGCGGAGGGCTTAGATCAGACGGCTCTAATCAGCATGGCACTCACGGAGAAAATCATACCGCTCGACAGTTACGGCCAGTTCCTCGGTAACGCTGCCCAGGAGCACTTGGCCGCCGTCTACGAAGAAATCGAGCTGCCGGTCATCGCGCCCACGCTGGCCATGACATTAACCGGCGTGCCATTCAACACCAGCGCGCTGGAGGAGCTTGCCGGCCGGGAAGGCTCCGTCGCTACAAACGCCACCGCCCTGCTGCGCCAAGTGCAACCTGATGGCAGGATCTACGCCGACCTCGACCCGCTGCGCACGGTCACGGGCAGGTACAGTTGCAGAGAGCCTAACCTACAAGGGTTGTCACCGGCCCTCCGCGCTGCCGTGGAAGCCTCGCCAGGTCACCTGCTCTTGGAAGCTGACGTGTCCCAGTGCGAACTTCGCGTACTGGCCCACTTTAGCCAAGATCCGCGTCTGCTAGCTGCCTACCGTGACGGCAATGTCGATCTCCATGCTCAGACCGCCGCCGCTGCGCTCGGCATCGCCCCAGAGCAGGTCACCGACGAACAGCGCGGCATCGGCAAGCAGGTCAATTTCGCCATCGTCTACGGCATGACCGCGGACAGCTTGGCACAAAAGCTGGCAATCTCGCCCATCGAAGGCCAGGCGTTGCTGGATGGCTACTTCGCCGCTTACCCTGGTGTCCGTGCCTGGATCGCCCGTGTCCATGCGGCGGCATACGAAGATCGCCAAGTTCGCACGTTCAGCGGTCGTCGCCGCCAGATTCCTGACATTCGATCTCGCGATCCTGGCGAGGTTGCTACGGCGCAGCGCCAGGCGGTCAATACCATAGTTCAAGGCACCGCCGCCGACCTGATGAAGCTGGCGTTGATTCGGCTCAACGACGCGCTGCCCGATGGGGTCAAGATGCTCTTGCCCGTCCATGACAGCATGCTTCTGGAGGCGCCCGAGTCGCTGGTCGAAGAGACCCGGCGAATTGTGGTCGAGTCGATGGAGAGCACCCCCGCCGACTTCAGCGTGCCGCTCAGGATTGACACCCACACTGGGAGAGCCTGGGCGGATTGCAAATGAACCAAACAGCCGCCGACTCCGCATGTGCCGGCGACTCGCCTACTCGGCCCTCTTGGGCGATCGGCTTCATGCTCCGGTCAAAAAGGTGGAAAGAATCATGGCTAAGAAAAAGAATCCAAAGTCAAAGCAGAACAACAAAGCCCCGGTTTCTCGGCAAGGCAATACCGAGCCGGTAAATGCCGACATCGCGCAGATCCAGTTCAACTGGCGAAAGCACTGGAGTAAGAAGGTGAAGCCGCACCTACAAAACCCGTTCGTGCAATTCGCCCTTGATCTAGGGATGAAACCGTGTCACTTGGAAACAGCGCCGTCGATGATCTCGTCGCGGACCGGCGTCGGCTCCAGCGCGGCGGGCAGGCTGCCGGCTTTGATGATTGTCACGATTTCCCTGACCTCTTTTGTAGTGAAAGTGCCAGTAACGCGGCCGGAATCAGTGATCTTGCTTTGCAGGACCGGAGCCGTTTGCAATTCGTTGTCCAGTACGATCGCCAGCTTGTAACGGAAATCACCGACGGGCACATGCTCACCCGTCACACGGGCGAACTTCTTCCCGCCAGACGAGTTGAGCGAGAACAAGACCTCCGGCATGGCCGTTACCTCGTCTACGCTGGCACGCGCGTCGCGGATGTCGGTTCCGGTGACGTTGTAAGCCTCGCTCTCTGGGGCGAGGACGAGGACTTCCCAATCCTCCTTCTCTATTTCCTTGCTGTCACTGTCCTTGACCTTGATGATTCCTGCCATCATCGCGGCTTCGTCACCCTTGATCTTATCGACCTCTTGATCGCGGACGCGGCACCATTTGGCCAACTCTTTCCCCGTCTTGGGGTCTTTAATGTAAACGATCTTGTCATAATCAGCGGGGAACTTCTTCCTCTCCGCCTTGGCCATTTCGATCAGCGATTCGTTGTCCCGCTTCGTGGCTATGATACGGAATTCCAAAGCGCCTGTCGTGCGAATAATCTTGCGGATTTCTTCGGCCTTAACCGCTTTCTCCTGTGCCGTGCTTCCACTCACGCTCGGCATGACGATCTGCACCGTGTTGGTGCCCAGGCCTTTCACCGAGATGCCGTTCCACCAGTGAGCATTGATGCGATGGCTGATGGCGACAACCAGCGAATCCATCTTGTCGGGCCGCCACACGCATTTTTGTTCGTCGACCTTGTAGACCAGGATCCACCTGGGGCGTTGGTCGGCACCCGACTTCGGCGGCGCGGCGGCAGGCTCGGCTGCGAGTGCGTGCCTGCCAAGGAAGGCCAACGCAAAAACGATGGCTAGTGCGCCAATCGAAAGTTTCATAATAGATACCTTAACCTGTCGTGCGAGCTTGCTCGCATCTCGCGAGTATTCACCGCTGTGATTATAGACTCGGTTCACGGCAGAGTACATCGCCATCGATCCCGGAAAATCTTTCCGGGATGCCGCCCCCCGCACGCCGCCCCAGCGACCCCCTCAAGTCCAGTCAGCCTGCGGGTCTACGGGCCGGAGGATTATCATGTTCGGCTGCGGCGGTATTTTGAAGAGAAGGGCAGCTTGCGGTTGCCGGTTCCCGGCGAGATCGAGGAAGCACCGGCAGACGATCGTGGCGACGACCGGCTCGAAGGACTGATGAATCGGGCTGGCATCACCCAGAGGGAGTTGGGCGAGTACCTTGGCTGCACCCAGCAGTTCCTGAGCAAGGTCGCAACCGGGAAACGCAAGTGGCCGCAGGGAATGCGCGAAAGGGCGGAGGCATACCTGAAAGAGAAAACGGGGGCTAAAGACAGATCGGCCGCTGCGCCGACCACGGAAAGTTCGGCGGGTTGAGCCGGGGTTCGTGAGATCGAGATTAGGTCCTGGGGTAGCGCGTCAAGGTTCGGTCGGAACAGGTCGGGTTCGGGATCTAAAGTCTGGCCGTAACGGTCGAGTTCGAGGGGTAACGGTAAGGTTCGAAGGTGATGGGATTCAAAGTGATAGCATTGCTGTCAGGGTGGGGCCGTCCGGCGTCAGCCGGACGGACCACACCCAAGTGATATGTAGTGTATTGTAGTGGGGCGATTTTTACCTCGATTTTAGGGCGATTTTGGCACTTTTCGATTTCCCCATAGTGACTTTTTGGTTGTTTTTGACCCTCCCATAGTGACTTTTTGGTTGTTTTTTGGGTCCCCGAAGTGACTTTTTGGTTGTATTCCGGTCGGCAGCAGACGCCCGAATCGACATCTAAATGGGGTGTTTTCAGCCTCCGATCCCGGAAGATTGTTCCGGGATGCCGCCTTCCTGCCGCGGTGCCTGAAGTGCTGCCCTGGCCACCGGCCGACACCGACAATGCCGTTGCTTGGGCGTGGTGCAGCCCGTCGTGGCGCGGTGGTTGTTAACAGTTGTTAACAGTCGAGCTTTGCCTGTGGTCGGCCGCCCTCGCCCCGAAGTTGACTGCACGCCGTTTGCAGTGGAAGACGCCCGGCCGACCCCCAAAGTGGGCACTTTCGGCCGCCGATCCCGGAAGATTTTTCCGGGATGCGGCCTCCTCCTGCCCGCCGATCCCGGACATTTTGTCCGGGATCAGCCCGCGCCACGGCCCGCCAGTGACCTGCCCCGGCTCCAAAAGCGCCCTGACAAACCGGGCTGAGCAGTATGCCAAACCAAGGCACCTGCAAAATAGGTGCGGCTGGCCCGGAGGGCCGACTTTCGGCAGGTGAAGTCGGCAATTTATCGCCTGCGTTGCACTCTGCTCAGGTAGTCCTTCAACCATTGAATCTCTGCGCTATTCGCGCTAGCTGTCATTCTCTTGCATTTCTCGAAAACGATGCCAGCAACGGTGGAGCGGATGGGTAAGACCTCACTTGCCCCAAGTATCTCCAGAGACGCTTTGGCGGCTTGGCTTACCTTGTCGGACGAATCACAGACATTGTCAACCAATGCCGCGATGCCATTCGGCTCGGGGAAATGCCGTAAGTTATAGGCAGCTACGACTCGTCGTTCGGGAGGACTCTTGCGATCACGCAACCCGTTGATCATCTCATCAGCCGTTCTAAAAAGAAAAGGATAGTTCCAGCAAGCCTCAAAGTGGTCCCGAAACACTTTCACGTCCGAGGGATCGCGAAGAAGCAACCCGTACAACTCCTGGTAGTTGCAAAGAACTGCTTTGTCATCGATAATAATATACTGATGCGTGAGGCGCTCAAAGTCTTCACCGCTGCATCTCGGGAGACACCATCTTACACCTTCTCCAGTTGGCCGTACGTTGTCTCCGGCTCGTGATAGATTGGTGTCCTCGAAAAGCGTTGGCTGGTAGAAGGACGCGCCGGGCACAAGGATTCGTGTAGAATCGTCTTTGAGAGCCGGCAAGGAACGCAAATCAAAAAGACCGCCAGGATTGATTTGGATATCTAACTTTTTCGCATTGGCAAGAAGACTCTTGTAATCAATCTTCTTCGGATAACCGGTTAGATGCTCACGACTTGTCACGACCCTTTGGCCTGATGTCCCTTCCGTGCGCCATCGAGCGCCTACCTTTACTCTGAACCAAGAGCCTTCCTTTGCCTTGATTTGTACAGAGAAGTAATCACATTCTCCCTTGCCGTATTTGAACGGCTCCTCAGTTATAACGTATTCGGAGTGGCTGCCGCCAAGAGCGACTTCATACTTAATTGGCTTCATGGGAATCCGGACGCCGACTGGAAACGAATACAAGGAATACTCATCGCTATCCAGGACGGTCAACCAGATTTTGTCCACGAACAGCACCACATCGCCCCGATTGGAAAGGACAAAGTCAATGGCCTTACCAGATGCTGCTTTCTTTGTATTTACGTTGTTCAAGCGTCCATCAAATTGATCCACGATTTCAATCATGGGCGAACCTGTGGAGGACGACCCGGAACTGGCCGCATTAGAGATCCGAAAGAGCCGACTCTCCACTCGTTTCACGGTGGCGTCTATTTCGGAATCCACAGCTCCAGTCGCAGGCGGGGCGTCGTGAACATCGGTTACTATCAGCTCCGCAGCGACTGTCCGCGGGCTGTCGATCGAGTCGGTGCCCAGGTCCGCTTTACTCGCCGAAGAGAGTGTAGGAGCGGCATCCGCTCCCTTGGTCTGGCCGGAAGGCGTGGGCTTGGCCGGCGCAATTACCTTGGGCAGAACCGCGCTTGCGAGCAGAAGTCCGCCGGCTAGTGAACCTCCCAGGGCTAACCCCAATCTATTTCTTCTTTTTTTCTTGAACTGGCTCAATTCTTCACTGAAAATCGCCGCCACGTTCTCAAGCGCCGGCGTGGGGAGACGTTCGATGCACTTGACTAGGCCCCTGATATCAACGATGTCTTCGTCCGGATCGAAAGTGACGCCCTGCGGGACCAATAGGGCGGTGTAGCGTTCCTGTCGCTTACCGATGACAAGCACTCTCAACTTACTGAACTTCGCCTGGAGGCCTTGGCGGGCGAAGACTTCCAGCGTATGCTGCACCTTGGCACTGGTTTTCTCCGTCGTGACCTGGAAGGCAGTTCGATTCTCGGTATCTCCGAGGTCGATTGCGGGGTAGTTGTCCTGAATACGGTCCATGACTTCCAGTTTGAGCGTGTACAACTCGTTTAGCAGACGGCAAAAGAAATGATGCGATAGAACATGGGCATCGAATAGGTGTAGCAACCCCCTCAACTCGCATGATTTCTCAACCAATGCAAGACTATCGACCACAGCCTTGAGCGCGACCTCGCGTTTGAAGACCATAAGTGCTACCTGTGCCAGTCCTGCGTCATTCATTGCGTCCACGTGGGTACTCCATACTAGAATACCGTCGAAACGGTCTGATGTCACGTAAGAGGCGGGTTCGCCGCGTAACTCAGCCTTCGATCCTGGCCTGCAACGGGCTTTTCGGCCTCCGGCCGACCCGATTGATGCGCCGCCAAGGCCACCCATCGGTCTCCTCCTGCCCGCCGATCCCGGACATTTTGTCCGGGATCAGCCCGCGCCATGGCCCGCCAGTGACCTGCCCAGGCCGTAGAGCGCCCTGACAAACCGAGCGGAGCGGTATGCTAAACCAAGGCTCCGGCAAAATCGGTTTGGCCGATGCCGGCAGAGCCGGCGGCCAGCGCATCGAAAAGCCGGTTACCGCCAGAATTGCCACCACGGCTTCGCTCGCTCGGGTCTTGCCAGCTTGCCCGATTTTGGAATCGCGGCCAAGTATTGAGCGATCGCTTGCCTGGCGGCCTCCATCCCGGCTGCGGTTGGCGCTTCGAGAAACAGGCATGCTGGGCTCGTTACCAGATCCTCGGGCTTCGAACCTCCATTCAGGGCATTGTTCACCGCATGGAAATCTGCCGACATCATGGCAAGTCGCTTGAACCCTGGGCTGCCCTTGTACCGCTCGGCCAATCTTGTGGCGGCGGCGAAGCACGGCTCGTCGGCCAGATCACCAGACTCGACGATCGTGCCCGAGGCGTCGAAGCAAAGGTACTGCAGAGAGAATTGCACGCCGAGCCCGTCGAGAAGTGTCCGCCCCCAAGCAACCTGCGTGAATGTGTACGCACGGGCGGCAAGCGCATCGGGGATGCCTGCATCCGCCATCGCCGCGTACGCTTCCTTCTCGGTGAATTCGTGCCACGCCCCCAGGATGTCCGCAAGCCAGGCGACAGCATCTGCGGGGCCAACTGCGCCGCCCTTTTCGACATCCATCACCAGGAAGACCCGGACGCTGTAGAAGTCGTCGGCGCACGGCCATTCAAAAGCGGTCATTTCCGACGCGGCGCTCTTCCCGACAAGATTGTCCACGAGAACTTCACAAGCCATCATTCTTCTTTGCGCCTGGGCGTAATAGAACCGTGCCCAGTGGATGCCTGGGCGAAGTTGCTGCCGCTTGATGGTCTCCCTAAATAGCTTGAACCAAGCGAACATCGGCTCGCCTTCAAGGGGCAGCTTGCCGCGCACGCCCACGTTGCCGACTGTGACCCGGCTTTTTCGGCCTCCGATAATCCATTCCTCTTGCGTAACTTGCTGATCATCGGGCTGAAAGAACTCCGCAAGTAAGACATGAAACGAATTGGCAGTAAAGTTGGCACTCGCGTCCGCGACGGCTTTTTCCCGGGTCTTGCCTACGCCTGCAAACGACTCAATAATCGTGCGCCCGGGTGTGATTTCCAGCCGAACGTCGAGTTGGACCGACATGCCCGCTTGCTGATTTCTTTCGCTGACGATCGAGGCGCTGGCTCTCAGCTCTCGGTTCGGAAAAGCCACCCAGTCGTCTTGCAGGGCGGCGTCAACACCATGAGCGCGAAACAATTCGAGCAAGGATTTGTTGAGATGGGACATTGGATGCTGGTGGGCTTGCTTCTCGATCAGGGACTTGCTGGTTATTCTGCCAACCGTCCGAGCAACCGTCAAGTGTCCGTCACGCTGCGTCGCCGCTTGCGGATTCTGGCCTTGCGCTCCCGCCCCGGCTCCATTACCGTGACGGTAACGACGACACTTTGTTCGTCGCGGCAGATCCGCACGTTAGATCCGGGCCGACTGCGAACCCTCTTAACCGGCAGCGCAGCGCTGCCAGCCACCTAATCCAGCCCCAAGGGCGAACTCTAATGAACACCCTACAACAACAATTTCTTCGCAAACTCGAAGAACTATCCAATCTACTACGATATCCGCAGCCCACCACCGGCATGCTCCTCAAGGGCATCTGGGCTGCCAGCCAGCACTGGTCCGGCGGCCAGTCCTTTGAAGACGCTGAGGACTTCGCCTACGGTCGTTTCTCCTGGCGGGTGACGGACAACCTGGCTCCAGACGCCCACCTCGATAAAGCACTACAACTTCTGGCCAGCAGCGTGCCGTTGGGAATGCTCGTATTTCGCGATCTTGACGCCCAACTCGACGATCCGGCCGAGCATGACGCTGCGGAGAATTTCATAGACCACC
>CAZTPX010000294.1:0-8312 GCA_964615095.1 uncultured Planctomycetaceae bacterium | reverse complement strand
GAGTCTCGCACTGCGCGCCTATCTTTCGCTGGTTCGTTCTCCCTTGAGTGTCTTATTTGGCGGATGCTGCGCGCGATCGCGGGGCAGCCTGTAGATGTGGACACGATTGACATTTGCGTTCTCAAGGAGAAAACGAATGATTGGCAGGTTCTTCGTGAAGGGCAGTTGCCCGGCGGTTAGATCGGCGGCCGCGCTGGCGAGCTTTGTGGCCGTGGTGCTCGTGGCTTCGATGCCGGCTCACGCGCAGGTTTACTGGTCGGCGTCATCCGGGGACTGGTCCGGGGCCTCGAACTGGACTGGGCACCTAGTTCCGACCGGCACCGACAGCGCCTGGATTGTTAACAGCGGAACGGCAACAGTCACCACTATGAACGCAACCTGCGGCTCGCTCTCGTTGGGCAGTCCTGCGGGAAGCGGAACCGTGCAAATGACCGGCGGGAGCCTCTCCGCCCTAGCATCCACGGAGAACGTCGGCTATTCCGGGACAGGAAACTTTGTGCAGTCCGGCGGAACGAACAACGCTAGCTTGGTCGGCAACTACGGCGGGCTTGAACTCGGCTATAACGCGGGTGTCAATGGCACGTACAAACTCAGCGGCACCGGGCAGCTCGTTGCGGCATACGAGGACATCGGGATATTCGGCACCGGTTACTTTACACAGTCCGGCGGCGTTAACAATGCCGGAAGCCGAATTGCGCTTGGCGACAACGCAAATAGTAGCGGTACGTACCTGCTCAGCGGCGGCTTGGTCAGTACGCAAGTCGAACGGTTAGGCAATGGCGGCGTTGGAACCTTCACCCAGTCCGGTGGAACCAATCAGGTCAGCGACTACACCTACGGCCTCGTGATTGGCAATGGCGAGGCCTACAGCAACGGCACGTATAATCTTGAGGGCGGCTTGCTCATCGTCAGTCTCGTAAAGCAGGCGCAAGTATCTGCCTTCAACTTCAGCGGTGGCACGATTCAGGCAGGCTACGCACCTTCCTTCGCTACAATTTGGATGCCCATGACACTCGCCACCGGCGGGGGCGGAGCAACTTTTGATGCGCCCGTCTACTATCCGCTCAACATTTGCGGTTCGCTTTCAGGCCCGGGCACCCTCACGAAGGTCGATAGCGGCACGCTAACTTTGGCTGCGAGCAACACGTACACCGGCGCAACAACCATCAGCGGCGGCATACTCAGCCTCGCCAATTCCGCCGCATTGGCTGGCGGCGGGAACATCACCTTTGGCGGCGGAACCCTCCAATTCAGCCGCAGCAATAGCCAAGACTACTCGGCCAGGATTGTCGGCAGTTCGGGTCCAATAGCGATCGATACCAACGGCGCCAACGTCGTGTTCACCTCCGGCCTGGCAAGCAGCAACACGGGTGGGCTGACAAAGATCGGCAGCGGTACGTTGCTTCTGACCGCCACGAACTCGTTTAGCGGCAACACACTGGTCAGCAGCGGCACGCTCATGCTGGGCAGTCCTCTAGCCTTACAGAACAGCACGCTGGACACCAGCGGTGCCGGGACACTGAGCTTCGGAACTCTCAGCGCCGCGACAGTAGGCGGGCTGACCGGCCCTGGCACGCTGGGCTTAGGCAATGGCGTCCTCCCTGCCGTGGCGCTGATCGTGGGCAACAATAGCGCCAGTACGACTTTCTCCGGTGCGCTCATCGGTCTCGGCAGCTTGACCAAGGTCGGTAGCGGCACGCTCCTGCTGACGGGCAGCAATAGCTATACCGGCGCTACCACCATCAACGCCGGTATCCTGCAGATCGGCAACGGCACGCGCAGCGAGTTCCTCGCTAGCCCCAGCATTGCCGTCAACAACTACAGCATTCTGGTCTTCAATCATGCCGACACTCTGACCTACACGGGCGCAATAAACGGTAACGGCTTTCTCGATAAGCAGGGTAGCGGCACGCTGATCCTGACCAACACGAGCATAAATGCCGGATGGATGGGAGTTTATGGGGGCACGCTCCAGGTCGCCGCGGGTGGCAAGCTGGGCGGCGGGGATTACCCTGGCTCCATTAGCATCGCGAGTGGCACTCTGCTGGACTGCAACGCTGGTGGCACACAAACGATCAGCGGTGTGATCAGCGGCAGCGGCACCTTGGCCGACAGCAATGGCGACCTCACGCTCAGCTCGCCATTAAACAACAGTGTCAGCACTCTCGTCATCAATGGAACGGGCCGCGTCATCGAGGGTCCCTACGCCTCCGCACTGGCCTCAATCGGCCAGATCAGCGTCGGCGCCGGTGGCATCCTTGTTCTCAGCGATGCGGTCACATTGTCGCCAACCAACTCGATGACTTTCTCCTCAGGCAGCGGTCTCTCGTTCCGAACCGTCCAAGGACCACAGTACGCACATTACCTAACGCTCAATACGACCAGGCAGACATTCCCTAGCGCGGGCGTGATGAGTTTCGATAACGACGAAGCCGCGACCGAAAGCATACTCGTTCAGGGCAATTGGCCGGCCCTGACGGGCAACCTAGAAATTCAGGTGGGAGGCGGCCGAAATATTGGAAACGCCATGGGCAGCGTCAATCTCTTGGGTACTATCAGCGGCCCCTACTCTCTGACGAAGAACTACTCCGGCGGGCTTGGGCTGTCGGGAAGCAACACTTATAGCGGAGGAACCACGATTAGTGGCGGCACGTTGCAAGTTGCCGAGACTAGCGCCCTTGGTAGTGGCGGACTGGCAATCAACGCGGGCCTGCTCGATCTCAATTCGTTTTCGATCGGTGTACCGTCGCTCTGCGGCACCGCTGGCACGATCAGCGATTTTTCCACTGGCAGCGGGACAACGACACTTTCGTTAAGCCAGTCCGTCAACACAGTCTTTTCCGGCACGATCCAGGACGGCCCGAAGAAGCTACTCGCATTGATCAAGAGTGGCGGCGGTACGCTTGCGCTGACCGGCAGCAATACCTACACCGGTCCCACAACCGTGAACCAGGGATCGCTCCTCGTCAACGGCTCTCTGGCCAGCCCCGTGACGGTCAACAGCGGCGGCATGCTTGGCGGCTCGGGCAGCCTCACCAGCGTGACCGTGGCCTCGGGTGGTTCGTTGTCGCCGGGTGCCGCTCCGGGGGCGATGACCGTCAGTGGCAGCCTATCGCTGTTGCCGGGCGCACAGATGGACTACGTCCTCGACACGCCGACGGATAGCGACGAGGTCTACATGCCCTCGGGGCCGTTGGTGCTCAGCGGGCAGCAGTTCGCCGATTTCAACTTTACGGCGCTGGGCGGCTTCGGACCCGGCACGTATATGCTGATTGACGCCAGCTCTGTTCCCATCGGCAGCCTGGGCACCAGCACCAGCGGCACAATCGACGGGCTGCCGGCGAACATCGCCATCCAAGGCGACGACGTGGTGCTAACCGTCGTGCCCGAGCCGGGGACGCTGACGTTGCTGGGCGTCGCTGCTGTCGGTTTGTTGGTTTGCGCTTGGAGACTTCGTCGCGGCTGTTCCAGACAGGGTCGATTTAACCTCCATTACTCTTGGCGACGGAGTCTGCCCGTTAACGGTACGGGGCGAGGCGCATATTTCGCCAAGCGGCGGATGCTCGCAGCGACCTTGATTATTCTTGGCATTGTCGGTGCGCCCGCTCATGCGCAAGAGCTCACGGTGTTATATTCGTTTAGCGGCAGTGGCCCCGCGCATCCCGTTGGCGGCTTGACGATCAGTGGCAACACCTTGTACGGCACAACCGCAGTGGGCGGGGTGTATCAAGATGGCACAGTTTTCAGTATTCCCGTGAGCGGCGACAGCCTAACAGTGCTGGCATCGTTCAACGGCAACAACGGGCAAGATCCCCAAGCCGGATTGACAATCAGCGGTAATACTCTGTACGGGACGACCGACCTTGGCGGTGCGTATGGGACCGGCGAGGTCTTCAGCCTCCCCGTGAGCGGCGGCAGCCCCACAGTGCTGGCATCATTCAATAACAGTGGTCAGCTTTACGGCGGTTTGACATTGAGTGGCAACATTCTATACGGGACGACACGCAACGGTGGGCTGGGCTACGGCACAGTGTTCAGCGTTCCCGTGAGCGGTGGCAGTGCCACGACACTGACTTCGTTCAATGGCAGCAACGGTGAGTGGCCTGAAGCCGGTGTAATCGTAAGCGGAAGCAATTTATATGGGACCACCTCTGCAGGCGGCGCTTACGGGTACGGCGAGGTCTTTAGCCTTCCCTTGAGCGGTGGCAGTCCGACGCTGTTGGGCTCGTTCCCTCCGAACAGCGGCACCAGTCCAGCTGCCGGTCTAACGTTGAGCGGCAACACCCTGTATGGAACAACCGAATACGGCGCCCTCCGCGCTGGGTTCGGCACGGTCTTCAGTCTTCCGATCACCGGCGGAAGTCCCACAGTGCTAGCCAATCTCAACAACAGTTGTGGATATCCGCAAGCAGGCCTGACGCTTGTCGGCAACACTCTGTATGGGACGGCGTCGGGAAATTCCGCCATTAACTACGGCGCGGTCTTCAGCGTTGCCGTGAGCGGCGGCAGTGCCATGCCATTGGCCACGTTCAACGACACAAACGGCGCATTTCCGTTTGCTGGACTTGTGCCCAGCGGCACGACCCTATATGGGACGACCAATGGAGACGATCTCAACGACTATGGCACGATTTTCGCGATGAACATCGCGCCGGCGACCATCACACTCGGCACCGCGCGAAATGCCACGATCATTACGGGCGGTACGGGCGCAATTGGCATGACGGTGAGCAATTCCCCAAGTTGCGGATACAATCTCAACTACACGGTAAACGCCGCCATCCTGAGCGGCAGTGCCACGTTGGGAACCATAACATCCGGCACGGGCAGCCTTGCTCCCAGCGCCAGCCAGTCCTGGACCGTCTCGGCCACGTCCACGAATCTTGGCGTCAATGCCATTTCCCTTACCGCCAGCGATCCGAATTCTTCCAACCTCTCGCAGACGGCCACGGCGACCTTGACCGTCCTCGACCATGCGGCGGCGGGCTTTGCCAACGGCAGTGGCACGTTGAACCTGAACTTCGGTACGCTGCAAGTCGGCAGCGGCACACAGGGCCTCCAGTTCCAGATTGAGAATCTGCCCGCAGCGTACCGTGCCGGCTTGGACCTCAATTCCGTACTGGTGCTCTCCGATTCGAACGGGGTCTTCAGTACGGACGCAGCGCCTTTCACGGACTTGGCCGCGGGCACGATGAGCAATTCCTTCAATGTGTTCCTGGATACGTCGCAAGTCGGCGAGTTCTCCGGCGAGTACGAGTTCAATCTATCGGACGAGCAGGACCTCAGCGGCTGGGCCGGACAGCAGACATTGACGCTCAACGTGACGGCCGATGTCGTACCGGAACCTTCCACGCTGACGCTGCTGGGCTTCAGCACCATCGGTCTTGTTGGCTACGGTTTGCGGCGCAGGGCAGCGAGAACTGCGAAGACAACGGCTTGCGACCAGCAAGACGCCCCAGCCATCCTCTCGTTTCCTTCGCACACGTCCACCGCGCACGCAGCCCGAAGGGCAGCTTGATCCAATGCGCTGATCGGTGGCGGTGACGCGAACAGCATACAAGGTGTTCACAAGGGGAGAAGGTCCGATGAAGCGATCATGCTGCTTGGCAGTGATGCTGGTGCTGGCGACTGTTCCGGCGGCGTGGGCCCAACTGCCGGCAAGCTATATGATCAGCAACTTGCCGCCCTATCGTGACCAGGGTGACTATGGGACCTGCTGGACCTTCGCCACAATGGCTTCGATCGAAACGAACATCATCCAGGAGGGTCTCCCGGGCTACGACGCTGCCTCGGGCCTCTCCGAATGCGATCTGGCCTGGAACTCCGGATTTCTCTCTCAGATTGGCGGTGGCCTGACGGGTGTCAACAACGGCGGGGACTACCTCATGGCGGCCGCGTATCTCGCCCGCGGCGCCGGCCCCCTGACTGCCGCGCAGGCACCGTACTCTTCCATAGCGAACTACACTCCCACAGGGCAGGTGGCCCCCTATTATGTTGGCGACATCGATTGGCTCCACACCGTTGCCGACATCAAGACGGCGGTCATGACATACGGCGCGGTTGCCACCTGTTGGGGGTACATGTCCCGAACCGAGCAAGCCGCGTGGAGTTCCACGTTGAACAACTCTGTCTTCTATGATCCCGGCCCGTCCATCGCTGATCCGGGCCCCGGCTATTTGAACCAGCCCTCCCACGGCGTGGCCATCGTGGGCTGGAACGACAACGTGCAGACCCCCGGCGGGAAAGGCGCCTGGATCATCCGCAATAGTTGGGGCACCGCGGATCAGGGCGTCGGGATATCTTACAACGACTTCTACACGGGCAACGACACTCCGGACGTGGGCGCCTGCAATGCGGGCGCTGTTTCTTTCCACAACGTCGTGCCCAACACCTACCAGCAGATCTACTACCACAACGAGTTCGGCTGGACCGATCAGCAGCCTTACGCCTACGCCTTCAACCATTTCACCGCCGACCAGAACGGATTGCTCAAGTCGGTGAGCTTCTATACCACCAACGACAGCGTCAGCTACGCGGTCAACATCTACGAACAGTTCCAGAACGGCGTGCTGGGGCAGTTGGCCGCAACCGTCTCTGGTTCGGAGGCATTCGAGGGCTTCCACACGATCGACCTGCCCAGCCTGGTGCCCCTGGCGCCCGGCCAGGACTTCTATATCGAACTGCAAACCAGCAACGGCCTGCAGGCCAACGACGGCAACATCTCCTTGCAACGACTGTTGGACTTTCAGGCCTCGACCGGTTCCGCGGACACGACCTCTCTGCCGGGTCAGAGCTTCTATAGCGCCAACGGGACCAACTGGACCGACCTCTACAGCGTGGACAGCACGCACAGCGAGAACTTTGCCATCGACGGCCTGACGATCGCGCGCGTGCCCATCGTTTGGGCGTCGGCGGTAAGTGGAAGCTGGAACACGCAGGGCAACTGGAACAAGAGCACCGTGCCCAACGGCCTGACAACCGGGGCGGTGCTCAATGCCGCGACCACGGCGGCGCTGACGATCACGCTTGACGCCCCGCAGACGGTTGGCACGTTGGTGCTGGGCAATTCCGCGGGCAGCAGCGTGGGCTACACCCTGAGCGGCAGCGCCGCCAACACGCTGACCTTCAACAATTCCGGCAGCGGCGCGACGATTACAGTCACCGACGGCACGCATGTTATCAATGCGCCGGTCGTTCTGGCCGACAACCTCGTGGTGACGACCGGCGGCACGAATTCGTGGAGGCTGAGCTTCGGAACAGCCAGCAGTATCACGGACAATGGTGGCGGCTACTCGTTGACCATGAGTGGCGCCGGAGGCGTGCTGGTCGTCAGCGGCAGCAATGGCTATAGCGGTGGAACGACCATCAACGGCGGCACGCTGCAATTGGGCAACGTCGCAGCCCTGGGCTGTGGGGGCCTGTCCATGAGCGGCGGTGAATTGGACTTGAACACTAACCCGATCAACCTGCCCTCGCTTTGCGGCAACAGCGGAACGATCAGCGACGAGAGCGTTCCCGCCGTGTCTCCTCCCATTCCCACCATATTAACGGTGGCCCAGGCCGGCACCTCTACGTTCGGCGGCACGATCCGTGATGGATTGAACGGACAGCCGCTCGCCTTGACCATGAGCGGCTCAGGCTCGCTCTGGCTGACGGGCACGAACAACTATAGCGGTGGGACGACGGTCAGTGGCGGCACGCTCGCGATCACCAACGCCAGCAGCCTCGGAACCGCCAGCGGAGGGCTTGCGATTGGCCCGGCGACGCTGGAAGTTGCCGGCAGCTTCGCTGATGGCCGAAACATCAGCCTGACCGATCCGGGCGCAACGATCCAGGTCGATCCCTCGTTCACGTATAGCAACAGTGGAACGCTGTCCGGGACCGGCGGCTTGACGCTGACGGGTCCCGGCACGCTGATCCTCAGCGGCAGCAATACCTGCAGCGGCGGGACGAATGTGGAGGCCGGCACGCTTGAAATTCTTAGCAATTCGGCCCTGCCCGATGAGACCAGTCTGACCGTCGGCGCGGGCGGCGTGTTCATCTTCGATCCCTCGCTGGCAGGTGCATCGGTTACGAACTCAGCCGCTACGGCTGCTGTGCCCGAGCCGGGAACGCTGATACTCCTCGCCGTCGGTGCCCTCGGCCTCGCCGCCTTCGGCTTGCGTTGGCGCAGGGCAACGAGAACCGCGAAGCCAACGGCCTTCGACCAACCCCACGATCCAGCCATCCTGTCCATCGCATTCGTCCCCGGCGAGCGCGGCACGAAGGGCAGCTTGATCGAGCGCGGCGAAGGCCCACGTTTCTGACTATCC
>CAZTPX010000293.1:0-8354 GCA_964615095.1 uncultured Planctomycetaceae bacterium | reverse complement strand
CGGATGAAATCGGGGGCGTCGGCCGCCGAGGCCCGCGTGCGGCGGACCAGGTCCAGGGCGTAGCGAATGACATGATCGGCCACGGGCACGCGGCGGACGATCTTCTGCATCGCCAGGATCTGCTCGCCCGTGAGCGTGGGCACAATCTGCGACTGCACGTCGGCCGTGGTCTGCCGCACGATGCGGAACTCCTCGTCCTCGCTGGGATAATCGACGAGGACATGGAACATGAAGCGGTCCAACTGGGCCTCGGGCAGCGGGTAGGTGCCTTCGTGTTCGATGGGGTTCTGCGTGGCCAGCACGAAGAAAGGCTCGGCCAGTTGATGCCGCGTGCCACCGGCAGTGATCTGGTATTCCTGCATGGCCTCCAGCAGGGCCGACTGCGTCTTGGGCGGCGTGCGATTGATCTCGTCGGCCAGGATTACGTTGGCGAAAATCGGACCCTTGAGGAACTTGAATCCGCGGTTGCCGGAATGCTTGTCTTCCTGGATCACTTCCGTTCCCGTGATGTCGGCGGGCATCAGGTCGGGCGTGAATTGGATGCGGCTGAAGTGCAGGGCCAAGGCATCGGCCAGCGTGCGGATCATGAGCGTCTTGGCCAGGCCCGGCACACCCACTAAGAGGCAGTGCCCGCGGGCGAACATGGCGATCAGCAGTTCTTCGATCACCTGCCGCTGGCCGACAATCACGCGGCCCAATTGCTCGGTAATCAGCCGATAAGCTTCATTGAGTTTCTGAACGGCTTCTAAATCGTTGTCCTGGAGCATCGGGGGGCACAGGGTTGAGGGTTAGCGAAACCGAAAAATCAAAATCCGAATGTCGAAATACGAAACAATTACAAAATCAAAGGCAGAAATTCAAAACGTCAAACGGCCAAGCCCGCCGCGAAAACTCGGTTGCCGCGGGGCCATCGTGCAGACACACGCCACGGAGAAAACCCCACGCGGCCGCATGAGGACGTTCACCGTCGGAGCAGGGGTTCTTGATCATTTGAGTTTCCTATTTTGAATCGGCGTACCCGCTTGCGGGTCGCGTATTTCGGAATTCGTATTTCGGAAGTCGTTTGTTATTTCCACCGTCGTGTCCTTCTTACCAGCCTTGATTCCCAGCAAGACCAATTCGGTTGGTGTGGCAATCAGCAAGCGGCCGTTGGCGACCAGCAGATTACCGCCGCGAACGCCCAGGGGGGCCAACTCGATTTCCTTCTTCAACTGCGCGGTCTGCTGATGGAAGACATAGACTTTCTCCCGCGTCGGCCAGAGGACATAGGCGCCTGCCAACAGCCCTCGACCGTAGCCCAGCTTGTCCTCTCCCTCCGGCCAGACGTGCGCGATATTTCCGGCCCGGGGGCCGTCGGTGTTGATCCAATAAAGTTTATGTCCACTAGCGATCAGGCAATCGCCCGAAACGCCCAAGAGATGGACCACATCGTCCAGCGGGTCTTGAACGGGAGTGTCAGCGGGGTGATCGCCGCGCCGTCCCGGCCAGAGGATGCGCCCCGTGGCGGCGTCGAAGGCATAAACCTTGGGGCTATCGGCGGGAGCCACGTAAAGACGGCCGCGATCGAACAAGCAAGGATTCAACTCGCGCTGCCAGTGGGCAGCCAAGCGCAGGAAATTTCCACCGCGGGCGCGGGGATAGAGGCTCAACCAGTGGATGCGGCCGTCCTCGACGGCCAGTGCCGCCACCGCACCGAGATTCGTATTCACGTAAATTGTATCGCCGGAGAGCGTCAGCAGCGTGTGCGTGCATTCCGCCAGGGCGCCGCGGGCCGGCGTTTCCGCCGCGCAGACGAATCGCCGCCACCGCATGCGGGCCGTGGTCGTGTCGAAACAAGCCACGTGGACCTGCGGGCGAATGTCGTTGCGGCGCATGACGATGAAAAGCCGTGCGGCGGCGACAACCGGCGCCCCGTCGAAGGCCCAGCCCTCCTCCGCGGCAACCCGCCACAACAACTTGCCTTCCGCGCGCAGGTCCAGGCAGACCAGGTTGCCAGACGCCACCGACACCCCGGGCTGCTGCGGCGGATTGGTGATCGGTGAGCCCATGCGGGCGTAGAGCCGGTCGTCGGCAATGGTCAGCGTGTAACGCGGCGTGCCCAGGGCATCGCCCGGTCCGGGCATGGCCAAGGGCGCATCCGCCGGCTCGCGATAGATAGCAGGCTCAGTGTCGCCCCAAGCCGGCTGGCCCGTATCCGCGCGGAAGGCAAAGACGGCCGCTTGATCGGCGGCGAACACGCGGCCTTGGCCGAGCACAGGATGGAATGCCAGCGGCGCAAGCGGATCGTCGGCCACGGCCAAACGACGCGGTTCCACGGGAGACGGCTGCGGGGGAGCCGACTGTCGCAAAGTCGCCCGCCACTGGACGTCGGCCACGTCGATCAACTCGGGGGCAATCGCGTTGCGGGCCGGCGAGCCGGCGAAGGTCGGCCAGTCCTGTGCCGGCTTGGCCTTGGGCCACAATGCGCTTTGGCTCAGCAATTCCGCCAAGGCCGCGGCATAGCGCACCTCGCGCCCGCCCAGTCGTCCGCGGGCATCGCCGTGCAGTTGCACGAAGGCGGAAAGCTCCTCCTTTGCCCGCTGGGGTGAACCTTCCAGGATCGAGACCAGCACCAGCCGCGCGCGGACGGCGGCCGGATCGAGCGTCGAATCGGGATAGCCGGGCCAGGTGTTGAGTTCGCCGGGCGGCGTCTTGGCAGGCAGGATCCGCTGCCAGCACCAGCGCGCGGCGGAGAAATCGCCCTCCTCCAGGCGGATTTCGCCCAGGGCCATCAGGGCCTTGTCGCCCCAGGAACTGGCCAGCGCTTGTTGCACGACGTTATTGAGCAATTTCGCGTCGCGATGGGCGAGGCCCTCCTCGTACCATTTCTGGGCGAGCGTGTCGACGCGGGCGCGATAGAGCCGCAAGGCTTCCGGCGGCAACGCCGCCAACTGCATCTGGCAGGCATCGCTCAGATTGATATAACGCGAGGGCGTGACCGCTTGCAACTTTCCTTCGGCGTTCTCCATCACTTGCCGCAAGGTCTCGACGGCCTCGTCCCACTGGCGTTCGAGCAGGCAGGCCTCGACCCGTTTCAGGCGGGCCAGGGCGGCGCCGTCGGCACGGTCGAATTGTACGGTGTCGGAAAGCTCGAACTGGTAGTTGGCCGCCGTGCGGGGGAACTGGGCATGCGCCGCCGACACGATGATTCCGGCCAGCAGGGCGAGAGTGACAAAGCACAAAGTTCGGAAATTATAGGGGCCGAAATGCATCACAGGTCCAAAGTATAAACGCGCAGAGCTTGCCCCCCCAGCACCTCCCATCAATGAATCGGTTCGCCGGGACGCAACTATTGCCCTGAGTAAATACTAAGTATAAGCTGGCTACAGATTTGGGGAAAGCGGTGTGCATGCCTTTTGTCAAATGTGTCGCGTTGTCGTCGTCTCCAATACTGCCTGCCCCGGAGGGGCATTTGAGAATAGCCCAGCGATTTATCGCTGGGTATCGAATAGCGAGACCCTTCCCAGTCCCGTAGGGACGACTGAGTATCCCGCGGAATCCGTTTCAATCGTCCCTACGGGACTACCGGACTAACGACGTTTTCGTTTCCCAGCGATAAATCGCTGGGCTATTCTCCGGTGCCCCTCCGGGGCAAGAACACGTGCGGGACCATCCGCAAACCAGCGATCGATGTACAAGAACATGTGAGCCGACGATTGCCGAGTCACGATCCACAATCGCGCCCACGGGCATTTCGGATCTTGCGCCGCGTCCACAAGAGGTGTTCCCTCCTACGCGGCTTTCGGGCGGCCGCCTCCCCTTCCCGGGTGCCCCGGAGTAGGCTAAAATCGCTTGGTTTCACACCTCTCGAGAATCTGGCACATGAATGTCCTCATTGTTGGCAACGGCGGCCGAGAACACGCCCTGGCTTGGAAGATCTCGCAAAGTCCGCGGGCGGAACGCGTTTTTGTCGCCCCAGGCAATGCGGGCACCGACATCGAGGGCGAGAATGTGCCGATCCAGGCCAACGATTCCCCGGCCTTGATCCGTTTTGCCCAGGACAATCAGGTCGGATTGACCGTGATCGGTCCCGAGGTCCCGTTGGCCGATGGCATCGTCGACGCCTTTCAGGCCGAAGGGCTGCGGGTCTTCGGTCCCAATCGGGCCGCCGCGGAACTCGAAAGCAGCAAGGTCTTCTGCAAGGATCTGCTCCATAATGCCGGCATCCCCACCGCCGACTACCAGGTCTTCCGCGACCCGTCGGAAGCCATCCGCTATCTCAACGAGCGCGAGGACTGCCGCATCGTCATTAAAGCCGACGGCTTGGCGGCAGGCAAAGGCGTGGTAGTTTGCTCCCGTCGCGAGGAGGCGATTCGCGCCGTCGAGCAGATTGCCTTCGAGAAGGTCTTTGGCGCGGCTGGCGACCGCCTGATCATCGAAGAACGACTCGATGGCCAGGAGGCCAGCGTCTTGGCGATCACCGACGGCAGCACGATCGTCACCTTGCAACCGGCCCAGGATCACAAGGCGGCCTATGACGGCGACATTGGTCCGAACACCGGCGGCATGGGCGCCTATTGTCCGGCTCCCTTGGTCGACGACGAGAAACTGGCCTGGATCGAAGAGCATGTGCTCGTGCCCACCGTGCATGCCATGAATCGTGCCCGGCGGCCGTTTCGCGGCGTGTTGTATGCCGGCTTGATGATGACCTACCAGGGTCCCAAGGTGTTGGAGTTCAACGTGCGCTTCGGCGATCCGGAGTGCCAGCCTCTGTTGATGCGGCTGAAGACCGACCTGGTGGATCTGTTGGACGCGGCGATCGACGGCAAGCTCGACGCGCTGCCGCCCTTGGAATGGGACCCGCGGCCGGCGGTCTGCGTGGTGATGGCCTCTCAGGGTTATCCGGGCCCCTACGAGAAGGGCTTTCCCATCCGCGGTTTGAGCGATGCCGATGCCTTGCCTGACGTCAAGGTGTTTCACGCCGGCACGGCTGTCGACAAGCAGGGCCGCATCGTGGCGGCGGGCGGCCGCGTGCTGGGCGTCACCGCGCTGGGAGATTCCATTCCGGGCGCGAAGCTCAATGCCTATCGTGCGGTGAAGCAGATCCGTTGGGATGGGGCCTGGTGCCGGAAGGATATCTCGGACAAGGCGATGGGATCGGGCTAAGTCGGTCCTACAGCAGGGGCGACTCGCCGGGCTTCTCGATTGTCATTGCCTTGAGCCGCTCCTTGGTGACCACGCCGGTGCTTTGCGTCATCAGCGTCCCGCCGCGAAAGACCAGCAACGTGGGCATGCCCTTGATTCCATAGCGGCCGACCAAAGCGGAGTTCTTGTCGACGTCGACTTTCACCACGCGTACGTCGGGATGTTCCGCGGCGAAATCCTCCAGGATCGGGCCGAGTTGCTTGCAGGGGCCGCACCACTCGGCATAGAAATCCACAATTACCGGTTTATCGCATTTCAATACCCGCTCTTCGAAGGTCGCGACGGTGATGTGTTCTAGCCGCGAGTCCTCCTGCGTCTGCGACCAGGGAAAGACCCAGCCGCTGTGCCCCATACAGCCAAGCAACAACACTACCAGCAGCAGAGGCACGATCCAAAACATCTTCCGGCAAACTTGCACTGCGATTTTCAAAGCGCGGGTTCCTTTAATATGTGAAAAGCCCATCATCTTCATCTGGGTGATTCCCGTCAAGACGAATCGAATGTCCGGGACTTGCGAACTGAGGGCTGGCACAGGAATTGTAGGACGGCTCTCCGCGGTCGTCTAATTTCAGGGGACGAAACACCAATCGCGTCCGCTGTCGAAGGTGCGCGGGCAACGTCGCAACCCTATTGGCCGCAGTAGGTTACGTCGCGATAGCCCACACCGGCTTGACAAGGAGGAGAGAATTAAGATATCTTGCCTGATGATTTTGGCAATTCCCAGCAACTGCGGCAATTGCGCCGCATGGTCTAGGTGTTGCCCCCCCACCTGCTAAGGAGACATCCTGTGGACCTCAAGAGAGAATTGCTGTCGATTGGCGCGGAGTTCAAGAATTTTGCCCTCAAGGGCAGCGTGATCGACCTGGCGATCGGCGTGGTGATTGGCGCGTCCTTTACCGCCATCGTGAAGTCGTTGGTCGACAACATTATCATGCCGATCGTGAGCGTCCCCATCTACTACTTGAAAGGAGGCGAGTATAAGACGTGGCATCTCGGGCCGATTGCCTTCGGACAGTTCCTGGGCGACGTGCTGACTTTCCTGGTCGTGGCCTTGGCCCTGTTCATCTTCATCGTGAAGTTCCTGGGCTGGATCTTGCGGACGAAGAAGGAAGCCCCGCCGCCGGCGGCACTCACCAAAGACCAGGAACTGCTGGTGGAGATCCGCGATCTGCTGAAGAGCCAGAAGCAAGGCGGGGCAAGCGCCGAGGTGCACGTGTAACAGCTCGGCACGTATGCGGGTGTTTCTTGCCGAATGCCGTTCCTGGTTGTGAGTCCTGCATTTCCGGACCCCACTCGGGCAAGGGGTCTGTCGATTTAGTCCCGTCCCCGCTGGGCTTGCCCCTATTGTTCCGGAATTCGGTTGGCACAGCAAGTGCTTGGGCCTGAGGCGGTCAGGCCGCGCGCGATCCGGCGGCATGGCAGCAGCGGGCAGAAACGTCGAGGAGATCGTCCAGGAAGCCGTCGGCGCGGAGAAGACTCCGGGGAAGGTCGCCCAGAAGACGCGGGCGGCGCCGGCGTCGCCAGGCGTCCAGACTGCCGGCATCGCGGCTGGCCTCGGCCAGTTTCGTCGGCAGTGACTCCAGGCTCCCGCCGAGCACTAACTCGAGATAGACGATGCTCTTGCTCCGGGGGAGTTCCTGGGGTTGTCGCATGCAGTCCATGTCGGTCGCCGAAAGCCGTAAAGCTTCCCGCAGCCGCGTAAACAGGGTGCAAGCGCGTTCGTAGAAGTCGGCGGCGGCACGGATCTCAGTGTCCTGGCGATAGGCCGCAAGCAGGCCCTGGAAGTTGCGCAACACGGAGGGGACCATGGCAGCGGGGATCTGCCCCAGCAGGCGATCCGCGGCTTCGTCCGCGCGGAGGAGTCGGCGATGCAAGTACAACAGGTACGGATCGAAAGGGAAACCGCGTCGCCGGCCGTCGCTGCGGTAATCGAGAATCCTGAAACGCCTGCTCACAAGCGCCACTGATGGTGGCGCTGAGGTCGTGCAAGACCCGGCTCGGCGGGCCAAAGCGGTCCACGGCCTCCCGCAGGCAAGGCGCCACGTCGCTCGCGTTTTCGCTGGGGATCTTCCAGTTGCCCAGCAACATTCCCGTCGCGGCTTCCTCGATTCCCAAGAACACGGGGGTTTCCGGTTTCAGGGTCCCGTCCAAGAGCCACGTGATCGGACCGCGTTGGGCCAGGCATTCGCGGATCCTGGGCGCGGCTTGGCGGTGCAGCGCGCCGAGGTAGAAGAGGAATCTCTGTTGCTGGTCCCAGAGCGTGCTGAGTGGCACATCCAGCGCCGGCTGACGGCTGGCTAGCTCTTCGCGGAGATCCGCCAAGCGGCGGCCGTGCAAATAGGTCTGGACGCCGACATGGGCGATCAGATCGAAAGCATGCCTCGCCCCCGGCGGCGCTACGGCGGCCAGCGCCGCGGAGCGACTGCATAGCGGCCCCGCCTGTCCCGCCCGGTGGCGGACCGTTTCGCGGGCTTCAAAGCGGCCGTGGCGGAGGCTGACGATGGTTCGGCGCGTCGTCTTCTGGACGCAGTCCCAGGTCGCGATCGGGGGCTGTGCGCCGGTCGCCGCTTCCTGACGCGGGTCAAAGTGGAAAGCCACTCCGGCGGGCAGACAGGCGCGAGAGCAGATTCGCCACGCGTGTTTGCAAACGCTGCTGCAACTCGCCGACAGTCAGCCCGGCCGGGGCCTGCGTGACCAACGCCCTGAGCGTATTCAAGAGCGTCCCCTCGCGGGAAAAGTGGACATCACGCCAGGCCCATAGGCCCCATTCGTCGAACTGCGGCACGTCGGCCGGGGTGTAGTACGCGGCGTTGTGATTGTAGCTGGTGTAGTAGCCGTGTTTCTTCAAGGCGCGGAAAACGGTCATGTGGCAGACCTGGAATTGGCGCTGTAGTTGCTGCAGGCTGGCAACCTTGCGCTGGCGGAGCCAGTTGACGAGTTTTTGTTCCCTATCCGTGAGCATGGCGGCGTCCTGTTATTGTGTCTGATTACTTTTCACGCACTTAGTCACATACTATAACATTCCGAAGAAAAAAGAAGGCCGCAGACGCGGCAAATTCCAGAGAAACAACCGCCCCTGACTCTTATACTATGCGAAACCTACAGTCGCCCTTAACCTAATACTACAGCGCTAACTTGAGTTCCATTTACATGCGGGAGTTTCTGTCAGC
>CAZTPX010000292.1:0-8465 GCA_964615095.1 uncultured Planctomycetaceae bacterium | reverse complement strand
CCTTGAGCATGCCGTCCTGGTGAATGCCCGCCTCGTGGGCGAAGGCGTTCTGGCCCACAATCGCCTTGTTGCGCTGCACCTTGATGCCCGTCACGTTGGCCACCAGCCGACTGGTGGGAACCAGTCGCTTGGTGTTGACGTTCGTATGCGCGTGGTAGAAATCGGTGCGGGTCCGCAGAGCCATGACGACCTCTTCCAGCGAACAATTGCCCGCACGCTCGCCCAGTCCGTTGATCGTACACTCGATCTGCCCCGCGCCGGCTTCCACGGCGGCCAGGCTGTTGGCCACGGCCATGCCCAGGTCGTTGTGGCAGTGGACGCTGACCACCGCCTTGTCGATGTTGGGCACACGGTTGCGCAGCGTCTGAATGACATGGTGCATGTGGCTGGGCGTGGCGTAGCCCACGGTGTCGGGAATATTGACCGTGGTAGCGCCGGCGGCGATGGCCGCTTCCACTACCTCACAGAGGAAATCCATCTCGGTGCGGGCAGCATCCTCGGGCGAGAACTCGACGTTGGAGCAATAGCCCACCGCCCGCTGCACGCCAGCCACAGCATGGCGAATAATGTCGTTCTTGTCCATCTTGAGCTTGAATTCGCGATGGATGGCGCTGGTGGCGAGGAAGACATGGATCCGCGGCTGCTCGGCATGCCGCACGGCCTCCCAGGCCCGATCGATGTCCTCGTCGCGGCAACGGGCCAGGCCGCAAATCTGCACGCCGCGGACCGAGCGGGCGATCTCGCTCACGGCCTCGAAATCGCCGGGCGAGGCGATCGGAAATCCGGCCTCGATGCAGTCTACCCCCAGCGCCAGCAGGGCCTGGGCGACTTCCATCTTCTCGGTCAGGTTCATGCTCGCCCCGGGCGACTGTTCGCCGTCTCGGAGCGTAGTGTCAAAAATAACGATGCGTCGTGAATTCGTTTGGGTTGTATCTGTCATGGTTTTCTTGGGCTGAGAACCTACCCGAGGGCCGGATAAGGCTGAATATAATTCAGCGTCGTTTCAGGGACTCCGATAGGTCGGAAAATAGTGTTTGGAAAACAAAGATGCTATCAGCGGACCGAAGGCCGACTCGAAGTCGGCCCGGGCAACACCAATCGCGCCCTCGTGGCAATCAGGCGACGGCGGCTGATCACATCTGCGGATACCATGACAGTCTCTTCCAGCGATTGAAGCAACAAAAAACCCTAAGTCCTTGCGGGCCTTAGGGTTTTGCTTGTATTCGGGATGTTGTCTACGCGAAAACCTAAGACCGGACGCCGGCAAGCGCCAGCAATAACAACGGCAATAAGGAGGCTAATGTAGACATGATTTGCATGCTCAATGGACTTTTCGGCACGAGCACCGATCAATCTTACCTAAATTTACACAAGATTGACGAATAGGTCAAGAGACTTTCCAAAGCTACCTTGAGTCTGCCGGCCATTTCGGGTAGCCTTCCGCCTTCCATGGAATATGAAATCGGACGATCGGCGAAATGTTGCACGGCGACCGGCCGGGAATTTGCGCCGGGCGAGGAGTTTTATTCGGTGCTCCTGACCGAAGGTTCGGAGTTGAAACGATGCGATTACTCGGTTGCGGCGTGGCAAGGGCCGCCACCGGGCACGGTGGGCTGGTGGAAGTCGCAGATGCCCGATCAGAACGCCCGGCGGGCGCATTGGGCGCCCAACGACGTGCTGCTGAGCTTCTTCGACGAGTTGGCCGAGCAGCCCGACAAGCAAGACATGCGTTACGTGCTGGCCCTGCTCCTGGTCCGTCGCCGCGTGATGCGGATGGAAGAGGAACAGCGCGACGAGGCGGGGCACGAGCGGCTGACGCTTTACTGCCCGCGGCGCGATGCGCAGTACGAGGTGCCAGCGGTGGCCCCCGACGCGCAACGCGTGGCGGAGATCCAGCAGGTGCTGGCGAGGCTGCTGGAGAGGTGAGGGATGAGCACTGAGTACTGAGTACTCAATACTCAGTACTCGGTTGTCAACCGGATTCATTACGCGGAGCGTGGCGAGCACATTCGATGCACGGAAGCAGATCTCGACATCTTCTGTTGGCGCTGGCACTGGCGACACTCGTCGCGCAGAGCGGTTGCTGGCCGCGCTTCTGGTGGAACCAGCCGCCGGAGCCGCCACCGCAAATCCTGCCGCCCGGCGCGGGCTTGGAACAGGTCATCACGGCCGTCAACCAGAACGACGCACAAATCAATGCCCTCTTCAGCAGTTCGGCCACGATCCGCGTGCCGGGTTATCCGACCCTGAAGGCCAAGATCGCCTTTCAACGACCGCGCAACTTCCGCCTCAAGGCCGATGGCTTCGGGCCGGAGGTGGACGTGGGCAGCAACGATCAGTTCTTCTGGTTCTGGATCAAACGCAGCGAGCCGCCCGCAGTCTATGTCTGCCGCCACGACCAGTTCCCCACCAGCCGGGCGCGGCAGATGATCCCCATCGATCCCAATTGGCTGGTCGAGGCCCTGGGAACACTGCTCTTGAATCCCGCCCTGCCGCACCAGGGACCGTATCCGGACAAGGGCAACCGGATTCAAATCCGTACGGTGTATGAAACACCCGAAGGGCCGAACGTGCGGGTCACGATCGTCGATTCGCGCAGCGCCTGGGTGATGGAACAGCAAATCTTCGACGCGCAAGGGCGCTTGCGGGCCAGGTCGGTAGTCGAGGATTATCGCCTCGATCCGCAGACGAAACTGTATGTTCCCACGGCCGTGCAGGTGGAGTGTCCCGCGGCGAAATTCTCCATGCGCATCGACCTCGGCGCCGTGCAAGTCAACCAGTTGCAGGGCAATCCGGCCGAGTTGTGGAGCATGCCCAGCTATCCCGGCTCGCGAATGTTCGACTTGGGCGATCCGAACGGTCCCTATGGCCCGCCGCCGAGGATGTCGGCGGGACGATAGGGCGGTTGTTCGGCGGGGTTGACTACCTTTAACCGCTGCGGGTTGGGCTGTATAATAAAGGCGAGTTTGGTGGGCGCTGCCAAGAACTGCCTAACTTGCTAAACAGTGTCGTATTCCGACTCTGTTGCACTTTACGGCGCGCGTTGCCAGACCCCACCCGGCTTGTCCGGGTCGGTGAATAAGTTGAAAAGCTAACACACTATGCGGCTCCCCACCCTCTCCCTTCGTCGGAAAACGCTGCCGGAGGCGACGTTTTCCGGCGAAGGGAACAAGATCGAGGGGCGGCTTCGCGTTAGCTGTTCAACCTCCTTCACCAACCGGGACGAGCCCGGTGGGGTCGCGACCAACTTAGATCCATGATCCACGCTGGAACAAATACCGGCTAGAAAGCATAGCTATGAGAATTGTCACAATCGAGACCAATAAAGGCACCATCCGCGCCGTCTTGCATGCAGACAAGGTGCCCAAGACGGTGGCCAACTTCGAGAAACTCGCCGCCAAAGGTTTTTACAACGGCTTGAAGTTCCATCGCGTCATTGAGGACTTCATGATCCAGACCGGCTGTCCTCAAGGCACGGGCACCGGCGGCCCGGGCTATAAATTCAACGACGAGTTCCATAAAGATCTCAAGCACGACGGTCCCGGCGTGTTGTCGATGGCCAATTCAGGTCCCAATACGAACGGCTCGCAATTCTTCATCACGCACGTCGCAACCCCCTGGCTGGACCGCAAGCACTCGGTCTTCGGCCAGGTGATCGAAGGCCAGGATGTGGTCGACGCGATCAAGCAGGGCGACAAGATGGTCAAAGTCACGGTGGCAGAAGAGGCGGACAAGAAGTAACTTTCGACAATATGCAATGGTTGCGGGCTTGTTACTGGCTGCTGATTCGCTTCCTCACCCGGTTCCGCTACCGGGTCCGCGTGGAAGGACTGGAAAAACTCCACGATCTCCGCGGCCCGACGCTGGTGATGCCCAATCATCCGGGGCTGATCGATCCGCCGCTGGTGCTGGCCAACGTCCGCATACACGGCGGGATCCGGCCGATTGTCACCACGAGCATGTATCGCAAGCCGTTGCTCTATCCGCTCATGCGGTTGGTCAACGCGGTCGAAGTGCCGGACCTGGGCGAGCATAGCCGCGATGCCCGCGCGCAGACGCTGACCATGATTGACACGATCGCCGAAGGGCTCGACCGCGGCGAGAATTTTTTGATCTATCCGGCCGGCCGCACCGAGCGGCGGGGGACCGAGGAAATCGGCGCGACGCGGGCCGTGGCCGATCTGCTGCAGCGCTGCCCCCAGGCGAACATCGTTCTGGTCCGCACGCGCGGCATCTGGGGTAGCATTTTTTCCGTGGCCTATACGGGCGAGCATCCGGACCTGGAACGCTGCGTGGTGCGGGCCTTGGGCTGGGTGTTCGCGGCGCTAGCTATCTTTTTGCCGCGACGGAACGTGACCATGACCGTCGAGCGCATCGACCGCCGCGACCTGCCGGGCATCACCCGCGACAAGCTCAACCCGTTCCTGGAAGCGTGGTACAACCGCGACGCGCCGGAGAAGCCGACCTTCGTACCTTTCAGCTTTCTCTTCGGCCCGCGGCAGCACGAGTATCCGGCCCTGGTCGAGAGCGGCCAGGTCGATCTGGCGAAGATCCGGCCGGCCACAATTCACGCGGTCAACGAGATGGTCGAGGAGCGGCTGAAGCGGCCGCTTGCGGCGGAAGAGAATTCCGCTGAGACGCTGCTGGAGCGACTCGGGCTGGACAGTCTCGAACGGATGGACTTGGCCCTGCACATCGAAGACCGTTTCAGCTTCCGTAGCGATCGCGTGGCCGACACGTTGGGCGAACTTTGGGCCTTGGCTGAAGGGCAGTTCTCCGGCGGTGCGGACAAGGTGGAGTCGGCCCCGGCGGCGTGGATTGCGCCGCCCGCCAACCAGGAGGGGCTGACCGTGCTCGGCGATACACTGGCCGAGGCCTTTGTCCGCCGCGTGCTTAAGCATCCCGACGACGTCGTGGCGGCCGATCGTATTTCCGGCGTGCTCACTTATCGCAAGATGTATGTCGGCGCGCGGCTGATGGCCAAGCGGTTCGGGCGATTGGCCCCGTTTTCCCTCGGGGAGAAGGCGGGAGCGAGTATGCATAGTCCTGAGAACATTAGCCCAGGTCGACACGATAGGTCCTCACCCCCTGCCCCTCTCCCGAAAGGAGAGGGGAGCCTGCCGGCGGTGGGTGTGCTGCTTCCCGGCTCGGTGGCCGCCGACATTGTCTTCTTCGGCCTCCAATTGGCCGGCAAGCTGCCCGTGCTGCTGAACTGGACGACCGGCCCGGCGAACATGGCCCACGCGGTCAAGACGCTGGGAATTCGCCACGTCATTACGTCCAAGAAACTGATCGACCGCTTGGGCATCCAGATCGAAGGGGCCGAGTACGTTAACCTGGAGGATGTTCGCGCCGGCATCAGCAAGCTGGAAGCGGCGCTGACGTTGCTATCGACCTACGTGCTGCCGGGCCGATTGTTACACGGCGTGCCACGACCGGACGCAGACGCGCCGGCGGTGGTCCTCTTTACCTCCGGTTCCGAGAGCACGCCCAAGGCCGTGCCGCTCTCGCACCGCAACCTGGTTACGAACGTGCGGGCTTCGCTGACGCGTTTGGATGCCACCCGCAACGACGTGCTGCTGGGCTTCCTGCCGCCGTTCCATAGTTTCGGACTGCTGGCCAACGTCTTGGCCCCGGTCCTCGCCGGCATTCGCGTGGCCCATTATCCCGACCCGACCGATGCCGCGGGCCTGGTACGTACGGTGGCCGCCTACAAGACCACGATCGTGGTTACCACGCCGACGTTCTTGAGCTATATGTTCGGCGTCGCCGGGCCCCAGGATCTGGCGTCGTTGCGGGTCATCGTCACTGGGGCGGAGAAATGTCCCGAAGCCCTTTTCGAGCGGGCCAAACAGATGGCGCCCCATGCGTTCATCATGGAAGGTTACGGCATCACGGAATGCTCGCCGGTCGTGGCGGGCAATGTGCGGGAGAAGCTCAAGCCGGGGTCCGTCGGGCCGCCCGTGGCCGGCGTGGAAACCTGCGTGGTCGATCCCGATTTACATCAACCCTTGCCTAGCGGGGCCACCGGCATGCTGCTGGTCCGCGGGCCGTCGATCTTCAACGGCTACTTGAACTACGGCGGCCCCGACCCATTCACCGAGGTGGGTGGCAAGCGCTGGTATGTGACCGGCGACCTCGTGCGATTGGACGAGGACGGCTACATCTATTTCTGCGGGCGGTTGAAGCGGTTCCTCAAGATCGGCGGCGAGATGGTTTCGCTGCCGGCCCTGGAGGAGCCGCTCAGCCGGCTCTATCCGCCGACGGAGGACGGCCCGCAGGTGGCGGTGGAAGGCGTGGACGCCCCCGCGCGGTGGATTGTGTTGTTCACGGTGCCCGACATTTCCTTGAAGCAGGCCAACGACATTCTGGCTGCGGCGGGTCTGCGCGGCGTGATGCGGTTGGATGCGGTCGAGCGGGTCGAGGCGATTCCCGTGCTGGGGACCGGGAAGACGGATTACAAGGTCTTGCGGAAACGGGTGGCGGAACGGAGCAGAGATGATTGACGACCCGATTGTCGCAGAAATTCACAGGATTCGGGAGGAGTATGCGCGAAGATTCAACTATGATCTGGACGCCATGTTCAGAGACATTGAGCAAAGACAATTGCAATCCGGAAGGACGTACGTCTCCTTTCCACCCAATCGTCCGGAACCTCGCAGGACAGTTCCTGTGGCCGCGCCGGTTCAGGAATCGGTTAGCTGCGCCTCGGAATCGAGTGTCAAGCCGGTTGTAGGTCGCTGAGAACGGTATTCGTCGTATTTGGTCAGTGTCGAGGACGAATCGCGTCATAGGGCATCGGCAATGCCATCCGCCTCGCGACGGTACTCAGCGATGGCCCGTTGCCAGTCGTCGAAAAGCGGATCATCGCGGAACATGCCGGCTCCATCAAGCCAAGGATTTGCGCGCTGCGGCAATTCAACGGGTGTCCAATCGTCCTTGGCGGGGCCCGTGACCTGATCCGTATCGTTTCTACTCATTCTCTGGCTTCTCGAAAACGTGCGCATCAAACTTCGACGGAAACTCGACTTCAAGTACGGACACCTCGAGAACGGTCTTGCCAGCCTGCGACATAACCATACGTGTTGGAAGCATCACCCCCTCGAAACTCCTGTAGTCGCCATACGTAGTTTCCATTTCTGCCGGGCCGCGTTTCTTCCACGTTTCCGGCGGATCCTGAACGCGGGGAAGAGAGCACTTGGTTTCCTTCGCGATCAAACTGGTAGAGCGGTCGAAGTATGTCGTGCTCCGAGGGTGCCCGCTAACCATAGTCGTCAGTGGAATCAACGTCTTGCCGGCGACTTCTTCCTCAGCCCCAATGATTATCTGATCCTTGGATTCTCGCAAAGCGGCGAGATTGTCTATCGTGATGAGAATGGCGGGCTTTCTCGCGTTCATTGGCGGCAACGGCATCGCTTGAACCTTCTTGCCACCGGTTCTGGCCCAATAATTCTCTCCGTTCAGGACGAAGAGCATGACCTCCTTATCATCCGAGCTGCGATGCACTGTTCGCCGCCATTTATCTGGATAGCAAAAGCAGTCCTCGATGAGCGTCGTGTC
The DNA here is from genome assembly GCA_964615095.1 of uncultured Planctomycetaceae bacterium. Taxonomy (GTDB): domain Bacteria; phylum Planctomycetota; class Planctomycetia; order Pirellulales; family Thermoguttaceae; genus JANXQG01. The sequence goes on along the minus strand of CAZTPX010000292.1, from coordinate 905 downwards.
ACCACCCATTCCGCGAACCGCAGCCGGAATCGCGACAACCCAACGAGTGGTAATCTTGCAGGTTCTGAGTTTTTTGCGAGCTGAACCACCGCCGAGTGCCGCAATGGCCCGATCGAGGACTTCCGTTGGATTGTCACTCGCGGCCGCCATTTCCTTTGCAACTACATCCTTCGAGCTGGGAACAGCCGAATCTTGAGTTACCGGGGTACGGTCCGCGCATCCCGACCCGAAGCAGAGACCTATGAATACCCATGCCCACCTCCACATGTCGTTGCCTTTTTTGACGGTCAGTGCGTCGGGCAAAGTTCTCGCGGATACCAAGGTCGCCATCCCCTCTTGTCTGAATGTCAGCACGCAGGGAACCGAAACTTCAGTGCGTAACTGTAACATGAAGCCTCAATTCTTCAATGCAGTCTCCATGGTTACGCGCAAGTTCGTCCCTTGCGAAGATGACAGGAAGATTGCCGACAGGAAGATGAAGAATTCGCGGGCTCGTTGCCAATTGGTCGTATCTTTCTGTCCAAATCTTCTTGTTCATGCGAACCGGGTCGGCACTTTCAAATCTCAAATCTAACATTTAGAATACAGGACTACAACGTGGCCAGGATACTCAAACCCAAGAAATCCGATGACACTCTCCCAATCCCGTCTGCTGCTTCTTCTCGCGATGCTAACCCTAGTCTCCACCACCCGGGCCGATGACGCCCGGCTCGGCTATCCCGATACGCGCCGTGTAGAGCACGTCGATACCTACCACGGCACGAAGGTCGCCGACCCGTACCGCTGGCTGGAAGACGACGTCCGCCACGCGCCCGAAGTGGCCGAGTGGGTGAAAACGGAGAACCGGCTCACCGAGTCCTACCTGGCCGCCATCCCCCAGCGCGAGACTATCCGCCGCCGCTTGA
>CAZTPX010000291.1:0-8469 GCA_964615095.1 uncultured Planctomycetaceae bacterium | reverse complement strand
TACGAATTGTTCCTTCGCGCCTTTGGCGAACTGGATATTTTGCACGAAGAGCAGATCAAGGACGACCGTCTCGACGGCTATTGGGTCCTTGTGCTCTTCGACGTCACTCTGTTGCCTGCCGAGGTCGCCCGGCGGATCGCGTCGTTCGTCGAGCACGGGGGCGTGGTGATCGCGGATTGCGTGCCCAATGCGGATACCTACAAGCAGCCCATGAAAGTCATGGAGGACCTCTTCGGCGTGACACGTGCCAAGACCGACCGCGTGCGTCGCACGGGCCACTGGGTGCCGCAGGTGACCGGCGGCCCCTCTTGGGATATGCGACCGGCCCAGGCCCCGGACGAGTCGAAGGTCGCTACGGACGCCGTCCGTGGAACCGTTTTGGGCCAGCCGCTCGATCTGACGCTCGTCAGTCCTCGTCCGGCCACGATGACTAGCGGCGAGGTCTTGCTGAAGACGGCGGCCGGGCAGCCGGCAATTGTGGGCCACAGCGTAGGCAAGGGCCGTGTCTTCCTGCTGGGATTCTGTTGCCAGGACACTTACTTCCGCACGTGGCAGGACGATAAGCCCGCGACGCGCGACCAATTGACCGGCCTGCTCTACCGCATGACCCAGGCGGCCGGCGTCCAAGCCCACGTCCGTTCCTCAAACCCGGACATCGAAGCCTCGGTTCGGGCCAACCAGACGGAAGGGTTCTTGTTTGTCATCAATCACGAAGCGGCCCAGCCGGACACGTCAATTCGTCTGGCCGATCTCGGTTTTGGAATCGGTCAAATCGTTGACTTGGCCAATGGTCAAGCGGTTCGACTGACGAGGCAGAACGGCGCCGTTGGGTTATCGCTCTCGGTTCCGATTGGCCAAACCCGGATTCTGCATCTATTGCGAAAGTGACGTGGGAGGTCCCCTATCAATGAAGTGCATAATCATCTCAGTGAAGCAAATTGTCATCCGTTGGGGCCTGCTAGCAGCAGTAGCTTCAGCGTCAGGACTTGTGGGCGCGGAAAGAGCTGATTTCTACAACGTCGCGAGCAATCGGCAACTGTTCGTTGATAACTCGTTCTTTGAGCAGTCCACCAATGTTCGCCTTCATGTCCATCCCGCTCGGAAGGCGGAGATCGTGCTTCGTCGCGAAAATCCCTGGGAATCGGCGGAGCTTAACTGGTTCAGCGTGATGCAGGACCAGGGCGTCGTGGATAAGGAGGCCAAATACCGCATGTGGTACGAATGCTACGACGTGCCAGGTTGGGATACCGGGGACGACACCTCTTTCTGTTATGCCGAATCGCGAGATGGCGTCTGCTGGACCAAGCCGCAACTGGGCCTGTTCGAGTATCGAGGGAGCAAGGGCAACAACATCCTGTTTCGCCAGATCGGGCAGGCGGCTGGGCGTTCACGAGTTCACGGAACGGGCGTCTTTCGCGACCCGACCGCGCCGCCCGAGGCCCGCTACAAGGCCGTTTCCCAGGGCATCTGGCAAGGCTCGACGCCGCCGCACCGGATTGCGGGCATGGTGTCGCCCGACGGGCTGAAGTGGACCCGCTGTCCCAAGCCGATCTGCGACGTGTTCGCCGACAGCCAGTACTCCGGTTTCTGGGACCCGAACGCGGGCAAGTACGTGCTCTACGGCCGCGTCGAGAGCAACCTGGGACGAGCCGAGAGCAGCGACTTTACTCGTTTCAATCCACTTCAGCTTGTCCTTCAGGCAAACGAGCGTGATCCACCGAACAGCAACCTTTATAACCCGGCGGCCCGGAAATACCCGGGCGCGGCCAACGTCTACCTGATGTTTCCGAGCCTCTACCAACACGAACCGGACACGTTGGACATCCGCCTGGCCGTCAGCCGCGACGGCGTCCATTGGACATGGCCGGAGCAGAACGCCGCCTTCATTCCCTTGGGCGAGACCGGCGCCTTCGACAGCAAGGCGCTCTACCTGGGCCAGGGGTTGATCGAAGCCGGCGATGAAATGTGGCTCTACTATTCCGGCGCGCCGCTGCGCCACAACGAGGGCATGTTGGAGAGGATTGTCCACAGCGATCAGCCCCGGGCCTATCGCCGCGCGGTGATCCGGCGAGACCGGTTCGTCTCGGTTGACGCCGGGCGCGAAGGCGGATCGTTTGTCACCCCGCCGTTGCGATTTACTGGAAATACGCTTACCTTGAACGTCGAAGTCCGTTCCGGCGGCAAGGTGCAAGTGGCTCTATTGGATGAAACGGGAAAAGCGGCGCCGGGCCGGGCGACGGAAGATTGCCACGAAATCACTGGTGACCGCCTCGACGCCGTGGTGCGATGGAAGAACGGAATGGACGTGAGCGATCGAGCCGGCCGGCCGACTCGCATGCGCGTGGAACTGACCGACGCTAGTGTGTACGGCTTTCAGTTCACGACTCTCGGTCTTTAAGCTTGCATTGGTGCCACCACTAGCTTCATCGTCTGCCTGGGTGAAATCCCGAATAATGTGTTACTGGACTTGAGATTAGTGCGATTCCTCAAGCAGGTAAGCCTTGTCGCTCCGCAGCAGTTCCAGGTGTTCCAGGCAGGTTCCTCCGGCCAACAGGTTGTAGGCGATGTTCAGTACGTGGTTGGAATCGTGGCAGGGCAGATGGATCTTAGCAAGCCGAGGTGGCCGTCGATGGCTTGGTCCAAGCCGAGCTTCTTGGCCAGCAGATGGATTGCCCCGATACGGCCGTTGGCGGTTGCCCGCAGCACCAGCCGTCCTGGCGAGCTAGCATTGCCACCAGTTGGCAACCTTACAATCAAGGCCATGGCTATTGCATTCCCCATTCCGTGCGTCACAATGGACGTTCGTCGGATGACTATGTGACGAGCAACTCGTCTCTGCCGGGGGGAGGCTAATTGAAGAGTAAGCCATTGGTCATGTACGATCGCATTCCGCACAGTTGAGGCGCGATTCCTGCCAAGTCGACCGAAAAGAACAGTATTTGGGTCGTGCGCGTGACGCTCGGAAAGCCATAACGATTCGACATACCGATGACCAGCAAACAGCGCGTTCTTGCAGCCGCCTCGCGCCGGCGGACGGATCGGCCGCCGACGTCCTTGCGATGCACCCCGGAGGCGTGGGAGGCACTGCGGAAATATCTGCACGTGGAAACGAACGACGACGTGCTGGACGCGCTCGACATCGACTTGCGTTGGCTTCCCTTGGCCTTCATTGGTCCAAGAGAACGCTCGGCCATACCCTTAGGCAGCGAAGGCACGGATTTTTGGGGCTGCCACATCCGCAAGGTCGAGAACCCGTTCAACTCCTACTTCGAGTTCTACGACTTCCCGCTGGCCGGGGCCAAGACGGTCGAAGACGTTCACAATCATAGCTGGCCGAGCCTCGACTGGTGGGACTATGCGGCGATTCCCTCCGCCATCGAGGAGATCAACCGCAAGGAGCCTCGCGCAGTCATGTTTTTTGCCGGCGGGGCCTTCGAGACGCCGTGGTACATGCGAGGGCTCGAAAGGTTCTTGATCGACCTGCACGAGCAGCCCGAGATTGCCGCGGCGATTTGCGAGCACGTGGAGGAGTACTACCGGCAGCGGGCTCTCCACGTACTGGAGGCCGCCGGAGGCCAGGTGGACATCATCGGCTCGGGTGGAGACATCGGCAGCGAGCGCGGCATGATGCTCAACCCGCGCGTCTGGCGGGCACGCATCAAGCCGTTCTCTGGTCGGCTCATCACGACCTTCAAGCAGATGGGCCTCAAGACGTTCTACCATTCCTGCGGCTCGATCGTGCCGGTAATCGACGACTTTATCGAGTTAGGGCTCGATATTCTCGACCCGATCCAAGTCTCGGCGGCGGGCATGAGCCCCGAGGCGATCTCTGCCTTCGCCGATCGGTTGTCGTTCCACGGGGCCATCGACGAGGTCCGGCTGCTGCCCCATGCGACGGCGGCGGAGGTTTACCGCGAGACGACGCGGGTCATCGACGTCCTCGGACGATGCGGCGGCTTCATTGTTTCGCCGTCGCACCAGGTTCAAGGCGACACGCCGCCGGAGAACGTCGTGGCGATTTTCGACGCCGCCCACGATTACCGCTGGGAATGACCACCCAGAGCGGCAGGAAGCGGCAAGATACCGCTTCTACGGTTCAACCTGTGAACGGTTACGCCCGGCGGTTAATAACACTGTTGACTTGGAGCACGGGTCACTCGACAGTAAGGGACTGCAAGTGAAAGGCACAGAAAGCCCCGTCAGACGGGCCAGGACGCCTCAGGATGCGAGATCGTTTGACAATCGAGATCAACTCGACAAGACGACCGGGGCATCAGCGACGAGCGTGGCTTCTTGCAACGGCGTTATTAACCCGTGCCTGGTCGGAACGTGGGTCGTTGGTCGTGCGGTTGCCCCCCTCAATGAGAAACCTCTAAATCGATATTTCCTCCCTGAAAGGGCTTATCTTGTCAAGGGCGTCCTGGTGAATGTCTTCGTGTACGTTGCGCACCAACCGCTGCTGCGGGTTTGCCCAAAGAGCCTTCTGGCGGGCAACTCGCAAACGGCGTCGAAGAACGCGGATCATCAGTTCTCCTTCGGCTTCCAGATGCGACTATTCTGTGCGTCGTAGAACCCTTGGTTTGTGGGCTTTAGTCTCCACATTTCGAGCGTCTTGATCGTGGTTGGCTCGCCGACCGTGAACGCGGTGACGTCCGCCTTGCCGCGATAGTCCTTGTACGAGGCGACCATGGCTTGGCGGTCGTTGGCGAATACCTCAACAAGATATTTGTCAATGAAGACGCGCAATTGCAGATCCTCGCCCAGCGGCAGGTCGGCGACCGAAAAGGGTGCCTCGGCCGTGCCGACGCGCAGTGCGCGCGTTTCAGGCCGCAGGAGGATGGGCAAGCCGCCGCCGTGGCCGTCGGCAAACAGCGTGAATCCGAAGAGCTTCCGCGCCGCCTGTTCGCGAGCCACGGTAATGCGCAATTCCACGGCATCACCGGTTAATCGTGCGATCTTCTTCGTCGGAGGGCCGCTGTCGGCGAGCAAGGAGGACGACGTTTGCCGGATCTCGATATCAGTCGACTTCACAGGGTCGAAACGCAGCGAATCAAGCTCGCCGAGCGGTTTGATTCGCAGGACGCCGTCGGCAGGTAGACTCAACTCCCGCGGCAGCGACTCGATCGTCTTTCTGTTCAGGCTGCCATCGGGCGAGCCGATCGTGGCCAACCAGGCCCACATCACGCGTCGGCCGTCGGCCGTCAGTAGGCTTTCGGGAGCGAAAAAATCGATACGACAGGGCCACATTCCATACAAGCTTTGTCCTTCCCGCCGCCAGTTCATTCGGCCGTGTTTCTGCGGCACGAACTGTTCGGCCTTCGCGTCCCAGTCACCAAGATAGTAGCGGCAGCCGATCGAGTGGCTGATGCACAAAAGCATCCACTTGTCGCCGAGTTTGAAAAAGTTGGCGCAAGAGACATCCTCGCCCTGGGCCACATCGGGCAGGTCGTGCGACAGGAAGTTGCCGACGAGCGTCCAATGCTTCAAGTCCTTGGATTTCATCAGTGGCGGGTTGACGCCGCCGGAAATCGCGTAATAGGTATCGCCGATGAGGAAGCAGTCGGGATCCCAGAATCCGATCTTCGCTTTCGTGCCGTCGGCGTTCCGGACATCCAACGGATACGGCTTCTCCCAAGCGGAGATCCGGCGGTCTTTGGCGATGGCGATCTGGTTTCGACCCGACCCTTCACCGTGGTAGATGGCAGCGGGCATGCCCTCCTTGGTCAGAAAGCCCGTGCCGCTGAACATGCCATGGCCGGTGAACGAGGGTTGCAGCTTCGTCGTTTGCCATGTCCAGTGCAGCATGTCGCGACTTGTGACATGCACGAAGCAGAAGGACTGCCTTCCTGCCCACGGGTGGGCAAGGATATAGTGCAAGTGATACACGCCGTCGAGACAGAAAGCGGCGTTCGGGTCGCCCGGGACACTCTCGCCGCCGGGATGCATCAAATGGAAATTCAGTACCGCCGCGTCGTCGACACCATCGCCCGCCGAGGGCCTCGCCGGCGCGAGCAGCAACGAAGCCGCCATCAAAACGATGAGAGCACGACGAATGGTTCGGTTCATGGGACATCTCGCTTGCCGAAGGCGGTAGGAACCTGTTGGCTGGAAGTCTGGCCAGTCGTAATTACCCTGGCATTGTAGGACGCCAAACGCGTCATCGCAACAGGCTGGCATCCGAACTGACCCTCGCCCCATGAAACTCCAGCTTGACCGCCCGATCACAATCGAATTGCGTAGAGGTCGAACGTCCTCAGCACCTTCTGCCCTGCGCGGAGCTCGTGATTGAACGTCTGCACGGCGGCCTTCTCGTCGTTCGCGCCGTCGCCGCCCGATCGCACGTGGATTCGCAGGCCCTTGGTGGCCTGTCACTGATAGCCGCCCCTGGGCAGCCCGTTCTGCTTGGGAAAGACCTCCATCTCATGGTCGCCCGCCATCGCCATTCCGAACCGCCTGACGACCGCCGCAGGGACGGGGTCTCGCCAGAGAACCCAGACGTGATACCCGCCGTTGCTGTTCGAGTCTTCGAGTAGCGGGAACATCCCCAGCGCCCGCAGACGCTCGTACAGATCAAGCGCCAGCTTCAGGTTGTGCTGCGCCTGGTCGCCGTCCCCCTCGTGACAGTCGATGTCCCAGCCCGTGTAGCAGCAGGTGTTGCCGGGCGAGACGGTGTAGCTGCCCACGGTCCAGAGTCCCGCAAAATGTCCTTCGAGGTGGCGGATGTGCAACAGCCGAGGTCCAACCCCACGTATTTCACCAGATCGACGTAGGCGTCGATGCAGATTCCGGTAACCAGGCTGCCGCCGACATCGATCGGTACCCGGTCCGGTTCTTCAAAACGACTGGCTTTTCGCACCCGCTCGCGTGAATTCATACCGGGATCATCTCCAGAGTGGGCATTTGCGTCAAGTGGGCTAGCGATGTTCGACGCAGCCGGGCGATGGCGGGGCGAGGCGGTTGACCACTTCCACCGGCCACAGTCCCAATCGCTCGAACCCTTTGGGCACCGGCTGGTCGTAATGCACGTACACGCGAGCCTTGCCCTTGATCGAGAACGACGGATCGGTCGTTCCAGATCCTTGAGCTTTATTGCATTGGAAGTAACTCTTGCCGAACAGCTTGTAGCCCATCAGCGTACAATCTTCAAAATCGACGTGCAAATACTTTCCGTCCATGTCGCAGCAAATGATTCCTGAGCCGGGCAGGCCGGTGGTCTGGGAAAAATTCAGCGTGATCAGCCGGCAGTTCTTAAACTTCACCCGCGTGTACAGATCGAACCCAGGATAGCCAACTTGCAAGGCGTTGTCCGGGCCGACGATCGTGCAGTCATCGAAGATCACATCGGGATAGTCGGGCATCGAAGTGTGGTGAGCGCGGACATAGACCCCGCCCGCGTCGCCACACCAGTCGAGGTTCAGGAAGTAGGATCTGCGGAAGATGTACGGCTCGTCCTTTCTGCCGACGCCTGGCGTCATCAAGGCACCACAAAACCGTCCGATGCCGACGCAATCCTCAACCACTAGCGTGCCAGCCTTGCGCTCATCGTCCTTGACCATTGAATAGAGACCGAACGCGCCATCCCCGCCGGTGGCATAGATGTGGCGAAAAATCCAACGGTCGAAGTTGAGCCAAGAGTACGTTCCCGGCGGTCCGGCGAAGTTGGCCCACCAATCAATGCTCTTGTACCCGGATTCCGGCTGGTCGGACGACACGATCTTATAGAAGCCGTAGGGCTTGCTTGGATCCGTCCGCACCGCGACTCCCGGGGCGCCGCAATCCAGGACCACCCAGCCGGTCGCCCCGGAGCCCAGCTTGCCGTCGAAATCGCCCCGGAAGAGGTTGTACGCCCCGGCAGCGCCCTTGTGGATGCTGTAGACGTTGGCTTCCACGTAGGTGTCCGGGCGGATGATGATTTGGTGTCCGCCCTGGTTGTCGGGCAATGCCAGCAGGGCCGCTTGGATCGAATGAAACGCCCTTTGCCAACTGCTGCCGTCGGAATTATCGCCTTTTTTCGAAACGTAAATCGTCTTGCCCTTGTGGCCCGCGTAATCTGCGGCGGCCGGGTCCCAGGGCGAGGCGTGAAGACCGCTCCATGGCAGATAGGAGATGGAGAGCGTGAGTGATAACGATAGTGTGAACAAGCGGGAACGTGTTGTTCTCATGGCGGACTCCTTCAAGTAATGTGGTGGATACAAATGCAGCGTGGGACAATCGCAGTGCAATCTCACCAATTGGCGACGATCAAACGTGGTGGAACATCGCTTCGATTGTCCCAACCTGCTCCTCCGACTCCGGCACGATGCTACTTCGCCGCCTGCTGGAACAATTCTGCTAGGCGTTTCCGGCATGTGTCCTCGCTCTTGGCGTACCTCGACATCCGTTTGGCGAAGCCGTCGTACATGTTCAAGGCCGTTTTCTCGTAGAACTTCATGATCGAATCTCGCCTCTCGACGGTCATCGGGCGATAGA
>CAZTPX010000290.1:0-8479 GCA_964615095.1 uncultured Planctomycetaceae bacterium | reverse complement strand
CCTGCCCATGCAGCCCGGCGACGTGCCCGAGACCTACGCCGACGTCGACGACCTGCTGCGCGACACCGGTTTTCGGCCCGCCACGCCCTTGAAAGATGGGATTGCCAAGTTCATCGAGTGGTATCGGGAGTATTATAAGTAGCACGGAATGAATTCGATGGCCGCAGCTCGTCACGACCGCAGGCTGAATGTCGGCGAGGTGGAACCGTGGGAAGCTGCCATGCGGTATCTCAACCTCTGAATGTGTCAAGGGGCACGTAGACGGCGTGGGTCCGTTCGGGGCTGCTCTTGTCTCAGCCCCCTTCGGACACCAGAGCCTATGCCTTGGAAAATCCCGGGATCTGGGCAGAGTCCCAGAAAGCCCTGAATAGTAAAAAAAGGCTTGCGGCTGCCGCCCTGCCGGACGGCTCCTCAGGGAAGTCTGATAACATGTACGAAGGCCGTCTGCATGGGCAATGCTCGCCAGGGCGCAAACGGGCGATTCGGCATCTACCTCTTCGAACTCGAAGCTCAGCCGGGTGGGCCGTGGGGTGGCCGGTTAAAAAAGCGGCCTCAAGGCCCATCGCTATCGTCTGTCAGCCCCCGAAATGCACGGCCCGTGCATACCTCCGCGAACATTGGTAGGCCGGTCTCATCTCGGCCTTTTCCGACATGGTAATTCTAGTGCCAGGGAAAAGGGTAGCTCAGTTGATCCACGTAACTCCGGGCCGCAATGCGGCCCTGGCTTACATTCATAGCAGTCAAAGAAGGACGCCGGCCGGAAGCGCACACCGGCCAGCACGATCCCGCCTGCGCCCGGAGCAGAAGGCTGGAGCAGAAGGCCCTGGGCGCAAAGCGGACCTGAACATCAGCGGTCATCGGGGCGCGGCCGCCGCCGCCCGTCTTGGCGTGGTCCGCCTGAGCGCGGGCGGATCTCGCCCGTGTAGAGCGCGGCGCCGATCAGGGCGGCGCCGGCGATCACAAACACGGCCACCGATCCGGTAGCCAGACCCAAGATGCCAGCCACACCGAGCGAGCCCATAATGTGGAATGTATTCAGTTCGTTTCGTGCTCCCATATTCATCCGCCCGGCTTTCCCTGTGCGGGGGAAGTCCGCAGCGACATCGCCGCTGCCATTCGGGGGAGGTTGAAGGCGGGGGAGGCCGGCAGAAAATGGGGAACAAAATTGACCACGGATGAAACACGGACTTGTGCCCTTTTGCCTCCGTGTTCAGCGTTCATCCTTCAGTCTTTACTTCCCCCTTGATAGCGATAAAATAAGAGGAAAGGCCAGACCTTGGAGCAAGGATAACCATGTTGCCCGAATCGATGCTTGAAGAACGAGTCGCTCAGGTAGAGAAGGACTTGGCAGACTTGAAATCGCAGATGGAACGGCTGCGACGGGAACGCGGCGGGATCAATAAGATAACGCGGTCGTCCAAAGACGATCGGGAGATCCTGGAGATTCCGCGGCCAGATGGGCAGCGGTACCGCTTGACGCGGCTGAGCGACGAGCAAGGGTACGACCTGCGGCGCTGGAGCATCGCGATCAACGTGGACCTCCCGCTCGAACTGGTCGTGCCCCGTTCCGACCAGTTGGGCTTGGCGGAAACGTACGCGGTATGTCGGCACCTGTTTGGCGAACGGGGGAGGGGCTTCGACAGGTGGAAAGGGGGCTTCGCGTTTCCTTTTGCCCTGGAAGTTCCCGGTGCCGCCCGCTGCCCGGCGTATTTGCTCGACGTGATGAACTATCGCAGCGGCCTGGAGTACTTTCTGCGCAAGCTGGTGGATCCGAGCGACGAGCGGCTGCAAAACTCGATCTATTATCCCCCGGATGCCGCCGAGTTTCCCCGCGCGGAAATTCATCGGCTCGTGGCCTTTTTCGTCGGGTTCTTGGAGGGTTACTTCCAATCGCTCAGGTTGTTTTGGGAAGAGCGTTTTCTGTTGGCCGTGGAATCGAATGCGATCTTGTACGGCTTCGACGGCAAGGAGTTCTTCACGCGCCATTTCGAGTCGTCCGAGGAATTTGAGAAGACCCGCGCCACGCTCGCGGAGCGCCTTCCCGTGCCGGGCTTTTACGCGCGCGACTCAGGTGTCGGGAAGTCTTCCTCCTGAAACCTGATGCCTCGCACTCGCCCGGCACCTGACCGGAAGGACACGAGAAGGGGAAGAGGGGAAGATGCGACCATTCACAGCCATCCTGCATCACGGCGAGCCCTCACCCTAACCCTCTCCCGGAACGGGCGAGGGGACAAAGGGGAGGGAAACCACGAATCACGCGAATGGGAGGAAGAGGATGGGGGGCAGAGTACCGAGTGAGTGCATCCCTCATCCCTTCGCTCTCGGCCATTCGACCCGCGCCAACAACTGGGCAAGCGGCAATTCGAAGCCGGGCAATACTTCGCCACCGAGGAGCACACCGTCAGCGCCGATCTCCGTCCACTGGCTGGCGGTCGTGCAGGCCCGCGCGGTGCGGGTCTTGGGCTCGATGTACCAAACCATTTGCACGCCTGCCTGGAAATAGTCGCGCAACTTGCGATTCATCTCTGCTTCCCTGCTGCCTTCGGAAATGATCTCGACGGCCAAATCGGGGGCGACGGCATAAATGGCCGCTTCGGGCAGTTTGCGCCCCGCAAAACGCTCCCAACGGATGAAAGAAACATCCGGCGCGCGAATTTGCCCTGGGAGAATCTTCAGCAACCCGGCCTCGCCAGCCAAGACGCCAAGGTCATTCCCTTCGAGGTACCCCCGAAGTCGCCAAGATTCTGCCCCTCTGCACCAGTCCGAAGTCCCAGCGAGAATTACAGAAGGCGGTCGGCTTCCCTGATGCGAAGCATCTTCGGGAAGCGTACCTACGGCCCGCCCTCGGATCCGGGCTGCTGGAACGCACCATCCCCGACAGGCCGCAGAGCAGTAAGCAACGCTATCGGCTGACTAACCGGGGACGGCAGTGGCTGGAACAGCACGGCCAGCATGAAGCAGGCGGGAAGGCGCTTGAGTAGCACCGACGCAGACCCCGTGATTTAGCCCCCGGCTGGGTGGCACGCCCCATAAACGTGCTCCGCGCCTCGCCCACGCACCGCTGCCGCTGGACCGTCCGAGCCGCCTTGGATACGGGCGGGACCGAGTTACGAAAGAGGCCGCGAAGGTAAGCATACCGGCTGTCGAGACTCAGGACGGTTAATGCGTGTCAGCCGCTGGCGTCTCTGGGGGGCTCGACCATCGGCCGTACCACCCGGCAGCCGATCGCCTGCAGCGCGGTTGCCAGCCTGCGGAAAGTCTCTTCGTCGGCGCATGTGCCGACAATGGCCCCGCCCGAGCCGGCGAACTGGGCTGTGGCCCCAGCGCGACGGGCCGATGCGACCATCTCGACCTGCGCGGCGGGAAGCCGACAAATCGAGCGCCGCAGGTCGAAGTTGGCGTCCAGCAGCCGGCCGAAACACGCGTGGTCGCCCTCCCGCAGGGCCTGCCGGGCCTGGACGGTCAAGTCGGCGAAGCGGGCCATCGCGGCCACGACTGCCGGCTCCCCTTGGCGGAACTGTTGCCGCAGGTTGTTGTGAAAGACCTCGGTCGGTTCGCCCAGATCTGCGCCATAGGCAAGGTACAGCGGGGGCAGCAGTCGCGGGTCCAGCGGCTCGTACACGCCACAGGCCAGGCCCTGGTGCTCCTGCATCCTCTCCTGGGCGAAGTCCATGTAGACCAGCCCTTCATAGACCTGCACCACACGGTCTTGCAGCCCGGCCGCGATCCCCAGCTCGTCGCTCTCCACCGAGAGGGCCAGCGAGGGTTGCACGTTCCGCGGTATTTCGACGTCGAAGAACTCCATCAGGCAGTGCAGCGTGGCCACGATGATCGCACTGGAGCCGGCCAGGCCGACTGCCTGCGGGATCTCGCTGTGGTAACGGACGGCGAAGTTCTGGTTGCTCAAGGCGTGGCCGTTTCGCCCGCAGTACTCGGCAAACTTCTTGATCGTGGCCTTGACCAGGCGGATGCCGCCGTAGTAGCCGTGCAGGCGGACGTCGCGGACCAGCTCTTCCAGGGAATCGAAACGGCTGCGGTCTTTCTGGCTTGCCACCACTTCCAGCTGGTCCCACTCGTACAGCGTCACCTCGGCGGCGAAGTTGCGGACGATCATCGACAGCGTCTTGCCGAAGTAGCCATCGGACGGATTGCCCACGAGTCCGGCACGGGCGTAGGCTTTTTTGCGGATCAGGCGCATGCCGTCAGTGCTCCGAAGTCCTGCCGGCCGAGAGGGTCGCCAGTTGCGCCGCCAGGGCCGCGCCGTACTGCGGATCGGCCAGGGCGAACTTGACAAAGGCCAGGAAGTAGCTCTCGAAGTTGCCAATATCGAACCGTTCTTCGCCGCGGGGCAGCCGCACGCCCAGGACCTTGCCCCCGCTGCGGATCAATTGGCGTATGGCGTCGGTCAATTGGATTTCCTGCCCCTTGCCGGGCCGCGTCGTTTCGAGACAGCCGAAAACCGCCGGACTGAAAACATAACGGGCGGCCACCGCCAGATTGCTGGGGGCCTCATGCACCTCGGGCTTCTCGACCAGGTCGGCCAGCTCAAAGACTTCCGCCGCCGCCTGGCTCGTACGGGCGATGCCGTAATGGATCACGTCTTCCCGCGGCACTTCCTCGAAGGCGATCACGGCGTCGGCCCGCTGCCGTTCGAAGCACTCGATCATCACCCGCACGATCTTCGATTGGGCGTGCAGTCCGATGATCGAGTCGCCCAGGGCCACGACGAAGGGCTGGTCTCCCACAACCGGCCGGGCGCAGAGCACGGCGTGGCCCAGGCCGAGCTGCCGACGCTGGCGGGTGTAGAAGTACTTCAGGTCCTCGCGTTCGAAGGCCAATTCCTGGAGCAATTCTTCTTTACCCGTCTCCCGCAGGTGGCCGATCAATTCGGCGTCGATGTCGAAATGGTTCTCGATCGCCGTCTTGCCCGGTCCGGTCACGAACAACACCCGACCGACGCCGCAGCGGGCCAGTTCCTCGAGCACGTATTGTACGACCGGTTTGCGGCCGACAGGCAGCATTTCCTTGGGCTGGCTCTTGGTTATGGGTAGCAGGCGCGTGCCACGACCGGCGACCGGTACGACGGCGAAATCGACGGACATGCAGTTTCCTTTCCGGTGGGGCGCGGAGCCGTCGTGCGGCAGAGCCGATCAGTGCCCATGCGGACGCGCGGTACAAACGGTGGGGAGCTGAACTCTTTAAGTTTCCCTCAGGATTGCCCCCTTGCAACCATGATTCCCGCAGTTACCGTCATCGGGATCCGGGCAACGTCTTCTCCCCCTCCCTATTCTCGTCACAAGTGGCAGGATCGTCAAAGAATCCGCGGAGCCCCAATCGTCAACGTGGATAGAAATGTAGGGATTGGAGACCTGCCGAACCTCTTGGCGGCGATGCCTTTGGCAAGATTGCCGCGTGCGTGGCAGATGTCCTTGGACAATCTCTCTTGATTTGTGGGCCGAGCCGCTGGGTGGGTGCCCGGCGGATCGGGGGAAACGCGGTCGATCCCCGCATGCCACACCGTCGCTGCGTCTGCAGCAAAGGAAGCGCAAGGGCTTAGGCGGAGACTAGCGCCGCTGGGCGAGCCGACTGATTGGCAGACCGTGGCCCGGATCAACCAAGCCCCGAATCCTCTTCACTCGCCCTTGCGGCGATAGGCGGATTCCGGCCCCAGCCAGCCCTCCCGCATCTCCTGCAAAGGCGCGGATCAGCCCGCCCGCCTTGCCGCCGGAAATCTCGCCGCGGGGCTTGGCGAACTGATAGATAAACAAAGGGCGCCGGCCAGAAGAGTACACCGGCCAGCAGATCCCGCCTGCGCCCGGAGCAGAAGGCTGGAGCAGAAGGCCCCGGGCGCAAAGCGGACCTGAACATCAGCGGTCATCGGGGCGCGGCCGCCGCCGCCCGTCTTGGCGTGGTCCGCCTGAGCGTGGGCGGATCTCGCCCGTGTAGAGTGCCGCGCCGATCATGGCAGCGCTGGCAATCACAAACACGGCCACCGATCCGGTAGCCAGGCCCAAGATGCCGGCCACACCGAGTGAGCCAACAATGTGGTATTTATTCAATTCGTTTCGTGCTCCCATAGAGCCTCCAGGGTGGATAAGTCGTAGTAATGCAAGAACAGGCGTTGGGGCAGTCCCATGAGGGCCCACGCCAGGCATGTAGTGCGCTAGGCCGGGGAGTCTCACCCCGTCCCCAACTTACTGCCAGGTTGATAGGGCTCCACGGTAGCCAAAACCGCTACCGTAGCCCGGGGATCCGCGGCCAGGATTTTGCTTGCCGTTTGCGGCGGATGGTTCGGTGGCGAGCGGATCGCTGGCGAAGTTGCCGGCATCGTCGTCGGGGCCACCGCGCGGTCGACTCGCAAGTTCGCCCTCAACCGCCTTACGGCAGACCAGGAGGGCGTTCGTAACGTAGGGAAGGATGCCTTCTACGTCCGTCTCCAACATTTGCTGATCAAGCTTGAAGGAAACGCTGCACGTCGTCTCGATGTTGTGAGAAGCAATCGCGTTGATCGTTTGGCTCCAGCCGACGTTGATCGTGATGTACATGGTAATGTCTCCTGGGAGAGGCTAGTGGTGGGTGTTTATGCGCGTTCGCTGGCAGCGGGGTCGCTGCGGAAGATTGCTTGGGCGGCGGGTATCAAGTCGATTCCCGTCGCAACTGCGGGGACAGCAGTCGATTGGTTCCCGCACATTGAATTCGGTCCGGTGGTCACTGGGTGATGAACGACTACAAGTTGGGACCTGTTTGGCCCTGGCGTGGCGGGCGGTGGCTCTCCAGCACCGCCTGCAGCGATAAAGCCTGTGCCGGCCGCTCACGACCGGCACGCGTATTTCTGCACCGGGCACGGCCGGCAAGGGGACAGGCACTCGTCCGGGTTTTGGCTCCTCGGGGTCTAATAGAAAAACACCGCGTTTGGATAGACGGGCAAGGCATGTTCTTCCTGGAAGCAAGGTCTTGGCTTTGGCGGATGAAATGGCATTCTTTAATAGTGGTGAAAATGCCATTTGTAGTGAAAATCGTGCAATCCCGCCTCGCCAAGTCTGTGGTCGGATGGTGTCGGGAGCGCGTTACCACAGGCCCGACCAATTTCCGATATAATGAACAGGGGGGTAATAATTAGGCTGCAGATCGTATTTGTAGTTGCAATTTTCGATTGTAGTTGCAACTTTCAATTCTGTCCCCGTACTTGCGTTATGGAAAGCGACGTTCCCGATCCCTGGTGGCACCAGGAATTCATCCCTGACAAAGAGTGCGGCAAGGCTAACTACATCAGCCGAGATGGCAAGACACTTGTGGAGATCCAGCGCAACCTCGCAGGCACGCGAGGTCTCCACGTCGGCGTCCTGCGGATGGCGCTGTCGGTAGCCCGCCGGCCGGAAATGCAGCGTGCCTGCTTGGTGTTGGTTGGCCCTCGTCTTTCGCGGGATCGTTTGCTTCGCGAGTGGAAAGCTCTAACAAAATTGTTCACGCTCAATGTCATGCATCGCTTGTCGATAGTGGCTATCGACCCGGAGGGATTCTGGACTGAGCCGGAGGATGAGTACCTGCAGCAGATCGCCCGCGTACTGCAAGCGGATTTCCCCCAAATGTCCCACCTTGGCTCGCAGGCAGGGGTCAAACCTGTCGTCGGGCAGAAGTACTTCGAGGTGGTGAAGGTACTGCTATCTCGCTGGCTGCGGCGCGAGGGGGCCATTCCTATTGGCAAATTGGCAGAACAAGTCGGCTGTAGTTACCCGACTGTCACGCAGGCATTGAAACGACTCGACCGCAGGCGAAGCATCATCCGGCACTCAAATCGTGCGGTCGAATTGGGGAGATTCCCGCAAGAGACGTGGAACGAGTTGATTGCTCTCTCAAGCACGATGAGGCAGTCTTTCCGTTATGTGGATGTCTCCGGAGAGAAGCCCGATCCACAACACCTGCTTTCGCGGCTCGAACGCCTGAAGCCACCAGGAGTCGCCCTCAGCGGAGTTGTCGCAGCACGTTTCTGGCATCCGGACTTCGATCTTCACGGAACACCGCGTCTCGATCTAGTCCTGCACGCTCCACGACGACGGGTAGACTTGGCCTTTATGCGAGAACTTGATCCAGCTCTCAAACTGACGGAAAACCCAAGCCCCTCCGCAGTCCTGGTCGTCCATCCGTTGCTTCGGCACGATCCCTGGTTTACAGGCGAGGTCGGCGTGCGGCTACCGGTTGCCGACCCGGTGGAAACGGTGTTGGACTTGTATGAACTCGGGTTGACCGCGCAAGCCGGTCAACTGATGACCCATCTCCGACCTGACCTCAGATTGCCATGAACAGGCTTGACCCGAACACCTTATTCATCCGCATCACTGCGGATATTCCAGCAGAGTTGAAGGCCGCCATGCCTGCACTCCACGACGGCGGGCGGCCGCCGCCATCTCCGCGAACCGCGGAACGACCGCTTCACCTTCAACCGGCCCACACGCCCCGCAGGTCCTCGGGTGTGGCTGCC
>CAZTPX010000289.1:0-8591 GCA_964615095.1 uncultured Planctomycetaceae bacterium | reverse complement strand
GTCTGGAACGCTTGTCTCAAATTGTGGCCGCCCGCGTGACTATCGCTGATGTCCTTGTGGGAGTCTCCGAGGATTCCAAAGGTGCATTTCTCATCCGCGGGGATGCTCTTATCGGCTTGGACCTCAGTAAGGCCGTTATCACCGAAAAGGACGATGCTCAAAAGCGAGCAACAATTCTCCTGCCGCAGCCCAGGGTGATTTTTGCAAGAGTGGATCACGAACGGTCCAAGGTCTACGAATTTCGCTCAACAAGTTGGATGCCTTGGCACACGCAATCCGGCCGCTTGCTCGAAGAGGCGATGCTGCAAGCCCAGCGAATGGTCGCCCAAGCCGCCAACTCGCCCGAGAACATCGAACAGGCCCGCCGACAGACAGAGGTCATCATCGGAGCGTTGTATGAGCATCTCGGCTGGCATTTGACCATCGTCTTCCAAGACACGCCAAGCACCCAGGCCGTTGCCGATTAACACTGACGTGCCAAGATGGCGATGCGTCGAGCGTATGAACCAGCTTTACGAGTGAGGTGCAGAAGCAATCCGCATCGGGGATTACGTCCGACGCTGGCGGCAGCAGGTGCGAAGTGGGCTGGGGGCGAATTCAGCCCTTCGCTCTACGCCGCAGATAAACCAGCCCAACTCCTGCCAGTGCCGAGCCCAAGAGCGAAAGGGTAGCTGGTTCGGGGACGGTGATTGGGGAGGACAATGCGTAGAATGGGGCAGTGGTCTCCATTGCTCCGGATAGACTCGAAGAAGCGAGATAGGTGCCTCCGGCTGTAAAACCCATGTAGCCGCCGAGATATTGTACGGTGTTCACCTGTACGGCGGGGGGCAAGTAATCGTTGTAGTAAGAGCGGTAAACGAAATCTCCAAAGCCGGTGCTGCCATAACCTGGCCATGTTGACTCGGTGCCAGACGTTGTGCCGGTGTACACATACTCGTTAAGGTGAGAAATTCCGTATTCATCGGAGACAATCGGATCGGTAAGATCTTTAGTCCAGACTTGCGAAGATCCGGTGGCAACGACCTGCCCTAGTGTGTTAAATATAGGGACGTTCGCGTAGGTTGCCGCGTTGACATTCGCGTTGGTCGTGTCCGTGGAACCCATAGCATTCCATGTCGTCCCCGTTGGTACGAAATCGCTCAAGTACGATGACCCCAAGGCAGCCTGGGCTGTCACGAAGTTGTTGTAGTCCTGGATGTTGGTGCTTGTCGCCGTCGTCGCACCCGATGTCACGAAGGCGATCTGATACTGGGTCGCCCCCAGCGTGGCACACTCGGATTTGATGGTGGAAAGCACGTCTGCCTTGACCGACACCGAAATGAAAACGGCAAAGCCAAGCAAAATGACAACGAGGACGAAACGGATTGAACGGAACATAATGGGTATTTCCTGTGGGGCGTCCGACGCTGGTCTAACGAAGTTACGGAGACATCTCCAAGCGAAAATCCGTCACGGCTGAAACCACAGCCAGGACGGCCTACCGCCTGAACGGCTTTCCATCAGGCCCTAGCATGGCTACGTCCAAGTCGTAAGGTCTTAGCGGCCTGCAATCGTCAGTATGCTAGGCATCTTCAAACCTGTCTACGGACAACCTGTGGAAGGTCTGTGGATGATCTGTGGAAGGTCTGTGGAAGCTTGGCACAAAAACGTGCCAAACTACACCAGCACGGGTGGGTTATTGCCCGCCGAAAGAGTTGGAACGCCAGTCGATGACGGCGGCCAGCAGTTGGATTTGCCGCAAACAGCCAGGATTTCCGCGTGCGGCAACAGACCGAAGAGGCTCATCTTCGGACGCCACGAATCGCAGAACGCCGGCTCCTACCAGACCTCGAAGCCGCCGCAGTGCCGCAGAAACTCAGCAGGCATCGCCACGCAAGTAGACCGAGGACCGACGTTCGGATCGAAGTCGCAGCGGGCATCTACCGCGGTGAGAAGCGGTTGCCGGCGATCCAAGCCCAGAAGCATCGGCGACGCCCACGCGAATGCCCAGCGACCTGGTTGCGTGCGGGTGTCGCACGGGCGTAGAATGGCTGCTGCCGGGTGGCTGAAGCGTTTTGGAGAGCAACCATGCTTATGCTGGATCGAGCACGATTTGCGACTGCTGTTGGGATGCTGGTTATCTGCACACAATCGCTTTCGTTCACGAATGCCACGGAACCAGTTTGGGTAAAGAATCGGGGGCTAGGATGCCGCTCTTGTTTCCGACCCCTCAGGACATTGTGCGTTCTTCGGCCGTTTAGGAACTCCCGGCCTACCTGCCCAGAGCCTGCCGACGCCGCCTCAAAGCCGACAACGCGACGATCATTCAGGTTCGACCCGGATGATCGTCTCATTTTCGTTCCCGTGCGAATCGGAGCGAAAGAATATCAGTTCATCATGGACACCGGCAGTTCCATGACCATCTTCGACACTTCCTTGCGACCCTATTTGGGCGAGCAGCTTGATACTCGTGAACTGCGGGATCCGTTCGGCCAGAACGTCGCAATCGGAATGTACGATTCTCCCGACGCTTGGATTGGCTCGTTGCCAATGAAGAAACACAACGTCGCATGCTTCGATCTCACCAAACTACGAGAAGCCGCGGGGCGTGATTTTCGTGGCATCCTCGGCATGGACTTTCTGAAGGATTGGGTCATCACGATCGACTTTGACTCGGGACGCGTTGACTTCCTGCCGGCGGGGACGGTGAAACAGCCAGCGTGGGGCGAGAGCATACCGTTGCACTACACCGATCCTGGAACGCCGCGAATCAACGCCACGTTGGGCAAGGACATAGATACGTCGTTCGTGATCGATACGGGATGTGCGGGCACAGGCGGTATTGAAGAGGCATTTCTTATGCTGCTGTTCGATTGGCATGAGGCTCGGATGACCGGCGATCAGAAGGCAATGACTGCCTCCGGCATACATTCGTCAAACGTGGCTCGGCTCGCCCACCTAACCGTTGGATCGTTCCGGCACGACAACCTTCGGTTCAGCGGCGGACCAGGAGCCTGCCTTGGGGTTGGCTATCTTTCCCGTTACCGGGTTACGATCGATTTCCCCAACCATCAGCTTTATCTGGTCAAAGGGAAGCAGTATGCATATCGTGACCGCGGCTCCATGAGCGGCGTCTGGTTAGTATTCAAAACGCACGATATTGAGGTCGGAGATGTCAATGAAAAAGGCCCGGCTTATGCTGCTGGTGTGCGGACAAAGGACATTCTTGTCGAGTTGTGTGGCAAACCCGTATCCGCATTGAAGCCATCGGACATCTATCGAGTGCTTGAGGCAGAAGGAAAGCCCCTGAAAATAGCTGTCGAACGCGGTGGCAAGCGGATCGACATGTGCTTTACTCCATACGAATACGAAGAACAGCCTCGCCCAAACGAAACATCTGTAAAGCCGGACTGTGCCGGGATGGAATCACAGGCAGGTGTTCCTGCTGTCAGCCGTGGGCCTTGCCGCCGATTTCGGACCCGTCGATTTACTTTCGGGCGGCTTCGCTGCGTGGAAGAAGTATCGGGATCAGGCCGTGGGCAATGAGACATAGGCGACTCGCCGGGCGTCGCGTTCATCCTTCCCCTTCCCCTTCCCCTTCTATGCCGCAGTCCCGGCATACACGACGCTCTCGAACCCCTCTCTTGCCGAGACAATATATTACGGGCGATAGGGGCCATCCGGCACGCGTACCACGCTGGCCGCCGAGCAAGGAGCCGAGGCTGGAGACGGTGGGGCTGGCAGACTGAATGTCGGTGGTAACGGCTAGGAGGGAAGAAAGATCGCAAGCTTACACAGCCAGATGCCATAGCATTACTGAGTCATGGCAACCCGAAAACCTACATCGTTGAACTGACTGTCCGGCAGGTTGTCGGCACGATTGGAGGAACGGGCGACGGTCGGCGCATTGCACCAGGAACTGCCCCGAAGTACACGGTTATCTGCGATGTCTGCGTCGGCTGGGCCGGCTGGGTCTTCTACGGGCGATTTGCCGTAGTATTTCTCGCCATACCGATCCGCGCACCATTGCCCGGCATTGCCGTGCATGTCGTAGAGTCCGAAGGCGTTGGGCTTGAATTGGCCTACTGGCGCTGTGAACACGTAGCCGTCGCTGGCCTTGATTGTCCATGCCCAGGTTGGGAACTTAGCCTTGGCCGTCGCGTCGGCCACATCGCCGACCTTGGCCAGCGTCTCGGGGTCGTCGCCGCTGTAGTACCGCGTTGTTGTCCCGGCGCGGCAGGCATATTCCCACTCGGCCTCTGTCGGCAGCCGATAGGTCTTGCCCTCCCTCTTGCTGAGCCATTTGCAGAAGGCCACCGCGTCGTTCCAGCTTACGCAAACCACCGGGTGCTCGTCGGTCTGCTTGAAACCCGCGCTCCGCCAAGAATAATTATCGTGCCTGTCAAACGTCTTGCCATCGGGACTCCATCCAAAGGCCCCCGGAAAGAGCTGTCCCTTCGGCTCTGCGTCTGTCACGTAGCCCGAATCCTTGACGAACTGCCGGAACTGCCCCCGCGTGACGTTGTACGTGCCCAGATAGAACGGTTTACTGATTCGCACGCGGTGCTGCGGGCGCTCGTTCTCGAACTGCTCTGTCGTCAGCTCAATGTTGTAGTTGTTTTTGAAGAACGCAACCGCGGCGGCCGCTGACTCTTTGCTGCCCATCATAAACTCGCCCGAAGGCACGAGCGTGAGCTTCATGCCGATCGAGTTGGTGATCTGCTTGGGCGGGGCGGTGGTGGGGGTGGGCTCTGCGGCGGCTGAGACCTTGTCTGCCGGGATTAGGGCGACGCGGAAGCCCAGGTCTGCGTACTTGTATCTAGGCAAGTGGCTGAGGCGGATCGCCGACCGGCAATGCTTCGCTACGTGGTACCAGCTACCGCCGCGAAACACGCGAACCGAGCCTTCGGTTGGACCTGACGGATCATCCACTGGCGACTTCTTGTAATCCTCATTCCAATCTTGGCACCACTCCCATACGTTCCCGTGCATATCGTAAAGCCCCCACGCGTTCGGTTTCTTCTGGCCTACAGGATGCGTCGTGATGCCAGAGTTCTCGACATACCACGCATATTCCCCGAACTTTGACTCATCGTCCCCAAAGCAGTACCGCGTCGTGCTTCCCGCTCGACAAGCATATTCCCACTGGGCCGCCGTGGGCAATCCGAACTTCCCGCTTTGCGTGCCGATCTTTGCATTGAGTTTTTCAAGATACAGTTGGCAATCGTCCCAACTGACCTGTTCCACAGGGTTCTTCGGCCCCTTGAAGTGGCTGGGGTTACTGCCCATCATCGCCTCCCATTGTTCCTGCGTCACCAGGTACTTGCCCAGATAGAAAGGCCTGGTGATCCGAACGCGGTGCTGCGGTTGTTCCTCGCGTTCAGCGTCCTTATCCGAGTCTGGCGAGCCCATCATGAACGTGCCGGATTTGATGAGGACCATCTCCAGCTTGATGCCCTTGCCCAGGTCAAACGTGCGTTCCTTCGGCGAGCTTTTCGTCTTGCCGCCTGCCTCTTTGGATTCTTCGGCGTTTGCGACGGCAAAACTGCCCACCGCCACCACGACTACCAACACGACCATCGATATTGCTCGGGACATGGATCACACTCCTTCACGCTCTGCGGTCAATCGCCACGCACGCTACACAAGGCCACCACATCCAGTTTATCGGCGGCTCCTGGTGGTCGTCAATCAATGCCAAAGGGCGTACATGCCGCCTTTGGCGGCTCGGGAACGGGATTTTCTTTTAGCTCTTGGAAACGCCCGATTGTCGTTACGGCTGCCACGGATTGCGGGTTAGCTGATCGCATCGCCGCCATGCCGCTTCCAAGACCGCACGCATATGATGTCAGCAATGGTGGCCGAGAGCACGAGCGTCGTTTCTTACCGCGTCGTCATGCAGGGTCAGAATCGCACCATTGGTGGGCTTGTATTCCCAGGCGGCGTGCGTACGATAGTGTGAAGGGCTAATCTTCCCTCTTATTTCTGACCAGCCCTCAGCGACGACCCGGTCGACTCCCTTTCTCCGCGGTTCTTTTTCCGCGGAAACTTCGTCTCTCTTCGGAGTCTCACCATGTTCAAAAAGAATATCATCCCGGATCGGTCTATCGACCAAAAGGTAGGCCAACAGCTTTCCAACCATGGCATGCGGCCGCCGTGCAAGGTGGTGGCGTCATCCCAAGCAGGCACAGTTACGCTGACGGGCAAGATCCAGTACGAACACCAACGCAATTCCTTCGTTCAGACGGCCAGGAGGGTTGAGGGAGTCCAGCGGGTGGTGGATCAGTTGCACGTCATCGTCAAAGAGGTGAAAAAGGACGGGGCTCCCGCGGCCTATTAGCCACAGGCTTGATGCGGTGTACCTGGGCGGCTTCGGGTGTGCTGTGCCGACATTTATTGCGACGGACGACTAGCCGCCGCGACTCGCAACTTCACGCCGATCGACACGGCGTCGAGGACCGGCGGTGGGCATTTCAGCGGGTGATCTTGCAGTTGGGCAGGGCCTTCTGGAGCTTGGCGATGCCTTCGGCGGTGACTTTGGAGTCGCTGAGGTACAACTTTCGAAGGCGACCACTTGTTTCAACTTTCTGCAAACCTCTGTCCGTTACCTGAGAACCGACTGCGTACGCCTTTTCGAGCTGAGGCAGCTCCTTGAGGCATTCCAATCCGTTGTCGGAGTAAATGAACACCGTCGTGACGTTGTGGAACCAGTTCTGCCCGAGAAGATTCCGCAACCACGAGAAGCTCGGTGGTTCTCCTATTACCGGCGATCCCGACTTGTGAACGGAATCCTCGTACAGCACCGTTTGATACTCGTAAAGCACGTCTCCGCCGGATCCTACGATCGCCTCGACTACGTCCGTCTCCTTCCTGACCTTCTTCATCTCGACCGCCAGCCAGCTACATGGCACCGCCACCACGATGACCAGAAGCAGCAACGACCTTATGCTGAACTGAAACCGCCGCCCCAAGACCACCGCCACGCCGAACCACACGAACATCCCCAGAACCATGACCCCGACGCTTGCCACAGCGATCAACACCGGCCAGCCCTTGGGCAGCCAGCGGAACCACTGCGAGAGGAACAGCAGGAACTCGACGGCCAGCAGGGCAAGGAGACAGTGGCCGGGCGTGAGGCGGAAGCGGTGTTGGGGGTCGGTGGTGGGCATGTCAGCCGCAGATTTCACGGTTGGGTAGTCGAGTCGTCCAGCACCTCAGTTCCTCAGTTGTTATGGGCGATTTGGCAGCTTGGTAATGCCTGCCGGAATCTGGCGACGCCTTCGTCCGTGATCTCGGTACGGTTAAGATCCAATTCTTTGAGTTGGGTCAAGCCTTTGAGGTGTTCTAGCCCGGCGTCCGTGACCCGCGTGCCACCGACGTTCAACCGTTGGAGCTGGACGAGGCATTTGATGTGTTGCAGCCCGGAATCCGTGACCTGCGTGTCGCGGACGTCCAACCGTTGCAGTTGGGACAAGCCCTCAAGGTATTCCAACCCGATGTCCGTAACCCGCGTGCCGGTAAGACACAATTCATGCAAGTGCGACAAGCCTTTGAGATGTTTGAGTCCGGCGTCCGTCACTCGGGTACTGGTAAGGTCCAACGATCGGAGCTGGGTCAAGCCCCTGACACGTTCTAGCCCCGCGTCCGTGACTTGGGTGCCGACGAGTTCCAATGATCGGAGTCCGGTCAAGCCGCTGATGTACTCCAGCCCGGCATCCGTAAACAGGGCGTAATGGAAGCTCAGAAATTGGAGTTGCGACAAATTTGCGACGTGTTTCACGCCAGCACCCGTCATACGTGTGTGACCGAGGTACAATCTTCGCATTTGTACCAGTCCGTTGAGGTGTTCCAGCCCAGAATCCGTAATCGCGGTACCGTCCAGTTCCAACTCTCGGAGTTCAGTTAATCGCCTGAGGTACTTAAGTCCGGCGTTCGTGACTTCGGCGTCGGTAAGCCCCAATTCCTGGAGTTTAGTCAACCCTTGGATGTGTTCCAGCCCGGCGTCCGTGATCCGTGGGCTGTTGATACTCAACCGTTGGAGTCGGGTAAAGCCTTGCAGGCGATCCAACGCAGCGTCCGTGGCCTCAAACAACTCTACGTGAACAATGTCGGTGAAGAAGTCGTCGCTCAACAAACGCCGCAGCCGTGCTAATGCTAGTCCGGATGACTCTGCGTTTGGCCGCGACCGGCCATAAACCTCCCAATCATAGGTCACATTCCCATTCGACTTCCTAATCTCCGCCACTGCCTCCCGCTGCTTCCTCGCCCGTTCCTTCTCGACAGCCAGCCAACTGAATGGCAAAGCGACTACTACAATCAGCACCAGTAATGAGCGAATCGAGAACTGGAAACTCCGCCGAAAGACCACCGCCACGCCTAACCAGAGTCCCATTAGAATTATCGCCACCCCGACGCATGCCACCCCTGTCAGCACGGCGTATCCCTTGTGCCACCCCAGCCAACCGAACCTATCCGACAGCCACAGCAGACCCTCGACCGCGAGAAGCCCGATCACGAAGCGGCCGGGCGTGAGGCGGAAGCGGCGGGTTTGGGGCGTGGCGTCCATGGGACCTACTTACTTGTCCACAACCCTTCCATCCGTCCGGAGCCGG
>CAZTPX010000288.1:0-8626 GCA_964615095.1 uncultured Planctomycetaceae bacterium | reverse complement strand
GAACCCACGTAAGTAGCTTGGAAGGCTACGGCTCTACCATTGAGCTACACCCGCGGATTAGTGGAGGGTGAAGGATTCGAACCTTCGAAGGCGTTGCCATCAGATTTACAGTCTGACCCCTTTGGCCACTCGGGAAACCCTCCGGCTTCGATTTCTTTGCTCTCCCCTTGGGGACCGCCTCCGATATTCTTTCTCCTTGGGATCGACGAACCTTCATCGCCCGTCCCGTACCCTCCCCCACCAGGAATACGCACGCAACTTCTCGCGGGCAATCCAGGGCGGAATTCCAGAGGTCGCTTAAAGGCAGGCACTACGCGCGACTCGTGAACCAACGGCTGATCCCTTACGAGCTAGCGGAGGGACTTGAACCCACAACCTGCGGTTTACAAAACCGCTGCTCTGCCGGTTGAGCTACGCTAGCCTCATCGAGCGGACACGCGAATCCATTAGTATAGCGACACTTCCAACCGATGCAAGGGTGCATGCCGGTCAAAAAAGGACTGTTTCAATTATTTTTTGCCCCTGGCACCGTCTGCCTGCATCACGAACGGCGATACCCCCCTTGAGAGCCGTCACCGCAGTTTCCCTCTCAGGTCAATCCTGGAAAGACGTGCAAAGTACGGCGAAAAAACAGCCCAGCTCTGGGCAAACTGATAGGGGGTGGGCCTTCTAACGCTGGCTTGGCCCAAAAAACCGCGTCCGCAAGTTTCAACGTGAGCTTGATGGAGGTAAACTACCCGGGGAAATCAATCTTTTCCTCTTCGGCCGCCTTGCGTAGCTTACTCAAGGCGCGGGCTTCAATTTGGCGGATTCGCTCCTTCGTCACCCCCAATTCTGTGCCAACCTGCTTCAGTGTTAGGGGCTCCTGCCCCCTCTGCAGGCCGAATCGCCTGATAATAATCCTCTGCTCGCGCTCGTCAAGGCCACCCAAAAGCCTCTCCACTTGCCACTCTCGCTGCGATTGCGACGATTCCTGCTCCAATTGATCGCTACGGTCGTCCTGAGTGCTCGTAAACATCTCCCCGTGACTGGTTCGGAAACGATCGTGGTGGCGGTGTTCGTCGGGAATCGTGCGGGCAAAGTTCTTCATGATTGCCCAACTCGCGTAGGTGCTGAATTTATAACCGCGGGAGTAATCAAATTTTTCCACCGCCCGCATCAGCGACATGTTGCCGTCACTGACGAGTTCAAAAAAGTTCTCGACTGGGCCGACGTGCCGCTTGGCAATCGAGACCACCAGCCGGAGATTGGCCCGCACGATCTGGTTCTTGGTGGTCACGGCATCGTTGTAAAGCTCTTCGATTTGATCCATCAACGTTGACTTAGGTTGGCTGGCATCGAGTTTTTCCCGCAACTTCGCGGCTTTGTACTTCAAATAGTTCAGCTTGCGGAAAAGATGCGCCTCCTGGCCGCGGCTCAGCAGGGGCACTTCGTATAGGCTTGCCAAGTATGGAGGCAGCCCACTCGGAAGGCGGGGCTTCTTCATCGGCTCTTCCTGGGCCGGCAGCGCCGCAAGAATCCGCGTTTCGCGCTTGGCCGAGCGCAATGCCTTGGAAAAATCATCGTTAGAAATATAATCTAACGGCAATTCGGCAATCTGCTGCGCCCGTATCTCGGCAACGATGCGGTAAATGCTGGCCCGCGTGCGGCAAAAACGCCTTGCCAACGACTCGGCCGACTCGCCGCGATGGAATTGGTAGAAGATCTTCCGCTTGGTTTCCAGGCGAATGGGACCAAGGTTGTCAGGAAAAATCGCCAGATCGACATTATTCTGGTCGAATTGTTTGAGCGTGTAACGAATCGTCTCGGGACTGCGACCGGTCTTGCGCGCGATGCGGCGGACGATTTCGGCCGGCGCCCCCCCCGCATGAGCCAGTCGCCGCGCCCGCTCCAGAATCATCGATCGTTCCGTGTCGCTAAGCTGGCTGAACTGCGATCCGCGACGGACCTTGTCGAAGTTCTGGGCGACAAACCTGTCCACGGAACTTTCGAGGAATCCCACCCGCTTGCGTCCGTCCATCACGAAACGCCGGCTGATCAGACCCAACCGCCGCCAGCGCGAGATAGTCTTCGTCGATACGTTAAAACGTTGAGCAAGCTCCTCGATAGTGACCACCCGCTCGCCCGCTGACTCGGCATCCACGTTTGCTGCATCGGACAAATCCTCGACGAACAACCCCAAGTCGTGCTTGGCCTCGCAGCCCGCGAAAGTCACATCGCGGTAAGCTTCCCACCGAACATTCGTGATTCGATAGCAGACATACTCAAAAGTGTAAATCCGGTCAGGTTCAATCTCCGACAGAAGCTTCTCCGCTGCGGCAACTTCCTCGAGCTTCTTCTCCCGGTGGGCAAAACGCACTTGCTGATCCCGCAGTTCTCGCATGGCGGAAACTCGATATTCAATGTGCATTGCATGGTCCTTTCGTCATCAATCGACCCACCCCTGAACGCGTGGCAGGCAACCGGTTCTTTTTCTCCGATTGCCGCCGCAGCCACGGAGGCAGGACTATATACGTTCCAAAGTGTCCAAAGTTCGTTTGCCTATTGTAGTTTCGCCTCTGGCAATCCATGACGTGGCGGGTCGCTTTGGCCGGCTCGAACGATTCTAAGTCCTTGCCAGCATTGCTTTCAGAATTTAGACTACATCTTTTGTTAAAAATTTGCAATAGGCCGGCAAATTTTGCGCATGCGTATTCACTACAACCAATTTTTTAGCCTTTTGCCGGGTGACTGTATAGCACGCGAAACCTTGCGCCACTCTAGGGTTTTCCCTCAGGAATTTGCCCTCCGTGGGGTATGTGATTTATGGATGACGGAAAAGGTGTTATGCTTATGCTTTCATTGAATTTGCCAAAGTAGGCCGATTTAATGACTATACCGCCGACCCGCTACCTTGTCTGTTTGCTTTACAAACCATGAAATACATCTCTTTTATACTTATGTTTGTTTGTGCGATTGTCGCTTCGCCTTTCGTGCTCCTTGCCACCGCCGATGATGAGCGAGTCCACACTTTTGAAAG
This sequence comes from uncultured Planctomycetaceae bacterium, assembly GCA_964615095.1. Classification (GTDB taxonomy): domain Bacteria; phylum Planctomycetota; class Planctomycetia; order Pirellulales; family Thermoguttaceae; genus JANXQG01. The sequence goes on along the minus strand of CAZTPX010000288.1, from coordinate 5,607 downwards.
CCAGCGGAAGGTGGGCCAGGTCGACCACGTCAATATCCTGCTGGAGGTCGGCGGCGACATCCTCGCAAAGTCCGGCACGGACGAGAAACCTCAGCGGCAGGAACTGGGCCTCACCTACCGTCGTGACTACGACGAGAAGACGCTCATGCTGCCGACCGCCGCCGAAAAAACCCTGCGGGGAATTCGCTACTACCACTCGGCTTCGGCCACGGGCAGAAAAGGAGCGACGGTGCTCAAGCCCGTTTTGGGGGAAGGGAGCCGGCTGGTTGCCGTGGAAATCGTCGGCGGCAAGGAGACGCCCTTTTCGCCCAAGGGTCCCCTGGGCATGGATGAACTGGAATTGGTGTCCGCGGTCGGCGACAGCCTGCCGTTGGACCAGTTGTTGCCCGGCAAGCCGGTGAAGGTCGGCGACTCCTGGCAACCTGCGGACGACACGTTAGCGCTGTTGCTGGCGTTGGACGAGATCACTTCGAATTCGGTGCAGATGGCGCTCAGCGAGGTGACGCCCGAGTTCGCGCGCTTCGAATTGACGGGCCAAGTGGAAGGAAAGCTCTTCGGGGCGGGCAACCGCATCAGCCTGAAGGCCAAGTGCCGCTTCGATCGCCACACGGGGCGGATCGACTGGTTCGCCATGCGCCTGAAGCAAAGCCGCGACATCGGTATGGTCGAGGCCGGTATCGACGCCACCGTCCTCGTGCAGATCAAGATCAACGGCCTGGATGCCGCGGAGAAACTGAGCGATGCCGCCTTGGCCGATCTGCCCTTGAAACCGACCCCTGAATTGACTTCGATCCGATATTTATTGAGCGGCGGGGGGTGCCAATTGACGCACGATCGTTCCTGGTTCCTGATCGACGCCAGCCGCGACCACGACGAGTTCCACCGCCTCGATCGCGGCCAGGACATCGGGCTATGTAAGATTTCGCGGCAGCCCCAGGGCGACGTCGCCAAACTGCCCAGTCTGGAACAATTCCGCGACATCGTGCAGAAGCTATTGAGCGATCGTGTGAGCGAGTTTGTGGAAATGGCGCAGGCGGAGACCCCGGCCCACCTGCGCATTTTGCGGCTGAGGGCCAAGGGCACGGACGACGGCGTTGCCGTGCGCTGGTTCTATTATCTTGTCTCCGACCCTGAGGGCCGGCAGGCGATCTGCTCGTTCCGCGTGGAAGAGAAATGCCTGGAGCAGTTCGGCCGGGCCGACGAGCAGTTGGTCCATTCGCTCCGCTTTGTGGAGAAGAAATAGGCAACAAAAAAACCGCCGCGTTCCCTTTCGGGCCCGCGGCGGCTTTCATAAAATCCTCTCGCCGATTGCAACTGGATGCGTTGCTGCGAGACGAACGCGGGGTCGGGCGTGCTATGCACTGGCCTCAAAATGACTCCGGTTCACGCTAAATGGTTGGCACCTCCGTCGGAATAACTAGCGAGAGGGAATTTTCTCGACGCTGCTTCAAGATCGGCCAGCCGCAGGGCTGAAAACCGGCTCTTGACGCAACGCCATTTGACTCTCTTATACCCGGGAAGCAGGGCTTGTCGGCCTTGGATTCCCCCGTTCTTGGCGAACGTTGCAGGTAGTTTCACTATCGGCACTTTGGGCGGCCCATCCACAGACGAATTGCCCTGCTTTTCGCCGCCGCAACCCGTGTCATCGGGCAGGACTCCGCTGCCGACTCTCTATTATACGTTATGAACGGGGGAAAAGGCAAGAAAGTGGGAACGATCTTCCGCAAGCACTGGTGGGAAAGAGATCACGAAATGCCGAAAGAACGAAAACACGAAGGGCCGGCGATCAGCCAATCGTGAACATTCCTCTAGATGCGGTTCTCGGGCGAATCCTCCGGTTGCTCGAAACGGAGACAGCTCGAAACGCAGACTGTCTTGCCCCAGCCAATTCCATGCGACATACTAATCGCATGAAGTGCAGACCGATCTCTCTACGGATGGTGTGCGAAGTTACTCAACCCATTAAGGAGATTTCCATGAACAGTGATCCGCGAAATGCAGGCAAACCTAAATCATTGAAGCCAGCTACAGTAAAGGATCCAAGCGCTCGGATGCGGGCCGTGTCGGGAATAGTGTTCAAGTCGGGCAGGAAACTCGGCTACTTCGTTATTGGGACTGCTGTGATTTCCGGGATCATGCTGGTGATTGTCGCAATGTTCGCTCCACGTAGAACGGCAACCACTACCGTCGAATCAACATTTTTCCTTTTGCTGATGTTCGGTGGTCTAATTGGCGTTGCGTCGGTTTGGGGGTTCACAATCTGGCTGAAGCAGGTTCACCGTAATCTACTTGCCCTAGGCAATGCGGAGCTTCGGTGGTCGACTGACGCTATGAGTTGGATAAGCTGGAAACGATGGGTGCTTCCACGAATTCTGCGTCATTACATGGCTATTTCCGAGATTTGGAACGGAAGCGATCCGCGCGCGTTACAAGAAGATCACGAGACTCCACAAATTCCGTCACTCGTTTTCGCATTTGGAGTTTGTTTTGTTGTCTGGGCGTTCTTGGGCCTTGCCTTGATCGTCGCCGCAGCAACGAAGTCGGTCGATTTAACGGGCATTGTTTGGGCCATGTTATTTGTCTGGTTAGTAATCTATAGCCTATGCATTGTTCTTGTCTTGAAAATCAACGGCATGCAGGCAAGACGATACGCCTTGATCAAGGAGATGCGAGCGCAGTCAGATTTCTTGCCTATTGCTTCAACAGCCGATGACTCTTGCGGAACAGCAGACGATGATCGAAGCGAAAGCGCTGACTTTCCGTTCCTGCCACCACGTGGTGCTGGCAACGGGCCGAATGACTCGATACTCACGCCATGGCTAGACAGTTGACCGCAGATTGGACATGGAAAGTTCATGGAGACATTTATGAAAACTGCGATTGCGATGATCGTGGCTATGCTTGCCGCCACCAGCGGCTCTGCCACGGCTCCGCCGACGGTTTTTATCCGCGTGGCCCTAATGTCACCTCGCGACGTCCCCTGGCGGATGCACGTCGTCGCGCATCAGCCCGGCGCCAAGCAGGCGGACACATTCCTGGGAAAACGCCTGGCCGCCTCGGCGGAACAGTCCGAGTGGATGCAAGGTCCGCAGTCGGGCTGGTTCGAACTGACGGGCCTGCTGGGCAGCGGCGTGCCTTCGGTGCGATTCCTCTTCGAAACCCGGCCGCCGCTGCAGGACAAAGGTGTCGAGGCGCGGCTGGACGTGGCCACGGCGGCCAACGAGGTGGCCATCGTGCGCTCGATCATCGAGCATGACACCGGCAACGTGATCGCGCTCCGCCTGCCGGCCGATCTGACCGCCAACCGCAAGTGGCTGCTGAGCGTTCGCGAGGATACGCAGCGCCGGCTGGACGAGGTCAAGGCCATGAAACTGCCGGACGGCCCGCTGCCGCGGAAGATCTGCTGCATGGCCGGTTTCCGCTCCAATGGGCAGTTCTATACCGACCCGGCCATCGCGCAGATGGATTTCGAGATCATCAAGCGGCTGGGGATGAACGGCTTCTGGGAACAGAACGGCGGGCAGCCCGGCGAACTGCGGCGGATGGCGGCAGCGCAGGGCATCGACCGCAGCACCGTGTATTGGCGGACGGTGGAAACGCCGCCCCGCGATGCCAAACTCAGCGGCGCGGTCCCGCTGCAATGGGACAAGCTGCAGCAGTACATCGATCGCTCTTACAGCGACGCCGTCGCGCAGACCCGCAAGGCACACCCGCAGGGCATGCCCACGATCATCGCCGACCTGATGGACGAGCCGGCCGGACATAACTTCGATGGGGCCGAGTACCAGCAGGAGTTTCGCGCGATGCTGCGACAGCGCGGGTTTTCGCCGGAGTTCTTCGGCAAGCGATCGTGGGACGATGTCAATGCCCCGCGGCTGGACTGGCGCAATTTCTTCAAGATCCGCGAGCAAACCGCGGGCAAGCCGCGAAGCGACGGTCCGGCATCGACGGTCCACGCCCACCGGCTCTTCTACTGGTCGGCCGTTTTTTGGAACCACGTCAATGCGCGGCTTTACGCGCTGGCCACGCGGAAAGTGGAGGAGCTGGCGCCGGGGACGGGCACGCGGGTGAATTTCGGGCCGCCCTGGTTCTACGACTACGGCACGTTGCCGCGGGGGATCGACGCCTTCGATTTCGGGAAACTGCGGGGCGTGTCGCTGGGCTTCAACGAGGACTGGTGCGGCAACGGAAACCCGCGCGTGCCGATGGAACTCAACACGCTGCTGATCGACTGGTCGCGGGCGGCGGCACGGCCGGCCGTGCCGCCCCTGGGCTGCTACATCACCCGCGACGCCAACCGCACGGCGGTCAAACTGCGGACCTTTGCCTGCCTGGCCCGCGAGGCCAAAATCTTCGACTTCTATTACTACGGCCCGGCCTACACCTTCTTCGATCACTGGTCCGACAACCTGCCTATGGTCCAAGGCGTGGGCGAGTTGACGCGCGATCTGGGACAGGTGGACGAGATTCTGGCCGATGGCCACACACCGCCGGCGCAGGTGGCGCTGCTGTACTCGCGAAGCTGGCCGGTGTGGAAAGAGGACGACACGGAGCAGTGCGAGCAGATGATGGTCTATCTGGCCCTGCTGCACGCCGGGCTGCCCGTGGACATCGTGTCGGACGAGGACCTGACGGAGGGGCGTTTCGCGGCCCGGGGCTACAAGTGCCTATACGTAGTCAACGAGTCGGTGCCTGCCGCGGCGGCTGCGGCAATCGAACATTGGGTGCGTTCGGGCGGGCGGCTCTGGTCGAGCGGCTGGGCGGCCATGCGCGACGAGTACAACACGCCGACCGACGCTTGGAACGCGATGCTGGGCGCGGAGTCGCGATCGTGGAAACCGGCGGGGGACCTCGCCCGGCTGGGCGAGCCAATCAAGGTGGACGATTGGCGGCGGCCGATCTTCGCCCGCCAGGCGACGATCGCCCGCAAGGCATCCGCGAGCGGGCCGTACCGGGCCGTCTACGGCGCCGGATTGGTACATGTCGTGCCACAGACCGCCGGCAAGGACTACATGGACGGCGCGCGGGAGGTTGAGGGCAAGTTGGCCACGGCGGTCATTTATCCGGCCGACGCGCGGCGGCAAGCGATCGTGGCGCTGGCCCTAGAGGCCGGCGCGCGGCCGCCGGCCAGTACGTCGATCAGCCAGATCCTGGCCTGGCCGTTGTGGGCGCAACACAAGGGCGTCGTGCTGTTGGCGAATTTCAGCGGCGAGACGGCGGAGAAAATGGTGGTGCGGTTCCACTCGCCCCTGCCGGTCGGCAAAGTGCGTTCGTTGCGGCGGGGAGAGATGAAATTCACGACGCCGGATCGGCACGAAGTCGAGTTGACCATGCCGCTGGGCGAGGTAACGGACGTGCTGGTCGTGGAGTAAAGAGGCTATCCAAAAAGGTTCTGCAACATGTCCCCTCTCCCTCCGAGAGAGGGTTTTCGGATAGCCTCTTATTTCCTCACAAACGTTTCCACCCGCATTCCCTTTTCATCCACCCGCGCCATCACGGCCCCGCTGTCCGCCGTGTGCAGCACGCGGCCGCGCTTGGCATAGATCGCCTCCACCGCGCTGGTGTCGTAACGATGGTCGGCGCTGAAGACCGACCAGTCGGGCGTGC
>CAZTPX010000287.1:0-8796 GCA_964615095.1 uncultured Planctomycetaceae bacterium | reverse complement strand
TCGGTCTCCGGGCAGGTGACCGACACGGGATGATCGGCTGCCGCGCCGCGCTGTTCCAAGACCTGGATGTCGCGGCCGCTTTGCTGGGCCACGCTGACCAGCATGAAGAAGAAGTCGTCGCGGGTCACGTGGCCGGAACAACTGCACGTCACCAGGATCCCGCCCGGCGCGAGCACGTCGAGGGCCAGGCGATTCAAGCGGGCATAGGCCCTCAAGGCGTCGTCGACCGCGGCGCGGCTGCGGGCGAATTTGGGCGGATCGAGCACGATGCCGTCGAACCGCTCGCCGGCCGTCTTCAACGCGTGCAAGGTCACAAAAGCATCGCCGCTCTCGAACCGCACGTTGTTCAGGCCGTTCCGCTCGGCGTTGGCCCAGGCCTGCGCGACAACCGCAGTCGCCATGAAACACCCCTCAACGGTTTCTCTCTTGCATCGGGTTCACAATCCTATGATACCAGGTGGCGTTGCGACGGCCAGCCTCTCCTCAATAATTGATATTTCAAGCTTGACCCGACCGGCGACCCGACCGGCGACCGGAGGACCCGACCGGAGGACCCGGCCGCCGTGACCCGACCGCCGACCGCCCCCAAACCTCCTGAAGTAATTATCAATACGACTTCCCCATGGCTTGGCGTGCTGCGTTTCGTTCCGAGTGCTCGAATGCCTCGGAGAATGCGTCAAGCTCGCCACTGGTCATCCCAATCGCCCGGCCTTGGTCCCGCCAGCCGGAAACCGCGTGTTCGGTCTCGCAAAGGATGCGCTGCGCCCGGTCTAGCGGAATTTGAAAGTAAGCGATTACCGACATCAGTGACTCGATGGTCGCCTCGGGACCGGTTTCCTCGGAAATCCAGGTTTTAAGCTCCCGCACGCGCTCGGGAAAAGGATTGAGATCGAACGCCGGCGCCAGACTCCATTGCCCGCGGTTCGTATGGAGAAATCCGTGGTTGTGGAGGTGGTCATCCACATTGGTGACCAAGATGGAAAACGCCATCCGCCGCCAGAGTTCCTCGATGTCGGTCGTGACGTCGGCGCCATGCACGCGGATGGCATCGACGATTTCCGGATAGCAATGCTCCCCCGTGTCGCCGATATCGACACCGAGGAGGGTCGCGGACGAGACATACATCAGACGGCGGCCATCGTCCGTGCGATCAAAACGCCGGATCAAGGCCACCGGCACCCCGTCGCTTTCCTCCAGGCGTGCCTCCGCCGCATCGATGCCAGCAGCCTTCGCGAGGCGCATGACCAGCACCTCACCCTTGGTTACCGCACGTTCATCATTCACACTGGGGAATTTGCCTATCGCCAGGTGCCCGTCGTTATCCACGACCGTGCATTTCGGCCGCATTCCGCCCAGCGATGTGCCACGACCGCGCAGATAGGCGAGATCGGCCGCGGTTTCGCTTTCGGTTTCGATCGCGTGGCTCGCTGTCAACAAGCGACTGAGTTCCAGCAGTGGCGGCGCCGTGCGGCGGCCAGGCTCGGTGGCACGACAAAACACTCCCTGCTCATCCTTGTAACGGAGGGCGCCCACCCGGCTGGCGTCGTCCACCGCAAGCAGGAAATCCATGGCATTGAGCTGGACACTTGCCGGCTCCAGACCCGCCCGCCGCGATTCCTGTCGGCGCTTGGCGTGGTCGCGCAGAATCACCCTTTTGGCCCAGCCATCCGGCTCGGTATCTGCAAAGGCCGCGTGAAAAACAGAACCTTCTCCGGATTTCCGATGAAACTGCGGGCCACCGACCAACGGCAGTCCGGGCTCCAAGGGGAAGCAATCCGCAGCATTCAGCCACGAATTCTCATAGGCAAAAGCCGCGTGCTGCCGGGCACCCACCGCATCAAAATGCAGGGTTCCGATGCGCATCGCGTCGTGGCCTAGCATGACCTGAATCGTCCGTTTCATAAGGAGGTAGTGGTTCTCTTGATCCGCACCCGTTTGGGCAGCCGTTCTTCGTCCATCATCAGCCCCACCTCATCGCGTCGTGCATCCACCAAATCTCCGAACACCCCGCCGAAACCCAGCACGAAAAGTGCCATTGCGTAGGCTCCCATCGCGACCGCCGGATCCCCCTTTTCGATGCGAGCATACGTGCTTTTGGCCACGCCGATGCGTTCCGCCATCATTTCCATCGTTAGATGGCGTTTTCGGCGCGCCCGGGCCAAATCCGCGCCAAATTTGAGCAAGGAACGCCGAAGTCCGGGCGGGAGGATATCATGTAGGGCTGAACGCATACTAAAGTCCGATAAATGGTCTCAAATACCGTGTAATGGATTATACATCGGTCTTTATTCAACGTCAAATCCAGATGCGGGACCATGAGTGCTTCGGTGGAAGCCGTGCCGCCGACTCGATACCCCACCGAAATGACAGCATTGAGATTGCTGAACTCGATTCCTCGGCCGACCTGACGAGGCATAGCAGCAGTTTATCAGATCCTCCGCTTCCGTCCAACCTCTAAAGTGGCGGGTCGCGGTAGGGACCGCCCTTGCGGGCGGCCCCCCGCACGGATCCGTACGTGAAGAACTACCTCATACGGCTTTTACCTTGGGTATTACGAGCCGGCCACTGGCCGCTCGTACGCCACGCATGACCGACACGGGATGATCGGTTGCCGCGCCGCGCTGTTCCAAGACCTGGATGTCGCGGCCGCTTTGCTGGGCCACGCTGACCAGCATGAAGAAGAAGTCGTCGCGGGTCACGTGGCCGGAACAACTGCACGTCACCAGGATCCCGCCCGGCGCGAGCACGTCGAGGGCCAGGCGATTCAAGCGGGCATAGGCCCGCAAGGCGTCGTCGACGGCGGCGCGGCTGCGGGCGAACTTGGGCGGATCGAGCACGATGCGCAGCGGGGTCAGGCCGAGACTTTGCACGGGAAGTTGCGGAAGCTCGGCATCTCCCGGCCCCAGTAGCGCCCGGTCGTATTGATCGCAAGAGAAGCGAGGCACTGTTTGTCCAGGGAGAAGAATTCACCGCCCATGACCGCGCCGCCCTGGAAAAGCGGCTCGACGGCTGACTTGCAGAATATCAAAATAAAAAGAAATGGAAAACAAGAAGACGAACCGCCGGGAGGCCGGGCCGCTCCCGCGCGCGAGTAACGACGTGGAAAACGGCGCAACCTAACGTGATCCAGAGGTCAGTCAGAGTTGCATCCACCAGTCTTGACCGGTAGAATAGAGGCGAAAAGGCGGTTGTGGATTGGTGAAGAAAGACCACTGCGTTCCATATCAATGTTTACCATTGAGTACGCTGAGAGCATTGCGGGCGACTTGGCCGACGTACGGGCTATTGATCGCAAGAAGATTCTTGACGAGATTGAGGAGCAACTCACCCACCAGCCAGTCGAGGAGACAAAACGAAAGAAGATACTCCGCGGACTGAAGCCGCCCTGGGAGCACGAGGAGCCGGTGTGGGAGTTGCGCGTCGAGGAGTTTCGCGTTTTCTACGATGTTGACGAGGCTTCCAGCCGGGTTACCGTGCGGGCCGTTAGGCACAAGCCACCGCACAAAACGACCGAGGAGATTTTATGAAGACAATTGATGTCCAAAATACGAACCTGGACGCCTGCGTGACGGACGCTCAATCCGCCCCCGTTGTCCTCACGCGCGGCGGCAACCCCGTTGCGTACGTTGTCGGGGTCCAAGGGCTGGATGAAGAGCAGGTCCAGCTTGGCGTAAGCGACAAATTCTGGCAAATGATTTCCGCACGCCGCCAAGAGAGAAGCCTGGACCGCGCCGCCCTGGAGAAGCGGCTTGACGGCTGAAGAGTATGAAAGAGATTTCATGAAGGCGACCGGCTCGAAAGCGGGAACACCCATTATGTCCCACTCTCCGTGTCCGTTGTCCCGACAAGTCCGGTGAGGCGTTATGTTTCCAATCGAAATCTACAATAATCCTGTTTGGTGCCTCTACGACGACATGAAGGGAAATATCGTCCTGAAGCATCCTTGGGGGAAACGAGTGAGATCGGCCCTCTGTCCACATTGTGGAAACACGTCCCGGGCAATCCATTCATCCAGCACATAATACGCAAGGAATCTCCGCCCCATTCGCGCGCGGCGCGGACTTGCACCGCAAGACCAGACGGTTACCGCGTACTGGGTCGCTCAAGATACCCTGCACACAAAGCACTTCAGGTACTCGGTCTCCGGGCAGGTGACCGAGACGGGATGATCGGCCGCCGCACCGCGCTGTTCCAGGACCTGGATGTCGCGGCCGCTTTGCTGGGCCACGCTGACCAGCATGAAGAAGAAGTCGTCGCGGGTCACGTGGCCGGAACAACTGCACGTCACCAGGATCCCGCCCGGCGCGAGCACGTCGAGGGCCAGGCGATTCAAGCGGGCATAGGCCCTCAAGGCGTCGTCGACCGCGGCGCGGCTGCGGGCGAATTTGGGCGGATCGAGCACGATGCCGTCGAACCGCTCGCCGGCCGTCTTCAGCGCGTGCAAGGTCTCAAAGGCCTCGCCGCTCTCAAATCGCACGTTGTTCAGGCCGTTCCGCTCGGCGTTGGCCTGGGCCTGCGCGACAACCCGTTGGCTGGTGTCGAAGCCCAGCACTTCGCGGGCCTTGCCCAGGGCGACTGCCGCCAGGCTGAAGCCGCCCGTGTAGCAGAACATGTCCAACACGCGGCGACCGTTCATGTAGCGGGCCGCAGCCGTGCGGTTTTCACGCTGGTCGAGATACAGGCCCGTCTTCTGCCCTTCGGCCAGATCGACCGCATAGCGCAGCCCCTGGTCGAGAACTTCGACCGGTCCTTCCGGCATGCGGCCCCAGGCAAGCCCTGTGGCAAGATCGAGCCCTTCAGCCCGCACGATGTCGCGCTCCGTGCGCAGCAAGATGCCCTGTGGTCGCGTCAGGTCGACGAGCATCGGCACGAGCTGCGGCAAGCGCAGGGCCAAGGCCAGGGCCGTCACCTGGAGGACAAGATATTCGCCATAGCGATCGACGATCAAGCCGCTCAGCCCGTCGCCTTCGCTGAAGACCAGTCTCGCGGCGCCCAGGGGCTGGTCGTAACCCAGCGTGCTGCGTAACTGCACAGCCGCTTCCAGTCGCCGCCGCCAAAAGGCTTCGTCCAGCGGTTCAGTCTCGTTCCAGGTATACAGGCGGACGTGGATCCGGCTGCGGCTATTGAAGATCCCCCGGGCAATGAACTCTCCCCGGTCGGAGCAGAGATCGACCACGTCGCCGTCGGCCGGACTGCCCTCGACGCGGTCGATGGCCGAATCGAGGACCCAGGGGTGCCGGCCGAAGAACGGCCGGGCCTTTCGCGGTTTGACTAAGATGCGAGACAAGACAGATTCTCCGTTAGCGTGAGCCGTGTAACATGCGTCTCACCACATGAAAATACGAAATCCGAATTTCGAAATCCGAAACAAATTCAAAATAGGAAATTATCAAGGCTCAAAACGGTTTTGACCATTCGAGTTTTGTCATTTGAATTTGTTTGGGATTTCGTGCTTCGTTTTTCGGATTTTGGGCAACTGGTGGTACTCGCCCCGCCGGTCCCTACGTATAGCCCAGCGCCGCCCGGGCAATGTCGAATGCCGCTTGTGGCCGGCCCAGACGCCGGGCGTTGGCCTTCATCTGCTGCAAAAGGGCCGGCCGCTCCAAGAGCCGCGAGAGCTTGTGGGCCAATGTCGGTAGATTGTTGACTTTCATCCCCGCCCCGTTCTCCAGGACGAAATCGCTGTTGCGCGTCTCCTGGCCGGGCACCGGATTGGCAATCAGCAGGGCAGCGCCGCGGGCCAAGACCTCGGAAGTGGTCAATCCACCCGGCTTGGAGAGCACGATGTCGGCCGCCGCCATCAGTTCGTCGATCTCCCGCGTGAAGCCCATGACGGTCGCCCGGTGACGCGCAGGAACTTCAACTTCCTCCAATCGCGACTTGAGCAGTTCGTTGCGGCCGGCCACGACGACAATCTGCAGTGGGCGATCGACCGAGAGTACACCCGCGAAAATCTTCTCGACCGGCCCCATGCCGAAGCCGCCCGCCATCTGCACGATCACTGGGCGATCGCCGCTTAGGCCCAGCCGCTGGCGGCAGGCCAAGGGGTCTTTCTCCTGGCTGAAGACGGGGTGGATGGGGATGCCGGTGACCGAGATATCTTTGGCCGGCACGCCCCAGTAGGTCAAATAGGCAGCCCCCTCGTCGGTCGCGGTGAAGTAGTGGTCGCAGGGCTGATTGACCCACATGCGGTGCGTTTCGAAATCGGTCGTGGCCGTAAGATGCGGCGTCTGGATCTGGCCCTTGCCGCGCAGCGCGGCGATGATCTCCGCGGGCAGGAAGTGTGTGTTGACGATCACGTCCCAGGATTCGTCGCGCAACACGTGCAGCAGCCGACGGAGGTTCAGGCGTTCGACCAGCAGTCGCAGGCGGTCGGACTTGCGTTGCGCCGAGGGCGGCCGGTCGAGCATGTCGTAGACCAGGCCCAACACGTGCGGGGCCGTGTTGACCAGTTCCACGTACAGCTTGCCGTACAGGCGGCGGAAAGAGGCGTTGGTCAACTCCAGGACATCGATGTTCCGGACCTCCGCCTCGGGGGCAAGCTGCCGCAGGGCCAGTTCCACCGCCTCGGCCGCCCGCATGTGCCCCGCTCCCACCGAGGCGGAAAGAACCAGGATCCGTTTAGGCATTTGCCGATACCTCCATTATAGAGCAGAGTGGGCCGAGCAACGGGTCCCATCACATAGGAAGAAATACGAAATACGAATGTCGAAATCCTAAACAAATTCAAAATAAGAAATCATCAAGGTTCAAAACGGTCCTTGATGTATAATCCACTATACCATAGCAGCTTGTTTTAACAACCCGCTTGGAAGTGGGGAAAATAGCCTTCCGAAGCTGCTCCGAACGCGTATTTCTTGCCCACGCCGGTACAATGCGGGGTAGCAGGTTGCGTCGCTTTGATTCTGATGGGAACCCTACACCCCGACAAGGAGCATTTATCATGCGTGTACGAACGCCTTTTTCACTGATCGTCGCCTGTCTGCTGGTGCTGGCCGGCAATCTCGCAGTTGCCAAAGATCCGCTCGTTGCCCCGGTCAGTCCGGACGTCGCCCTGGCTCGGCTCAAGGCGGGCAATGCACGTTTTGCCGCGGCCACAGTGAGCCAAGGCAAGCCGACTGCCGCCCGCCGCGCCGAGACGGCTAAGGTTCAACACCCGTTTGCAATCATCGTTGGTTGCGCCGACTCGCGGACCTCGCCGGAACTGCTTTTCGACCAGAACATCGGCGACCTCTTCGTGGTCCGCACCGCCGGCAATCTGGTCGATGATCACGGCCTGGGGAGCATCGAGTATGCGGTCGATCACCTCGGCACGCGCTTGATCGTCGTCCTGGGCCATGAGCGCTGCGGAGCGGTGAAGGCGGCCATGGAAAGCGCTACCGCACCGGGCCACGTCAACTCGCTCGTCCACGACATCCAGCCGGCTGTCGCGGCGGCGAAAAATGAGAAGGGCGATCCGTTGGCCAATGCCGTGAAGGCCAATGCCCGCCTGATGGCCGAGAAGATCGGCAAGGAAGCCGAATTGGGCGAACACAAGTCGGCAGTCCGCATCGTCACCGGCTATTACGACTTGGACACGGGCGTGGTCGAGTGGCTGGCTGAAGACAAGGGGGAGCGATGAATCCACACGGGCGTTTACAAGACGGAACGACTGCCCTTCTGTTGATCTTGTTGACCGTTGCTCTGTCGATGGGCACGGCGCGAACGGCGAATTGCGCACCGCAACGCCAGGCCCCCAACATCTTGCTCATACTTGCCGACGACAAGTATTAGTGATTGTGGCGCAGGGCACATAAACGCCATAAAACATCGGGGACTTCCATTATCCAGCCGCATTCCAGATCACCGAGGATTGCGGAAAATTCACGGCAATTACGAGCACTTAACTACATCTTGCTACATTCTTCTGAACTCGGCCCATCAACGGCTGAGGGCCAGGGCGCGGGAGCATGTGTTAAGCGGCCCGTATCGTCGATTGGGCTGTGTCGCGAGGAACGCAATGCCTACCCACCGCGCAGCGGTTTCGTTCAAGGTTGGAACATTAGCATGCTGCCAAGTAGGCTGAATTTATCGTCCTTTGCCTGGGCCACGAAGGGGTGCGGCCGGGAAGGTCAGGCCAAAGAAAACGATAAAGCATGATTCGAATCGCTATTTCTTCTTTGCGTCGCGGAGAATTGGCGACTCGGCAAGAGTAAAGAAAACAACCTCCTCGCCGGTGGCGGTGCTGATATCGTGGTGCAGGCTCAGAACCTTGACGCCGGTAATTTCCTCGACTATCGCTTCCATGACCGGACGGGCCGTTTCGATCAGGTGGGTCCGCACTTGCTTCAGGAGATCCCGCCCCTTCTCGGCCGAAAGCGACTTAACGAGTTGCTGCTCGGCGGCAGTCAGAACACCTTGCAGACGGACCACGAGGAGATCGCCAAGCAGGTGGGTGTGAATATCTTTGGGGCCCCGGCCCATATAGTCCTGCTCGAAACGCGTCACTGCTTGACAAACCGCCGATTCGATTTCACCCTGAGTTTTCATGTCGTCCCCTGCGAATACTAAGGTAGTCAAGCGAAGGTCATCCTTGGTTGCCAGAACATTTCTCATCCGATTCGCCGCAGCGATCGAGATAATCCTACCAAAATTGGAAGAAAAGCCAAAGTCCTATTGTATTTGCCCCCGCGTGGCATCGAATGAGAGCGTTGGAAGAGTCGGGGTGCACTTGCGCGACTTTCCACCGAAATTGTCGGTTGACTAGCCTGGATTCCCACAGTCTAGCATTCGCCTAAGAAGTTGCCTACGCAGGGC
>CAZTPX010000286.1:0-8820 GCA_964615095.1 uncultured Planctomycetaceae bacterium | reverse complement strand
GTGGCTGATGGACCTCGCGATCAAGTATTATAAGAACCTCTGTCTTCATTGGAGGAGCGTCTGCTATCGCTTCAGAAAGAAACTGCTCGGTGCTCTTGGTGACCATCCCGAGAAATGGAAGTCCACTCCGGGGGATGTGACTAACGAACACGCGAACTTGGACAGGCTCATCTTGGGGCAGTTTCCTTTCACAGCCCAACTGCGTATGCTGGCCAAACAAGGATGGAATGGCAAGGCGGCGGAACTCTTGCCGTTACTGCTTGGAATGGCCCAACGCAGAGGAAATAACTTGGTCCCAGGCGCTAGGGAGACGCCACAGACGCCGCAAATGCTAGTTAAGGAGCTGAAGTGGCTCGCGCCGAGGCTTGAGCGGGCTGGAATCGTGGTGGAAAACGACAGCCGGCATCACTGCTGGTCAATCCGTCGAACAGGAGCCCCTGCGTGCTGATCGAAAGATATGGCGGCCGCCAAGATCGGCGTGGTGCTTGACCCAATTGAGGCGGTGTGGCTGACGGGGATACGGTCGCCAGATGCGTTTTCCTCGTCCCGGGATTTCCCACGAAGATGCAGATGGCCACGGCGGCTGGCGGCAGCTCTTGCGGCCTTCTGCCTCGGTGGCCTTGGCGCCGGCAGTCCGCCCATCGCCCTGCCAAATCTGCCCCTACGAACGCCTACGAGACCGCTGGGGCGTCATTCGCGGCTGACCGCCTGAACAACGCCCGTGGTGCCGATCGCGTTAGCGGGCTTCTGGAAGGCCCCCGGAGGCTGCCTGGAACCAACCGCTAAAGCGGGACAAAAACACAGGTAATTTCTCAAAACCACATTTGAACTCTTGAGAAAGCATTTCGTGGCGTCGTTGGCCATGACCGTATGCCTGTGAAGAAGGTGCCCCTCGTTATCGCTGCATCCTGAAGGTTACACCGCCACATGATCTCCTCCTGGAAATCGAGGCTGGTTGTTGACTGTCTCGGAAGCTGGCGATATTCCCAGCGTAGTGGTCGGTCCCAAACATCATTCCCGTGGCACTGCCGGCGGAAAAGGGAAATCCCAAAATATGGGCTTGATCGCGGCCGTCCTGCCGTCTGGGTATAATCGGCGTCCGTACCACCCCATGGCACGTCAAACGCTGGACTAATCGTTTCATGTTCTTCGGCCTGTTCTCCTCGCAACCACCGCTCCCCGTCCGCGATAAAGCATGGACGGAAGTCCGCATGCGCTGGCTGGCTCACGAGTTTGGCGTCGACCGGCTCTTGAAGGCCCAGGTAATTCTGCCCGACGAGGATTTGTTTCCCGAGGATTACGAGGGCACGGCCGACGATGCCCGACGTCTTTTGGATCGCCTTTGCGACGTCATGCAGATCACCCCGTCCTCGATCCAACTCGAAGTCTGTGGGGATACGGAAATATCATGTGCAGCCGGACAGAATGACGGGGGGTCGATCCGTCTGGCCGAAAACCAAGTTGCTGATCCGCTGGGGATGATCGCCGTCCTGATCCACGAATTGGCGCACAGACTATTGATCGGCCGTGGCCTGTTGAAGGACGATCTCGACGCCGCATGGGTGACCGACCTGTTGCCCGTGTATCTGGGACTGGGCATCCTCACGGCCAACGCCACGCTAAGCGAGAAGACCGAACACCAAGGGCACCATTGCTCATGCACCAGCCGTTGCCGTGGCTACCTGAACTCCGGCATACTCGGCTACGCCCTGGCCCTATTTGCCTGGGTGCGGGGCGAACGGCGGCCGGAATGGGCCAAGTTCCTCCGCCTCGACGTCGCCCATGCTCTGGCTGCGGGTCTCCGCTATCTCGACGCCAGCGGAGATTCGTTGTTTGGCCCTGAATCGTGTAGATCGGCTAATCACCCAACCTCGTGGAATGCGCTGCTGGAACAGATCGAGGGAGGTTCGGCTTCGGCCTGCGTGGCTGGAATGTGGGAATTGGCGCAGCGACCACGGGATGGCCACGAGGATCTGGGGCATGCCGTCAATCTTGTCCGCAGGCATTTGTCTCATCGGTTGCCGGCCGTACGAACCGAAGCGGCTCGTGCCCTGGCTCCGCTGGGTTCCGTGGCGGAGCTGGCCGTGGATGACCTGCTCCGACTCCTTGTCGACACGAATGACGAGGTTCGTATTGCGTCGGCTTATGCTTTGGGACGGTTGTGTATGCAGCCGGAGAAAGTGGTGCCAAACCTGGTGGATGCGCTTGATGACCGTGATTTGCTTCGGCCGGCGGCCATGGCGATCGCCGCCTACGGCCCTGCTGCTCGGCCGGCTGTGCCCAATCTGGCTTCGGCACTGCTGAAAGCGCTGGCCGAGGCGAAGTACGACGACGTGGACTGCCTGGTGCATGCCATCGAAGCGACGGCGGCCGATCCCCTGACCGAACTCCGCCAGGTGCTTGCCGATTGCGATGCAGAGCTTCGGCCGCAGGCGGAGCAGATTCTCGCTGATCGCCGTCCCGCCCGCACGGGAACCAGCGCTCCCGGGGCTTGGTTTGGGGAATGAATTCGGCGTAGTTGCGGCTGGGGGGGAGGGAGAGCGGACGTGGTATGGCGGTCGTGAGGGCGGGTAGGGACAGGGAGTCGTTGCCGCATTTCGGTCGGCAAGAAACGAGTCTGCCTGGCAGAAGCGACTAGCGGTGACCGCCGCACCCGCCGCCATGCCAACCACCACCCCAGCCGCCCCAGCCGCCGCCAATCCATAGCCCGCCGACACTAACGGACGGGTAGCCGTATCCGTAAGGGTACGGGTAATAGTAGGGTCCTGGAGCCACGACGTAGTTCGGGTAGGCGTACACGGGGGCAGCGGCTGGAGGGGGCGGGCTGACCCACTGTCCGTTCGCGTAGTACAGCCAGCGACCGTCCGGCATCCGATACCACCAGTAGCCGTTGTAGAACTGTGGGTTCGGTGCTGGAGCCGCCGTGCCCGTGGCACCCGGCACAGGGGTGACGACTGCTTGGGGAGGGTCTGCCTTGACTGCGCCGATCGACAAAGCCGTCGTGGTCACTGCTACGAGCACAAGGATGAGTCGTCTCATTTTTCCTTCTCCTTTTGACTTCCACTCCCACCTTCCCCCCGACTGGGCTTTCGTAGGGTAACAAACCGACCCCCGCAGTTCCAGAGCAGTTCGCGGCTTCCTGATGGAGGCGGCTGTTGGGTTAGGGCGGGCACCGAAGCCGCCAGCGGCGCTCCTGCAGGCCGTGGTGGGCTGGCTGGGGTTGGCAGCGACTCGGGCCTGGGCATGGTTGACGGAAAATCGTCCGGCATAGTATCGCAGGCAGGAAGGGGGGCATGTTCCGCATGGCCCGAAAGCCGGTATAATGACGTTGTTCCAGTACGCCGAGTATCGAGCGAATCGCCGTGAAAAGAGCCCCGCTGCCCGAAAGCCTGCCAGCCGTACTCTACGCCCGCGTCTCCTCAGAGGAGCAGGAGAAGGAGGGGTACTCGATCCCTGCCCAGACGAAATCCTTGCACGGCTACGCCACGGAAGAGGGGATCGATCTTGTGCGCGAGTTCATCGACGTGGAGACTGCCAAGCAGCCTGGGCGGCCAGGCTTCATGGCGATGGTGGAATTCTTTGCCAAGGAAGCGAAGAAAGATCCGCAACGGCGGGTCCGCACCCTGCTGGTCGAGAAGACCGACCGGCTATATCGGAACCTGAAGGATTACGTCACGATCGACGACCTGAAAATCGACATCCACTTCGTCAAGGAGAATGTGATTCTCTCCCCGGACTCCCATTCGTCCGAGAAGTTCATGCACGGCATCAAGGTCTTGATGGCCAAGAACTACGTGGACAACCTCGGCGAAGAGGTCCGCAAGGGGATGCGCGAGAAGGCGGAGCAGGGTATCCCGCCGAACAGGGCACCGTTGGGCTACCTCAACGTCGAAGGCCCGGACGGGCACCGAACGATTGGAATCGACGAGGCCGTGGCCGCCATCGTTCGCCGGATGTTCGAGGCATACGCTACTGGCCATTACTCGCTCGCTGCCATCGCCGAGATGGCCAAGGCCGAAGGGCTGTTCGCGGGGCGCAAGACCGACCGCATCGTGGCGACGATCTACTCGATCCTCTCGAACCCGTACTACTACGGCGAGTTCCGGTACAAGGGGAAGCTCTACAAGGGCCTGTACACGCCAATCATTACCCGGGAGCTATGGGATCGGGTGCAGCGTGTCCTGCGTGAGCGTGGTATCCGAAAGCCACGGAAGGTCAAGTATGACTTCGCGTTCAATAATCTGATCCGGTGCGGCCACTGCGACTGTGCTCTGGTAGGCGAGATCAAGAAAGGCCGGTACACCTATTACCGCTGCACCCACTACAAGGGCAAGTGCCCAGATCCGTACGTCCGCGAGGAGGTCTTGGAGGAGAAGTTCACGGACATCCTGCGGGGCCTGCACTTCGACGAAGAGATCCTGGGATGGGTCAAGGAAGCCCTCCGCGAGAGCCACGTAGATGAGAAGCAGTTCCATGACGAAGCCATTGACCGGCTTCAGAAGGAATACAAGCGACTCCAAGACCGCATCGACCGGATGTACATCGACAAGCTGGACGGCCGGATCGACACAGTGTTCTTCGACCAGAAGTCGGCCGAGTGGCGGGTGGAGCAGACAACGATCCTTGGCTCGATCCAAGAGCACCAGACAGCCAACCAATCCTACCTGGAGGAAGGGGTCGCTCTGCTGGAACTGGCGAGCCGAGCCGCAGACCTCTTCGAGCAGCAGCCCGCCAGTGAGAAACGCCGCCTCTTGGATTTTGTACTCTCGAACTGCACCTGGGCGGACGGGGTCTTGACGCCCGAATTTCGCCAACCCTTTGATATGATTGCACTTGAGGCCGCCGCCTGCGCAGAAGAAAAGGCCGCCGGAGTGGCCTCCAGCGACCTTCTTCAAAATAGGCTCCCCGGGTAGGACTCGAACCTACGACCCAGCGGTTAACAGCCGCTTGCTCTACCGACTGAGCTACCGAGGAATACGTCGGAATTCTTATAATAATGACCCGCCGGAAAATTGGCAAGTCCCATCCTCCCCCTCATCGGCCAATTCACGTGCCAAATTGAGGCCGGCCGCAGCCATGAACGCTTCTAAGGCCAAAGCGGGGATGCTTAGCATTATTTATGCCAAGAATTACCCAGACTTCGGCCCCCTCAGTTTCCCCAGAATAGGGGAGTTGTAGAATGGGACAGGTGAGCTTCCTAGTGTAGTGTCTGAATTTTGCCGTATCTGTTGGAGTTCCGCCTTTAGCCGGGAAATGCCGTCTAAAGGCGGAACTCCAGCGCAGACCAAAAACATCAATTTGCGTGAGACACTACACTAGCGACGACCGACTATCCGCGGAAATGGTGGGCCCGCCTGTCCTACGCGGTTCGGTCACCTGTCTCATCCTTGCCGGGTCCGGCCGAAAGATCGAATAGCCGCAAACATCCATGCCGGAACTGCGCTGCCCTTGTTCACGGCCTACGCCAATGGACTACCGAGCACTGACCGGCGATCTACGGAATTCTTGAACTCGTTCCTTTGGGGCAATAAAACAAATGAAACATTTTGTTTCAAAGTTTTAAACAGTCTCAGCGCGCCGACAAGGGGATTCAGGCTCCGTTTCGTGAAAATCCCCGCGAAAGAGCTATCGAAGATTCGGGTGTGCGGCGACGGTTGTTTCAAATTCCACGCGTGCAAGAGTGGAAATCCATCATGCCACGTGATGGAAAGTTCATCGCGCTCTGACGGGCCGCGTTAGATTTACAGGAAATTTCTGCCGGATCGTAAGTTTGCCAACTGCCAGCGGTACCGTTTAGACATGCCTATCCCGGCAACGCAGGGATTAAGACATGCCACCCGCAATTTGCAACCGCCATGGAACTAGACTAAAATGCCTGCTTCCGCATTGCCCCGTTCGATGACACCGGAGAGTTTCCATGAAGACGTGCGTTTTCGCATCGCTGTTGTTGGTTTGCCATCTGCTTCCTGCGGCCGAGCCGCCGGCCCCGTTTGGGCCGGTTCCGACCGCCCGGCAACTGGCCTGGCACCAAACGGAGCGTTACGCGTTCCTGCACTTCACGGTCAATACGTTCACCGACCGTGAATGGGGCAACGGCGACGAGTCCGAAAAGGTCTTCAATCCGACCGACTTCGACGCCGACCAGATCGTCGGCACGGTCAAAGAGGCGGGGCTGCGGGGCGTAGTGCTGACCTGCAAGCACCACGACGGCTTCTGCCTCTGGCCGAGCAAGTTCACCGAGCACTCGGTCAAGAACAGCCCCTGGAAAGACGGCAAAGGCGACGTGGTGAAGGAGATCTCCGCGGCCTGCCGGCGCCACGGCCTGAAGTTCGGCGTCTATCTCTCGCCCTGGGACCGCAACCACAAGGACTACGCCCGGCCCGAATACATCACCTATTACCGCAACCAACTCAACGAATTGCTGAGCAACTACGGCCCGATCTTCGAACTGTGGTTCGATGGGGCCAACGGTGGCGACGGCTACTACGGCGGGGCCCGCGAGCGACGGAACATCGATAACCGCGTCTACTACGATTGGGCAAACACTTGGAAGATCGTCCGTCGCTTGCAGCCTGGGGCCTGCATGTTCAGCGACGGCGGCCCGGACGTGCGCTGGATCGGCAACGAATCGGGCTTTGCCGGCGAGACGTGCTGGGCCACGGTCAATCGGGCCGGCACATTCCCCGGCCACGCCGATGGCCGCATCCTGGTCCAAGGCCAGCGAAATGGCGCGGATTGGCTGCCCGGCGAGGTCGATGTCTCTATCCGCCCAGGCTGGTTCTATCATGCCAGCGAGGACCAGAAGGTCCGCTCGCCCGCGAACCTGCTGAAGATCTACTATGAGTCGGTGGGACGGGGGGCGAACCTGATCTTGAATATTCCGCCAGACCGCCGCGGGCGGATCCACGAAAACGACGTGAAGTCGCTGCACGAGTGGCGGCGGCTATTGGACGCCACCTTCGCCAAGGACCTTGCCCAAGGCGCCCAGGCAACGGCCTCGAATGTCCGCGGCAACGACCAGCGATTCGCCGCCGCGAATGTGATCGGCGGCAAGCCCGGCAGCTACTGGGCCACGGACGACGCGGTCACCACACCGGAGTTGGTGCTCGACCTGGGCAAGCCGGCAACGATGAACGTCGCCCGCGTGCGCGAATATCTGCCGCTGGGGCAGCGGATCGACGCGATTTCCGTCGACACCTGGGACGGTAGCCGCTGGCAGCCATTCGCCACGGCCACGAGTGTGGGCAACCAGCGCTTGCTGAAGGGCAAGAACGTGACCACGAGCAAGGTGCGGTTGCGGGTAACGAAGGCCGCCGCATGCCCGGCAATTTCCGAGTTCGCGCTGTTTCTCAGCCCGGAATAAGGCCCGGCCGAAAAAAAGAGGCTCCCCCTCGCAGCACTCGACGCGAAGAGGCCCTCTAAAGTCAAGAGAAGCCGAAGCAAAGGTCAGTTGGGATCTGTGTTGGAGTCCGGGCTTTAGCCGGCTAAAGCCGGGACTCCACCACCTTTCGGAACAGACTCTCTCAGTTGGGATCCGAGAAACTGCCCGTTTCCTGGAAGTACTCGCTGTTGTTCGGATAGAACCAGCCATTGGCCGGATTGTACTGCCAACCGTCGGCGCTGCCGGTTGGCCCGGTTGGCGGGGTATTTCCCTTGAGGATGACCACCGCACTGCTGTTGTTGAACGGGTTGATAGGAATACTGCCGTCGATATAGGGGCCACATTTTCCCCCGGTTGGGTCGAGGGCCGTATTCTGATCGGTCTTCTGCGTCATCTGGTTGGCGAAGTCGGCGCTGCTGGCGGCCGGCGGATAGACGCCTGTATGCTGTTCCTTGTAGGTCTCCAGCATCGACCGCACGGTCCGCAAGTTGAACTTCAGGTTGCTCATCTTGGCGTCCTTGGTCGAGTTGGCAAACTGCGGAAGGATCGTCGCCGCCAAGACTCCCACAATGATCGCGACGATCAAGACTTCGATAAGCGTAAATGCACTGTGAAGACTCTTCTTCATGATCTCCCTTTCCGGTAAATCGTATCCGCCGGCCCCCGGCCCGGGCGGCCAACGACGATCGATTTACGCCCTGCGCACACAAGGAACCATGAAATAATTAGGTCAAGAATTCCAGCGCGTCAAGAAAATCACGCCTTGCCGAAGAACAGTCGATAACACCGGAATAGATATCCTCATCATCCCAGGGCGTATTACCGGTAGCAAGTACACAACTCTACTGATCTTCCTGTCCTACCTCAGTAAAGCAGACAGCGCAAGTTGACGATAGTCTGTAAGGCAACGGGTCAAATTTAGACAACATGGGTTGTATAGGCCGTGTTCTTCGGAGGTGCCTCAGGTACATTCTTCGTAACATGGCTAATGTGCAGTGATTAGATAAGACGAATAGAATGTAGGCGAAAGCTGCCCACAGACTATAGACCAGGCCTTTGGCCAGACCATCAGGGGTGCATTTAAGGAGGCATGCAATGAGAAGGTTGTTAGCCCTATCGCTGACAGCGGTGGTGTTGGCAGTATTTGCGGCAAGCGTGGCGCAGGCCAGCTTCTGCGGTATTGTCCGCTGCCACTGCGATTGCTGCGAGTGCTGCCCGCAGCAGACATGCACGGTAATGAAGACGTGCAGAGAGATCGTCTACGAGCAGCGCCAGTACACCTGCTACAAGACTTGCTTTGAGCGGGTGTGCGAGGAGAAGACGATCAATTGTGTGAAGTACGTCCCGGAGACGTGCTATCGCGAGGTCCAGTATACGGTGTGCAAGCCGGTGTGGGAGACGCACGTCCGCACGTGCAACTACACGACCTGCAAGCCGGT
>CAZTPX010000285.1:0-8821 GCA_964615095.1 uncultured Planctomycetaceae bacterium | reverse complement strand
CTGCGCTCCACCCGCGGCTATTCACATCGTGCCGCTAACGCGGCAGACCTCGACCAGCAATGTGGAGTAAAGCCGCCACTAGGTCTGCTAGTGCTTCCTTCGCCTGTTTCAATGCCCTTTCTCGACGCGGAAGAAACACGTTTTTCACCCAATCTTTGTGAGGTGGCAATATCTTACCGTCCCGCACCTTGGCGGCAAACAAAGGTCGAAATCCATGCCAATGTGCATGTTTGCCACTTTCCAAATATTCGCGTCCTTTGGTAATTGCTTCTTCAAGATGCTTGATGCGGTCAAGAATGGCCTTCTTCTTTGGGTTCATGCTCCATCCGTCTGTGTAAGTTTAGCCCGAATACGGGGATAATCCGCGTATTATACCGGTTGCCGGGTTGCAAGGCATCCTGGCGGCGGGGAAGCGTTGCGGGCGGCGCGAGTGTAGTGGCCAAACATCGCTCCACTGGCGACCCGCAAGCGGATACCCCGGGGCAGTGGGGGCGTTTACAGTTCTAGTCCACACACGCCGTGCGCGCGATACACTTGGGCTCGTCAATCACTCAGCCATTCACCCCGATGTTCCGCCACAAACGCGTCGTCGGTCAAATGCGGATAGGCGGCCGTCACGCGGTCGATCTCTTCCGATTGCCCGGCGCTCAGTTGTTCGCTGGGGTTCAGGCACCATGTGCCCGGCAACAGCCCCTGGCGGCGGAGGACCTCGTGGATGCCGCAGATGCAGCCAGCAAAGCCGTTGGCCGCGTCGAAAAGCGCGGCGTTGCAATCGGTCACCTCAATGCTTCGCCGCAGCATGCCGGCAGGTATCGCGTCGTTCCCGGCAGCGGCCACGCGATGGCACTCCTCCAGCAACTCGACCGCCCGATGGGTCCACACGGCCCAGTGGCCTAACAGGCCACCGACTATGCGGCGCTCGATCCACTGCCCGCCGCAGTGGAAGCGAAAAGGCGTGAGCAGATCAAGCACAATGTTGTCGTCGTTACCCGTGTAGAGCAAGACGTCGTCGCGGCCCGACTCAGCCACCGCCCGCACGACATCCAAGGTCTGGTAACGGTTG
The DNA here is from genome assembly GCA_964615095.1 of uncultured Planctomycetaceae bacterium. GTDB lineage: Bacteria > Planctomycetota > Planctomycetia > Pirellulales > Thermoguttaceae > JANXQG01. The sequence goes on along the minus strand of CAZTPX010000285.1, from coordinate 7,758 downwards.
AAGGGCGCGACTTTGATCGCCACGACGTTGTCGATCTCGAGAAATCGCCGCCAGAAGGTATAGGGCAGTACGCGTCCGCCGACCGCCGGTTGCAGGTAAAAACCGACCAGGGGCACGATTTGAGCCACAGCCCGGGAATGGGCCAGAAGCGCATCGTCGTCCGCCGTGCGGAGGGCCGCCAGGCTGAGCAAGCCCGCATGGTAACCCAGATCACGGATCGTCGTCGCCTCGCCGCAGGCCTGGGGAGTCGCGCCGCAGATGCCGGCAATCCGCACGAGCGGCTCGTCTCGCATTGCGTCGGCCCGGTCCATCTCCTCGCGAGCCAGTTCCAGCACCGGCCGAAAGAGGCCAATCTGCGGCTGGCGGATCTCAAACTGCGTGGTATGTACGCCGACTGCCAGCCCTCCGGCCCCCGCCGCGATGTAGTAGCGGCTCAAGGCCCGCTGGCAACATTCATCGAGCCGGCGGCGGGCGTCCAAGGCCAAGGGATGGGCCGGGATGACGACGCCTCGCGCGAGCACGCATTGGATGGTGGATGGTATGCTCATCAGAACTTTCCGTCGCGCTCTTCGAAATGTGTCGGCTTGTTGAGGGTCGGGCCTGCAGCGGTTATCCAATGGGCGATCCAACGCATCATCTGCTCGGCGCAGATCTGCGGCGGACCATAGCGGCGGTGGGCCATCTCTCCGTTGTTCAGCAGGGCGTCGCCCGGCTCGCAGCCCGCCAGGCGGACCGACTTGTCCAGCAGCCGCCCGAACTGCCGGCATACTTCGCGGACGCTGAGGATCTCCGGGCCTGCCACGTTCACAACCCAGGGCGGGTTGGCCGCGTCGGCCAGCGACGCCAGCGCCAGCGCCGACGCATCGCCCTGCCAGATCACGTTGACGTGGCCCATCGTCAAGTCGATCTCTTCGCCGCGGTAGACCTTTTGAGCAAGGTCCACCAGCACGCCATAGCGCATTTCCACGGCGTAATTCAACCGCACGATAGTTATGGGCGTACCCTGCGTACGGCTGAAGTATTCAAAGATCCGCTCGCGGCCCAGGCAACTCATGGCGTACTCGCCGCAGGGCTGCAAGCGGTCGCTTTCGCGCGAGCCGCCGCAGGCAATGGGGACCGTGCCATAGACGTTGCCCGTGGAAAAGGCCACGATCCGGCTCGCGGCGTAACGGCGGGCGACCAGCGACGGCAACCAGGTGTTGATCGCCCAGGTAAGCGACTCGTTGCCGGTCGTGCCAAACTTCATGCCGGCCATGTAGATCACGCTTGTGGCATCGGGCAAGGAGTCGACGAACGTACTGTCTAGCAGGTCGCCTTGGATCGTCTCGACGCCGTGCGACTCAAGACTGCGGCGGGCATCGGCGTCGGAGAAGCGACTGACGCCCCACACGCGGCGCTCGACGCCGGCCAGGTCACTGGCGCGGCGCGCCATGCGGGCCAGGGTCGGCCCCATCTTGCCTGCCACCCCCAGGACGAGAATATCGCCGTCGACTTGCCTAATCGCGTCGACAGCCGCCTGGCTCGGCCGGCTCAGAAGCTCTTCCAATTCGTCAACGGTTTCGATCACCCCGGGAAGCGAAACACTGCTTTCGGTCATAACGGCCTCCACGTTTTGATGAAGCCGTACAAGATGTCGGCGGCCCGCTCGAGCTGATCCAGCGGGATCCACTCGTCGGCCGTATGGGCTTGCTCGATCGCGCCCGGCCCGAAGACGACGGTCGGAACTCCAATACTCGCATAGAACGCCGCATGGGTGGCATACGGCACGCCATGCCGCTGGCATTGGCCGGTCATTTCCCGGATGGTCGAAGCCAACCGCTCAGCCAGTCCGGCGTTGGACTCGTTTGAGAGCGCTGGCCCTTGCATGTAGGGCGCGTCATGCATCAAACTCCCCAGTCCCACTGAGAAAGGCGCAGGGCGTGCCGCTTCTCTCCCCTCTCCCATTGGGAGAGGGGCAGGGGATGAGGGCTGTCTGCCTTCCTCCATCTCACTCGCAAGATACTCGATCAGTTCCGCGCGGGCACGCTGCGGGTCGCCCCCGGGCGGCACACGGATCTCAAGCTCAATGCGGCACGACTCCGGCACGATGTTGACGCTCGTGCCTCCTTGAATCACGCCCACGTTCAGCGTGTACGGCCCGCAGAGGGCATGGCTGGGCCGCGCGGCAAGCGTCTCTCTCGCGTAACGCTCGATGGCCGTGACAACCTGCGCCATCTTGTAAACGGCGTTCTCGCCGCGGGCGGGTTGCGAGCTATGGGCCGCCCGGCCACGGGTGTGGCAGAACCAGCGGATTATACCCTTATGGGCCACGACGACGTCCAGGCCGGTCGGTTCGGCCACGATGGCGGCATCGGGTCGCCGCATGCACCAGGGACCTTTGCCTTCTCGCCAGGCCGCGGTCAATGCCCGTACGCCCGTGAACTGATACTCCTCGTCGGCCGCAAACGACAAAAGGATAGTGGGCATTCCGGCGGGCCTTTGCTGGGCGAGCCGGGCTATGGCGGCGATCATGGCGGCCATGCCCCCTTTGACGTCACAGGCCCCGCGGCCATACAGGCGGCCCTCGCGCACCACGCCGCCGAACGGTTCGATCGTCATATGGTCGGCCGGCACTGTGTCCTGATGGGCGTCCAGGAGGATCAGGCCGCCGCCGGACTCGACGGGCGGATCGCCGTCCAGCCGTGCCAACAGATTCTCTCGGCCCGGGGCGATCGTCTGCCGCTCGACCAATAGCCCCAGGGCCGTCAACCGGGCGGCAAGATGCTCGGTCAGCCGGGCCTCGCCCGCGGGCGCCAGGTCGTTTCGCCCCATCGGATTGACGCTGGGAATCGAAACCAATTCGCGGAGGATTTCGACCGTGTCGATCGGCATGAGAGTTCGCGTAAACGGTGTAAATGGCTAGAGGGACTAACCGCGATCATAAGCCACCAACACTCTACAATCAACCCTTTTCCGGGCCGAAGCTGGCCCAGATCTGCTCGGGCCGGTCGGCGACTGGCCGGCCGCGAAACATGCGGAGAAACTGCCGCTGGATCTGAAGCCCGTGCGACTCGGCCCATCGCATGGCCGGCCGGTTCGGCAGCGGCACGTCGAGAAATACGGTCTGGCCCTGCTGATCGGAGAACGCTGCATCCAACAGCGCAGTGCCGGACGACTCATCCCCCGCGATTACGGGACCGATCTGTCGCGCCCGGCCGCCCAGGCGAACGCCACTAAAGCCGGCGATCTGTCTCCGGATTGCAGTCACACGCATCGCGCCGGGCCTTTCGGCAAACAGCCGGGCCAACAGCCGCCCGCGCGGCGTCGCGGTCATCTGCTCATCCAAGGCAATGATCGCCGCAAGCTGCAAGTCCGCCGCCATAATAATCTCCGGCCTTAACTCCCCGCCTGCAGCCGTGCCCGCCCAGCGGGCCAGTTCATACTCACCCACGAATCCCAGTTTCTCGTACACCGGGCGGCCCAACGCCGTGGCGTCCAACCGCACTGTCGCGATCCCGCTCCGGTCGAGCCATGCCAGCGCGTGTCGCATGAGGTTTGTGCCGATGCCCCGGCCGCGATGTGCCGTATCGACCAAGACCATGGAAATCCAGGCGATCGTATCGAAACGCGTGACGCAGGTCGTGCCCAGCGGCTGGCCATTCCACTCGGCCACGAAACACCCCTCGGGTTCCAGGGCCAACAGTCGCAGCCAATCAGAGGTCGTCTGATTCCAGCCCGACGCGTCGTTTAGCCGGCAGCCCAGCGGCACGTCGTCGACATTCATTGTGCGGATGTGGAGCATGCTCCTCATTGTCGAGGCGGAGAGGTCGATTGGCAAGGGTGTCTTGTTTTCTGCTGATTCTCCGCATTGTTCCGACTCGCCTAGGACCCCTGCCGGCTTGCCCGGCCGGTGAACGAGTTTTGTTAGCGAGAACGCGACGAACTCCACACGCGCTCGTCCGTCCCTCCCGCCGCCGAAGGCGGCGGGAGGGACGGACGAGCACATTTGAGGGGTGTTGTGCGCCTCGCTTACAAGACTTATTCACCAGCCGGGCAAGCCGGCTGGGGCCTTTGCAAATCCTACGGTCGCCGGCAGTTCCTTTTAGCCCCCCGATACGCTAAGCTATGGCGATGGCTTCGACGCCCTCAAAGCACGGTATTCTGTACGCGATCCTCGCCTACGGCGCTTGGGGCCTGATCCCCCTGTACTTCAAATCCGTGGCCAACGTGGCCCCGGTGGAAGTCCTGGCCCATCGGGCGCTGTGGTCCTTCGCCATGCTGGCCGTGTTGGTGGCCCTGCTGGGTCGCTGGTCGGAACTAAGGCGGGAACTGCGCAGCCGTAAGCTCTTGCTCATGCTGGGGCTGAGCACATTGCTGATCGCCGCCAACTGGCTGATGTTCATCTACGCCGTGATCAGCGGCCAGGTGCTCCAGGCCAGCCTGGGCTACTTCATCAACCCGCTGGCCAATGTGCTCCTGGGCGTGGTCTTTCTCCGCGAACGGCTTCGCCCCTGCCAGACCGCAAGCATGGCGCTAGCCCTAGTCGGCGTCCTGGTGCTAGCCGTCTTCGTGGGCGAGGTGCCCTGGATCGCCCTGGCCTTGGCCATGACCTTCGCCCTCTACGGCCTGATGCGGAAGCTCATACTCGTCGATGGCCTGACAAGCCTGACGGTCGAGACGCTCGTCATGACGCCCGCGGCCCTGGCCTACCTCGGCTACCTGGAAATGACGAGGGAAACTGCCGGGAACACCGCGGGAACCCTCGGCCTGTTGGCGCTGAGCGGACCGGTGACCACGATCCCGTTGTTGTTCTTCGCGGCCGCCGCCCGGAAGTTGCGGCTCTCGACAATGGGCATTATCCAGTACCTCTCCCCTACCCTTCAGTTCCTGCTGGCGGTCGTTGCCTTTCGCGAACCGTTCTCGACCGCCCAGATCGTGAGCTTCGCCTGCATCTGGACGGCCATCGCCATCTACACGGCCGACTCCTGGCGGGCGCTCCGGCAGGACCGTTTGGCCTTAGTCGAGCCGTTTGGGGCGGATACCTGACAGCCCAGGCCGCCGGCTGGGACTGGTCTGCCACGGACCCCGGCTTCTGCGCGATCACGATCAAGAGCCGCACGACGTCGATGGCGATGCTCTCGGGGGTCTTCACCACCGCGGAACCGCGGCAGCTGGGGCAGTCCTTGTAGGCGCTCCGCTTCAGGCTGGGCCGGATCCGCTGGCGGGTCAACTAGGCGCTCACGCCCCGCTTGCCTTCTCGTCCCTTCCAAGGTCGGGAACGGCCCCCAACGGCAGAAACATGGGTATTGGCGGGGGACGATCGCCGAGAGCGCCTTCGAGGATCACCAATTCCTCAAACCCGTATTGTCGGTAGTATTCCACCGCATCCGGCTTCGCGTCCACCAACACGCCGATACAACCGACGCGGCCGGCCATTTCATGTGCCAACAACAAGACGGTCCGCAGAAGCTGTCGCCCAACTCCCTGCTGCCGCCTCCGTTGATCGACCGCAAGCCGTGCAAGGCGGAGCACGGGGAGCGGATAGTGCGGGAGCCGTCGGCGCAGTTTTTCCGGAATGTCGTCGACGTGGATTGACGCGGCCGACACCGTGGCAAAACCGACGATCCTGCCATCGATGACTGCCACGTAGGTCGTGCCGACATGGTGTCGGAACTGGTTCTGCGCGGCATACTTTTGGAGGAAGCGATCGAGATCGGGATCTCCCGAAACGAAGTCGCTACGGTCGTCTCCGGGTTCCAACGGGCGGACCGCGACGTCAGCCATTGAAGAGGGCCTTCATCGCGTCGGTCGGCGGCGGCGGGTTTGTCAACTTGTCGGCCAGCTTGGCGCCGGATGCCTTGCTTAAAACGATCACCGGCGGAATGAGAACGTCCGACGGAATCGCATCCATGGCGGCAAGGTGATGCTGCAAGGCCCGTTCGATCAAGTACGATCGCTTGACGCCGTACTCCCGAACATAGGCCTCCAGCCGCGCCTTGGTCTCGGCGGAAACAAAAGCAGAAATCTGAACAGGTTCGTTGGAAGTCGACATGATCTATGAAATTGTAGAATGATCTACGCTAAAGTCAATCGCAGGGATTCTGTCGTGCGGTTGTGTTTGCGGGAAACTTCTCCGGTCACATTGCCGCCACTGCCGCCCGGAAATGCCTCTTCCAGGCAGTAAATATATGGGACGATGGGGGGCGTCTCTCGGGTCGCATAACGCCCACGCGTCCGATGTGCGCTGTAGTTGGGCCGGCACGACAGGTCCGCCGGAACGCCTGGACGTACGCGCGGTACTGTTCGCCGCGCCAAGGAGAGGTCGCTGCCGCACTCCTTCAGCACGTCATAGGTCACGAATTCCTGCGCCTCGGCCGCCACGGCGTAGCCCCCGTAGCTGCTCCATGGGTAGGCCGCCAGCCGGGCAAGCCTTGCCTGCCCGCCCATTCGTCGGCAGGCGGCGATACACGGCGTCGGGAAAATCAATACGTGCTGGACGAGGCATTGCAGCAGTTTATCAGCTCCTCCGGTTCCCTGCAAAATGTAAAGTGGTAAATGGCGGGTTGACCCCGCCACGGCCAATGGGGCCGGCGCCGGCCGGGCTCTCGCCGTAGCCTGTGCCGGGAACGGAAACGCTGGAGGGTTGCGCATCGAGTTTGATTCGTTTTGCCATGATCTTGATCCTTGCTATGGGAATGTTGCTGGCCGCAATCGGAATGAATCCCGTCAGGCCGGTAATCCTCGGGTCCGGCGTCAGGGCCACATGGCGGATGGGCCAGCGATAGCGGTTCCCGTCGCCGTCCTCCCAGCCTTGGCCGTCTTCTCCGGGATCGGCGTAGATGCTGCAATGGTTGCTGGCCGCCAGCTTCGGGGCGTCTTCGCCGTAAAGCTCGATGGTGGCGTCCAGGCCATTGCCGTCTTTGCTCAGGGCCATGTCCGTGACAAAGCCGTGATTCTCATCAGCGCCTGTAGCGTCGTGCCTGTTCGGCACGGGGACCGGCACGCCATGCGACTTCATCGAATGCCAGTCCGAAAGCCACAACTTGAGAGTTCTCGGCGTGACCTCGAAGGGCTGGCCATCGGCCGTCGTAAAGTTTCCGCAGCGGATGATCTGCTTCTTGAAGCGATAGACCGGAACGCCGTTGTCTATCCGCACAGGCTTGCACTTGGCGGGTGGCAAGTCGCTCAGGGCCAGGATGATCGCCTGTTGAAGCGTCGGCCTGGGGGCCTTCACGCGGATTCGACGGGTAGCATTTGCGGTCGCCATACCTGAAGCATAACAGGTTCAGGAATGGCGAAACGAGAACTCCGCAGATTATTGCATGACTTGCTTTATATTGCCTGACTTGCTTGAACTGCGCTATCGGTCAGAGGCCAATCTGCTTCCGATGCCGTCGTCCGGGGTTCTCGAAATGCGGTCGTTTGACGCCCGCCCAGCGCTGGTAGTACCGCCGTCCAGTCACTCATCAGCAGTCTTGTCTTGCCGCACGAAGTGTCCGGTTGGCAGTCGTCCGGCCCGGCAATCACGGCCGCGGTGCGCAGGCCGGACTCGAAATCGCTACCGTGTCGCCATCGACCGATGCTTGACCAATGTACAGAAGTCCAATCGCGGAGCGGGTTTGCAGAAAAAGCGAATCAAGCAGCGGCAGAGCGCGCCACAAGATCAACTGGCAGAAGAGCGCGCCAGATAATCTTACAAGGGTGGGTCTAAACGGAACGCGCAAGTACGTGATAATCCAGTACCGATTCTCTATAAACCTCTCCCCGAAGACATTGTCA
>CAZTPX010000284.1:0-8886 GCA_964615095.1 uncultured Planctomycetaceae bacterium | reverse complement strand
TACTCCGCATGGTCCTTCAAGAGGATGATGTGCGTCGTGCGCTTGTCCAGCCCGGAGCGAATCGGCTCTGCGCATCTGGTGTGAAAGAACTTTTCCACTTTTTGCACGTCCGCCAGGCACTTGTGCTGAAGATATTTGGCCGCCCAGAGCGTCGCATGCTGCGACTCGACCGGCTCGATGTCCAGCTTGCTCTTGGCGACGACCTGTTTCATCTCTTCTCGAATCTGATCGCGTTGCCATTCGAAGCTGCTCAGCGATTTTCCGGCGACGAGGGGCTCGTCGGCGGCTTCCCTGACGGCTTCGATCTGGGTGGCGGTAAATCCGAGGCGGCGAAGCTGGCCGGCGACCGCCGTCGTGACCTCGAAAGCCCTTCCCCGCTCAGCAAGCGTTTCGGCAACTTCCCCGGCAGGCATCCGCCGGCCGCGCAGTGCTTGGATTTCCTTCAACGTGATCCGCGTATCTTTTTCGTCGCCGCCAGCCGCAGCCTCCGGCACCGGTTGCGCGTCGCCGTCGGGCCGTTTCGCGCCGCTCTCGGCGTGTTGCTCGTCGGTCTCCACTGCGGCAGCTTCCAGTTTCCCCAGATTCGGTACCTCTTTGCTTCCCTGACTCATGACGTAGGCGCGCCACTGCTTCGTGAGTTCCGTCGCGTCCCATCCGTAAACTCTTTTGAGCACTGCCAGAGTCGAGCCAGGTTTCATCTGGTCCGTTTCGTGAAGTTCAAGCAGCAGTTTTCCATACTTCGCCGGCTGCCTGTTCAAAAGCTCTACAAGCGTCCACCCCTCGGCGTAATGTGGTTGCAAAAAGGTGCGGCAAAAATCCATGTTGAATAGCGTGGCCACGGACGTTGCCTGGTGCCTCGTCATGCGCTCACGGACCAGTAGACCCCAGTCCTGGCCATCTACACCCGCCTCCGGCGCCGGTCCGATGGGCGCTAAGTCCTTGAATGTGAGGCTAGGGGATCCGAAGACGGCATTCTCCGCCATATCGATGAATCCCCCTTGCAGTGGGCCGTGTGCGCATCCAAACCGCGACAGTTGATCTAAGTACATGAATGCGATGCCACCCACCGCAAGGCGGCGCATGCGATTGGTTACTGGGCCCGAAATAACGCAAAAATCGAGGTAACAAAATCCCTGCTGCTTGAGGACGGATTCCAAAATAAACTTTTGGTCGGAATGCTCCCCCGGACGTATCAGCGTGAGGTTGGCCCACCTACTTCTAGCTACTGTCCGCCACCAAATCTCCCACTCCGCATGGTCCTTCAGCAGGATGACGTGCGCGTAGCGCCTGTCCAGGCCGGAGCGAATGGGCTCGCCGCACTTGGTATGGAAAAACTTTTCCAGTTTTTGCACGTCCCGCACGTACACCTGCTGAGTTTCTTCGCTGGCGTTCCCAGAGCTACTATGGCCTAGCACCAAGGGCGACGACCGCTCGGCACTGCCCGAGGGGCCGGCGGGAGCGCTCGCGGACACCCAGAACGTAACGTGCTGCAACTGGATGGGCCGGATGGCGATCCCACTCTCGCTGGCAACCACCTTAATGTATTCGAGAATCGGATTGGGCAGGGACCAGTATTTGTTTTTCACATATTTTTCGAATACCATCGGCTCGGTTGGATTGGGTGGCCGGAGATTTGTGAGTTTCACCCATTTTCCAGGCACCAACGGCCCGGCGGAGGATTCCCTGATGGCGTCGATCTGTACAGGCTGGAAACCTAAGCCGCGAAGCGCTCGGCTGACCTCCGCCGTGACCTCGAAACATCTTCCCCGCTCGGCGACGTTGTCAACAACCTGCTCCGGCGACATGCCTATGCCGCGCAGTTCTTGGATTTCCTTCAGTGTGATCCGCGTTTCCTTCCCGCTGGCACCGGCCGCAGGGCCCGGCAACGATTGCGCGTCGTCCCGGCGCAGTTTCAGAACGGGCTCCACGGGTTGCCCGCCCGCCTTCATACTTGCGGCGTCCGGTTTTGGTCCGACGACTTGTTGTCCCCGGGCTGGCAGCAACGACGCTACCGCCGTGAGAACAATCCAAGACGACAACATAGCAGCATCATTGAGTCGCACAGAGAACCTCCTGGTTCCCGCTGTTTGGGTTAAAACGAACGTCCGTCGCGAGACGAATCGACGCGTTAATGAGCGCCGACGAATCTCGCAAACCACCCCGCTGCCCGCGCTGCTGCCTGCGCGCCATCCACGTCGCCGGACCCGGCGGCAGCCGCCGCTTGGTCCGCATTATCAAGCGCAGCCTGCGCGAACAGATTGCCTTGTCCCGCCGCCTTGCACGCAGCCCTTGCCCACTGTCTGGCCCCCGCCACCGCTCCCTGCCCCGGCCGGTCTGGGCCTTGGGCTTGGCCGCCTGCTCCCCAGCCCCCGAATATCGCGCCCGGACCAAATAGGGCACCGGGACCAAATAGCGCACCGGGACCAAATAGCGCACCGGGACCAAATAGGGCACCGGGACCAAATAGGGCACCGGGACCAAATAGCGCACCTGGCCCCACGACTATGCCCGGACCCCACCCAACGGGCGCGAACAGAGCCGTCCGGATCAAGCCGAGTCCCGCCAGGCCGCTGAGAATATTTTGCAAGCCTCCGACCGGGAACGTCTTGATCAAGCCCAGCCCCGCCAGACCGGCCAGAATTGGCTGCAGGTTCGCGCTTCCGTCGCCGACCGTCTTGATCAAGCCCAGTCTCGCCAGAGAGCTGAGAATTGGCTGCAATTGTCCGGGCGGGAACGCGTTGAGCACTATTGGTTGAGGACCAAGCCCGGTCGGGTCCGTATAGTTCGACGGCCCATTCCCCACGTACCGGTACGGGTTCACGTCCGGCCCGAGGCCGCTGGGGTCCTGGCTCAGCCACCGCCCGGTGATGGCATCATACCAGCGGTTGTCGTTGTTCTGCAAACCCGTCGCGGTGTCCAAGGGCTTGCCCGTGTAGGCAAAGAGGCAACTGGCCCCGATGGCCCCCCCGCCGGGGTTGGTTTGCGTCAATAACTGCCCGTACGCTGAAAACACCCGGTGATTCACCACGGTCGTGGTGCCTGTTCCCGTGTTGTACGTCGCCAAGTCGCGGATCGTGTTCTCGTTATCGCCCAGCGTCCAAACGATGTTGCCCGCCTGAGTGAGCCCGCTGACCTGCTCGTCGGCCATCAACTGGTCCACCGCCGGACCCCAGAGGTAACGGTGGCTGAGATTGGCGGCCGCCAAATCGCTGCTGCCCGTGCCGTCGAACTGCAAGACGATCTGGTTGCCGTCGTAGACGTAACGCGTCTGCTGCGTCGCCTGCCCTGGCACGGCGATCACCTCGCCCACCCAGCGATTGAAGGCGTCATAGGTGTAGGTGACCGTCATGCTCGGCGTCGGCGAACCCGAGGAGGGTTTGTAGTCCGAATAGGCGGCATAGGTGGTCACCGAGGTCAGCCGATTGCGGTTGTCCCAGGTGTAAATGGTAATGTTCGTGTCGCCCGCCGCGGGCGTGCCGTCGAAGCCGCCCGTGGACTGCCACCGGGCAATGCAATTCCCATCGGCGTCATATTGATAGTTGTACGTGCCATCGCAGAGCAATTCGTTGTTCGGCCCGGTGGTGTAGCCGACGTTCGTGCGGTTGCCGTTGGAATCGTAGGAATACGATTCGTTGGATTGCGTAGTCGTGTAGCCTGCGCTGGTAAGCTGCCCGGTGGAGTCGTTGGTGTACGTGGCCGTACCGTCGCTGTTGTTGGTGGCGCTGGCCATGTCGTTCTGCGCGTTGTAGGTCCACGAATAGCTAGGCAGCGTGCTGCCGCTTTTCGTGTAGACCAGCGAGGTCATGTTCCCGTCGTTATCGTACTGGTAGGTAGCCTGCGCGACGAGGTTCGCGCTCGTGTTGGCGTTCTGGTAGCGGCCCACGCTCGTCAACTCGTCCTGCCAGTCATATTGGAAGGTGGCCGTCTTGGCGGCCACGGTGTCGCCAACCGTCGACGACTGCTGCGTGACCTGGCTCATCTGCCCCATCACGCCCCCGTAGGTGTAGCTGTTGACGAAGTCGTTCGTGCCATTGGTGACGACACCCGTCGCGGAATTGACGCTGCCGCCGAAATTCGCCGAGAGCGTCGTACGATTGCCGGCCGTGTAGCCCTCGCTCAAGATGACCGCGGGCGTGAGGCCCGGCACTGACTGGCTGTCGCTGAGCACTTCTCCGGCCAGGTCGTAGACGTAGCTGTCCGTGGCCGGCTCGGCCCCGGTCACCTGATCGGTGGCCGATTGCAATAGCCCGGCGGGGTTGTAGATGAAGCTTTCCGTCTCGGTGGTCGTGCCTGCGGCGTTCGACCAGTTTTCGCCGGTTTCCTGGCCCACGAAGTTATACTGGTAGGTCGTGGCCCGGCCGTCGCGATCCGTATATGTTTCAAGCTGCCCCGCGCCGGGCGTGCCATCCGGGTAATAGAGCGACTGGTCGCCGTAGCCCAGGCAGACCTCGTCGGGGATCGATAGGCCATAATTGTTCAACGTCACCGCGGTGAAACCATCGTTGGCCGGCAGCGTCACCGTGCCCAACAGGTACCAACCGCCTGTCACCGGCCTCACCTTGCTGGGCGTGAAGGTCGCCTCGCTGTCGGTGACCGTGTAGTCTTGCCAGTCGCTGCCTGGCGTCGTGGAGAAGTGGACGTAGACCTGGTAGGTCCGCTCCGAAGCGGTGAGCGTGCTCTGCTCCAGATTGGTGAATGTCCAGGGACCGGAACCGTCCGCGGGGGTGGTGATCATCTGGCCCTGGACGCTTTGCGTCTGCTGCTCCAGGCCGTTGTAGGCCCAGACCGTGCCGTTGTCGTCGGGGTCTTCCAGGGCCACCTCATTGCCGTCGGCGTCGTACCAGTATTCGGTAGTCTGGGCTTCGCCGGAAACCACCGCGCCGTTGGCGACCTGATCGGTAACGGACTGGTAGACTTGCCCCAGCGCATCGTAAGCGGTGGTACTTTGCGCCAGAAGGATGTCGCCCCCGTTGATGCTGCTGTTCAGCGGCGCGGGCGGGCTGGCCGTAGCGTTGGCCAGCGGGTCCGGGATGCCGGGGATGGTCTCCATGCCCTCGTACTGGTACTGCTGGCTGGTGACCGCTTCATCCAGGTTATCGTAAGTAGTCATGGTGTAGGCGATGTAGCCTTGGGCGTTGGCCGGGCTGACCACGTAGGTCTGCCGGTCTTGCCAGTCGTAGCCGTAGGCTGTGACACGCTCGCCCGTTGTGCCGTCCACGTAGGCCGTGGTGGCTGTCAGACAGCCGTCAACATTATAGACGTTGTGCGCGGTCTTGCAAAGATCGACATTGTCGCCTGTGTTGGTCAACGTATTTTGATTTCCGGAAGTGTGGACCCAGGTGCGGAAATCCAGAATGATGGTCGAATTGCTGGCGGTGGAATTGCCGCGCGTGCCGGACCACTGGTCGGTGACGTTCCCCAGGTAGTCGTAGACCGTGAAGCCGATCGTGCCGGCCGGATCGATCGTCGATTCCGCGCGGCCCATGGAATCGTAGCTGTAGTCGGTTTCCAGGTAGTTGGCAGTCGGGCTGCCGAGCACGGCCATACTGGCCGAATACGTGACGCCGCTGAGGCTGTAGTAGTCCAGCGTCGAGACCACCTGGCCGGTCTGGTCGAGGAGGGAACGGCTGAGCGACTGGATGACGACGTCGGAGTTGGTCAGCGACTCACTGCCATTGGGGGCACCGTCGGTGACGTAGTTGGAGTTGGGCAACCAGCCGTCGGTGAAGGAATAGGTCAGTGATTCCGTGTAGCTGCCGGCCCAGTCCTGGCGGTAGACCTGCACGGGACCGGTGGTCTCGTAGGCGGTAGCGTTGCTGTCAAAATGCCAGCCCGGGTAGACGCGGACCTCGTGGTCGGCGTCGTCGTAGACCGTGTAGGTCACGTCGTTGTCGGGGTCGATTTCCTCGGTGGTGCGGCCTTCCGCGTCGACTTGGTAGGTGGTGATTAGGTTCGCGCCGCCGTTGGCGGGCGTGCTCCAGTTCAGGCCGGAGATCAGTCCCAGGTCGGTCTGGAACTGAGAATCGTCGGTGTTGGCGGCCAGGCTCACGTCCTGGATCTGTTCGATCACCGCGCCGGTGGCTCGGTCGTACTTCGTGTAGCTGATCGCGCCGTCACCGTTCATCGACCAGACGAGTTGCCCGTAGGAGTTGTAAACGTCGGCGGTCTGGGCGGCCACGCCCGTGCCGTTCTGGCCCACGCCGTTCTGGGTTACCGAGACGGTAGGTTCAATCGTGGTTTTCGTGGCGATCTGCGGCGAGGTTGTGCCCGCCAAGAACGTGTACTGGTAGGTGGTGGTTTCGGCCCCTGCATTGATCGTGCTGGGGGTCGGCGCCTGGTAGCTGGGGAAGTCGTTTTGGTACTGGGTCGAATCGCTGGTGTAGTAGGCGGTGATGCCGTTGACTTCCTCGCCCACATAATCGACGGAGCTTTGCCAGTAAGGCTCGCCGCTGCTGCCCTTCTGAACGCCGCTGGCCTGGAGGTAACCGTAGACGCCGCCGGCATCATACGCCGATGGCGAACCGCTCATGTCGACGGTCGCCGAAGTCGTTGCGTAGTATTGGTAGACATCCACCAGGCCCGACGAGGTATTCGTGTGGACGGTCAGCGTCGTGCCATCGAAAGTGTAACTGGCCACAGCCGCGGGCTGGTAGGCGTCCAAGAGGTTGCCGTTGCCGTCGTAATAATTATAGGTGGTCGACTGTTGGGAGCCGGAAGCGGTGGATTGCAGGATGATTTGGCCCTGCAGGTTGTCGAAAGTGGTGACGACGCTGCCGTCGGCGCGGGTCTCCACCGTCTCGCTGCTCCACTGGTTGGGGGTCTGGGCGCTGCCGTTGAAGGCGTAGGCGTAGGTCGACGCGCCCACGCCGCCGCAGGTGCTGCAGCCCGCGCCGGAGGCGTCGATCTCCTGCACCAGCCCGTTGGAGAAGTACTTGTAGTAGTCGTCGGCGTAGGCGGCGATGTCCGCGTCGGTCAGGCTGCCGTCCGACTCCAAAGCGTTATAGGAGGTAAGGCCGTAGTCCGACATCATGCGCTGCAAGGCCGCGCCGCTGATACTGAGCTTGATCTCGTCGTTCTGGCCCGGGTTGGAACTGGCGTTATAACTGCCCTGGTAGTAGCGGTAGTAGGTGGCGTTGGTCTCCACGCCAGACTGGTCGAAGGTTTGCATCAGTTCCAGGTCGCCCGCGTTCCCGCCGCTCTGGTTGGCCGAATAGTAGGTCAGCGAGGCGCTGCTGACGGGCGTCGCCACGTCGGTCACGATGTCGACGTTTTCGACCGACTCGTTGGTGACCTTGCCCGCGGAATTGAGGGTGTAGTAGGCCATCTGCTCCGTGCCATCGCTGATTTGCGTGGTGTCGCTGGTCTGCGTGGTGGAACTCCACCAGTTCGTGCCGTAGGCGTAGGTGACCGTACCACTGCCGCCCGGCGGGATAATCTCCTCCAGCTTGCCGGGCGCGTAGCCCGACACGCCGTTGCCGGCAAAGATCCACTGCGTGCCGTCCAAGTCGGTCTCCACGAAGTCGGGGCCATAGCCGGGGCCCTGGTAATTGTAGCCGGCCACGAGAGAACCCTGCGAGACCGGGTCGGTGGGCGTAAAGGTCCCGGGCGGGTCGTCCCACACCTGCTCTTCGCCGTCCTGGGAAGTCATCGCGGCGAGGGACGCGTTGGCGGCCAACTCGGCGGGCTGGGTGATGCTGGCGTCCCGGCCGTATGCGTCCGGGCTACTGAGATTGGCCGCGCACGAAGCCGTCGGGCCGTTGGTCATGTCCGTGCCGGCGACGTTGGTCGTGTTCTGGCAAGAGCAATTGGGGTTGTGGTTGCTGGTCGGCAGTGTCGGGCTTTGGATGCCGGCGGTGGCCGAGGCCACCGATGGCATGTTGGCGACGCTAACGCCGGTCAACCCCACCGTGAAGTATTCCTCGTTGTCCTCGAAAATCGGGTCGTCGATCGTGGGCACGGTGATGGGGGCCGCGCAACCCATGGCGGCAATCGTGGCCGTGCCTGCCGTGGGCACGTAGTTTTCATTTTGGATGGCCGTGCCGTCCTCGGTCTGGAAGGAAACGACCACGGGCACCGCGCACCGCTCCGAGAGCGTCACTTGGAAGCTTGCCGGGCTGCCGTTGGTAACTGCCGACGATGGGCCGCTGATGTTCACGGTCGGCACGGGGTCTATGTTATGGATGGAAGCCGTGCCCGAGGTGTTCCCCAGCGTGGCGCCGCTGACGCCGGTCAACTCCAGCGAAAAGCCCATGTCGCTGGGCTCGTAGATGTTGTCGTCCAGCGTGGCCACGGGGACCGTTTCCGTCTGGATTCCGAAAGGAAAGACCACGGAACTGGCGACGGAGGTGAAGTTCAAACCGGCCGAGGCCGACCCGGCCACCGTTTCGTAATACACCGTCGTGGGTGAGTTCGTCGCGCCGGTGAGTGTCAAAGGGAAGTCCGCTGGCTGGCCCTCGTCCACCGTGCCGACGTTGCCGACGGTCACGACCGGCATGGGATCGGTGTTCTGGACCCAGCCGGTGGCCACGCTGGGCGTGCCGAGCGATGCCCCGGAAGGGCTGCTCAGACTGAGCGTAAAGTACTCAGCACTGGGTTCGTAGACGTGGTCATCGTTGGTGCCCACGGTGATTGGGGTAGTAGCCGTCCAATCGAAGGCAGGGATTGTGACCGAGCTGGAGTTGGCAGTATAGTTGGTGGGTGCGGTCGCCGTGCCGTTTTCAGTCTGGAAAAAGACCTCTGTGGGGACGTCGGACAACCTGCTGAGCGTCACCTGGAAACCGGCCGGACTGCCCTCGTTCACGCTCACCGAGGGACTGGTGAAGCTGACGGCGGGCATGGGATCGGTGTTCTGGACCCAGCCGGTGGCCACGCTGGGCGTGCCGAGCG
>CAZTPX010000283.1:0-8965 GCA_964615095.1 uncultured Planctomycetaceae bacterium | reverse complement strand
GCGGCCAACATCCCGTCGGGAGTGGTGAGCATGCTCATTGCCGCGGGCCTGGCCCGGTACGTGTCCGGTACTGGCGGGCCATTGCAATGGACGGCTGTGGCTTTGGCCTTGGGCGGGTTGACGCCCCAGCAAGTACGCGACGCCCTTGACTTAGAAGCGACGGCCGGCGGCGCGAGCATCGACGAGCAGTTGGCGGGGATTCAGGAGAGTATTGTTCCCGCATCAGGCGGGTTCGCCTGCACGATTCAAACTAACAGCTCAACCAATACACCCGTGCCCGGCGTGACCGTGTTTGCCATGTCGGCGGCCTCTGGAGGAACGCTTGTCGGCGGCCCGGCGACAAGCAACAGCGGCGGCGCGGCGACGATCGTCCTTCAGGCCGGCACGCAGTGGATCTGGCAACTCTGCAACGGCTACGCCACGCCGGTCCCAGTGCAATACACCATCAGTGCGGAAACCACGATCACGTTGGCCACGTTGACCCCCTTCGTGGCTCCGACGGCTGGATCGTATTGCATCCGTGCCGATGTCGAAAACGTGTTTGGAATTCCCAATGTGGCAAGCTGGGCCCTGCTCTCGACCAACGATCCGAACAGCGATGCAGGTCTTGCGGAAGTCGCGAACCGCATTCAGTTGGAGATCCAGACCCAGACGGCCGAGATCGACGACCATCTCCGCGAGGGTGGGTACATCCTGCCTCTGGTCGTCAACGAATCCACGATTTCCTTAGTGCGGCTCTGCGCAACTCTCGTCGGCGTGGCGCTTTACGAGAATCGCGGCACGATCGACTACAACCACGAAACTGGCCGAGTGGAACATCGCTATCAGTTTAAGAAGGACTGGGCGAACAAGCGGCTTGACGAGATCCGCAGCGGCAAGATCCGGTGGGATGCCGAACGGCCGGCGGGAAGCTCGACGGCGCCCATGGCGCAGCAGACGCCGCGGCGACGGTACGGTCAGCAGCAGGACGGCTTGGGAAACTACGGCATTTCGGGCGGGAACAACTACTAGGAGCGGCAAGCGTGAATGAGCAGGCAATCGAAGGAAGGACGCAGGGCGCGAAAGCTGGCACGCAAAGCGGCTGAAGGGGGTCAGGGGGCTGAGGACCGAGACCCACATAAGCTAATGGGAGATGCGGGGCATAGCCGAGCAGATGCCCAAATGGTCCAGCAAGCCATCCGCCACAAATGGAAAATTCCCGAATCCACTTTCGATAAGCTGCCACAGGAAATACTTGGAATCTTCCATAAGAAGAAGGAAGGAACACGCGAGCGATTACGAGCGGCTGAATTGATCCTGAAGATGCACGGTCAGAACGAAGGCCAGAAAACCGAGATCAACGTCAACCAGCAGGTGGCGATGGTCAAACAGCGAACTCCGGCAGAGGAAGCGGCGGCAATGGATGCTTCGGTAGCGCCGCCGAGCATGACGCTATTTGGCCAGACAATCAAGTTGAGCGAAAATGGTAACGGCAGTGAAGAACACGACGCAGACAAGTGAAGGCATTACGCCGCGCTGGTTCCCCATGCCCGTGCATCCGATGCTCATTGGCTCGTGGTATACGCCGAAACGGGTTCTCGCCCTGCCTTGCGGCCGGCGGAGCTATAAGACCGAGACGGCCAAGCGGCGCCTGGTCCGTTATCTGCAAGTCACGATCCCCGGTTGTCGGCGCCCGCGGTATGCCTTTGCAGGTCCCACGGAAGGGCAGGCCCGCTCCATTGCCTGGCAGGATTTCTTGGACTTGATTCCGGATCATTGGATCGACGGCGGCAAGTGGGGTCGGAATGTCTCCCATTCTCGCTTGGAAATCTTCACGCGGTTCGGTTCGCTGCTCCAGGTCGTGGGCCTCGACAAGCCGAAACGGATCGAAGGCAAGTATCTGAACGGCGTAGTCATCGACGAAGCCTGCGATCAGAAGCCGGGCAGCTTCGAGCGCACAATTTATCCGATGCTTGAAGACTACAATGGCTGGGCGTGGATTATAGGGGTTCCCAAGCGGCAAGGGACCGGGGCACCGTGGTATCGCGAATTCTGCGAGAAGATCGCCAAGAAAGAATATCCCGATGCGTGGTTGTTCAATTGGCCGGCTTCGGACTTCCTTTCGCCATCTGCAATCAAGCGCGCCCAGGAAACCCTCGATCCCAAAGACTACGCCGAGCAATACGACGCCCGTTGGCAGACGGCTGGTGGCGGAATCTTCCATGCGTATGACTCGCAATTCAATATGCGGCCATGCAGCTACGATCCGAAGGCGGCGATCTTGGTAGGCCAAGATTTCAACGTCGATCCGATGTGCTGGGTCCTGGCCCACCGCCGCGGCGACCGGCTGGAGGTGTTCGACGAGCTTTTCATTCGGGATTGCAACACGCAGAAGGCCCTTGACGTGCTTTGGGGGCGATACCCGAATCATCAAGGCGGCTGGCGGTTCTATGGCGATGCGGCTGGACAGCAGCGGCACACCAACAGCAATCTGACGGACTTCGCAGCAGTGAACAATGACCCGCGATTTGCCAAGGCGGGGCGCACGCTCCACTTCCTGGCGGCGAACCCGGCGGTCCAGGACCGCTACTCGGCAACGAATCTACTGTTGTGCAACGCGGCCGGCGAGCGCCGATGTTTCATCGACGATCGATGCAAGCATCTGCGGCGCGATTTGGAGTCGGCCAGTTACAAGCCGGGCACGAGCGAGCCCCAGGGCGGTGGCGATGCGCTGCACATGACGGACGGACTCGGCTATATCGTGTGGCGAGAGTTTCCGCCGCGCTTTGAGGGCTACGGCACCGGGGAAGTCATTACGATGGGGGCGCGATGATACTGACCGGAGAGTTGGTGAAGGGATGAAAGGCAAGAAATGAAACAAGGGCCGGCGAGGAATTGCCGGCAAACGATCAGGGCCACAAGCGGGGTAGCTCCCCGCTGAGATAGCCCGAACTGTCGCGGCCTTCGGGGGCCGGCGAGGAATCGCCGTGCCCTTTTTCTTTGACACGAAGGCAAGCGATCATGGGAATACTGACGGGCGAAGCGACCGGCTTCCAAGAGAACCAAGGCAAGATTGCCAGTCCGGAATATCCGAGCGTGCTGACTCAACAGCCGCCGGTCCAGTACGGCGAGCGCACCGGCTTTCAGGCGATCATCACGTCGTCTTGGGTCCTCCGCTGGGCGGCCATGCCCACGACCTACGCTCATTACCGCCAGATTCGCAAGCATCCGACGGTGGCCCTGGCCCGCATTCTCTGTGCAGCCCCCGTGCTGGCGGCCGAGTGGAGCGTCAAGGCACACGACGGCGCCAATCCGGAGTGGGTCCGCTTAATCCAAGACACCTTCATGCCGATGCGCGAGCGCTTCCTGGAGCCGGCCCTGCTCTTCGGCAACATCGACTTCGGCTACCAGGGCTTCGAGAAGGTCTTCGACCAAGTGGACGGCTATGACAGGCTAGTCCGCCTGAAACCGCTCTTGCAGGACATCACCGAAATCTGCATCGGGCACCGCGGGGAGTTCCTCGGCTTCCGGCAATGGGGGACCGAGCTTGGCTTGGCGAATGCGCTCCATGTGGGCTTCCGAATCGAGGGCAGCTACCTCTACGGAATTCCGTTGTTGGAAAACATCCGTGAAACCCACCGCGATTGGCTGGAATGCAACGAAGGCGCGAAGCGATACGACAAGCACGTTGCCGGCGCGCACTGGATCGTGCATTACCCGGACATCCTCGTAACTCACAACGGGGTCAAGAACGTGCCCGCCGGCGTCGTGGCGCGAGAGATCCTGAACACGCTGGAATCGGCCGGCGGCGCGGCGGTCCCGCGCGACGTGGCCGCGTTCATGCAGCAGCTTGGGACCAATGATCCGGGGTGGTTGATCGAACTGAAGGCCACGGGCACGCAAGAGCAAGCCGGGTTCGTCGATCGACTGAACTACCTCGACAAGCTGCTTTGCCGTGGGCTGCTCTTGCCGGAGCGGAGCGTCCTGGAAGGCACGCACGGTACCAAGGAAGAGGCCGAGACGCATCTTGACGCAGCCATGGTCACGAAGGACCTGGAGCACCGCTATTGCACGGCGGAATTGAATCGGCAGGCCGTGGATGAAGTGCTGGTCCTGAACTTCGGGGAGCCGGCCCGCGGCCAGGTCGAACTGGAGGCCGCGCCCATCGTCGATTCCAAGCGGGAATTCTTCAAGGACTTGTACATGCAGGTCTTGGCTAATCCCCAGGCGGCCGTGGAGGAATTCAGCAAGATGGACTTCGACGCGATCCGCGACGCGCTGGGCATCCCCAAGGCCAAAGAAACCGACAAGCCAAGCGAAGGCGACTATGGCGAACCACCGTACAACGGCAATGGCGATGGGGGCGGCGACACAGGCCCCCAGATCCTGCCAGGCGGGCAGGGGTTTTCCAATCGGCTGCCCATGGAACTGGCCGGGACTGACCTCGTCGAGCAAGAGCCGTGGGCAGAAAACCCCCGCTTTCTCACGGGCAGCATGGGCTACAAGACCAAGCTCGCGCCGCTGGGCGGCGACGATTACCTGCACTTCGAAGCCATGGAGGACCGGGAGGGAAACAACCGGGAGGGGAGCGGCGGGGACGACGCCGCGCTACACGACATTGCCGAAGAGAACGGCCTGAGTCATCCGCACGAAGTCCTCTGGGGGCGTGGCCCCAAGAGTACCACGGGGTCGGCACATGGGCGATTCGGCGTCACGGGCGAAGGCAAGGCCGGCCTGGTCCTGAGTCATGCCGCGCATGCCTTGCACGAGTTGGTCCGCAGATACAGGCCGGTGAGCGTCGAGTTCAGCGGGCGGGAACCCTCACGCGAGAAAGCCTACCTGCACATGATGCGCAGGCTGGCCGGCGACCGCATCGGCAATGGGGAATACGTGCTGTTCCACGAGCCGGGGGATAGCTTCCGTGTGCGGGGCGGGCGAACCGTCCGCGAGCCGGCCTATTTTCATATCGTCCACAAGTCGGCGGCTGATCTTCCCAGATACCAGCAAATGGAAATCATCACGCCGCGGCAAAAGGTCGCGATGGCCAATGACGGAGAAGAGACGGGGCAGCAGCCGGCTGAGGCGGGGTCGCAGGCATCGAAAGTGTCTACCGAACCTCCAGCGGTCAAATACTGGAAGCCGACGGCCCCCAGTCCACCCGAATTCGGTGGCGAAGAGCTTCACCAGAAGATCGCCGATATGTACAACAACGCCATCCGCAAGGCCCCCGAGGAATTGCGCGAACACGTGAAGGGTACTCCGCCCGCGAATTTCCTCACGAATATCCCCCGCAATGTTCACGGCGCGATCAAGAGGATCGGCGGCCGGGCGGGTAGGAAGGGGAATTGGATTTGGCCCGTTGATCGGCTGGCTTTGATCCGTAATGTGGTCCCGGAAATCGTCAAACGTTCGGAATTGCCCGTCGCCCACACCATGAAGCGCGGGGTCACCGACCTGGAATCGTACAACCCGAAGATTCACGGATCGTTCCCGGAGCATTTTGACGCCGTGCAATCGGCGGTAATCAACGGCCTGGTGTCGAAAAAGGCCGACGAGACCATTCCCCCTGGCTATAAGCGCGGGCATCACGGCGAAGGCATCATCCCGATCAAGCAGCAAGAGCCGACGCAGGTGAAGCACACCTCGGATGAATATCCGAACTATGAGCCGGACGAGTTGGACCGGCAGATGCACGCGGCCATTCAATCGCGGTTCAATCCCGAATTCGCCGAAGGCATGAAGTTCGTTTACGACATGCTGCGATCAGGCAAACATTATGCCTGGGGCGTGGGCAACAAAAATCTTGGCGGCACCGGTCAGAAACGGGCCGACGTGAACAGGATCAATCGCTATGCCACGAAGTTGGCTGAGATGGGCGACCGGCTTGCTGAGGACAGCGGGAATGCTGAATTCTCCCAACGTGCGCGAATCACCCCGGAGGGCATCGCCAGTGGGCAAGCTGCGGCCAAGGCTGCCACAAAGCCTTTTCATTTCATGCACGATGCAGATAAACCGATCTACGGGCAGAAGTTGACGCAGTTCATTGAGGCTAAGATCAAGAAAGGCGAACTGGAGCCCGGCGCGATTGTCGCCGTCAAAGGATTGCTGGCCGGCCGTCGCCCGCACGAGTTGCGCAACGACAAGAACGTCGCCAGCAACAACGTGAAGGGATTCCGCCTGATCCGGCAACTCCGCGAATTGCAGCCCGAGTTCTGGGACTCCGTCAAGCGGCCCGAGTACGCCGAACAATGGAGAGTTCGCCTGCACGCGGAAAAGAATCGCACCGGCAAGGGGCTCCCGAAGATGGAGTATATTCCGCCAAGGAACACCCAGCTTGATGAAGGGAAGGGCAAGAAGCCGGTGCCCCGCGAGGATCTGGTGAAATTGATCGGCGAGGGCTATTGGGATACGGCGCATATCGATGATCTTTTGGAGCATGTCGAATCGCATGCTGGGCGGGATGCCGTGCGCATGCTTGACACGATCGCCCATGGCGGCACGGAAGATGACTTGCTGAATATTTACGGCAGAAAGAAGGTCGGCCTGCCGCAGGCAACACAGAATCTTGCCAAGGCGAAAACCATCGTGGCGAATGTTTTGCGAAAGCGCCTGTCAGCGGGATCGCCGGATGATCAAGCGTTGATGAGGGTCCTTGACGTGCTTCTGGACACGCCGGAAGGAAAGCGAAACCCGATTTACATGTCGAACCTTAAAAGAGTCCGCAGAGCTTTGCGGCTTTAAGACTCCAGCGGAGAAGGATTAGGGATGACTCCGAAGATTCGGTCAAGGAAGGCCCTGATGTAATCATCACGGAAGGTGAGTGTAATCGTGGCCCGATTGCGAAAGGTATGGATGAAGACATACAGGTCGGGGCCGACGCAGAATTCCGACGTGCGGCCGCGATTGAGTTTTGCGAAGGTGATGTTGGTTATCCGATCACCCGCCTTGTGGTGGGCGAGCATGTCGCGCAGCTCGGCGCGGGTCAGACCAATAGCCTTCCAGAACTCGACATCGCGCGGCATGAGGCGGATTCGACGGATTTTAGGAAAAGGCTTCATGGAAACTCCAAGTAAGGGCCGGCCGCCCGGTGTTGCGGATGTAGGTGCCGTTCTTCATAAAACCTCCAAAAGGGTTAGAGCGGAAATCGAAAGACGATAGGCAAGATCAATACAGTACTATGACCTGATCCCAGAATGTATTTACCCATGAAATCTGAAAATCCCATCACCGAAAAAGAAAAGGAAACCTGACAATGGACTTCGTACTCGCCCAAAATCTCTCGTACTACGTCGCCATGAGCCCGACCCCCGGGACGCCCGTGGCTTTCGCAGTCAACGCTACGGTATCCGAAACGGCCGGCTACTTCCTGATGATGAAAAACAATGCCCAATCCGGCGGCCAGAGGCTGCACCTGGATTATCTGCGCCTTATCTGCGGCGTGGCCCCTGCCAATGCGACGGCGGCGGAATTTTTTCTCAAATCCGATACCGTCAGCCGTTATACGTCGGGAGGGACGCAGCTTAATCCCCTGAATGTGAGCGCCGACATGCCCAATGCTTCGCAAACTCTGGTCTATGCGGGCAATCTGACGACTCCCGCGGCGGGTTCTGCTGCCCGTGTGTTAGCCCGCGGCAAACTCCGCACAGGCATCCCCGTAGTAGGCGACGAATTCATTATCAAATTCGGAACGGCGGAATCTGCTCACGCCGGCGGGCTTGGCGGCACAGTGGCGCAACGAATTCCCGTCCATGCCCCGCCGGTTGTCATCGGCCCGCAACAGTGGCTTGGTCTGCAACTATGGTTTCCCGGAAATGTCACTACCGCCCCACAATTCGAAGTTGAGGCCGGATGGTGGGAAACGCCACACAATTGGGCGGCACCCTGATTTCGAGAGGACTCCATGACCATGCGAAATATCCGAGAAATCGCCAAACTGCTGAACTGCTCGACGGATACCGTGCGGCGGATGCTCCGTGAAAATAAGGTGCCCGGCTGCAAGGTCCGGGGAGTATGGAAAGCTGACCCTGAAAAGGTGGTCATCGCTCTGAGCAACGGATACAAGCCACCGGGCCAGCGATAACGGCAGGCACGGCGGTCGCCGCAGCCTGCCTCTGTGAATCAGGTTAAGTCACCAAGCAGCTTACCACGTTTCCACGGCCGACACCACCAAGCGGCGGGTCGCGCAGCGACTTTGCAGCCGTGGCGTGTTGTGGGGCCACCGGTGGTTACCGCGTTTGGCCCCACTTCTCAAAAGGATGCATTGGGGTCTTCGTTGGCCCCGTGTTCCACTTGAACTACATGCCGAAAGAACGCCCGAAAGTCCCGGTATCGACTGATAGCACTGCCAGTGATATGAAGTACCTGACCGGCACACGGCGACCCTATCCGGCCAATCATAATGATGCTCAAATAAAACTCGCAGTCACCGATTGGCAGTACGTCCTTAGGCGAAACAGTAGCCAATCGCGGCTCGATTGCCGAATCCGCGCAAAAATCCTCGGCTGGAAAAGTCTGATTGGGATTGAACTCGACCCATGCGTCGATAAGTCCGGCCACCCTTGCCATGAGGGCGGCGTTGCTAAGCTCACTCGTTCCAAAGAGCGCCGCCCCGATGTAGAAATCTCCCCAACCGTTTGAGGATCGCAGGAACTCCCGATACTGCAAGTCGAGGGATAATCCAAGATGTTTCTCAACCGCAACGATTTCTGCCTCGCTGGCCGGTTGACGAATGGGGACGATATTCTCACGCTCTGACCTTGCCGCGCTCCGTTTAAGTGCGGCCAGTTCATGAATTTCTAGTTCCCATGGAGTCGGCATCGTCGCATCTTCCATCCGCCATAGTCCGCACCTACATAGTCGCAGTCTCTCGCCGCTTCCGTCGTTTCTCGCCGCTTCCGTCGTTTCTCGCCGCTTCCGTCGTTTCTCGCCGTACAACGGCAGGCACGTTCGACGCCGAAGGCGTGCCCGAAGGGCTTCAGCGAACGTG
>CAZTPX010000282.1:0-9018 GCA_964615095.1 uncultured Planctomycetaceae bacterium | reverse complement strand
TACGCAGCGAATCTCGCCACCATTTGCGCATTGCACGGACTTTCTCCGCAAGCCACGGTCTGTAGACCGCGAACAAAGCGCAGCGCCATTTGTGGGGGGGTCGTAGTCTCGGCTTCAACCGGTCTTCCATCAAGCAGTGTAGGCCGTGCTTCTATGCCCAGCGCAGTCAGGCCGCCCGGCAGCGCGGCAGGCGCTGGTGTCCCGATCATCTGCGGCCGATCTACCGCGCGTTCTTCGAGAACCGGTTCGTTCAGTCCGGCCCGCCGCTGGTACCCTGAGCATTTATTTCAAAACCTCCCGTCGGTTCAAGAAAGGCCTGTTTATGTGCCGGTTCTGAAATAAGTTCTACGGAACGGGGTCAGGCTTACGTTTTGTACTTTCCCAAGCAAAGTACAAAACGTAAGCCTGACCCTGTGGCCGTGTGGCCGGCCTGACCCTGTGGCCGACCTGACCCTGTGGCGAGCGGTGTAGGCGGGCTGAGCGCGGCCGGCAGCGTGGCCAACACGATGACGGCACCCTTGGGGCGGGTGATGAGCAACGGCCTGCAAAGCTCTTTGTCGCTCTCGCCGGCGCTGTCGTGTTACATCACCAGCACGATCCTCAGCGGGATCAACGGGGGCTTGGTGGGCGGCGCGACGGGCGGGATCGTGGGCGGCTTCCAGGGCTACATCAATCAGGGCTGGAACGGCGTGCTGGAAGGCATGTACAACGGCGCGTCGCGAGGTTTCGGCCAGGGCCTGGGCAACGGGATGCTCATGGGCCTGATCAATCCGTTCATCTGCTTCACGGCGGGAACCTCCGTGCATAGCGCTGTTGAAAAGTGCGCGATCGAGTCACTGCGTGTGGGTCAGCGGGTGTTGACCGAAGGGACGAAAGGCGTCGAGCACCAGCGCGGTGACGGCCCGACGGAGATTGATCCGGCCACTTGGCGGCTGGTGCGGCTGCAGACGGCCAAGCCGGCGGGCAGCGACAACCTTGTGGATGTCGAACTGCTGCGTCCCCTCGCATGGATCGAGCAAACTCGCGCGGTGGTCGGCTCGCAGATCCGTTTCGAGCTTGCCGAATTGGGCATCTCCGGTCCCGCCTGCGTGCTCGCCATCGAGCCCTGCCCGGAGATCGAGCCGGGGCGTGGGCGAGTGATTACCGGTACGTTCACCACCGCCCGCTGCTCGGTGCTGGAACTTCGCTTGTCCAACGGCGAGGTTCTGGAGCCCACGCCGCCGCATCGGTTCTATAGCGAGACCCGGCAGGACTGGGTAGCGGCTGGCGAACTTCGGGTTGGCGAGTGCCTCCGCACGGCGTCTGGGCAGGCGTTGACGGTGGAGTCCGTCGGCTTGAAGGCGGGCGAGCACCGGGTGTATAATCTGGAGGTCGAGCAGGAGCACCAGTTCTACGTCGGCGAAAGCGGCGTGCTGGTGCATAATGCGTACGAGGATGGTGTCACCGGCACCGGCAAGTTGACGGGCAAAGGAAATGACACGTCCCGTGCAACCGTTCTGGCTGATGCTGGCGTCAGCGAACTCCATGAGTCGCTGCCAAACTACGGCGGAATGCGTGGCAAGGCCACAAGCGGTACGCTGGTAACCGACATTGGGGACGCCTACATGAGAAGCGGACCAGGCCCGGGACAAGGTTTCTCGGAGCTTGAGCAATTTGTAATTCAGAAGCATGTCGAAGTTCATGCGGCCGCTCTAATGCAGGAAAACGGGATTTCGGAAGCAACCCTTTACATAAACCATCCCACCGGCCCATGTGCCGGCGGCTATGGCTGCTACGACTTCCTTCCAGATTTGCTGCCGGATGGCGCGGCATTGCATGTCGTGTCGCCTGCCGGACGGATCACGTTCTATGGCGGAACCATTTAGCCTATATCCAAAATGCGAGAAGACTCAAAAATGACGAAGTACCGCATCGTTCCCTTTGAGGGCCGGCCCGACGTCAATTGTTCGGACGAATTCGAGTTAGTTGAAGCGTTAGAGCGACTCGGCAAGGGCACGAAGGACGCAATCTTGGTAAATGTGCATGCAGACGACGGACGCGGAGCAATTATCGGGCTTGGGCTCGCGGAGAGCACCCTTCAACTAATCGACATGCACGAGGGCGTTACCCATCGTGCGATTTCTAATAGAAAAGGCGATGATGTTGAGTTCCTTTATCAGGGCGAGACAACGTATATCACCGCATGTTACTTGATACCTCAAGAGATTGCTTACCAGGCGCTTACAAAGTGGCTGACTACGGACGAACTAATTGGTGAAACAGAGTGGTCATCGGGCCCGTGCCCCCCGCGTCCTCTCGGCACGATGCCGCGCAAATAGCATCCAGGTAAAGCACGAGGACACCCGATCCGCAATCGCCTCGCTGAAAGAAGACGACCCCGTGTTCCCATCCCGCAAACGCATCGTGCATCTACACATCAACGGGCAAGTGATCTGTGCCAGGGCGGACCAGCCCTTCTACGTTGCTGGTCAGGGTTGGACCAAAGCCGGTGACTTGCAGATTGGCGACCGGCTTGTCGGCGTCGGCAACGACCTGCCCATTGAACGCATCACGACCGAAGAGCAGCCCGTCGTGGAGATGCAGCCCGGTGTAGCGTCCTTTCCTTCCGACGCGCCATTGCCGGCAGGCACGATGATCCAAACTCGCAAGGGTCTCAAGCCCGTCGAAGACGTGAAGCCCGGCGATCGCGTCGTCATGCCCGAGCCGTTCGATCCAGAGCGGAATTGAGCGGGCTGTCGTCCCGACGCCGCCAGGGCGATGCCGTGACCGAAGCCACGGGGCGGCGGGGCGTGGGCGTTCCGCATGCGAACGGGGTCAGGCTTACGTTTTGTACTTTACCAAGCAAAGTACAAAACGTAAGCCTGACCCTGCGGCCGTATCATTATACGGAAATCAGTTTCATCTTTTATGAGGACAGTGACATGCGACACACCAAGAATTTGTTTGGGCGTTTTCTGCGATTTCTCTCTTTGCGGAAACCCGTCCCGAACGGGGTCCCGAACGGGGTCAGGCTTACGTTTTGTACTTTACCAAGCAAAGTACAAAACGTAAGCCTGACCCTGCGGCCCTGACCCTGCGGCCCTGCGGCCGACCCTGCGGCCGGACCCTGCGGCCGGACCTGCGGCCGACGACCCTGCGGCCGACCCTGCGACCCTGGCCCTAAGTTGCCACAGAACCGATCCAAGTGGTTCTGATGTGTGCCTTGCAGAGTCATCAACGCCCAACGGCGGTTCTCTCGATGGCTGCTGAGTTGACCGTATCGCCAAAGCCTACGGCATGATCACTTCTCGGCCTCGTCCTAGATCAGAGACTCGTTCCGGCATGCGGCATGTCCAGGACCGCCATACGATGGAGCCACACTGCCGTCACCGCTTCGTGCGCCGCCAACGGCCAAACGGACCGCCCGAAGCTTAAGCTAGTGCCATTCGCGTGTCAGACCGACGCAAGCGGCAAACGCAAAATCGCGGCCTGTTGCAAGGCGTCACGCAGCCCCAAAGCGTGGCGGCGTACGCGAAGCAGAGACAATTGCCATCCTTCTATGGAAATGGGGCCGAAATGACTGGCGGGGCGAGCTTTCCAACCTTTGACATCCAGGCAAGGATGGGGTTGCCGCGCAACATCTGTGTAAATAACGCCGGCTCGCCGCCCAGCAGTGGTCGCAGCACTTCGGCGGGGGGCGGTTCCTGGAGAACGCCCTGCGCCTGCTGGGCCTGGTGCTGTGAAAAGAATCACTTTCTCCCCTTGATGGCGTCGATGGTAATCTTCGCCCGCGAGCGGACTGCGGAGGACGCATCCGTTTGCGCAGCTTTCTCCAGGGCGGGGAGATTCTCGGCCGAGCCCCACTTCTCCAGGGCCCAGGCCGCCTGCGACCTGACCACGGCATTGGTGTCACTGCTGAGAACTTGCGCCAAGGCGGCGGCTAGGTCCAGATGGCGGCCCTGGGGCGTCGCCTCGATGAGGCGCATCTCCGCTTGGACCCGCCGACTGAAATCGTCGGCCTTCAGGTCGTCGACAACCGCAGCAAAATCGGCTGCGGTCGTCAGCGGGTCGGTCACCTTGTACTTCGGCGCCCAATAGGGGTTGACCGCCGCGACACTGCGCTGCATGGGGCGGCTGAACGCCGGCGGTGGCACGCGCAGCAACTGCTCCACGCTGTGTGTCACGCTGCGCTGGCCCTCGGAATCGACGGTCTCGCCCTGGTACAGCACGCGGACATCTTGCACACCCTTCTTCAAAGGGGCCCTTCCCGTGGCTATGTGGCCGTTGATGTTCAACGCCATCTCGTGGCAGCCCGGCAGGTCCTTGAGCCGGTCCCCAGTCTTGGGCTTGCTACCTAGCCCGTCGGCCGCGAGGAACGAGAGCGAGACCGCCTTGAGCTTGTGGAAGGGGTCGAAGACGTCAGCGGTGGCGATCATCATGGGCGCGCTGTCGACGTCGACGGCCGGGACGACTTCCAGGCGAGGTTTGCCCAGGTGGCCCTCCCACATCGAGGGCACTTTCCGCGCCGGGATCGCCAAGCCTATGCCGCTGCTGTTGCGGATCGTGGCCACAGCCACGCCGACGAGCCGCCCGCGCGCATCGACGACCGGCCCGCCGCTGTTTCCCGGATTCAGCGCCCCGTCGATCTGCACCAGGGCCAGCTCGCCCGCGTCGTCGTTCCGCAGACTGGAAATCGTGGCCTTGCCCACGGTCACCGCCGGGTTGCCCTTGCCCGTGGAAAGGACGTCGCCGAAGGGGAAACCGAAGGAGTAGACGGGCATGGTCTCCGTGCAGTCCACGGCTTGCTTACAATCGACGGGGTGCGGAGCGTTCTTCAGACCGGCGACCTTGAGAATGGCCAGGTCGATGTTGGGGTCGGCCCCGAGGATGTCGGCCTTCACGGCCCGCTCGTCGGGCGTGCCGCTGTCAAAGATCACCGTGACCTCGACGTTCTTGCCCTCGCGAACCACCAGCCGCAGCCGGGGCTCCAAGTCCTGGGACGGACCAAACGGCAGGGGAGGAGTGTTAGGGAGCCCGTGCGGGCCAAAGGGGCCGGGGAAATTGTGCGGATTGAAAGGCGTGCGCGGGGCGGATTGCCACTGGGCCACGATTTCCACCAGTTCCGGCGCGATGACGTGGTGGTTGGTAATGACGCAGGCCGTGCCATCGTCTTCCCTCACCACGAAGCCCGAGCCCGTGCAATCTTCGCCCTCCACTTTGACCTTCACGTAGACGGTGGCCTTTTTGAGCGCCTTGAGCACGTCGGGCGGGATGGAATCGTCGCCGGCCGCGTGGCGGGAAAGCGGCAGGCAGGCCAGAACCACGAGGGCCGGGATCGCTTTGCGCATGGCTTGGTCCTTTCCTCAGAACCCCTAACACAACCGGAGCCACCGGCAAGTAGGGGTCTTTTCAATTTGGGATGTGTCAGGGGTTCTCACTGGAAGGGGTTTTCCGGTTTTTTTTGGGCCTCTGCCTTGAGATAGCCCTTGACGTACTGTTGATCTTCTTCGGAAAGCTTCTCCAGGGGCACGGCAAGCTCGCGGCCGTCGATCTTCTTCAAGAGGGCCTTGTGGTCCTTAACGCCCTGTAACGTGGCCTCGATTTCGAACGTTCCGGAGAGGTCGGCCCACACGCGGATTTGCGGCCTGCCGGTTCTATTCTCGGCGTCAACTCGCTTCTGGATAGCGGCGATGGCATCCTGGAACGGATTGACCTCCAGGATGTTGTTCGGGGGGTAGGTCTGTAGCTCGCGCTTCAGGGCGCGGAGGCTTCGTTGGCCGCCGATATCGTGGAGGACGCCGATGACCTCGTTGCGGACCCAGAAGTCATTTTCCTTGATCAGGGGAAGGACCGCTTTTTCCGCGGCGGAACCGATCTTCTTCAGCGCCGCCGCGGCAGCCATACGGCTGGCCTTGAACTGTGAGACGACGGCGGCGATGGCGTCGTCGTCCTTGAAATCGCGTCCCAGCAGCTCCAGCGCCTTGTCGCGCGTGAAGACGCTCTTCGTGGCCGCGATGAGCGCCGCCTCGGCGCGTGCCGTGCCCCACACCGCCAGGGCGTCCAGGGCGAACAGCTTGATCCCCTCGGGCATGCTCGCCATCGCTTCGACAATGGCCGCGGAGACCTCCTCAGCGCGATCGTCGCGCTTGGCGTGAGACAGTTGGGAGAGGGCCGCGCGCATGAGGAGGAAATCGCCCGTCTTCAAGTCCCGCAGGGCCGCCGCGCGGACTTCCGCCGTGAACGGCTGGGGGTTCCTCGCTTCTGCCAGGATCCGCAACGCT
Organism: uncultured Planctomycetaceae bacterium; assembly: GCA_964615095.1. GTDB lineage: Bacteria > Planctomycetota > Planctomycetia > Pirellulales > Thermoguttaceae > JANXQG01. Next base: position 2,758 of record CAZTPX010000282.1, on the reverse strand, counting down.
CTTGCCTGCGCCTCGGCCAGGTCGCCTGCCTGCCGCTTGGCTTCGGCGGTTTTCTGCTCTTTCTGCTCTTGGGCAGCCATCTCCTTATCGTCGAACTTCCGATACGACAGGCTGATGGGGATGCTGAGCAAGTCGCCGCCCCGCGCAAGCTCCAGCACGTAGGTCATGGCCAGCGAACGGAACATCCCCGCCTGGGTGTCGAACTCCAAGTTACCCAGCCCGTGCATCGTCACCAGTGAAACCCCCTTGTCGTCCGCCGCGCTGCGCAACTGATAGCTCTTGGCGAGATGCACCAGCGGCGGCTTGCTGGCGACGATCGTGTAGCGTGATTCTTCTTTGGCCGGGCAGGTCGTCCCCCGCTCGTCGAGGATCAGAGTGACGTCCGCGCCGCTCGTCCAGGCAGCCGCGGCTTGGCGCGGCAGCGGCGCGATCACGAATTGGTCCTGGTAACCCAGCAGCAGCGGCATGCGGGCTATTGTCGCGCCCGAGAGCAGCTCTCCGTTTTGCGAAAAAACCGCGATGGCCGGTTTGGGCGGGGTCCAAGCCGCATGCCTGGGCAGAAGCGCCGCGGGCGGCTGGCTCGTTTCCGGTCGGTTGGCCGACGGGCCAAAACGCGGCAGGGGAATCCGCGATGGCGAGCCTGCCCGGCGGTAGTCACGAACGATTTCCTGGGAGCCGGCCCGCGTCGAAACGCCCAGGGGCAGATTCGTGAACTGCATGGAAACCTGGCCGTTGCGGACCGAGGTGACGGAGAACTCGATGAGTCCGTCCCTGGTGGTTCGATCGCCGGCCACGCACGCCACGAGTTGGACTTCATAAACGTGCTTGCGTCCTTCCACGAATCGATAGCTTAGGACCGGCGGCTCCGTGGTGGGGGCGGTCGAGGCGACTTGGCCATAGGCAACGGCGGCCAGCAGGCCAACTGCGGCAGCAAAAGTGCATGTTCGTCGCATAGCAAGATCTCCAAACTTCGGCTAGGGAGCAGAGACCAGCCCGCCGCGAGGATTGCCCGGCGGCCTGCCATTCGAAGTACTTTCCGCGCCATTGTAGCATGGGGAACGAGATGCGTACACTGTCTACTTCAGTTAGTAATCAGTCGGTTCGGTTTGCGGAAGCGAAAAGGGACGCAGTAATTGCGCTCTGGCTGCCGCATTAGAGGGGTCACTATTACGCGTCGGTCACCCCCAACTCCGCGTCTAAAAGCCACAAGGCCGCTCCCCATCGACCGCTGCCAGCGCGTCGTCCGGTTCCTCGGCTGGGTCTGGGGCCACTGCGGGTGTGACCGCGAGCGGGGCACGGGCTACTGGCGGTGGTCGGCGACATGAGCAGGTGCCGCCGGTGGATGCGAGTGTGGCTCCAGCCTCGGATCGTTGAACCTGCTGGCCCTTCGCCGCACAGCCGTAACGCTGGCAGCAGCGCACGCCGATCTGCCTGACCTTACTCATCCTGCGGATACCGCATTCCATCGATCACCACAGCCACCGGCCACTGGACTTGCGCGTCGGGCCGGGCCGCGTCCGATGTGGCGATCTCGGCCACGACACAGACTCGGGCGCTGGACATCGCCGGCGTTCCGGGCTAGCACACGACGAACGGGGTCAGGCTTACGTTTTGTACTTTACCAAGCAAAGTACAAAACGTAAGCCTGACCCTGCGGCCGACCCTGCGGCCCGCTGCGGCCCTATAGAGATAAAGGGGAACGGAACGGCCCTTCTTCCAATGTCTCAACCTCCCCAGCCACAGAAACTGAGCAAATCATGCCGGGTGTCGACTTCGACAAGCTTCGCAAGCAGATCACGATGGAGCACGTACTCGACCTGCTCGGCTTCAAGCCCTGCCAGCGAACAGGCGACCAATGGTACGGAGGTTGTCCGCTGCACGAATCCACGTCCACGCGTCCCCGATGCTTCTCCGTGAACGTGGCGATCAGCCGTTACCGTTGCCATCGCTGCCACCGCCAAGGCAATCAGCTCGAGTTGTGGGCGGCTGCTACCAAGCTGCCCCTCTATCAAGCGGCGATCGATCTCTGTCACGCATTGGGCATGGAAGTCCCCTGGATACATCGCTGGTAGCAACCGCACCCCAAACAGAGAAGAGGCCACCGGTACTCGGGCCGCTCGCTAAACCGCGACCATCCAATCGATTATATCGACTAATCGCCCATCACTTATCTTGATCGCTCTCAGCGATTCCTACCGATGTTCCACCGTTCCGGGGCCAGGTTCGAAAACTCTCCCGGCAAGTTCCGCATGATGGCGCTGGTAACCGTGCTGCAACGAGATTTGGGCGTTCGTGACGACCCCGCCTGCCAGGAGGGACCTTACTGCGCCCTCGATCCTCGCACGCTCTTCATCCACGGACTGCTTGACGGGCACGGGGGTACTTGTGTAACCATGCCCGTTCTCTATGTGGCAATTGGCCGGCGACTGGGCTATCCGTTGTTCCTGGTACAAGCCCGAGAGCATTTCTTGGAACGGGGTCAGGCTTACGTTTGGTACTTTACCAAGCAAAGTACAAAACGTAAGCCTGACCCTTTGGCTGCTTTGGCTAAGCCGACCCTGTGGCCCGACCCTGTGGCCCGACCCTGTGGCCGCTCAAGCCCGGTGATGTAGGGCCCGACCCTGTGGCCCTGTGCTGACGGGGTCAGGGTCAGACTTACGTTTTACACTTTGCCTCACTACTGTCCGGTTGAGCGATGATTAAGTGGTTGAAACTATCGTGATTTCTAGGGTTGTTCCGCGATTTCGGCTTGTACTCG
>CAZTPX010000281.1:0-9152 GCA_964615095.1 uncultured Planctomycetaceae bacterium | reverse complement strand
GCGGCAGGCCTTGTGCAAGGCCCGACCGGTTTACGGCTCGCCGCGGACCCGCCGCTCGGCCGTGGCCGCCGTGCAACGGGCCGCCTTCGGCCATCGCTGGCGGCACAAAGACGCCGTGGAAATCCGCGACATGCGCCGCCGCCTGGAAGCCACGGTCGGCGCCGGCGATTTGAAACGCGGGCATGGAGGCATCGTCGATATCGAATTCCTCGTGCAGATGCTCCAGCTTCAGCACGCCCGCAAGACGCCCAGCCTGCGGACGCCCAATACCCTGGCCGCTTTGCACGCCCTACGCGAGGCCTGCTTAATGGCCGCCGAGGAGCATGCCTTCTTCGATGCCGGCTACCGCCTGTTGCGGACGATCGAAAGCCGGCTGCGGCTGATGAATTCGACCGCCCGGGACCAGCTTCCGCACGAACCGATGGAGCTCAACAAGCTGGCCCATCTCTTGCGCTATGCTAGCGGCGAGGCTCTCATGAACGACTACGAAAAAACGACGCGGCAGATCCGCGAGCGTTTTGACGCGGCGATGAACGCGGCAGGGGGGTAAAAAATGTCGCGCGACGTACATAAGGCTGGCGAGGACATCATACCTCCCATCGATAGCGGTATTCGAGAATTGCTGGAGAAACGGCAGAAATTGCATGACGCGTCGATTGCAGCGACGATCAAGCTCCACGGCCGAATGATCAATCCTTTGTCCCTGCGCCCAATGTCGGTAAAGAAGTTGGCGCTTTCGTACCCTGCCGGAATCAGCGATCGAAAGCTGGACGCCTTTGAACGCCGACGAGGGTTCCGATTGCCACGTAGTCTTCGGCAATGGCTGAAAATTACAAATGGCGCCGCTGGCTTCTTTGGTATTCGTCCGAAGCGATCGGTTGACGATTTGGAGCGTCAAATGGATTTTTGGCCAGACTGGAATACACGTGGATGGATTCCAGTAGCTCGCGACGACTTTGGTAATCTGTACATCCAGCTTGTTGGGTACGAATCACCGGAAGTTGAACCCGTTTGCTATGTGGAGACCATTGGCGACTATATTGCCTATGTGGCAGCTTCCAATATGATGCAGTTCGCTCTGATGTACCTGGAAGATGGGTTCCAGATGCACGAGCAGAACATCGAGCGCGAGGGACTTGTTCAATACTATCCGAAACGCATGTTCAGAAAGTGTTCACCACCGATGGCGGTTGCTTGGAAATTCAACAAGAGATATATGCTCTATCGGGATCCCGACTTGAAAAAAGTGAAGGGACTGCCGTTGCCGTGGTCGAAGAAGGCTTAGCGGCGATTCACAGGGGTGGCAATTCCGGGAACGCGGACCCCGGTCTATTGTCCCAGCCGGTCGGGATAGATGACCAACTCGACCCGCCGGTTTCGCTGCTTGCCTTCCAGCGTGCCGTTGGAAACCACGGGGTGATTCGGGCCGTGGCCGACGACGAAAAGCTGCTCGGGCCGATAACGCTGGCTGTTGACCAGCACGTCATAGACGGCCAGCGCCCGCGCGGCGGATAGCTCGTGGTTGGTGCGATATTGGCCGCCCGTCACGGGATCGCTGTCCGTGTGGCCTTCGATTCCCACACGCTGGTCGGGATAGGTGCGGCGGATCTCGATGGCTACGTCGGCAATCATGTTCATGGCCGCCGGCCGCACGCGGGCGCTGCCCGGCTCGAAGAGCTGGTTACCCGGCAACTCGATGCGGATCACGTCGCCATCGCGGCGGACGTGGACGTCGGGATAGCGGACCGCCGGCAGTGTTTGCGCGAAGCTGTTGTTGGGGGTAATCGAAATGCCCGACTGGCGGCGCAGGCCGGCGGTCAGGGCCTTCGCACGAGTGTCGACTTCCTGCTTCTCGCCCTGGACCTGGGCCAACTTTTCCGTCGTGCTGTGGAGTTGCTCGGTCACGAGGGTCAGGCGGTCTTCCAACAGCTTGGTTTGCTGTTGTTGCTGGGCCAACTGGGCCTTCATCTGCTGGTTGTCACGGTCCAGACTGGCAATGCGCGACTGATACTGTCCGTTCTGCGCTTGCAGGGCGGACTGTTGCTGTTGGTACTGGGCCACACGACCCTGCAGCACCATCGGATTGTCGGCACATCCGGCCAGAACGATCAGCCCCAGGGCTGTCGCTCCCGCCGCCCACGTCGTGCGTGACATGGCAGAAGACCTCCCTCCCATCCGTGGCGGAACGCTTGCGGGCAACATCCTCTTTCCATGCATCGACTCCTGCGAAAGCGGGTGCGCAGCAGCGCCTACCGCAACGGGCGGCCCGGATGTTAGCAATCCGTCGACCGGCGGGCAAGAGCAGTTTTCTTGTTGCAATTCATTCGTACGGCCTTTTCCGTGCTGCCGGCGACCTTGAACCCGCAGGTCTCGTAGACCCGGATCGCCCGGATATTGTCCGGCATCACGTCGAGGTACACCTCCTGCAAGCCAAGCTGGTCGAAAGCCAGAGCGACCAGGGCGCTGGTTGCCGCGCGTGCCAGGCCGCGGCCGGCGGCGTTGGCCGGGCCGATCATCAGGCGGCCGAATTCGGCCGTGCCGCGGGCCCAATCGACGTTATAGAGGGCCGCCTGGCCGATCGGCCGCGAGCCAGGCCCCAGTTCCTCGATGATGAAGACGAAGTCGTCGTCGCGCTGCTGGTAGCGGGTGAACCAGGCAAAATGCTGTTCGGGCGTGAGCCGATCGCTGGTGAAGAACCAGCGGCGGATATGGTCCTGATTGCGCCAAGCCAGCGTCTGCGGCAGGTCGTTCTCTTCAAGCAACCGCAGGCGGACGGGCCCGGCTTGCAACGGCGGAATCAGACGCTTTAGCATAAGCACAGTTCTAGTTGATAGTCCGTTCTGGGAGAAAGGACTTGAGTAGGCCCCTCCTGCCGAGAGGGACTGTTGTGCTTCAAACCGCGGGAAAAGCCCGGCATTGCTCGACAGGGCGGCGCACAATGGTCCTTTCCGTCAGAGAGGACCTACCGATATACCACGCGGGGATTCTACCGCTATGTGGATTACCGCGTCAAGGATGGAAAAACATAATCGCCTGGGCATTTGACCGCCCGCCCTCAACTTGTATAGATTAGTGGAACCATGACACTTCTTTATCGAGATCCGCGGTTTCTGGACCACGAGACGGGCAGTCATCCGGAACGGCCGCTGCGGCTGCGGACGGTGGAATCGCATCTTGATCGAAGCTGGTTGGCCGTTCAATGCCGGCAATTGACGGCCGGACCGTGCGCTCGGAACTGCCTTGCGCGGGTTCACCATCCGGCCTATATCGACGAGATTTGGGCCTTCGCCCGCTCGGGTGGCGGCTACCTCGACGCCGATACCGTTTGTGGGCCTAGCAGTTATAACGTTGCCCTGCTGGCCGCGGGCAGCGTGGTTGACGCCGTTGGCCGCGTGCTCGGCGGCGAAGACCAGACCGCGCTTTGCCTGGTGCGTCCGCCCGGCCACCATGCTCTAGCTGGTCAGGCGATGGGCTTCTGCATCTTCAACAACGTGGCTGTAGGAGCGGCGGCCGCCATTGCCGAATTCGGCTTGGATCGGGTCCTGATCGTGGACTTCGACGTCCACCACGGCAACGGCACGCAAGCCATGTTTTGGGAGGATCCGCGCGTGGGCTTTCTTTCCATTCACCGCTGGCCGTTCTATCCCGGCACGGGCAGCGCCGACGAGCGCGGAGGAGGCGACGGTTGGGGCACGACCGTCAATCTGCCGATCGAGGCGGGCACGCCTCGCGACGAGTACATGGAGGTCTTTACCGCTCGATTGCAATCGTTCGCCGACCACATCCGCCCGCAACTCGTATTGGTCAGTGCGGGATTCGACGCCCATCGCAGCGATCCTCTGGGCAACTTGGGCCTGGAGGCCGAAGATTACGCGACCATCACCGATCGAATCGTGGAGATTGCTGCCGTACATGCCGGCGGCCGTATCGTGAGCGTGTTGGAAGGCGGCTACAACCCGCCGGCCTTGGCCCAGTGCGTTGAAGAGCACTTGGGCCGCTTGATCGATTCGTAAAGTGGCAGGCACACGACCCGCAAGCCCTGCTACCTTTACCGGCTTTTCCTCGATCAACGCACTTTCCGTTCGCCACCAGATTTCTGTGCGCTGAGGTCGCTAATTGACGAAGAGCAGTGATAACGGCCCGTTGTCCCACCCCTCCATTAGCGGCGTTTAGCGTGAAGAACCTCCTGGCGGTCTTGCTCGCACTCTCACCGGCAGTTGTCGCGGCTGCGCCGTATCCGCTTGCGCCAAACGCACAAGTTCCCCATCCTGCCGTGGTGCGGATTATCGCCGCAGAACCAGACGGCGTGTCCTCTCGAGGCACGGGCGTATTGGTCGCGGTGGATCAGTCGCATGGCCTTGTGGTGACCAACAGGCACGTGGTTCGCGATGCCACGGGGCCGATTACGGTGGTCTTCACCGACGGGTTCCGTAGCGACGCCTTGGTGCTGAAGACCGACAACGATTGGGACCTTGCCGCACTGGCCATCCAGCGGCCGCGGGCCAATCCCCTGCCGATGGCCACCGAAGTGCCCCGTCCAGGCGAGCCCTTGGCGATCGCCGGCTATGGGCCCGAGGGCGTTTATCGGTTGGTCGCTGGCCGTTGCGTGACGTACCATTCGCCCGGCGGGAACCTCCCCCGCGAGATCGTGGAAGTCGATGTGGAGGCGCGGCGGGGCGACTCCGGCGGACCGATCTACAACGCCCGCGGCGAGGTTGCAGGCATTTTGTTTGGGGCCGGCGGCAATCTGTTTTCCGGCGGCTACACGATGGGCAGCTATTGTGGCCGCGTGCGGCTGTTCCTGGCGGCGGCCTACGTCGATTTCCAGCGGCTGCCCGGCAATCCGACGATGGTCGCCGTGGCACCCCTCCCGCTGCCTCCTCCTCCAACGACGGCGTCCCCCACTACTTTGCCAGCTTCTGCGGGAAATTACCCGGCCACAGCGAATAATCCGCTGCAGGGAGTTGTTCCACAAACTCCGGCTTCTGCCACGGACTTCGCGCCAGGCAATGCCCCGCTACGGCCGATTGCGCAAACTGGCACATCGGGGGCATCATCGGTCGCGGGCGGCAAGATCGACTCCAATCGGCCCAATTCGCCAGCCTTCGTTCCATCGCCTGCAAACAGCCCGGTTGCCCAGGTTTCGTCGGCCGCGTTAGCCCCGCAGGTTGAACCGCTTCCCAGCCGGTTTGAGCAGATCAAGACCGTTTTGGCGGTAATCGGCCTGGTTCTGCTCCTTTTTCATGCCCTGCGTCTCCTCGGATCGTCGCTGGGCTAGTCCCTATTCGGGCCGCAGGCGACCGGCTAAAATAGAAAAGTACAGAAAAAATGAGGGTCCCTGCTCGCCGGTACAAGGACCCTCACTTTGGGCTGCTCGGACAACTTCTGCGGTGACGCTTCCGTCGTCCGTAGACCCGCAGCCTTTAACTGACCTATCGGGCCAAACGACACCGGGACTTTAGATTGCCTAACAAAACGACAATGGCACAACTTGCAAAGCTGGCTCTGGAAGACGGCACAGTATTTACCGGTAAGGCGTTTGGAGCAACTGGCGAAGTTGACGGCGAGGTCTGCTTCAACACGTCGATGACCGGCTACCAAGAGATCCTTACCGATCCGAGCTATCGTGGCCAGATTGTCACGATGACCTATCCGGAGATCGGCAACTACGGCGTGAATGCCGAGGACGTGGAGAGCCACAAGCCGCACCTGGCCGGGTTCATCGTGCGCGAGCGGAGTCGCCGCGCGAGCAACTTCCGCGCCGATGGCCAACTGCACGACTATCTTGTCCGCTATGGCATCGTCGGCTTGGAAGGCATCGACACGCGGGCGCTGGTGCGGCGGATTCGCATGTGCGGCGCGATGAAGGGCGTGCTCTCCACTATCGATCTGGACGACGCCAGCCTGGTGGCCAAGGCCAACGCCAGTCCGGGACTTGTGGGTCGCGATCTGGTGCGCGAGGTTATCCCCGACAAGCAAGTCCAGTGGAGCGAGGGCTTGAGCACGTGGATGCGACTGTCTTCCCCTCTCCCGCCGGGAGAGGGTTCATGCGCGCCGCTGGTCACGCACTCCAACAGGCCGCACGTGGTTGCCCTGGATTACGGCATGAAGTGGAACATCGCCCGGCACTTGTTCGATATGGGCTGCCGCGTGACGATCCTGCCCGGTACCGCGACCGCGGACGAAGTATTGGCCTGCCAACCGGATGGCGTGTTTCTTTCCAACGGGCCGGGCGATCCGGAGCCGTTGACGGTCGCGCAAGAGACAATTCGCGGACTGCTGGGCAAGCGGCCGATCTTCGGCATCTGCCTGGGGCACCAGTTGCTCGCGCTGGCCTGCGGGGCCAAGACCTACAAGCTCAAGTTCGGCCATCGCGGGGCGAACCAGCCCGTTTTGAACCACGATACGCGACGCGTGGAGATAACCACGCAGAACCACGGTTTTGCCGTGGCCGGCGATTCGCTGCCGGCCGATCTGGAAGTGACCCACGTGAATCTCAACGACGACACGATCGAGGGCCTGCGGCATCGCCGTCTGGCGGCCTTCTGCGTGCAGTACCACCCCGAGGCCTCTGCCGGTCCCCACGACAGCAGCTATCTGTTCCAGCAGTTTCGCGAGATGCTGCCAAGAGCGTAGGCGCAGGCCAGAACAAGCCTGCGCAGTTTCGGCAGATTGCCGACACAGATTGTCTGCCAGACAGAGATTGCCTGCCCCTTGTGGAGGATGACTCCCCGGGCTAAAATATAGCGTTTCGCCTCATTTTGTCGGTTTTTCCTGTGGAAAGGTTCTCGATGTCGCGCCGCTACGTCAATCAATTGGGTCATCAGGATGTCGTCGACCAGGTCTTTGTCGTCGCCGAAAAGCAGTTGCGCCCCAATCGCAACGGCAACCTTTACCTGCAAATGGAACTCTCTGATCGAACCGGCAAGATCGGGGCGCGGATGTGGAACGCCTCGGAGGCCATCTACAAGTCCTTCGAGAACGGCGACTATGTCCGCGTGGAAGGCACGACGCAACTTTTCCAAGGCGCGGCGCAACTGATCGCCACCCGGCTGACCAAGGTCTCACGCAACGAAGTCAACGCCGACGACTTCGCGCCCCTGCGGGCGGTCGAAGTCGACAAGCTTGTCCTCCGCTTGGGCGAGATCCTCCGCAACCTGACCAATCCCGCCTTGCAGACCTTGGCCGAGTGCTTCTTGCTGGACGAGACCTTCATGGCCAAGTTCACCCGCGCCCCGGCGGGTGTGAAGAACCACCACGCTTACCTGGGCGGCCTGCTGGAGCATGTCGTCAACCTCATGGAGGTCGTGCTGCGGGTAAGCCCCTGCTATCCCGAGGTCGATCCCAATTTGCTGCTGATGGGCGCGTTTCTCCACGACATGGGCAAGGTCGACGAACTCCGCTACGAGCGCGACCTGACCTACAGCGACGAGGGGCAACTGATTGGCCACCTGGTGATGGCCATCGGCCTGCTGGAAGCCAAGATCGCCGAGGCGGAGAAGCTCTCCGGCGAGCCGATCCCCGCCGAGACCGTGCTGCGGCTGAAACACATGATTGTCAGCCATCACGGCGAGTACGGCTACGGCAGCCCGAAGCTGCCCATGACCCTGGAGGCCGTGGCCCTGTATTGCCTCGACAATCTCGACGCCAAGGTCAACGCTTTCCAGCAGCTCTTGCGCGACGACCCCAATGTGGATAGTCCCTGGACGGCGTTCTACGCGAATCTGGACCGGAAGTTGTTCAAGGGGAAGAAGGAGTAGGAGGATTTCGCGTTTGTCCCGAGATCGCGGGGATTGTAAAATCAAGAAGGGGTAGTTCACCGATAGCCAGGGAGGCAAGTCATGCCCAAATCCAAATACTCCATTGAAGAGATTGCTCGCCGCGGTGACGAGATTTACGATCGCAGTGTTCGGGCTGAGGTCGAAGGCAAGTACGACGGGCAAGTCGTGGCCATTGATGTCGATACTGGCCACTACGCGATTGGCGACATGGGGTGGGTTGCGGCGGAACCACTCCTATCGCAAAATCCAGATGCCCAGATCTGGCTTGTCCGTATCGGCGAGCGCGCATACCACCGCTTCGGTTATTGGAAGAAACGGGCCAACGTATGATTACTGGCTCGGTCAACTCTCGTCGCGAGGCGATCATTCAACTTGAAATCCTTGGCCACGATGGCCAAAGACAGGCTGTCGATGCTGTTATCGACACTGGTTTCAACGGTTTCCTCACGCTGCCGGGGCAAGTGATCGCGACTTTGGGACTGCGAAGGTTTGGATCTGTGCGTGTCGTCCTTGTTGACGGAAGCGAGGACCTCTTCCCGACGTACAAAGCAACCGTGATGTGGGACGGCGCGCCGCGCGACATCGAGGTCGATGCCACCGACAGCGATCCCTTGGCGGGGATGGCATTGTTTGCCAGGCACGAATTGCGGATCAAAGTCGTTACGGGCGGCAGCGTGACAATCGAAGCGATGCCGTAAGCCCCGGAGAGAAGCTGTTATCTATGTCTCCCCACGAACTCGAATCCGCCATCCTTGATATCGTCAACCAGCCGGGCTATCAGCCCGTCAAGCCGCGGGTGATCGCCAAGCGCCTGGGGGAAGAGGCGAGCGAGGTCCGCCGGGCGGTCAAACGACTGGTGCGGCAGGGGAAGCTCGACTACGGCGCCAGCCACCTGGTGCGGCCGGCGTCCTCACCACCCTCTGCGACTCTACCCGATAGCGGTGAGGCGAGTTTTGCGCCCCCGCCGCCCGCTGCCGACGATGGCAGTTCTGCCGCTTTCTTCCCGCCCGATGCGCCGCGCAAGCGCAAGCGTTCGCAGCACGCCGGGCCGCGCGTGGTGGGCGTCTTCCATCGGACGCAAAAGGGTTTCGGCTTCGTGCGGCCGTCGCCGCCAACTTCCGCAGATGGCCCGCCGCGGAAAGAGACCGCGGGCGAGGTGGAAGACATCTTCGTTCCGGCCAAGTACACGCTCGACGCGGCCACGGGCGACGTGGTGGCGGTCGAGGTCAAGCGCGTCCGCCGCCTGCAGGCGGGTGCCGAGCCGGGGTCGCACGGCCAACGGGGCCGCGTCGTCGAAGTCTTGGAACGGCAGACGAGGCAGTTCGTCGGCACCTATTTCGAGTCGGAAGGTTCGGCCTTCGTGCAGATCGA
>CAZTPX010000280.1:0-9236 GCA_964615095.1 uncultured Planctomycetaceae bacterium | reverse complement strand
CTCCCCTTCTCCCCTTCTCCCCTTCTCCCCTTCTCCCCTTCTCCCCTTCTCCCCTGCCCTTCCGCCCCCCTGCTCTCCACTGCCCTGCCCTTCAGCAACCGCCACATTTTGCGTAGAATATCAGTATGGAAACAAGACCTTCGATCGCGATTACTTTGGGCGACCCGGCGGGCATCGGCCCGGAAATTATCGTCGGCGCATGGACTGAAACTGTCGTACACGAATGGTGCCGGCCGCTGGTGGTGGGGCATCCGGGCGTGGTTCGGCGTGCCGTCGAGCTTTGGCGCACGGATCTGCACGTGCAAGAGATCCAGTCTCCCGACGAGGCGGATCCCTCGGATGGCGTCATTCCCTGTCTCGCCTGTGGATCGGACGAAGTGCTGGACATCTCGCCGGGCCGGCTCGACGCGCGGGCGGGACAGGCGGCCTATGACGCGGTGGTTGCCGCGGCAGGGTTGGCGCTGGCGGGAAAGGTGGATGCGATCACCACGGCCCCCTTGCAAAAAGAGGCCTTGCATCGGGCCGGGCACGCCTTTCCCGGCCACACCGAGTTGTTGGCAAGTCTTTGCGGCGTCAAGAATTTTGCCATGATGCTCTACCTGGGGCCAGACGACGTGTTGCACTCGCCCGCCGGCCTGGCCGTGGTCCACGTCACCCTACACACCGCACTGCGAAACGTGTTCGACGAAATGACCGAAGACGCCGTGCTGGCCAAGGCCCTTCTGGCCGACGATTTCATGCTCCGTCTGACGGGCAACCGGCCTCGGATCGGCATCTGCGCGCTTAATCCGCATGCCGGCGAAGGTGGGCTGTTCGGCGACGAGGAGCGAACGATCATCGGGCCGGCAATCGAGCGGGGAAGGGCACAGGGCCTCGATCTCGCCGGCCCGCTGGCCACCGACACGCTGATGGTCCGCGCCCGCGACGGTGAGTTCGACGCGATCGTGGCCATGTATCACGACCAGGGGCACATCGCCTTGAAACTACTGGGGATGCACCAGGCAGTCAACGTAACCCTGGGCCTGCCGATCATCCGCACGAGCGTGGCCCACGGCACGGCCTTCGATATTGCCTGGAAACGGCGCGCCGAGACCGGCAGTCTGATTGAGGCCCTGCGCGTAGCCAGCCAGTTGGCGGTCGGCAAGGCGCGACAAGCGAAGCCGCGCGCCAAGCAGGCCCGGAGAAGGCGAACGTAGGCCCTGACCGCGGGTCGATCATCCCCCTGCCCTGCCCGGGCCAAGTTTGTAAAGGCGACAGATTATAGTTCGCTCTTCAAGCGATCGTAATCCGGAACCTCGCGGGGATCGAGTTTCTGGGGATCAAGGCCCTTCTTGATCGCCTCGGCGAATGCCGCTGCCGCTGCCGCTTTCTTGCCTGCCGCTGAATAGGCCCAGGCCAGGTGGAAGAATTGCTGGGCCGTGCCCTCGCCCTTGACGGCCGCGGTCGCATCTTCGATGGCCTTGTCGAACTCCTGGCGGGCGATATGGACGACCGCCCGGGAATCGAGCACGCTTGGCAGCGGGCCACAGATCGCCAAGGCCTCGTCGATCAGTTTGAGCGACTCGTCCAGGTTCTGGTTGGCACGCGCGAGGTTGACAGCGAGATTGTTCATGACCAGGTAGCTCCGCGGTTCCTTGGCGAAAATCTCGCGGTAATCGGCGATTGTCTTGTCGTATTGACCTTGCCGGGCGTGCAACGAAGCAAGCACCAGCAACAGGGAGACGGGGCGACTGGCTTTGTCTGCCGCCTGGGTCATAATCTTGTCCAACCGCTGGAACTGGGCGGCATCCACCGTTTTCGACTGAATCATGGCGACTGCGGCAACCTGCAATTTCTCCGCCGCGTGCTTGTCCCAGCACTGTTCCAGGATTTCCAGGCACTCGCCGACTCGCTCGTGCCTGGCGAGGTAAGCAGCGTAAAGAACCTCGCCCGTCTCCAGGACCTTCCTGCTCCGCAGGGAGTAAAAGAGCCTACCGGCCTGCTCCTGGAATTCGCTGGCCTCGACCCGTTTGCCCTCTGCCTGCAGCCGATCGCCGAATTTCTCCATCGCCTGGGCCGCCATGAACACTTGTTGTCCGTGGTCTTGGGGCTGAACGTGCGGCCTGGGGTTCAAGGCAAAGTCCATGACCAGTGCGGCGGCGGCCTTGTAGTCGCGATGCAGGAACTCGTACTCGGCCCTCAATTGCACCGTTTCGAACAGGTCGGGGGCGATCTTCTCGAGGGCTTTCAGCCAGTTGTCGGCGTCTTCGAACTCCTTTTTCTCCAAGAGGCTGCCGACGTAAAAGACCAGGATACTGGGCTGCGCGGCGCCTTTCTGGGTGCCCAGTACGCTGTGCATCTCGTTGCAATAATCGGCCCACTGGCCCCTCCGCAAGTAAAGCCGGGCGAGGGTCAGGCGGTCGTCGGGCGTGGCATCGCTGCCCCGCACCACGTCTTCCATAGCTTGAACGGCCTCGCCGAGTTTCTCCCTGCGGGGGTCGACCAGGAGGAAGAACACTTTTGCCCGCTTGTCTTCGATCGAAGCCACCTTGGTGTGCAGGTTCTCCTCGATCAGCGCCAGCCCTTTCAGGAAGTGCTCGAAGTCGCCGCGGCTTTTCAGGATGAGGGCCAGGCCACGGCGGGCCCAGCAGACATCCATAAGCGTTGCCGGCGACTCCAGCTTGATAATCCGGTTGAGGAGCGACTCGGTCCGGTCGAACTTGCCGATCTTCGAATAAAATGCCGCTACTTGACGCAGGATATGCGTGTTTTGCGGGGAGGCCTTGGCGGCTTCTTCGTACTTCGCCTGGGCCTTCTCCGTTTGCTTCAAAAGGTCCCAGCAGATGGCGAGAGTTATCGGGGCGCGTTCGCCCTTGAGGTGTTTCGCGGCGTCATCGATATACGGCACTCCCTTATCGGGCTGGCCCACGTCCACGAGTTGCTGCACGATGGCAATCCACACTTCGTGGGCCTGGAGATCCAACGCCCGCGCTTTCATGAGCGCGTTCACGGCTCGCTGCGCCATGGCAATCATCTTCGTCTGTATCTGCAGCGCCTTCTCTTTCTTCTCGTCCTTTTGCGAATCGGTCGTCTTCTCGTCGGCTTTGGCGGCTTCCCAGTCCCGGGCGGCCGCCACAGCTTCCGCCTTCAAACGCCGGGCGAGCACACCAAACAACTGCCCCTGGCGGAGAAAGTCTTGGTACTTCCGGCTGTCGGGGGGAACGGATTGCTCGATGACTTTGGCGGCTGGGCCAATGTCGCCCACGAAGGCCTTCACAACTTCAGACTCCTCAGTCATTTCGCTCAGCAATGGGCTCTTCTGCTTCTCAAGATAATCGATCAATTGCGCGGCTTCTTGGATGCGTCCGTGGGGCAAGAGGAGGTGAACCGTGCTGCGAAGCACCTCTCCGTCGCGTTCTCCCATGTCGTGGATGGCATGGATATACAGGTCCAGGGCCTGTTCGGGCTCGTCCTGCCATTCGCAAATCTTGGCGGATAGGACGGCCAGCGCCGACCAATCCTTGCGGGCCTCCATGGCGTCCTGTAGATACCCGCGGGCCTCCAGCAGCAGTTGCGGGTCTTTCTTGTTGGATTGCACGAGCGTACGGATGGCCTTGGCGTAGAGCCAGTAGGGCCCGCGGCCGCCCAGTTTCTCGATCTCGGCGGTCAAGTTGTCGAGTTCCTGTAAGTCGGGCGTCTGACCTTTCTCAAAGACGCGCAGAGCCAAGTCGCAAAGAAGATACCGGGCCACAATATTCTTGGGGTCGCTCTGGGCAACGAGACGGAAGTAGGACCGCGCCATAGCAAAATCGTTGATTTGAATGCTCAGGGCGGCAAGATTGCCCCAGAGACGCCTCTTTTCCAAGTCGCTCAGCTTGGCCACGTCTTCCCCTAACCTCTTCAGTACTTCGGCTCTCTGCGGATCCTTGCTGCGGCAGGCAAGGTTGCCGCGGGCAGTGCGCAAGATTGCCTGATCGCCGATGTGCCCCCGGGCCTGATTGATGACGTCCAATGCCTGCTTCCAGTAGTTTTCCTTTTCGGCCGGATTAGTTTCCGTTTCAGCCTGGTACATTGCCAGATTGATGAGAGCCAGCCAGATCTGAACACGGCTGGGGAATTTTCCCGCGCACTCTTCGAGATAGCGACGGGCGTCGTGGGGAACGCCTTTTGCCAACAGCACTTCCGCCTTGAGCGCGGCGAGGTTCGGGTCCAACGACCGCTGCTTCTCGATTCGCTCGAGCAGGTTGTCGACAGGCTTCCAGTCGCGCCTTTCCTTGTCTTTTCTCAGGAGTTCCATGATCCAGATTCGCGCCAGGGAGAGGGGTGCGTCCGGACTGGGACGAGGCGCTTTCATCAGCGCCAGGTATTGCTCTTTGGCCAGCGCAAGGTTCGACTGATTGATATAGATATCAGCCAGCGCCTGTCGTGCCGAGAGAAAGTAGGGATCGATCTTCACGGCCTCGGAAAGAGCAATGATCTGCCGCCCAGTGTCGACCTCCTGACGATAACATTGGCTGAGGAAGAAATAGGCGAATTTCTTGTCGCGGGGAACGTGCAGGCTGGGCAGGACATCGAGGAGGATTGCCTTGGCCGCCTTCCACTCGCCCATCATCAACTTCCTATAGGCCTCGAGAAAGTCCACTCGCTCCGGCGGATACGGCCTGTCCAGCGGGGGCGGCAGGCGGAAGTCCCGCAGTTCCTGCATGAACTTCGCCGCTTCGGTAAATTGGCCGCTGGCGACCAGCTCATTGCTCAATTCGAAAAGCAGATCGGCATGGCCGGGCGTCCCGACGGTGGCACTCAGTCCCTGCTTGTAGATCGCGATCGCCTCCTCCGGATGGCCAAGGCGCCTCTTGACGTCGGCCATGACAAGGTACATGGCTCGATCACTCTTGTCCGCTTTGATGCCACGGCTGAGGTAGTCTTCCGCCGTCTTGTACTGCCCTTTCGCCAGATAACAACATCCGGCGATCCACAGTCCCACAGAGTTCTCCGGCGCCAGTTCCAGGACGCGGTTCGCTTCGATCAGGGCCTCGTCCATCTTCTCGTGTTCCCGCAAGTAAAAAGCATATTTCTGATGCGCGGACACCGATTTTTCATTGATCTGGCGGCCATCCTTGTCCTTGCCGTAGACCATGTCGTGCATGACTTTTTCAGAATCGTCCTTGCGGTCCATGTGCGTGCGATAGACGTCGGCCAACCGCACATACGTGTTGATTTGCGTCGGCGCGACCTTGATGACCCGTTCGAATTGCTCGCAGCCCTTTTGGAACTCGCCGCAACCGACGAGGATCTGGCCATTCAACTCCAGCAGTTCGGGGTCGTCGGGAGTCTCTTTTAAGAGGTCCTCCATGTGCTTTTTTGCGTCTGCATAACGCTGGGACATGATGAGCATGTCGACGAGTTTCCGCCGCGCCTCGCGCACTTTATCCTCCGACAAGACGCCGGAGGCACGCAAGACTTCTTCAAGTTCCACGCAGGCCGCACGAACGTTGAATGTCCTGGCATGCAACAGCCCTAAGTGCAATCGTGCTTCACGATCCGTCGGCTGGAGGGTAAGAAAATTATCGAGGAGGCGAATCGCCTCCTTCAGATCTTTCCCTTCCTCTGCCGTCTCCGATGCCTTTTGGATGGCGTAGGCCTGGCGTCGAACCTGGAATCCGTGCAACAAATGCACGCCGCCCCCCATGACCACAACCACGACGAAGCAGATGACCGCCAGGCGCACATTCAATGTTCGCATAACCGAGTCTCACAAGACAGTTTTTCGATAGCCGCCTCGTCCATTATAACACAACCACAGCTTTTTCCATCATCGAGCCCCCCCTGTAGACAGAGAACAATGGCATGCCGATCTGTGTCGTCGAAGTCGGACTATGCAAAGAAAAATCGTTATAATCGCTACACCCGCGCCAATCTCGTAGGCCAGCCAGCCATAGCGCAGGCCGTAGTAGAAGAACTTGAAGTACTCGCTCACGACAAAGAGGAACCCTTCCTCACTTTGCCACCAATTCTCATTGTCGAATTCGTAAACCGGCGTGGAAACCATGTCGATCTCGACCGGCTGATCGGCCAGGAGTCGCTGGAAGATCCAGCGGGCCCGCCGCGTGTGCGGACCTTCCGTGACAACCATCAATCGCTTCGCCGGGTGCTTGGCCAGGTAGTTGGCCACTCCTCGGGCCTCGTCGAAAGTGGTTCTCGCTTCGGTATCCAAGCGAACGATGCAATCCCTCGACACGTCGCATTTTTCCACGATCCTGACTATAACCTCGAACGAAGAGGGCAGCGTGCCGTCCAGTTCGTTGGGATGGGCAGCGAAAGTATTGAGGAGGATCTTTGGCGCCCAGCCGCCCCGCACGAGGGCCGCCGCCACGAACGGACGCGTGTTCAGGCCGCCACCCAGCAACACTGCGGCGTCGGCCTTCCGCGGTGGACCGCCCACGTCTAGCCAGCGCGCCAGCAGGGGCAACGTTCGCGGGTTCACCGCCAGGACGAAGATCAACATGCCACCGAGCACAAAAACCAGCCAGCGGCGAGGCCGTGGGAATTTCATGGCGGCGCCTCGCCAATTTGACTGCGGATTTCCTCCTGAAAGGCAGCGGCCTCCAGGGGCAGCGCGCGGGCGGGCTGCTCCCCAGCCCAGGCATAGATCAACGCCAGCCAATTGTACATGAAGTCCTTTACGCCGTGACGACTGCGCCACCAGGCATTCACCGGGGACTCCGGCTCAGGCAGCCATTTCAGGCCCACGCGGGCGGACCCGGCCGGGCCAAGCGCTTTGTCCAGCACGTATCGCAGACGGCCGCTGTTCCAAGGGCTGCACGCCAACCACACTCTCGCATCCGGGTGCGCTTGCAACCACTTATCCAGGGCATGGGCCTCGTCCCAGAAGTTGCGGGCATCCGCGCGAATGGAGTACACGTCGGCCGGCGGCACACCGCGCTTGCCCAGTTCGCTCAGCGAGGCCTGCTCGAACGAGCGCACGGCCCCGATCTCGACGAGCCGCGTCGTCCGTGGCAAGAGCAAGAGAATCGTCCGGCCGGCACGCTCGCCGTGCCAGGCGGTGGCCGTATCGTAGGGTTGGAAACCATCGGCGCCCAATTCCGCGCCATGAATGCAGAAGTAGTCGCATTCCGCGGGCGAACTGCCGGCCAACAGCGGCTGGGCCAGCAGGCGGAAAATCAGCGGATGTGCCAGACCGAGGAGCGCCAGAATCACCAAAACAATCACGACTCGGCGGCTGGGCATCCACCCGGGAACAAGCCAGCGGCGAACGTTCTGTCCGAACATGGGTGGAATAATACGGACCTCCCTATCGCCGCGAATCCTTCGCCTCGTGATAATCCTGCTCGGTGTTCACGGCCCAGACGTTCGACTTGTCGCAAACCCCGGCGACGATGTTGTCGACCGCCACCATCGCCGTAAGCATCGAATGGTCTTGGTTGTTGTAGCGATGCATGCCGTTGCGGCCCAGTAGGAACAAGTTTGCGAAGCGATCGACGAAGCTGCGGATCTCATCGAAGCGATCGTACGTGCCAAAGTACGCGGGGTAGGTCTTCGGCATGCGAATCACCGTGGCGTCCAGCACGGCGGAACGGTCGATGATCCCGATCTTTTCCAGTTCCTCACCCCCCAAGCTGATCAGTCCCTGGTCCGGCATCTTCCACAAGTCGTCGCTCTCATAGCAGAAATACTCCAATCCGACCCAGACCTTCGAACGATCGGAGACCATGAAGGGACTCCAGTTATTGAAGACCTGCAGGCGGCCCACCCTCACGTCCGGTTCCTGGATATAGATCCAGTTGTCGCGGATCAACTGCCGCCCCTGCGGGGAATCCTCGTGGACCTTGAGCTCCTTCAATAGCAGGCCCACCGTGATGAAGTCGCGGTAGACGAGCCCCTCGCTTGCCTCCCGCACCGCGGCCGGAACCGCGGCATCCAGCGAGCGAACGAGGTCCTTGACGGGCATCGTCGAAAAGAACCAGTCGCCGCGATAGACCGTCGTCTGGCCGTCGCGCGGATCGACGGCCTCGACGGCCACAATCCGCTCGTTTTCCACGTGGATTTTGCTGACCCGCTGATGCTGGATGATCCGTCCGCCGCGCTCGGTGATTTCCCGGGCGACAGTCTCCCACATCTGCCCCGGACCGTGCTTGGGATAAAGGAACTGCTCGATGAGCGAGGTCTCGGTGTCCTTCTGGGCGATGTCGCCGCGGCGGCGGAGGAGTTTTCCCAGGATATGTTTCACGGCGCCGAGGATCGACAGGCCCTTGACCCGCTGCGCTCCCCATTCGGCGCTGATGGACGAACAGCGCTCGCCCCAGACCTTCTCCGTATACGACTTGAAGAACGTCCGGTACAATTCTCGCCCGAAGCGGTTGATAAAAAACTCTTCCAGGTTCTTTTCCGGCCGGAACGGAAAGAGGACCGCGCGCAGGTAACTGAAACCGATCTTGACCATTCGCGGCAAGCCGAGTTTCTTGATCGTGTCGAGGCTGAGCGTGATGGGGTAGTCGAAAAATCTGCGGAGGAAATAGATGCGGCTCTTGCGCGGCCGCAAGAGCATGACCTTGTCGCACTTTTCCGGGTCGGGCCCGTCGGCTGCGGCCGTCACGCCGCGGCTCATGCGCTGGTAACTGATGGTGGACTGCCCGGGCTGCACCCGTTCCATCGGCATGCGATTGAGCCACCATTCCATCACGCGGTCCGACTTGGAGAAGAAGCGGTGGCCGCCGATGTCGATGCGGTTGCCTTTGTAGTTGGCCGTGCGCGAGATGCCGCCGACATAGTCCTCGACCTCCAGCACCGTGGGCACGATGCCGGTCCGTTGGAGCAACTCGAAGGCGGCGGTCAAACCCGCCGGACCGGCCCCAATGATAATCGCCGTCTTTGCCGCGGATTCACGATCCATTTTCAACTCAACCACTCAAGCGTGAGAGTAGCGGCCGGTGGAATTGATACGCGCGTGCATGTCGTCGACAATCCAATGGATCACGCAAATGTGGACGCTTTCGACCATGCCCATGTCATCCAGCGGGACATGGATGCCCGCCTCGGCCATCTGCTTCAGTTTGCCGCCGCTGTAGCCAGTCATGCCGAAGGTCGCCAACCCGTGGCGATTGGCCCAGTCCACGGCCGCCAAGATGTTGGGGCTGTTGCCCGATCCGCTGATCGCTACCAACAGGTCTCCCGGCTTGCCCAGGTTCATCAATTGCTGCACGAAGATCTGGTCGTAGCCGCAGTCGTTGCCGATCGCC
>CAZTPX010000279.1:6375-9259 GCA_964615095.1 uncultured Planctomycetaceae bacterium | reverse complement strand
CCGACCACGACCGTGTCATTGGCGGCGCCGCCGTCAATAGTGCCGCTGAAGACGTTGCCGCCCGGAACATACACACCCAACACGCGGTCGTTGTTCTCGAGCGTGAGCGTGTTGGAGGTGCCGGCAAGACCACCGAGTTCGTAAGTCGCCACGCCCCACAGAGCCGGCGCGGTCGACACAACCTCGTTGCCGACGAAGTTCACCGTGGCGGCACCATCGCCCGACGTGACCAAGGCAAAGCCGTTCCACTCCGGCCCGGTCAAGAAGATCGAGGCGCCGTTGGCGATGTTCAGGGTATCGATCCCCGTCAGCAGCGTCGCGGTGCTGATGTCATCACCGCTCATCAGCTCCAAGGTGGTGTGGCCACCGCCTTCGATGATGGTGTTGATCACGCCGCCAACGCTCGAGATTACGTAATTCTCGGCGCTGCTGAGCCCCGAGAAGTCGATCGTGGCGGCCGGAGTGCCGTCGGCAACGGCGCCCGGAGCCAGATAGACGGTGTCGCCGGCAGTGTTGGCAAGGGTGATACTGTCGCCAAGAAGCGAGTCTTGAGCCATGTAGGCGGTATAGATCACATCCGCCCCGGTAGCGCTGCTGGCGTTGATGTGGGCGAATGCCGTGCCGTCGTTGGCGAAGTGGACGGTGTTGCCAGCGCTATCGACCAGGTTCAGCGTCTGCACGTTCTGGACCTCGCCAGTCGTGCCGTTGTAGGTCGTGGCGCTGAGCGTGATGACCAGCGGACCCACCGGATCGATGGTGATCTGGTTCGCCCCGCTGCCGCCGTCGATGATCAGGCCATTGAACAGGTCGGCGCTGTTGACGAAGAAGCTGTCGCCGTTGTAGCTGCCATAGATCGTGCCCGGCCCCATGACGGGCTGGATGCCAGGGCCGAAGGCCGGCGTATACACCGACATCGGAGTCGTCACGCCCGAGAAGTCGTAGTTTGCGACAAAGCTGCTGGTCGTCAGCGTGCCGCCCGGGCCGTCGAAGGTTGCCGTGTTGCCGCCGCCAGGAGCGGCGTTGATCACGCCCTGCCCGCTGAAGAAGTCCCATTGGGCCACAGTGATGTCCGCCCCGCCGATCTGCAGATCGGGCACGACGTTCGTGCCGTTAAAGAACAGATCCGAGGTAGCGGCGTAGCTGTTCAACTGAGCGGTCGACAGGTCCGTCAACCCCGCCGGGCTCTCGAAGTTGATGGCGAACGAGACGGTGTTCGCGTTGAACACGACCTGATTGGCGATATCCAGATACATCTGGCCGGTTGCCGAGTCATAGACCGCCTGGATTGGGCCGCCCGCAAACGGGGTGGCCAACAAAGCATCCATGGCGGTGTAGATGGCAGGGAGGCCAGCGCTGGCCGCCACGTCCACCGACCCCACGTAGTGGATGACGCCACTCGTGGCGAGAGAGCCCGGAATGGCGACATTTGCGGCTTGCACCGACGCAGTCGGGACGAAGATCGCATCCGTCGCGGTGTGGTAGTTCTCGATCGAGCCGTTGGCGAGCAGGCTGGCAAGGGTGTCGAAGATGAAGGCCGTGCCGGTGTTGGCGTAGCCCTCCACGCCATACATCTGATTGGCGCCGCCGCCGCTGACGAGGAAGTTGTCGATCGTCGGAGGACCAAAGTCCACGACGACGGAGTTGGCCACCATGGTGTCCGCGCCATTGTCGGCCATTATGGTGTCGGCGCCCGAGAAATTGCCGCCGCCGACGAGGGTGAGCGCCGCGTGGTTGGTGACGCCCTGGGCCCAAATAGTCGTCTGGCCCCAGACGTCGCTCAGATCGACGTAGTTGACGCCGCCGGCCGCCGTGGCGGTATTGTTCAGCACGACGCTCATGCCCGTGCCGTAGCCGTTGAACTCGCCATAGATGCTTTGGACGCCGTGCATGCCGGCGCCGGCCAAGCCTAGAGCGTCGATGATGGCGAAGTTGTTGTCGGCGGTGAGATCCAGTTCGTTGCCTTGGGACGAATTTGCGAAGATGCCTTCGGGCGTCCCCTGGATCGTCAGCGGCGCGGACTCAAAGGACGTGTTGTAGTCCGTCACCGTGGCATAGACGGTCAGATAGCCATTGGTCACATGGTTGAACAGGATGGTGTCCCCGCCGGCGTCGCCACCCGAGGCAACCTGCACATCCAGATCGCTGGTGTAGCCCGTGCCACCGTCGATGACCGTGCTGCCCGGGTGCAACAGGCTGTTGCCACCCGTTTGGATCTCGAACGTATAGCTATCGCTCTGCGCGTTGGCATTGGCCAGGACATCCAGGATCAGCGAATTCTGGAACCCCGCCGCCAGGTTCAGTTGGTCAACGCCGGTCCAGTTCAGGAAGATGGAGTCGTTCAGGTTCACGGCACCGTTGATGATCGTCACCGTGTTGTAGCCGCTGCCCAGGCTCAGAGTGTCGTTATCCGTAAGGTTCAGGAAGGTCTGATCGAAGGTAACGGTGTTGTCCCCGTTACCCGTGTGGATATCCACGATCCCGCCCTGGCCGTTGACATAGATGTCGTTGTCGCCAGAACCGCCAAGGCCGGCGTTGATGACATCATAGTCGCCATACTGTGGCGTGACGGTGATGGAGTTGTCCCCGGTGCCGGCTGTGATGGTCCAGCTGCCGTCGAAACCACTACCGCTGATGTTGCTCACGACAACGGTGTCGTCGCCGTTGCCGAGGGTGATGTTGCCACCGACCGTCGACAGGTCGGGCGCCAGCAAGCTCATGTCGATGTTGGCGTTGTCGGTGCCGCCATTCACCGTGGTGATGGTGGCGTGATTAGTCGCAACAGCGTCGACGTACAGGTAGTCGCCATAGCCACCACTATTGTAGGTATCGAACAGTCCCAACGTGGTGAGATGGGCGTCGTCGGAGATATTCAGGGTCGTGGAGC
>CAZTPX010000279.1:0-6275 GCA_964615095.1 uncultured Planctomycetaceae bacterium | reverse complement strand
AACAGTCCCAACGTGGTGAGATGGGCGTCGTCGGAGATATTCAGGGTCGTGGAGCCGTCATTCACCGTGAAGTTCAACGTGGCAAGGTTGCCGGCATAGGTATTTTCGACGGTAACGATGGAACCTTCGATGACGGAGAGGTTGAGGGTCGCCGCACCTGAACCCGCACCAGTGAACCCGGTATTGAGGGTGTAGGTCGCGGAGCTGCCCATATTGAGGTAGTCGCCGGACGTCATGTTGTACAACGCCGGGGTTGCCCCGATCGTGTCGTTGACGTTGATCGTCTGCGGCCCCCCGGTCTGATCCAGGAGGTACATGTTGATCGCGGCGGTGCTCATGCTGCCGGTCTGGAAGTCGATCGCCCCCTCACCGACCAGCCCCACACCGGAAGCCACGCCACCCAGATGATCCGCGTCCAGATACAGCGTGTTGTTGCCGCCGGTCGCGACGACGGAGTCAGGGTTGATATCGTAACCGGTGCCAGCGTGGAACCCGGTCGTCCCGGTGCCCGAGAAGTCGAGCACATTGGTTCCGCCGGAAATCGCGACGGCCACGTGGGCGTCGAGGCTGCTGAACCACAGATAGTTCGTGTTGGAGCTGAGATCGACAGTCACCACGCCACCATGGGTCGTGCCCGCGGTGGTGATGCTTTCGGTGATGCCGCCGGTAACCGCTTGGTTCGTGCCGATACTGACGGATCCCCCAGTCCCAACCGAGCCGCCATTCGTCATAATCGTGGCGCCGGCACCACCCAATCCACCGGTGAAGCCCTGGATCGAGACGCCGTGGCCGGACGTCAAGATAGTGGTCGCCTGGCCGCCATTGTTGAGGAAGCCGGCAGGCGTCGTCGAGCTGGTGCCGTCGATAGTGATGCCACCGCCGGTCGACACAAGCTGCTGCCCGAGGAAGCTGCCGGTGCCCATGTTGATCGTCAGGAGACCCGCGGTCGTAATGCCTCCGCCCGTCAGCGTCGGGGAGCCGAACGGGGCCGGCGTGAACTGCGAGTTCATGCCGCCCAGACCACCATCGATGGTGAGGCCGCTGGCGCTGGTGATAGCGGGGGCGGTGTTGCCGATGTCGTAGAACACGCCGTTCCAGGCCGACAGATTCAGAACGTCGGTGCCGACGTTGGCGAACGCCATCGCAGTCGGGCCGGCGGCGCCGCTGCCGAGCACGAAGCTGGCGGTGGCGGCTACCGGCGGGGTCTCCCAGCCCTGCGACGTGAACACGACACTGGTCAGCACGTTCGAGGCCAACATGGTCAAGCCGTTGGTGGCCCCGCCCTCCGACGCAATGTTGAAGTTCGTCATGCCGTTGGCGGTCACGCTGGTGCTCGGCGTACCCGTGAGCGGGTTCAGCGAATTGACCAGCGTGATATCCTGGGTGGCGCCGCCCGCCGGGACCGCCGACGCGATGTATTGCAGCACCACATTGGTCGGGACGCCGAGGAACGACGGATTCAGGATCGTCAGCTCGACAGGGGCCTGCACGTTGGCCAGGGTCAGGCTGGCGGAGCTGTTGTCGTCGATCACCGTCGTCACGCCAACGGTGCTCGACATGTCGATGAGCGTGGCCCCGTTGGCGTTGATGTCGAAGGTCTGGATGTTCGCGGTCGAGAAGCTGGTGATGTACGAGAAGAAGCCCGACGTGGTCAGGTGCAGCGTATTGCCGAGACTGCCAGCGCCGCCGGCGTTGAGGACGTCATTCTGGCCGAGCGTCGCCTGAGTGGCATAGTACTGATTGTCGCCAGCCGGGTTGCCATAGAACGGCCCGGGCGGAATCAAGCCAACAGGACCCGCGCCATTATCGGTACCGGTCGTCAGGACGAAGACGCCCGGCACGTTCTCGTTGACATAGTCGGTGGCGGAAGGCGTGGTCAGGTTATTGAGCGTCAGCGTCAGACCCTTGACCAGGTCGCTGCTGTCGTCCGCGAGCGTCGGTATAGTGACGGTCACAAGGCCGCCAGGGCTGACCGTCGCCGTGCCGGTCTGCAAGGCCGGCAGAACGTTGCCCAACGCGGCGCCCGAGAGCGTGTAGCTCACCAGCGTGCCAACCGGCACGTTGGAGCTGGCAGTCACGTTGAAGGTGACCGAGTTGCCCTCGGTGACCGCGGTGCCGATCGTCCCGCCCGTCCCCGCGCTGACCGCGATGGTCGCATTCTCGTTGACGGTCACGGTGTCGGTGGCCCCGGCGCCGGGGACGCCATTGAGGGTCAAGGTCAGCGGCGCGGTGGCGCCGTTGGTATCGATCATGCTGGCCAGGGTGGCCACATTCAGCGTTGCCGCGTTGCCCGACACCGTCAGCGTACCAGTGGTCTGGGTCGGATCGGCGAGTTGGGCCACGCCGGCGCCGCTCAGGGTATAGGAGAGCTGGGTTCCATTCGCCAGGTTCGCGGTCGCCAGGGTAAAGTTGGCTGTGCTGCCCTCGGAGATCGCGTGGCTGTTCGTGTCGTTCAGCGTCGCCGTAGCTTCGGTCACTTGAACCGTCGAGGTTCCGACCGGTTGCGCGTTGGCGCTCAGCGTAAAGGTCAGCGCTTCCGGCGAGGCACCATTGATGACGGTCGCTGTCGTGCCGACGGTCACGCTCGCGTTGCCGTTGACGTCGAACGTCACCGTCCCGCTCACCGGAGGAGTCACCTGACCCACGGCCGCGCCGCTCAGCGCCCAGGAGTCAACCGTCCCCGCCGGCATATTGGTGTGGATGTTGAACGTCTCGGCGCTGCCCTCGTTGATGTTGCCGCTATTGGTGATGGCATAGGTCGCGGCAGTCTCGGTCAGCGCAACGGAGGCGGTGCCCACGCTGGCGGCGTTGGCACTGGACGGCAGCGACAGCGTCGCCGTCAGGTGTCCGCCGAGCCCTTCGCCCGGCACGCTGTTCAGCGTCACCGGGATGTTGGCCACGCCATTGACCACAGTCGCGATTCCGGTGAGCTGGCCGCCCACCACTTCGCTCGCCGTCACGCCGGACAGCGTGTAGGCCACCGACCCGCCGTTCGGCACGATGCCGTTCGACGCCAGATGGAAGATAACCGAGCTGCCCTCGGTGGTCGGGGACGGGGCGGTATCGGTAAGAGTATAGGACGTCTGCGTCTCGGTCAGGGCGACCGTCGCGGTGTTCACGCTGGTGGGCGACTCATTGGGCAGCGCCGCCAGTGTCACCTCCAGCGGGCCGGTCAGGCCCTGGCCCGGCGTGCTGGTCAGCACCACCGGGATGCTCGCGGTGCCATGGGCACCGACCGCCACCGTACCCGTAAGCTGGCCACCCACGACCTCGGACGCGGTCACGCCGGACAGGGTGTAACTCAGCACCGTCCCGGCCGCCACATTGGTGGACGTGATTTGGAAGGTGACCGCGATGCCCTCGGTCGCCGTGGGGGTCCCGCCATTGGTCACGTCGACGACAATCGCCATCTCGTTGACCAGTTCTCCATTATAGAGCGGAGCGCTGGAGCCCGGCGAGTTCACCTCGTCGGTTGCCAAGGCAGTGAGCATGGCGCTGGTGGGATTGGCGAAGATCCCGACGTTGTTGGTCTCGCCGGCATACAGCAGATAGCCGTAAATGCCGCCCATGATCTGCAGCGGGGTGGCCGTGTTGCCGCCGCCGCTCAGCAACTGGGACAAGCCCGGAATATCGTTCAGCAGGTACTGCAGGTTGGTCGCGCTCGGCAGGAAACCGAACTCGTGCTGATAGACCGCGTCGATGAAAGTAGTATAGCTAAGGGTGGTGCCCTGGTTCATCCCACCATAGAGATGATAGAAGCTCGATGTCTGGTCGCTTGCAAAGTCGGCACCCAGAATTGTCCAGACGTTCGCATCCGAGTAACCCAAGTTATGCAGTTCGGCAGCGGGGAAATAAATGGTATTGCTGGGCGAGGGCAACGGGAGGGCGTTACCAATGGTCCCGCTGGTGGACGTCGCGATTGTTGTCAGCAGGGCGGAACTCGGCATCGTATTGTAGAATGCGTCGTACACGACCATCGCGGGTTCGGTCGTGTACAGCGCCTGGTCGGAATTGATCAGGGAGGTCTCATAGGCACCGAGCGTCAGATCGCCGTTATTGATCTGAGCCGCCACCGAGACATCGTAGGCGCCCGTGAGGCCCCCAGGGGGTGCTACGCGCAGAATGGCCTCATAGGCGTCGCCAACTTGGGTGGCTGTGTACGACATCGGGTATCTCCCTTATGAGTCATTTCCCCTGACGCGAGCGGTCCGCACCTTGGGTTAAAGGCGGCATACAGCATTGCCCATACCGCAATCAATAGGTAACCGATCGTCAAACCGTGACAAACCGGAGATTAACGGAGTTTTGCGGTGCCCGGCCGGCCGGTTGTGATAAAAATGCCACACCCAACCGATGGTGGCGCCCGGGAATCGGGCGGCGATGAGCGCCCGCCGGCCTTGACGGGTGCCGGCTTTCGGGTCAATAGCCGCGCCGCCGGCTCACAGGCATCGGGGCGCCTGTGATCGGGTCCCCCCCCGGAACAGGACCACTCCATTGGGACAACCCAGCCCGCAGTACGCCGACCTGTTGCTCCTGGACGATATCCTGCCGCTGGATTTCTCCCCCTTTCGGACCCTGGAGTACGGCCACTACCTGGGTTTTTTCAACGCCGTCCTGTTGTCCCTCGAAAGTTGGCACGTTTGCATCGGCAACGAGACATTCGCCGAGGCGCTCGCCGCATTGCCAGTGGACCCGTCCGTCAAGTCCCGGATTTGTCGGTTCACCGAGGGCAATGGCATCGCCGGCCGCCTGGCCTATGTCACGTTTCTCGATAACGCCGTGACTCTGTTGCCTTATTTTACCGAGCGCGGCCTGCCGTTCATCCTGCAGCTCTATCCGGGCGGTTCCTTCGATCTTGAGCAAGCCGAGACCGACGAGAGGTTGCGCCAGGTGCTGCTGTCGCCACTCTGCCGCAAAGTTATCGTGACACAGATCGTCAGTCAGCATTACCTCGTTGATCACATCGGCTGCGATCCCGAAAAGGTAGAATTCATCTATGGCGGCGTGCACGAAAGCCGTATCGATTTCGATTTTCTCAAGGACAAGGTGATATACAGTCGGGACAAGGACACGCTTGACCTTTGCTTCGTAGCACATCGCTACGGGACCAATTTTGCAGCGAAAGGCTACGATCATTTCGTCACCGTCGCGTGTGCCCTGGCCAAGGAAGACCAGCGCCTGCGATTTCACGTGGTCGGCGACTATACCGCGGAGGATCTGCCGCTCGGCGATGCCGCCCCGCGTTTCACCTTCTACGGCAGGCGGCCCAGTGACTTTTTCCGGAGTTTCTATTCCCGCATGGACGCGATAATTGCCGTGAACCGCCCCTTCGCGCAGATGCCCGGCGCGTTCGATGGCTTCCCCACCGGTGCCTGCATCGAGGCCGGATTTCATGGCGTGCTGAACTGCATCAACGATCCCCTGGGCCTGAATGTCGCGTTCAGCGACCGGCGGGACATCGCATTGCTCGATGACGAACCGGAGCACTCAATCGCGTCGTTGCGCGAGCTGTTGGCCACACCGCAAAACCTCTACGATCTCGCCTACGCCAGCTGGCGTAAATTCCATGAGGTATTCGACGTGGACAAGCAGCTCTGGGCCCGGACGCGGATCATCGCGCGGGAGCTCGCGCGGCCCGAGGCATTGATCGTGCGCCCCAGGCCCCGGCCCAGCGGTCTCGATGGCAATACGGACAATGTGCTGTCCTACTGGCGCGACCAGGTCCGCAGTCACCAGGAGGCGCTCAAGGACACGGAACGGCGTCATGCCGCGCTGATCGAATTGTGCCGCGATCCGGGGGTTCAGAACGCCAGCCTGTTGCCTGTTTTGCACGGGGGCAGGCGTGCGTGGGTATTCTTAGCGCGGGCACGCCGAGCCTTGCGGACTCGCCTCGCCAATCTGCGGACCCGGGTCCGGCGGCGTTTGCCATGATGGCGACGGGTTCGGCGTCTGCCGGACAGGCCGGCGGTTATGGTGTTGCACTCACCTGCGGCGAAATCGATCAATGGCAACACAATGCATTGTTTGTCGACGAGTTGTCGCCGGCATTCGCGGCGTTGGGAGTGCCCCTGAAAAGGCTCGACTACAGACAACAGCCGCGCGAGGTAAACGGCGCACTGACTGACGTTGAATGCAGGTTCTTCTTTTGCTTCAACGGATTCGGGTCGGAGCTTAAGGTTGCCGACGGGAAGCCGGGGCGTTTCCGGTCGGCCTACGAATTTTTCCACAAGCCGCTGTTCGACCTGATGCACGATTGCCCCGCGCATGAGAGCATG
>CAZTPX010000278.1:0-9268 GCA_964615095.1 uncultured Planctomycetaceae bacterium | reverse complement strand
CTCCTGCTTGTACAGCTTCTCCAGGGCGGCCTTCCGCTCGGGGCTGCGGACGTCCAGCGATTCGATGTTGAAGTTCTGTGCCTGCTCGGCTACGCTACGGTGCTCGCGGCCTTCCACCAGCCGCGTGCCGTCCTCGTCCTTGAGCTCCTTCTTCAGCAGATCCTCGATCTTCAATACCATCTGGCCGAAGGCGGTGGCGATCCGCTCGTTGCCCTCGGCCTCAGCCTCCTTCAGCGCGGTCTCGAAGGCCTTTCGCTCGTCCTCGCTGAGGCTCATCCGCCGCGAGAACTTCTGCGTGTCGATGACAATGCCTTCCACGCCCGAGGGCACTTCCAGCGAATCGTTCTTCACGTCCTCACCGGCGCGGCCGAAAATGGCGTGCAGCAGCTTCTCCTCCGGCGTGAGCTCCGTCTTCGACTTGGGCGAGACCTTGCCCACGAGGATGTCGCCCGGGCGGACGTAGGTGCCCACGCGCACGATGCCCGTCTCGTCCAAGTTGCGGAGCATCTTCTCGCTCACGTTGGGAATGTCGCGGGTGAACTCCTCGCGGCCGAGTTTCGTCTCGCGGATTTCGATGTCGAACTCCTCAATGTGGATCGAGGTATAGACGTCGTCCTTTACCAACTCCTCGCTGATGATGATGGCGTCCTCGAAGTTGAAACCGTCCCAGGCCATGAAGGCCACTAGCACGTTGCGGCCCAGGGCCAGTTCGCCGTGGTACGTGGCGGCGCCGTCGGCGATGACCTGCCCCTTCTCGATCTTGTCGCCGACGTTGATAATCGGCTTCTGGTTCTGGCAGGTTCGCTCGTTCAGGCCCACGAACTTGCGAAGGTTATAGACGTCGCTGCCGATCTCGATCCGCCGCGCGTCGGCATAGGTCACCGTGCCCTTGCTGCGGGCGCGGACGAGCATGCTGGAGTTCAGGGCGGCCTCGGTCTCCATGCCCGTGCCCACCAAGGGCGGATCGGTGATCAGCAGCGGCACGGCCTGCCGCTGCATGTTGGAACCCATCAGCGCGCGGTTGGCGTCGTCGTGCTCGAGGAAAGGGATCAGGCCCGCCGAGACGCCCACCATCTGGCTGGGCGCCACGTCGATGTACTGCACTTGGTCGCAGGGGATGATCTGGAAGTCGCCGTGGTAGCGAGCGATGACCGAGTCGCCGATCAGCTTGCCGTTCTCGATCGGCACGTCGGCCGGCGCCAGGCGGGCCTCGTGCTCCTGGTCGGCCCGCAGCCACTCGGTGACGGCCCTGCCTTCCTTGTCAAATTCCAGCTTGCCGTTCTTCACCTTGTGGTAGGGCGTGACCAGGAACCCGTAGTCGTCCACGCCGGCATAGATCGCCAGGCTGGAAATCAGCCCGATATTCGTGCCTTCAGGCGTTTCAATGGGGCAGATCCGGCCGTAGTGCGAAATATGCACGTCACGGACCTCGAAGCCGGCCCGCTTGCGGTTCAAGCCGCCAGGTCCCAAGGCCGACAGCCGCCGCTCGTGCGTGAGCATCGACAAGGGGTTGGTCTGGTCGACCACCTGCGAGAGCTCGCCGCGGCCGAAGAAGTATTCGATCGCCGCCGAGATGCTCTTGGGGTTCACCAGGCTCCGCGGCGTCATGTCTTCGATGTCCTTCAGGCTCATCCGCTCCTGCACCGTGCGCCGCAGCTTGAGGAAACCCTTGCGCAGCTCGTCGCTGGCCAACTCGTCGATGGTCCGCAAGCGACGGTTGCCCAAGTGGTCGATGTCGTCGATCTCCACGCTCGGATCGTTCGCCCGCAGCTTGTTGAGATACTGGATAGCGGCGATCAGGTCGTCCGAGCGCAAGGTCATCTCGGTCTCGGGAATGTCCAGAGCCAGTTTGCGGTTGATGCGGAAACGGCCCACGCGGCCCAGGCGATAACGGTTGGTGTCGTAGAATTTCTCAATGAACAGGGCTTTCGCCTTCTCCAGGTTGGGAGGGTTGCCCGGACGCAACCGCTGGTAGATCCGCAGCAGGGCCTCCTCGTGGCTGCCCGTGGCGTCCTCGGCCAGCGAATTCAGCAACAGCGGGTTCTTGGGGTCGCTCATGACCTCGACCTCGCTCAGGCCCGCCGTGCAGATCGTCTCCGCCAAATTCTTCGAGATCTTCTGACCGCTCTCCACCAGCACCTCGCCGGCGCGGGGGCTCTCCGCCGGGTAAATGATGTCGGTCACGGCCAGCTTGCCCTCAAGCTTGGCGGCGCTGCGGCCGTCGACGACTTTCACCTTTTCCGTCTCATAGAAGACGCGCAAGAGGTCGGCGTCTTCGCCGTACTTCGGATCCATGGCCCGCAACAGCGTCATGATCGAGAACTTGCCGCTCTGGTCGATGCGGACCGCCAAGCTTTCCTTGCGCGTGACGTTCAATTCGATCCAACTCCCGCGCTCGGGAATGATGCGGCAACTGTGCAAGCGACGATCGCCCACGCCCTCGATCTCCATCACGAAATCGACACCCGGACTGCGGTGCAGTTGGTTGACCACGACGCGTTCGGCGCCGTTGATGATGAATTCGCCGCCGCCGAGCATGATGGGGATGTCGCCCAGGTAGACCTCCTCCTCGACCGGTTGCTCCTTGGTGAGCTTGAGCCAGACCTTGAACGGCCGGCCATACGTCAAACGCAACTGCCGGCACTCGTCCGGCTCGTAACGCGGCTTGCCCAACTCGTAGCGGAGAAATTCCAGGCGGAGCGTCTTGTCGTAGCTCTCCACGGGGAAAATCTCGCGCAGCACGCCCTCGATTCCCTGGTCCTTGCGTTTCTGGAAGGGAACCTCGTGCTGGAGGAAGGCGTCGTAGCCGCGGGTTTGGATCTGGGTCAGGTCAGGAATCCCATGCGGGGCTCGCTGACTGCCGAAGCGACGGATATCCTTGGGTTGAATGCGTCGTTGGGCGGAAGTCGCCATGGGCGTTCACCTCTGAGAAAAGCAAGGGGACCCCGGGGACCGGTAGGAAACGCCCGCGCGGCGCGACATGCACCCGCCGCGCCGCAGGCATGACCCCGGGGAGGTATAGGAAAGCAACGAGCTAAAACACTGTCCACGCAATAAACTTCCCCCCTGACTTGAGAGGGGTCCATGGTCATCGACTCCATGGCGATGCAGCGGAAATTTGCCACGCTTGAATTATACCAAGCGCGCGGACACGCGGCTTGGCGTCTTTCAATCCGCACTCGGAAACCGCGCGCTACTTGACAACAACTTTCGCGCCGGCTTCTTCCAGTTCCTTCCTGAGCTTCTCGGCATCGTCTTTCGAGAGGCCCTCCTTGACCTTGGCGGGGACGGCTTCGACAAGGTCCTTGGCTTCCTTCAGACCCAGACTTGTGGCGGCCCGAACGACCTTGATAATCCCGATCTTCTTGGTCGGTTCGTAGCCCTCGATCACCACGTCAAACTCCGTCTGCACCACAGCCTCTTTAACCGGACCGGCATCGGCGGCGGGTCCAGCCATCATCACGGCACCACCGGCCGCAGGCTTGATGCCGTGGACGTTTTCCAGGTAATCGCTCAACTCCTTGGCCTCCTTGAGGGTCAAGGCAACAATCTTGTCGCCCAACTCCTTGGCGGCCTGGGAGTATTCACGGGTAGTTTCAGCA
The DNA here is from genome assembly GCA_964615095.1 of uncultured Planctomycetaceae bacterium. Taxonomy (GTDB): domain Bacteria; phylum Planctomycetota; class Planctomycetia; order Pirellulales; family Thermoguttaceae; genus JANXQG01. Next base: position 5,666 of record CAZTPX010000278.1, on the reverse strand, counting down.
GTCGACATCGTTAATCGATCCTTTCTCACTGTTGCGAGGGCGGCGCGGAACTGACGCGAACCGGCCACCGCCACGATTCTATACTAATAATTTAAAAAGGGTTAGTCCCCATAACGGTTAAGGGGTTACCGGAGTCGGTTACCAGGTTTTTCACTGGCTGACCGCCGGCAACCTTCAAGCGAAATCTTCTCACGCGCTAGGCGCCGCGCTGGCCGCGGCAGCCTCGCCACCCTCTGCGGCGGGGGCAGCCGCCTCTGGCACCGCTCCCTCGCCGGCGGCTGCTTCCTCAGCGGCCGGGGCTTCTTCACCGCCCTTGGCCTTTTCGGCGATCTGACTTGCCAACGCCCCACCGATCGCGATCAACTGGCTATTCAAGCGCGAGCCGACCGAGAGGATTTGGCCGAGCAGGAGGCTCAGTTGTTCCGTGCGCGAGGGCCATTTGGCGACCTCGGCGATCTGGTCGGCCGAAATCTGCTCGCCGTCCATGACGCCCCCGCGCGGCTGGAACGCGGGGAATTTTTCGCTCTTGATGACCCCGCTGATCGTCTTGGCCAGGGCCACGATGTCTTCGCTGCCCCAACAGATCGCCGCCGATCCACCGACCCCATCAAGCAATCTCGCCAGGGAAGTTCCAGCCATGGCCCGCTCGGCCATGCTGTTCTTCACCACGAGGATGTTGATTTTCTTGGCACGCAGTTCCTTACGCAACGTATACGTGGAGGAAGAGTTCATGCCGACCATGTTCACCAGCAGGGCGTCGTTGACGTTCTGCAGGCGTTTCTTGATGTCGTCCGCTACGAGATTTTTGACGTATTTACTCATGCCTTGCGCCTCGTTGATTTACTGCGCGTTCGTTGATTTGTTGCCACTGAATTTCTTTCGCCAGCAGGCCCACCACAGCGTGCGGCAGGAAACGGCGGGCCGATACAGTCGCCGCGCCATACCGCCAACCGCTGTCAGGGTGCGACCCGCTCCCCTATGCCTGGATCCGCAAACCGGGGCTCATGGTTCCCTTGACGCTAATGCCCTTGACGTACTGGCCTTTGACCGCTGCCGGCTTGAGGTGCTGAATGAAGTTGATGAAAGCCGAGATGTTTTCCACGAGCTTGGATGCCTCGAAACTCAGCTTGCCCACCCCGGCGTGGACGTTGCCGCCCGCGTCGCAGCGAAACTCGACCTTGCCCGCCTTGTATTCCTTGATGACCTTGGCCAGGTCGGGCGTGACGGTGCCGGCACGCGGCGAAGGCATCAGGCCGCGGGGTCCCAAGACCTTGCCCAGCGGACCAACGACACCCATCATGTCAGGGGCGGCAATGCATACGTCGAACTCGGTCCAGCCACCCTTGATCCTCTCGGCCAACTCCGGCCCACCCACTTCGTCGGCGCCGGCGGCCCTCGCCTCGTCGATCTTGTCGCCCTTGGCAAAGACGATCACGCGGAGCGTCTTGCCGATGCCGTTGGGCAAGACGATCGAACCGCGGACCAACTGGTCGGCCTGCTTGGGATCGATTCCCAGCCGCATCACGATTTCGACCGTCTGGTCGAATTTCGTGGTGTTGAAGGTCTTCAGCAGATTGACGGCGTCGGCCAGCGGCATGGGAGCCGCTGTCGCCGGCAACTTTGCCCGCATGGCCTTCATTCGTTTCACGACTCTTGGCATTTACTCTTTCTCCCGTAGTCCTGCGGCGAACACGTCGCCTCCTACTTTAAAGGATGCTAATCACTGAGGACCGACGAATCGATAACTGTCGTATTGTCGCCTCTCGCTCCGCGAAAGTAGCGCTACTTTCGCGGAGCGAAAGGCGACACTTATTTTATTTCTGCGTCAGTCCTAACCAATTACTTCCAGTTTACTCGATCACTTCCAGCCCCATGCTGCGGGCGGTGCCGGCAATCAGCCGGCGGGCCGCATCGGGACTGGCGGAACTAAGATCGTTCTGTTTCAACTTGATGATCTCGTCGACTTGCGCCCAGGTGACTTTCCCCACCTTTTCCTTGTTGGGAACGCCCGAGCCCTTGGCAATCCCCGCGGCCTTCTTCAACAAGGCCGCCGCCGGCGGGCTCTTTGTCACGAACTCAAAGGTGCGGTCGCTATAAACTTTGACCACCACGGGGATGGGCATGCCGCCGGCCTCGCGCGTGCGGTCATTGAATTGCGAGACGAATTGTCCCAGGTTAATGCCATACTTGCCCAAAGCCGTACCGACTGGAGGGGCCGGAGTGGCCTGGCCACCGGGAACTTGAAACTTCACTTCACCAACGAGGTTCTTCGCCATCTTTGAATCCTAGTGCGTCTGCCACGGAATAAATCCCGTGCTACTTACTTGTTAAACCGACTCGACTTGCCAGTACTCAAACTCGACGGGCGTCGTCCGGTTGAAAATTGTGATCATCACCGTCACGCGGCCGTTGGTCTTGTCGATAACGTCTACTTCGCCCTCGAAATTCTCGAAGTTTCCTTCGATGATCTTCACGCGATCACCCTTGGTGAAGGGGATCTTCAAGTCAGGCGCTTTTTCGTTCTTTTCTTCCTGTTTCGCAATGATCCGCTCGACCTCGTGCGGCAGCATGGGGGTGGGCTTGCCGGAGGCCCCTGTGAAATCGCCGATCCCCGGCGTCTCGCGCACGAGGAACCAGGAGTCTTCGTTGATTTCCATGTGGACGACAATGTAACCGGGATACAGCTTCCGCTTGATCACCCGCTTCTTGCCGCCTTTGAATTCCGTGACTTTTTCCATAGGGACGATGACCTCGCCGAAATAGCGGTCGAGCCCCTGGATCGAAACCCGTCGCAACAGGCCCTCGCGGATCGATTCCTCGCGGTTGCTCTGCACCTTGAGGATAAACCAGTCCATGTTCTCCGACTTGGGAACGTCCGACAAAATCGCGGGCGCGGCGGCAGCCGCCTTCCGTGCCTTGGACGACGGGCCCTTGGCGGCCTTGGCCTTCGCCCGCACGGGCTTCTCGGCCGGCGGCTCAACTGTCTCGGGCACTTCGACAGGCTCCGTCGCGGTCGGCTCCGGGTCAACCGCTGCCGGTTCAACGGCTGCGGGGGCCTCGGCAGGCTCCGTCGCAGTTGGCTCCGGGTTAAACGTGGCCGCCACAGGCTCGGAGGAGGATGCGGCAAGGCCGGCCTCGGCACCCGACGGTTCATGGTCCGGCATCACAGCCGCGACGTCCGGGCGCTGATCAACGCTCACTTGCGCCGGAATGTCTTGCTGGACTTCAGGATTCGGTCCGGTCTGTTCTGTCACGACGGATCAACCTCTGAGAAAAAACCATCAGGTCCGAAGGTTAGTAAAACGTCACGCATCAAGTGGAATGACTGCCGTAAACACCGATGAACTTGAATATCTCGGTCCAAACCAGGTCGAAACCGGCCAACAAAATTCCGATGGCGAAGATCATTACGATCACCACCACCGACCAGCGGAACAACTCCCCTCGCGAAGGCCACGAGACCTTGTTCATCTCGGCTTCCACGGCGATAAGGAAGTCGGCGAACGCAGGCCAGTTGACGGCACGATAGGCAGCCCACAAACCGACGACGGCCAGCAGTCCCGGGAACCAGTAGCAAAAGTAAGCGGCAAAGAACTCCAGCACGGAAACCATCCAGTGCGGGAGCCGAGTTAAAAAACCCCAAAGTTGAGGCGTGCTCGTACCCGTGGGGCGCAGTGTCACCAGCAGCCGATACAGGCCTATGAGCAACCCCACCGCCAGCGCGGCAAACGTCACCTGACGGACAATTCGTCCCTGGTTGCGCTTGTAGACACCGACCCGAAAAAACTCTTCAAAAAACGCGTTCACCGCTTGGCCGTCTCCCGAGGCGTCCCGCCTCAGATCATTCTATGCTTTCAACGGTTGGACTTGCCATTCCATGCACCCTGTGGGAAACCGCAACACCGCTGCAAACCGCGCGCGACGCGCGGCAGGCGATGGATACACTCTTTCACCACAGCGAGAGCGAGTTTCGGCAACGCACCGAAAACTCGCTCGACTTAACTGCAGGGACGGCGGGAGTCGAACTCGCAACCCTTCGCTTTGGAGGCGAATGCTCTGCCAATTGAGCTACGTCCCTGGGCGTAAATGACGAATGAGAAAATTCGCACGACGAAAGGGAGAAATTCCCTTGTCGCAGCCTTTCCGTCAGTCGTCATTTGTCATTCCTTACTTGATCACTTTCGTCACCACGCCGGAACCCACCGTGCGGCCACCCTCGCGGATAGCAAAACGCACGTTCACGTCCATGGCGATCGGCGCGATCAACTCGACCGACAGCTTGACGTTGTCGCCGGGCATGCACATTTCCGCATCGCCCAGCAGGTTCGCCGATCCGGTCACGTCCGTCGTGCGGAAGTAGAACTGCGGACGATATCCGTTGAAAAACGGCGTATGCCGGCCGCCTTCTTCCTTGGACAGGACGTAAACTTCCGCCTCGAACTGCGTGTGCGGCGTAATGGAACCGGGCTTGGCCAGGACCTGACCGCGCTCGATTTCCTCGCGCTTGATGCTACGGAGCAGGCAGCCCACGTTGTCGCCGGCCATGCCTTGATCGAGCGACTTATTGAACATCTCCACGCCCGTCACGACGGTCTTGAGCGACTGGGGGTTGAAGCCGATGATCTCGACGTTTTCGCCGACCTTGATCACGCCACGCTCGATACGACCGGTGGCCACGGTCCCGCGGCCTTCGATCGAGAACACGTCTTCAATGGCCATCAGGAAGGGCTTGTCAACCTCACGCATCGGCTCCGGGATGTAGGCGTCAACCGAATCCAGCAGGTCGCTGATACACTTCGTGGCAACCGGATCGGTGGGGTTGTTGTAGGCCGGCAAGGAGCTGCCGCGAGTGATCGGAATCTCGTCGCCAGGGAAACCGTACTTCGTCAACAGCTCGCGGACTTCCAGTTCGACCAATTCCAACAACTCCGCGTCGTCGACGAGATCGATCTTGTTAAGGAACACGACGAGGGCAGGTACGTTCACCTGGCGGGCCAGGAGCACGTGTTCGCGCGTCTGCGGCATGGGACCATCGGCAGCCGACACTACCAGGATCGCACCGTCCATCTGGGCGGCGCCGGTGATCATGTTCTTGATGAAGTCGGCGTGCCCCGGACAGTCGATGTGAGCGTAGTGCCGCTTGTCGGTCTCGTACTCGACGTGCGACACGGCGATGGTCACCGTCTTGGTCGCGTCGCGCACGGTGCCGCCCTTGGCGATATCCGCATACGACTTGAACTTGGCCAACCCTTTGGCGGCCTGGGTCGCCAGGATCGCGCCGGTTAGCGTGGTCTTGCCGTGGTCAATGTGGCCGATGGTGCCCACGTTGACGTGAGGTTTCTTTCGTTGGAATACTTCCTTCGCCATTCTTTCTCCCTGCAATCACAAGCGAGTTACGATATAGTTATCTGACCGCATTTCCTCGGTTCGGGCTCAGTTCCGAGCCGTCGGATTCAACACAAACGGCCATCATACATCCGGCCGACTGAGAGCTGCTGAGGGGACTTGAACCCTTGACCTCGTCCTTACCAAGGACGCGCTCTACCGACTGAGCTACAGCAGCCAAAAATTCAAATCTTCCTTCTTCTCGAATCCCTTTTTTCCTCGGCCAACCAAGCGGGTGATGGGAATCGAACCCACGTAAGTAGCTTGGAAGGCTACGGCTC
>CAZTPX010000277.1:0-9268 GCA_964615095.1 uncultured Planctomycetaceae bacterium | reverse complement strand
GGGACCGTGACGGGATCGGCCTTGCCGGGCGTGCCGCCGGGCGTGCCGCTGGGTTGCCAGCCCAGGCTGGAATTCCATAGGGAAAGGGCTTGGTTGGTATTGCGGGCCATCAGCACGAAGCCGCCGCCGTGGGTTTGCGGATACCAGGAACCGCTATACGTGAAGTCCTGGATCACGCCGCCGTTGGGCGATGCCAGCGTGACTTCCTCGCCGCCCATGCTCAAGTGCCCGCTAGTGAAGGCCGACAAGGTTTCCCAATTGGCGCCCCACTCGCTTTGCAAGATGGCTGAGCCATAGCGGAGGGCGAAGGCGGCCGGGTCAGCGCAGACGACGATATACCCGCCGGCAGCCAGCGTCACGTCGGGGAAGGTGAAGCTGATGCCATTAGTGAACTGCAGCCCAAGGAGATCAATCGTCTGGCTGCTGATGTTCTGCAGTTCGACGAACTGGAAATCCTTGTTGGGATCGGTGGTGTCGGAAACCACGTAGCCGGCTTTTTGCTCGGCCGCCGTGGCGGGCAAGGGGTCGTAATTCATTTCCGCGATGCGGATATCGGGGGCCAGGTTCTCGATCAGTGTCGCGTAGCTCAGCACACTCCAGGTGCCCCCGGAAAGGACGCGGGCATCGATCGTCTCCGTGCTCGAGACGGGGAGGCTTTGAGTATATTGCGTGGCCGACGCACTGATCACACCGCCCACGGCGGTGATACTTATCCCGCTGGCATTGCCGGTGGGTGTCCCGCTCATGGTGTACTTGAAGGTCGTGTTCCCACCGGTTGTCGTTACGTTGCTGATGGTGTACTGGCCGTCGTACACGTTCTGCGAGGCCCCGCTGATGTAGAGTTGATCGCCGTTGTACAGGCCGGTGCTCGTGCCGGCAATCGTGCCGGTGGCGGTCGCGCCCACGTGAGTGACGGAGGTGAGCACGAAGCCGACGTTGCCCGTGGCGGTGAGCGGGGTTCCGGTAGCGGCTGACGTGGGTGTGGGCGTAGCCGTGACGGTGTAGGTGAAGGTCGTCGTATTTGCGGCGGAGTTTACGGTCACGTTGGCGATTGTGAAAGTGCCGTCGTACGCCGATTGGTCGGCCCCGCTGATCGCGAGTTGATCGCCGTCATACAGGCCGACGATCGTACCGACGGCCGTGGCTGTGGCCGTCGTGCCGGTGATCGTAATGCCGGTGAGCGTCAGGTTGAGTTCGCTTTCCAGCGGATCGCTGCCGTCGGTCGTGTAGTAGATGGCGGCGCCGGCGGGGGCCGTCGTCGTCATCGTGAGCGTGTTGCTCCCTACCAGCGAGACCGAGGCCCCATCGCTCTCCTGTATCCCGTTGAGGTACAACGCGGGCGGGGCAACGCCGGGGTACATCGTGTAGGTGTACGTCTTGCTGCCGCCGTAAGGCTCGAACGTCATGGGCGTCTCGAACTGGGTGAACATGGTGGCCGTGCGCGTGGGAAACATCGAGCCCATTTCCCAGTCGTAATACGCGGTCCAGGTGGCGGGCGTACCCAGCTCGTTCCACGTGCTGGTCAACTCGCCCAAATTACCCCAGCGGGCCGACTCGTCGAGGAGACCATCGGCGCCAGCGGCCGGGTCCCAAATCCGGTCGGCCTCGTACTGATACATGGCGGCCGCGGTGACCGGTGAGAGCGCGGTGTTCAAGTCCTTGTAAACGTGGTCGGCGAACAACTGGCGGAAATTGGGGTTGGCCAACAGTTGCACAAATAATTGCGTGGGGTCGCCCGTCGTGTCGTGGCTGAGGATGTTGGCGTTCGGGTCCCGCAGCATGCCTTCCCCATCCCAGTCCTGGAAGACGAAGCCCAGGCCCGGGCGGTATAAGCAGGAGTAGTTGTGCCCGTCCCAGTCCCAGTTGCCGCCGTAATAGTTGACGATGATGTAGTCGCAGAAGTCCGGCAGGTTGAGGTACTGCCCCATCAGGGCGTAGGCCGTGGGGTTGGCCAGGGTGGTCTGGCTGGCGGTGCCCGTGCCGTTGATGTTGCCGTAGGTGGCCACGTTGAACATCTGGTTCCAGGGCGTCATGGTCCCGGCATTGACCTCGAAGCCGGTGGAACTGTAGTGGTAAACGTCGTACTCCGCCGCGCTGCCGCCGTAGAAGTAGGCGGAGTAGTCGGCGTCGATATGGGCCACCGCGTTGTAGACGCCCCAATAGAGCCCGTTGACGAAGAGCTGCACCCAGATGCCGGGCGTGTTCTGCGTACCCAAGGCGGTCAGGGCGTCGCGGGTCCAGGAATCGACGATGAACTGGGTGCTGGCCCCGCCCCACGACCAGCCGTCGTTGAATGCCTGCCGCAGGACCAGCCCGTCCGGCAGGTAACCGTCGCCAAAGATGTTCTCGTTCATATACGACGGCGTGTCGAAGGCGATCTGGAAGCCATGTTTCAGGTAAGTGCCGACACGGCCCACACCGCCGTACATGGAAAGTTCAGCCGAGCCGCTCCAAGATGTGGTGTTGCCCAAGGGGTTGGCGCTGGCATTGAAGTATTCGAACGATCCCAGCACCTCCGGCGTCTTGTCTTGGGAATTGGCGTAGATGCCGTCGGGGCCGAACATGTTGGCATCGGTGCTCACCATCGACATCACGGGCAGTGACGCAAGCGCGGTGGCGACCTGTGCCGTCGTGTAGGTGGGCACCGACGACATGGCGTAATCAGCCGCCACCGTAGCCTGGCTGTCGAGGGCGCCGATCCACGATGCGGGGAAGCCGGCCGCTTCGGCCGATGCGTTGGATTGCGTGACCACCGCATAGGGGAAGACGTAGGTCTGGGTCTGGAAGGGTGACGCATAGTCGCTCTCGACGACCGCCGCCTGCACCACCGTGGTCGTCTTGATCGAGATGGGGCCCGTGTACAACGTGCCGTCCGTGGCGGTGATGCTTGCCCCGCTGGCATTGGCGAAAGGCATCGAGGACAACGTGTAGGTAAAGGAGTTGGTCCCCGTCACCGTGATGTCATCGAATGTCCCGTTATAGATCGCGGGCGTCGCATTGGCAATCTGCACGTTGTCGCCGGTGACAAATTGCACGGGATAAGTAGTGCTGGCGGTGGCCGTGGTGCCGCTGAAGGTAATGCTGCTGACCGCCTGATAACCGGGCGTGGTGGTGTCGGTGGTGTAGTAGATGGGCATGCCCGCGACGTTGGGCACGAGCGCCAACGAGATGGGGGCGTAGTACATTCCGTCCGGCAAGCTGTTGTCCTGCGCGGTGTCCTGCGCGGTGTTAAAGGAGATGCCGGCCTGCACGTCGGACACGGGGTTGGCCGCGGCGGGCGAAGGCGTGTCGAAGATGAAGTCGCCGCCGATGGTGCTGGTCATCTGGGCCAACTCCGGCACAACCAGCATCTGGGTCGGACTGGTGGAGGACGCCAGGACTTGGATGGCCAGGACGTTGCCCGTGGCCGTGAGGTGGCCGGTAGTGTTGGCGTTGAGGAAGCTGGAAAGGTCGACATCCTCGTAGGTCGTGGCCTGTACGTTGGTCTGCGCCGCGGTGGCCAGCGAGTTCCAGGTGGGCGAAGCGGGCGCGTTTTCGCTGGCGACCTCCACGCCGTTGAGATAGGCCACGTAGCCGTCGGCATATTGCATCTTCAGGGTCAGCGACGTCAGCGACGCGCTGTCGTTGAAGGGGATCCGCACGTACAGCGAGGTGCCGGTGTTGCCGTCCGCGGCAAGCGCCGCAGCGACCGCCGACTTGACGTTGGTGGCCACGGCGGATCCAAGCCCGCTGCCGCTGGAACCGGTGAATGGCGTGCTAGCGACCTGCAAGGGCGTGGTGGTGCTGCTCGTGCCGCCGCTGGCCGTGGTGGCGGCCGTCGAACCTACGAGAATCGAGTTGGCATCGAAGTTACCCCCGCTCCCTGCGGAAGTGCTTTCCTTGGCCGCATAAAGCTCCATGCTCCATCCGCTGTTACCATGGAAATAGACCAGGTTGAGCGGATAAGTGCCGGCAGCCAGATCGATCGTGCCCAGGGTGTCGGCTGCGCCCCGCCCGCCATCCCACTCCATCACATCGCTGCCGGTAGAGTTGGACGCACCAGTAAGCGCGGTGAAGGTGGCGCCGCCGATCGTCAAACTGAACCCGTCGTCGCTGTTGACGCCGAAGGTATACCAGCCGGCCTGGCTGGAGGTAATCGTGAGCGTCCCCGTAGCCTGCATCACGTAGTTGGAATCGCTCGAGGTCGTGCTGCTCGTCAAGGGGAAGGGATTGTCGTTGCCAAAGTGGCCAGCGCCCGTCCCGGAACCCGAGAAGTTCAAGTCGGTCTCGGTCGTATTGGCTTTCGAGTTGGACGTGATGCTGCCGGAGATGACCTCGTCGGCTGTCTCCACGCTGCCGATGGAACCCGTATAGTTCGCCAGGTACGAGGTGCAGGCGAAGCCGGGCACAGTGTTGGCGAAACCCAGGCCCGTGGGGCCCGTCGCCCAGGAGCTAGCGCTGAAGCTAGGCTGCGTCCAGGTGGTGCCCAGCGAGGTATTGGTCGGGCAGTAGTAGTTGGCCGTGGCCCCCGCTGCCACGAGGTCGGTCTCCGCAACTGTCTCCAGCGGGCCGTAGGAGGTGTCGTTTGCCAAGGTTGGGTAGACAAGCGAGGAGACGGGTACGGTGGTGGAGACAGATGGGTTGAACAAGCTGACCGTGTCGCCAGCCTTGGGGAGATTGAAACCCGTGTTTAACTCGCTGAACGCGGTCTCCGTGGCCACGTAGTTGTCGCCGCCATTGGCAGTCGAGGCCGCCGCCGAATCGCAAAAGACCACGCGGAACGCGCCCGGGCCCAGAGTCACACCGCTGGGGAAATTCCATGTGTTGTTAGATGCGCCAGTGGCCTTGGTAATCTCCCAGCCACTCAGATTCACTGCCGTCGTGGGATCGGGATTGTAGACCTCCAGCCAATCGGCGGTGTTTGAGACGTTGCCGGGCAGGGTGTCCGTGATGCCGGACTTGTTGCCTGGGTCGACCTCGCTGATGATGGGGGCCAGCGACAACAGTCGTCGCACTTCCAAGCATTCCAGGCGCAGCAGTCGCCCTCGCAAAAGCCCTTCGCCCAGCTTGCGGCCCCACCGCTTTGCCGACCTGCGAGAACCCCTCTTCTGGCGACTTCGAGACATTTCCCATCTCCCCCAACGAGAATTTCCCCCGATCTAGTGACGCAATGCCCTGTCACTATTAGCAGCATAAACGCCATTCTAGCAGAAATTCAACAATTTGTCATTGATCGGGGGCGTGGCTGTTAAATTCCTATCGTGGCGAGATGGCAAAGGGAGGGGTGCAAAGTACGGCAACCTGAAACGGGGCCGTCCGCGCGTAATGCAAAGACCAAGTTAGCACACCCGAACATGTTCGTATAAGCTGGGGTCGATGGCTTCTCATAATTGATAAGTCGGGCGAGATTTGAACCACGTCAGAACCATACTTATTTCTTTGTCAGTCCGAAACGAACTCGCCGCCCAACTCCCTGCGAATAGCCTGCAACTCCTCGGTGGCGTCCAACTTGAACTGCCCCGGCTTTCCCGCCCGTGAGTACCAGTACATACTATTGCTGCGGTCGCCTTCGATCTTGTGCAACACGGCATGAATCCAGTAGGCCGTCTGGTTTTCGATGTTCTGCACGATCTTATGGGCCTGGTCCCAGTCGCCGGCCAGCGCCAAGTCGATGGCCCGAATCAATTCCTGCATGGCGTGTTTTCCTATACCGCCGGCCGCCCAATGCTGTAATACTTAAAACCGGCCTTCTTCATCCGCTCGGCACGGTACAGGTTCCGGCCGTCGAAAATCACGGGCTGCCGCATCAGGCTGCGCAGCTTATCGAAGTCCGGGTTGATAAAGTGCTTCCACTCGGTAACGATCGCCAGGGCGTCGGCGCCTTCCAGCACCTCGTCGCGATGGCTGCAATAGGTAAGCTTCTCGCCGTAGCGCTGGCGGATGTTGTCGATCGCCTCGGGGTCGTAGACCCGCAGCTTCGCGCCCTGGCTGAGCAGATTGTCGATCAGCACCAGCGAGGGGGCCTCGCGCACGTCGTCGGTGCCCGGCTTGAAGGCCAGCCCCCAGACACCGACGGTCAGGCCGGCCAGCTTGCCGTGGAAATGCTTCGCGATTTTCTCGTAGAGGACCGACTTCTGACAGGCGTTCACCTCGTGAACGGCGTCGAGAATCCGCGGCTGCACGCCGTGCGCGCGGGCCACCGCCGCCAAGGCCCTGACGTCCTTGGGGAAGCAACTGCCGCCATAGCCCACGCCGGGGAAGAGGAAGGCGAAGCCGATGCGGCTATCGTGGCCGATGCCGCGGCGGACGTCGTTGATGTCGGCCCCGGCCCGCTCGCAGATGTTGGCCATCTCGTTGATGAAGCTGATCTTCGTCGAGAGCAGGGCATTGGCCACGTACTTGGTCATCTCCGCGCTCTCCGGCGACATGCACAACAGCGGCTTGTCGGTCCGCAGGTAGGGCTGGTACAGGTCCGAGAGCACGTCGTGGACCTCCGCGTCGTTGGTTCCGACAACCACGCGGTCGGGCTTCATGAAGTCGTCGATGGCGGCCCCTTCCTTGAGGAACTCGGGGTTGTTCGCCACGCGGCAGGCGTGGCCCGTGAGTTGGCCCAGCCGTGCCGTGACGGCGGCGTTGCTACCCACCGGCACGGTGCTCTTGAGGACCACGATTGCGTCGGGGGCCAGGTGCGGGGCCAGGTCGCCCACAACCGTCCACAAGGCCGAAAGATCGACCGAGCCGTCGTCGGCCGGCGGCGTGCCCACGGCCAGAAAAACGATCTTAGCCTGCGCCACGGCGGAGGCAAGGTCCGTCGTGAAGTGCAACAACCCGGCTGCCGCGTTCCGCGAAATCAACTCCGCCAGGCCCGGTTCGTAGATAGGCACGTCGCCGCGCTGCAGCCGCTCGATCTTCCGCGCGTCGCAATCGACGCACGTCACGTCGTTCCCGGTTTCGGCCAGGCAGGTGCCCGTAACTAATCCGACGTAACCCGTTCCGACAATCGCCAGTTTCATGGTTCCTCCGTCGTATCTTCTTCAGCTTTCTCGGCGGTTTCCTCCCGCGGCACGCGTTTCACGGCCACCAGGGTGTCGCCCTCCTCAAGACTCATGAAGCGCACGCCTTGCGTATTGCGGCCGATGATGCTGATGTCGCCGGACGGTATCCGCTGGATCTTGCCGCGGGCGGTCATCATCAGCAATTCGTCGCCCTCGCGGATGCGGACGATGCCGATCACGGGGCCGTTGCGCTCGGTGGTCTTGATGTCGTGCAGGCCCTTGCCGCCGCGCCGCTGTGTGCGGTACGAGCGCGAGGAGGAATGCTCGCCCTCGCCTTCGCCCTCGGCGCCTTCCGTCTCGCCGCTCTCCTCAGGCTCGTCCTGTTCGGCCAAATCCTGCGGTTCCACTGCCTCGTCGTCGCCGGCCTCGCCTTGGGCGAGATCTTCCGGCAGGTTCGGGCCGAAGGGGGTCCGCTTGCCGTAGCCGTTGGCGCAGGCCGTCAGGAGCGTGGCCTCGGGATCGGCCACGACCATGCCCACGACGTAGTCTTCCTTGCTCAGGCGGATGCCTTTCACGCCGCTGGAATCGCGGCCCATGGGCCGCGCGTCGGCTTCCTTGAAGCGGATCGCCATGCCCTTGGACGTGGCCAGCACCAGCTCATCGCCCTTGCGAGCCACGACGACGTCGACCAACTGGTCGCCTTCGCGGAGCTTGATAGCGATGATGCCGCCGGTCCGCGGGCGGCAATAGGCATCCAGCGGTGTCTTCTTCACCAGGCCGTTGGACGTGGCCATGACCAGGTAGTGGTCCGGCAGGGTGAAGTCGCGGACGGCACGGCAGTCGGTGATCCGTTCGCCCTCTTGCAGGCTGAGCAGATTGACGACCGCGCGACCACGGCTGTCACGGGCCGATTGCGGCAGATCGTAAACCTTGCGCCAGTAGACCTTGCCCTGGTTGGTGAAGAACATGAGGTACGAGTGCGTGCTGGCCACGAAGAGGTGCTCGATGGGGTCTTCCTCTTCGGTCTTGGCCCCAGTCAGCCCCTTGCCGCCGCGGTGCTGGGCCCGATAGGCTGTGACGGGCGTCCGCTTGACGTAGCCGTTGCTGCTGATCGAGACGACCATCGTCTCCTCGGGGATCAGGTCCTCGAGATCGACCTCGCCGATCTCCTCGCCGCTGATCTCCGTCCGCCGCGGCTCGGGATACTTCTTCTTCAACTCCTTGAGGTCTTCGCGGATGATGTCGAGGATGTTGTTCCGATCGGATAGGATGCGGTTGTATTCGCGGATCTTCGCCAACAACTCCTGGTGCTCGCCGCCGAGCTTTTCCTGCTCCAGGTTGACCAACTGGCCGAGCGTCATGCGGAGGATGGCGTCGGCCTGCACGGGCGTGAGCGAATAGGTTTCCTGCGTGCCTCGCTCGGCCTGGAAAATCTCGTAGCCGCCGTCGCCCAGGGCGCGGCGGAGCATGGCCGCCGGCGTTTGAATGAGCATCAGGCGATGCTTGGCCTCCTCCTGGTTGGCCGACGTGCGAATGGTGCGGATCACTTCGTCGATGTTGGCCAAGGCCAGCAAGAGGCCCTCGAGCGTGTGCTTCCGCTGGCGGGCCTTCGCCAACAAGTACAGCGTGCGGCGGCGGATGACGATCTCGCGGTGGCGGATGAACTCCTCCAGGAGCTCCTTGAAACCCATCACCCGCGGCTTGCCGTCGACCAGGGCCAGGAAGATCAGCGAAAATGTGTCTTGCAGCGGCGAGAACTGGTAGAGCTGGGCGAGCACGACCTCCGGATCGGCGTCTTTCTTCAGTTCCAGCACCAGGCGGACCGGCTCCTTCAGGTCGCTCTCGTTGCGCGAGGCGGAAATGCCGGGGATGCGGCCGTCGTTGACCAGCTCCGCAATCCGTTCTTCCACGCGGTCGCGGGCGGCCTGGTAGGGCACCTCGTTGACGACGATGCGGAAACGGCCCTTGCCGTGCTCCTCGATACGGGCACGAGCGCGAAGCGTGATCGTGCCGCGGCCCGTGTAATAGCCTCGCCGCAATCCGGCCCGGCCGCAGACGATGTTGCCGGTGGGGAAGTCCGGCCCGGGAACGATTTCCATCAGCTCATCGATGGAGATGTCGGGATCGTCGATCAGGCGGATCAGGGCGTCGCAAACCTCGACCAGGTTGTGCGGCGGGATGGAGGTGGCCATGCCCACCGCGATGCCTTGCGAACCGTTCACCAGCAGATTGGGAAACTTCGACGGCAAGACCGACGGCTCCGTGCCCTTCTCGTCGTAGGTGGGCAGGAAGTC
>CAZTPX010000276.1:0-9306 GCA_964615095.1 uncultured Planctomycetaceae bacterium | reverse complement strand
TGAGGGAATGGGACGGCTATGACGCAACCGGGAAGATGGAAAAGGTGGGATTGATAGAGGGAAAGCCGCACCTGCTCAAGTATCACAAGGGAAAGGAGGCTTTCAATGCCAGGCAGTTGGACGACGACCTCAAGGTGTTTGACGACTGGGCCGACCAGGGTTTCCCGCAAAGTCTGGTGGTCTCGGAGCCTGTGCTGACCGACCTGCGCCCCGTCGGTCTTCCTGGCAGGCAACCGCCCGCGATTGGTCGTCCACGACAGGATACTTCCCCCCCTGAAAAACCAGCGTCCGGATGCGACATCGACCTTTCCGCCGTCTGCGACGGGCAGTGGGTGCAGAGCTGCGAACGGTGGGCAAGGGACGGCCTCCCGTGCCACGACTCCGTCTTCCAGGTCGTCTCCCATTTAGCCCGCTGGTTCTGGTTCATCGAGTGGTGGGACGTGCCGGAGGACTTGCGCCATGAAAAGATCATCGAGATCATGACCGATTTTGTCGTCGCCAAGCACAACGGCTTCGTCTCGCGCCTTGATGTCGGTCACGAGCGGGATGTCGTCAAGCAGGTCAGTCGCATCGTCGAGTGCGCCGTGGCCAAGGTCGATGACATGGGAAAATGGTGGTTCACGAGGGTCAGGCAAAAGCGACAGTCCGGACAGTACCAGCGCGTGATCTACCTGGAGCCGGTCATTGGGATGTGTCGGGGCGGAAAGGCTGTCCAGGGCCAGGACGGACAAGGGCAAGACCACAATCCCTCCTCTCCTCCCGTTGGGTTTATTATATGTTGGAGTGATCTGGGCGAGGGGAAGGGACAGGACGAGAGTCCAATCGAGTCTCAGGACAACCACAATACCCTCTCTCCTCCCGTTGGGTTTACTATATGTTGGAGTAATTTGGGTGATGGGAAGGGGCAGGACAAGAGTCCCATCGAGTCCCAGGAAGACCACAATCCCTCCTCTCCTTCCCCCGAAGTTAATAACGGCTTGACTGCTTCGGGCGACATCGGCAAGGCACCCGACCGGCGCATGAAGGCCGAGCAGTGGGAGTTCCAACCTGACGACACGCCTTTGCCTGATGAACTGAAGACGACAATCGAAGGCGCCTACCGGGAAAGCGGCAAGAGACTCTTCAAGCCGACGATGAGGAAGATCACTCGCTTTGTCAACTACCTCCAAAAAAAAGGGAGGCGAAGCAAGGCTGGGCGTAAAGGCACTGGCGAAGATGGGATTCTTTGACGGCGACCAGCGCAGGCACTTGGAGATGTTGGCGGATGCGGGGGTCATACGGAAGGTCAAGGGCTACTCGCCAGCGTTGGCGCAGGGCATGAGATACCGGCTGACCAAGCGGACGATGGCGGCCTTCGGGTCGTCGGCAAGGAAGGCACGCTTGGCATGAGGCGGCTTGTCCTCGGCATGCCCCGATAAAGCCTCCCAGACGCATTCTGGCGGGCGATCGTGGATTGGGTGGAGATCAGGTCGCCAGGACGAACAGGGCTTCAGCGGCGAGCGTGGCTTCTTGCATCGGCATCAATCGCCGCAACAGCCTCAGGTAGGGGATATTGGACAGCGGGCGGTCGATTTGACTTGAATCAGAAGTGCCGTTCGTGGTAGAGGTGACGGAAGAGGAACACAGGAAACTCGGTATCGCGCTCGCCCTGGGAAAACTCGTGGGCAAGCCGATGTAAAGGGATAGATAGAAAGGGAGGCAGATCATGGGAAAGAAGAAAGCCGACAAGGAGCCGACTATGCCGTTCGGCAAGTACAAGGGCGCGACGCTCACCTCGGTGCTGCGCGAAGAGCCGTCCTACCTCTGTTGGTTCATGGAGACGGTGGAAGGGTGCATGGACGTGAAAAAGGCGGTCGCAGGGTTGCCCGGCTTTCGCGAGGAGTGGGAGAAGTACTACGTGCGGAAGCACCGCAAGGAGTTGACGACAAGGAAACTGGTCGAGGAAACCGTGCGGAGGATGTTCGGGGTCGAGGGGCCAGCCGGTTCGGAGCAGCCGCCGGATGCGGAGCAGATCGACGATCTGTGCGACCGCCTGTTCAACCAGCCCGTGCCGGCGGACGCGGCAAGGCTGGAGATCGTCCAGGGACGGCACTACGGGAAGTACGTGCAGAGCGGCGAGAACCTGGACTGCGCGAAGGCCGGAGACGAGCAGTACCGGTTCCAGGTGTGTGACCAAGGGCCTCCTTGTCAGACTTACGAGCCCTGGATCGTGACGCCCGAGACCGACCTCTCCAGCGTGCCTTCGGAGATCCTGCAAGAGATGGACTACCAGATGTCCTACTGCGGCGAATGCGATGACGACGAATCACGGGAAACGAAATTCTCCCGGACCCGCAAACACATCCAGAGGGCGATGGAGGAGCGGCGGACGCCCTCCTGACGCTGCCGGCGGGAATCGACAGGCGAGACCGCGGAGGAGCGGCAGTAAGTGCAGAGGTAAGCTGTAATGACCGTAGTGCTCATCTGCATCACGCCGCCGGGTGCAGAAACATCCGTTGTGCCGATTTACACCAGCCGCTTCAAGACCTGTTGCTCATACCCGACAAAGGACTCCGGTCGCTGGCGAAATTCGGTCCATGCGCGGTCAAGTTCCGCCCCGATGGTCTTCTCGGTTGCGTCTGCCACGGCCCACTGCCGCAACCCAAGCTGGTTGCAGCAATCGAACACGCAGTCACATAAGGCTGACAGAAGTTCCTCGGGATATGCCAATTCAAAGCGATGGGGCCTTGTCTCGCCAGAAAGCTGTACGAGTTCCGACCAGCGCTGGCGAATGTCGGCAGACTCTTGAGTCGCGTTGATCTTGTCCAGCATCATCGCTATTGCGGTGGCCCGCGCGTCATCGGCGGGATGTGATTCGTTACCCACATGCAGTTCCCCGCCAAGACAGGTCGAGGTGCGAATGTTGCACCATCCGAACGAGGGTCCCGCAAGGTACGTGGCGACGAGATCTGCGCCGAATTCCAACCACCACGACGCCCGCCACTGATACCGATAGCCCTCAAGCTCGTCGAGTGACTCCGGAGGCCAGTTCGCATGCACGGCATCCCGTCGCAACCGGTCAAAGTGCCGCTCTATTTCGGCCAGTATCGGGATTTTGAATCGCCTCTCCTCGCGGAACAGGAGGACATGCCCCAACTCGTGATAGATGTCCGGCAACCCGAGCAAGCGATCGGGTTCAAGGCTCGGAACGAAAATCAGGTCCATGTCTGGCATCGTCCAGAAGTATTGCGAACTCAAGGACGAACAAATCGGGGGCGTAAACGGATAGCCAGTTTCCGAGCAGATTCTGGCCAAGAGTCGGGTCATCACCAGGTCGCGTGGATCGAACCGCCGCAGCACCAGTAGAGGGAGGTGCTCCAGCGCCTGCACCAAGCGTGCGATGTCGCGGAAGTCCCGATAGAAATTCTGGGCGAACAGCGGCGCGTTCAAGTCCGGATCGCCCAAGATGGTCGCGGTCAGCGCGCTTGCACGACTCGCCCGCGACTCCATCTGCGCCCGGTACGCCTCAACCTCTGACGGGACGCTGGAGGCGCACTTGCGCAGCTCCTCGGCAATCTCCGTAGCACGGCGGCCCAGGTCGTGGAATAGCTCCTCCAGCAGCGACGCCATTCATCGCCTCCACAGCTTGCGGAACGTGGCCGAGGCGGAGGCGTCAGCGGCACCGCAAAGTGCATCCAGGAACTCCAACTCGCTTCGTTGAATCGCCTCTCCTCGCTCCAGCACCTCCAGCACATGGCGGAGATCCTGCTCGAAATGCGGCACCGAACCGCGGTGATCTTCTACGATCCGCTCGAAAACATCCTCGGGGATGCTTGCGTCCGCTTGCCCCTCCGCCGACTCGTCTAGCCGTTGGATCAGCGCGGACAGTGTGCCACGAAGACGCTCCAGCGCTCCTCGAAGTTCTGCGTCTTCGGTCCGCGGCTGCCCGCGCGTGAAGTGTTTCTTCACGAGCAAGACCGCCGCGTTCAGGGATCGAGAAAATTCCGACGACGACACATATTCGTGCGACAGGCTCGACATCTCACTCATGACAATGCTCCTTGTTCGTACCTTGCATACCCTTCTTGATTTTCGCCATCGAGATCATCGTCTTCCCCAAATTGCCCCTCGTCGTCATCCGCGGCACCCGCATTGGACCGTAGATTGTCGTCGCAGAGCTTCAAGTCAATACTCAGACGCATGCAGCGATCCGGGACGGGCCAGCACAACTGGGACAACGCAAAAGTATCTTCAAGCACGTGTGCCAGCACCAAGCAGCCTTCCGCCACGCGGACCAGCAACGGCTTGATAGTCCCGCGGAACGAGAATGGGAACCCGGTCGTGCAAACAATCCCCACACGCTCATTGAGTTCCTTCCATGCCCCCACAACAGGGTTCCGGATCACGCCATCGTCGCACCTTTCCACCAGCCGAGTTCCGTCGGAATTCGACTTGTGGATTTCGATCATCCCCAGGAGGACGTCGCGCGAAAGTCTCCCTTCGCGAACAAGCGTAGCAGCCGTGTCCTGGAATCCGAGCCATTCCGACCGGTAGGATCGTCCGTCGCGCCTGTAGATGATCGACCGGACTGCCGTGCCCGCTTCCGTCAACTCCTGGCGTAATACGTCGAGGAGGACCGTCCGTACTTGCGCTCTTGACAACTTCTCGCTTTGTTGGGACTCGACGATCCTGGTATGGCAGCGGCGTCCCCCTTGACTAAGGACGGTGAAGGCCGCTGTGTGCCGCAACACGTCGACCCCGACATAGAGGTCGTAGTGCGTCCCGTCCGCCAACACCCAGGGGCATTGACGGTTCACGAGCAGCAGCCCCATTGTTGCGTAACGCACGTAACTCTTGAATCGGCCTGCCAGGGCATCAGGCACCACGAACTCCGTTCGCCCGTTGGCCGCCACCATCGTATAATACCCCCGGAGTTTGCCGGCATCGAGACATTGAAAATGGAACTGGTCGCGCAGTCTCCTCTTCAGGAGGTTGTGCAACCCGGCGTCCGCCTGCGGCGGGAGCACGAGAAGACCGCAACCGCTACGCACCCCGGCATCGGCGATCGCGAGCATGACGGCGTCAATCTGTTGTTTAAGCGTACGCTTCCTGTCGTCGTCGTAGACCACCTTCGACAAGCTGTAGCTGCGCTTCAGCAGCGAGCATGCGGTCTTCTCGAAACGGTCCCGAACGTCATCGATGATTCGGCGGTCAAGAGACTCAGGAGCTACCAGGTACTGCGCGTCCAGAAGCGTCGTAGCCGCCACGCCGCCTTCTGTATCCAGCAAGTATTCCCAGCGCTTCGGTCCCATCTCACGGAGCGAGACTTCTCCTCTCCTGTGGTCGTGGCCCACCACCAACCGCTTGTCTTGCCCGAACAGCTGCGCGGGCACGGGAAAGACGGTACGGCGAACGGTCAACGGGCGGTCGGACACATCAATCGCCTGCGTGCCGAGTCGTGCCCCTTGCAAGTACTTCTTCACGATCCGGCAGGTCTCATCGAATCGCCGCTGGGGTTCCATTATCGACCAGCGATGGACCGCGCTGGTTCGCGGGTCCATCGTGGGCACGAGCAGCTTGCATAGCGCTGCCGCTCCCGTGCGTTTCTTCTCGTTTCCCGGATAGCGGAACGCGATTGCCGGCGATCCTTCGTCGAGGGCGCGAATCCAGGCGGCGTTGCGACCCGCGTCACCCACGTCTTGTAGCGTGTAATCGTAGACGTTTGTCGGTCTAGCAGCGCCGTCCGGGACGAAAGTGTGCTGCTTGACGGATTTCCCGGTTATGCCCAGAATCTGGACAGGGAACCATCGCTGCCCATAGTGATACAGCGCGTGACGCATCCTCAGCGTTTGCTGGATCGTGGCAGTATCGTAGCCGTCGAGCAGCCACCTCGTCTCAGCGTACCGGTGTGCCAGCTTGACCCACACGCACAACCGGCCATCAACGTGATCGAGGCGAAATCCGAAACCGCGGTAGACGTCGATGTCGCGGTTGTCGTGCTTGAAGTTCAATGGCGTCTTGTTGAAGTACATGGACGAGGACGCGGACCAGAAGCGGTCGTTCCGAAAGAACGGCGAGCGAAGTTGCCATCCCAGGAACGAAAGCCCGACGCGCCGGTCACGCACGTCGTCAGCGAGGGGGGCACAGGTCCGTTCTTGGCCCAACTGGGTGAGCCTAGCGACGTCGGGCGCGAGGTCGTACTCGGTCCGGCTGAGTTCGGCCGTGGCGGGAATCGCTAGTAGCGGCCGACGACCGGAACTGAAGATCGCCACGGGAGACTTCTCTTGGTATTGTATCCGCTTCACTAATTGCTGCAGGTTGCGGTCGGCAACATCGCCGTCGCCAAGCTCAGGATCGAAAGGACCGTCGGCTTCGATCAGCCGGTATTCGAGCCGAAGCGCCGCAGCGTTCCGAATTTCAAAACAGTTGAGGATGTGCTGGCTCATAATTGCGCTCCCTTTGACGGAGCTTGCCGTGAATGTTGGCTTTCTTCGATGAACTCGCCGACCCTACAGCCAATTCCTGGCAGAGGGATCTCACTGAACAGAATGCGCAGTTGTTCGGGTTCTCCGCGAACTCGTAATTCTCAAGGTTGGCGATGTCGTACTTCTCCCCGAATCCCATCGCTCGCATTTCATCCACGCTCCGGTAGATGCGGTTCTCCAATGCGTCAAACGTCGCCTGATCCGCCCGGTGATGCAATACCGTGTTGCGCAGCAATTGGACTTCCAAAAGCACGCAGTCTTCCGGTCGCGTGACTGCCCATTTCGGATGCCGGCAGAGCGCCCAGGCGTAGACGGCTGTCTGAAGATCGGCATCCCCTCCACCGTTCGACTCTGAAATCTTCCAGTCAACGATAGTCGGTTTCCCGTAGCCGCGAAAGAACAGGAGATCAATATACGCTTCAACATGCGCGATGTCGTAATCGACGCGAACCTCAAGTTCTGGCCAGTACTTGCCCCGGCCTCTGACCTCTTCCCAAAGGGGACTCATCGTCGAGAGGTTCGTCAAGGCACTGCGGACCGTTTCCACAGTCCGGTCAAAGTCCTCATCGGAGGCTGTCGTCCCGGGCTCGTGGCCAGCCAACGCGCAATAGTCGTCGCCAGCCGCGTTTTTCGTCATGCCGGCCTCCCGATAGCGACGAGCGGCAGAAAAGTCCCACTGCCGGCGAGCCATCCGTGCCGCGGCGTCAACGACACGTGCCCAGTCCACCTCACCGTCCTCTTGGAGTGCCGGCACAACATGGAGTTCGATGGCGCGATGCACGAGAGTCCCCTGCCACAGTTCCAGCGTCTTCACTTGCTTCAACAAGAACGCTTCCTTCCGGGCCGGGTCACGCGTCGAATGCCATGCCGCCTTATGCTGCAAGAAGAACTGTCGCGGGCACCGGCGCATGCAGCGATCCGCGGAGAACGACCATTTTATCGTTTCAGTCATTCCTCTTCCTCCTCTCGCCCCTTGTGCCGGCGCTCCAAGATTCCCAGCAACGCGTCCCAATCGTCAGGCGACGCGATTTCACCTGCGCGCATGAGGAACCGTCGTGCCTTGGCGTTGCCGGCAATAGCTTCCATTTCCGGCGGAACCTTGTTGGCGATCTGCAGCAACTCGAGGGGGTCCGTCCCCACCGCCTGGGCCAACGAGCGAATCAGCGGCGCGCCGGGAAGGTAGCCCGATTTGCCGTTCTCGATCTTCGAGAGATAGGAAAAGTCCACCTTGACTGCCTCCGCAAGAGCGCGAAGCGTCAGGCCCTTGCTCTTCCTCAATTCTCGGAGTTTCTCGCCAAATTGCACTGGAAGGCCTTCTAGTACTGTGGTCCATTGATTTCTTCGGTAGATTGTATCATGATGTTGAGTTGAAGTCAACACAGCAACGTCAATAAATTTCATTCGTACTGCTGTCACTCGTCGTAAAGAGTCGTAACTCTTTTTTACATCGACACTTACGTCGATCGCACCCAATACCGTTGCTTTCTTCGATGGTCCGCTTCGCTCGGTCGCGGCAGAAAGTGGGACCGGGCCAGCAAAGCCGAGCTGCAAAGGGCGGTCTCCGTCACGGTGCGATATCTGGGGAAGGTACACGAAACCTCTCGCCACGGGGTATCTCTGCCGGATCGGAACGCCCTCTGTTTGGGCGGCTGGCCTGGGGTGTCGGAACCCAGGTCCTCGAGGCAGTCGCGTACCTCTCCCTGGTCCGACCACAGCTCGCGGAGATCGTCCACGTCGGCGACCTCGACGCGGCAGGGATGAAGATCACCGCCGAGCTCGCGCGGAAGCAGCACGGCAGTCCCGGTACGTGCGGCGACGCCGTTCCACCAGGCGATGCTGGAGTCGGCCGCCCGCCTGGGCGCGGCGGACGGCTGGCCCGTCAGGGACGAGCAGCCGGGCAGCCTGCCGGAAGCAGCGGCGGAGTTCCTTGCCCCCGAGGTGCGGCAGAAGGTGGCGGCGATGATCGGGCGGGGTCGGCGCGTGCCAGAAGAGGTGCTGTCGCACGCGGCAATGACGCGACTGCTCCTGGGCTGAAGCGGCGTGCCCCAACCCCACCCTTGATTGGTCCATCACCAGATCGCTACGGCTTGCCCTGGTCGGTCACGATGAGCCGCCACCGGATCGTCCCTTGCGCCCGAGTATGCTGGTGGTGATTCTGTGGCGGCAGCGGATGACCGGACACCGAAGTCACCTCGTGTCCGCAGCCCTCGCACCGGTAAATGCCGGAGTAGGGCGTCGCCGCGGCGGCATTGTGAATCTGGTCAAAAGCGGCGTCGTTGTTCTGCGTCAAATACTTGGGATACTTGTAGTAGGCCATCGTCGTTTTCTCCAATTCGTTTCTGAAGTTCGTATGGTCACGAGCCCGTTTTCCCTCCCCGACTGTTCATGGCGGGGGGCTTCGTCCACTGTAGCGGTTCTGGCGACTCTGTAAAGCGCCGTAGCTGCGACTCCGACCGGGAATTCGACGGATCGGGACGGACGTTTGCGGCACGGAAAAGCCTGAACTGTCTCCGTCGTAACCTCCGCAGCGTCGTGATTTCGGGGCCCTTTCGTCACCTGGACCCGTGACCGGCAAGAGCGGCCCCACCACTCCGCTAATAATCCGTTATTAGCGCCATCCTCAGCTTTGATTTTTTCGCGGCGGATCGACTACATTACGGTTGGGGATGCGGGTAGACGGAGACATCGAGAACACTGCAAGCCGCAGGCGCCGTTGACCCGTATCCCCGGAGATACTTGCCTGCGGCTTGCTTTTTTCCACGATGATCAAGAACAGCATTCGCCAGCAGCAGAAACGCCAGGAAGCCAAGTGGCTCCAGAGCCTCATCGGCGAGGACTGGGG
>CAZTPX010000275.1:0-9422 GCA_964615095.1 uncultured Planctomycetaceae bacterium | reverse complement strand
CGATACAGGTTGCCGTCATACTGACGACATTTCTCGCCACGGCGGCTGCCTTCGCCGTCGACCAGCCACCACAGGAGCCTGAACAGCAGCGTGCCTGGCTCGTCGGGCACCTGGTCACCGACATGGAAGCCCTCGGCACCTTCGACGGCAACACCGTCGCCAAAGTCCCGGGCACCGTCAACGCTTTGACGGACGACCAGGTGGCGCTGCTCTCGCAGTACTACTACCTGACCCGCAGCAAGACCGAACAGGATGCCAGCCTCTACGCCATGCAACAACAGGGTTACTCCGACGAGCAGGTCAACGCCGCCAAGGCAGAGATCGCCGACCTGCTGACGGCGATGAACGACCAGACCGTGGCGTGCTACGACGAGTTCGTCCAAATGCCCCAGCCGGTGCAGTACCTGTCCTACGTCATCTACGCCAGCGTGCCCGGATGGTGCTGTCATGCCCGGTGCTTCATACCGGAGTGGTACTACGAGAACAACTGCTACGTTGGGCCATGCTTCAACGCTGCCTATGCCGGACGCTGGGGTGTGCCGGTCTGCCGAGCCTACTACGACCACGAAGGCAGGTTCTACGGGCGATACCACGACGTCGCCGACGCCGTGTATGCCAGCCATAGCATGAAGCTGGCACACCGCCGTGCAAACTGGTATCGGCAACAGAACGACTGGAAACGCGTCGTGGCGCACGACCGGCTGCTGCACCAATCCCCGACCGTTCGGCAGCCGTTGCCCACCCGGCTTCCCACCGCCAATATCGGCAGGTACGCTGCCGGACCCCGCAACTTGGCCGCCCACCCCGGCGCGAAGCAGCACTACCAGAGCGTCAACCGCACGGTTGCCCGGCAGCACAACCACAAGCCCCAAGCGAACCATGCCAAGGCTGCACGTCTGCCGAAGTCGCAGCACAAGGCAGCCAAGGCGCACGCCGCCCGTGCCGCGGTTTCCCGCGCACCCAAACTCCATCAGGGAGCCAAGCCCCATGCGAACCACGCCTCGGCTCCGCATCCCCGTGCAGCTCACACCGGGCATGCCCAGGGGCACGCGGCACACCCGCATCCTCAGCATGCCGCCGGAACGCACTCTGGGAATGCCCGGCACAAGTAGGCAGACGGGACGACTTCAGGATGAAGTCCGGAAGCATCATCGGCAACACCATCATCGAGGCGAAGGACATCGAGGAGGCGAAGTACAAGCTGCGGCAGCGGTATCCGGAGTGCGAGATACTGGAGGGGCACGAGAAGTAGTCGGGGGGCTTGCTCCAGAGGCTTTCCGTCACTGCCCACCGAACAGTTCCTCGCACACCTTGTCCACGGTCTGTGCCGAGAACTTCCCCATCAGCCACTCGACCTCCTGCTGGGTAGGAGCTAGCTTCCTCGGCGACATCTGCCGTTTCTGCCGGAAAGCCACCAGGTGAGTCTCGATGCCTTCCAGCATCCGGATCGCCTCCTTGACCTCCTCGCAACCGTCCACGGTCTCGTGGAACCACGCCAGGTACGACGGCTCCTGCTCGTGAACCCAACGCAGGGTCTGCCCCTCGAACTTGCCGAATGGCATGACCGTGGTGCGCAGGCGACACTCGACACCGGGGCACCGCCAGTCGTCCAACCCTTTCGCCTCTCTCTTGTTCGCCAGCACGTGCGTGAACTTCTCCCCGCAGCACTGGCGGACGAGGACGATCTTCAACGGGCTCGGCTTGAACTTCGTCGTGCGGTACTTCCTCTTGACGGCATCGACCGTAAGGTCGCTCGTCCAGTAGTCCTTGTTCGGCCCGTCGGGCTCGTGCTCCAAAGCCTTGGCGATCGCCGTCTTGATCTCCTCCGAAGTCCAGTGCTGCCTCTGCGTCTCCTTGTTCCTCATGGTCGTACGTCCTTCCTCTCTGTCTCGTTATCGGGTCTTGCCACCGATTTCCCTGTCGTTTTCCATACTGGGACGGGTCGCAACCCGACCTGGTCAGAGCGTTCCCGCTTTGCCTCGGCGATGGCTTCGAGAATACGGATGCTGAACGACGAGGGGGCGGTAGGGGTGCTGCTCTTCAGCTCCTCGTCCAGCATCCGCATCAACGTATCGCTCGCCCTCCACCTTGCCGCCTTTCCTTTCTTGTGCCCGGATCTCATGGTCGTGCGCCTCCTTTCCGTCTCGTCATCGTGTCTTCTTCGTGCGCCTTTTTCGTGAAATATGCGCACCATCCCTGTCGTATTCGCCTCATGCAGCCTGCCTGGCGAGGTGTTCCAGCCCCATTTCGGTCAATTTTGAGTCCCAGTCCGTCCGCAAGAACGACGGATAGACCATTCTCGGTCGCAATCCGACATGCCCGGGTCGATTTCGCTGGAATTCCGCAATGGCGTTGCAAACAACGATGGGCGAAGTGCAAGGGGTAGTAGTAGAACTCAACACAGACTCCATCATCCCTATCAACTTCTCACTCGCCCTCCACCGGCACGCCTTGCCGAAGCAGTAGTCCGCATCCTCCCACTCCAGCAGATCCAAGTCGGAAAGCATGTTGCGGATCGCCTGGAAGCGGTGGAAGCTGAACGCCCGGCTCGTGTCCCCCGCCTTGAACGCCGCATCCCACAGCGCCTTGAGGCGCATCACCGGCATCGACCCGTCAGGGTTCGGGTGCAGCGTGCAGGCACGGACTAGGGCAAGCGCCATTTGCAGGTCCTCGACGACCACCTTCGCCCTCGAAGCTTCCCCGACCACAAGCGCATTCGACTCCAGCAGTTCCCTGGCGAACGCCTCCAGCTTGCGGACGACTTCGGGATCGACCAGCTTCCCCAAGACCGACCCCTTGACGACCTTCGGTGCAGGCGATTCTTCCCGAAGCTCCACGACGGCTTCCGCCACGGGGAACCGTGCGGGCAGCTCTCGTAGCTCGTGCGCCGTCATGCGGGTAGTCGCCTTCCACTCCTCGAACCTGGTCCAGTCCTTGGGCATCTTCGCCAGGAAGCCGAAGGTCACTCCCCGTACTTCACTCCGCCTGCTGCCCCACTGCACCGTCATCGGCGTGCCTTTCAGCTCCACGTCCTCCACGTCGAAGTCCGTCGAGCGCAGCACCCGCTTGAGCCACTCCTCCAGCTTGCCGAGCACGCCCTTGTACTCGGCGTCGCTCCAGAAGCTCTTGTCCACGACGAGGAATCCGTGCGCGCCGTTGCCGTGGGTGGAGGTCTCGATGTAGGGGTCAGGGAAGTAGTTCCGCTTGAGAAACTCGGCGAACCGGGTAGCTCCCTCCAGCGTCCCGGACGCATGGCAGTCGATGTCCACGCACAACAGCGTCTCGTCCCCCAGCGTGTTCGCCGTAAAGTAGGCGGTGTCGTCGTCGAGAAGGTGGCGGATGATGGCGGTCAGGGTGAGCTTGCGGACCCCCGACCGCCAGTTCTTGCGGAGATGGGCGAGGACGGGTTCCTTGAGGTTCACCGGTTTCGGCACGGGCTTGCCGGCATCGGCGTCCGGCATCTTCCTGCCCCAATCCAGGAGGGAGGCCCTTTTCAAGACCCACTTTGCGGCGGCACCGACTTGCTGTTTTTCCGACTTGGAGAGGCGTCGATAGGCGTCGGGGAGAACGTTGCGGCGGTGCCGCTTCTTCGGCGGTTCCTTCTCGTGCCAGTCCGCCATCAGCCAGTCGGTCTTGATCTGCTCCTGCTGCTCCCCCACCTGCCTCCAAAAAGAAAGACGGCTCTTGTCTTGTGTTTGGCGAACAGCAAGAGGAGCCGTCTTCTTATGGTTTCGTCGTTCTCTTGCTGTTCGCCTCTATCAATATATCGTTTCTCGACCGAGATTTTCAAGCAAATCGGATCGGTTTGTGGGCGTGGGGGTGGATATCCCGGAGGACAGGCACTTTTGGACAAAGGTGTGAAGCTGACCGGACCGCTCGCTCATCCCGGTAAGCGCAAAGAAGGATTTTTCGAGTGCGAGCAAGTCTGGACGGTCAAGGAATGCGCGTGGCGGTGATTTCATGCCCCGGTACCAACACCGGCCGGCTTGCGAGGTTCGCATGATGCCTGGACGATGACGGCTTACTCCGCTGGTCGTTCAACGTCCCGGCCGTGCCGATCAGGTATCGATCAATTCCGGGCTGTGGATTGCTCACTATCTCGATATTGCTGAATGATGTTCTGGAGTTGGCCTTGCCAGCCGCTTCGATGGACTATCCGCACGAAACCATCAGCAGGTCCGCCGAGTAAATCAAGGCGAGTCTTCTGCGATAGACTTTCCCAGCGATCGAACATGACATAGGCGGCATTGCCGTAGTCAATGTTTTCGAACACCACGAGATCCTCGGCGAACTTGGCGCCGAAGTAGCGCCGGAAACCACTTCGCCCATGGATGAAGCTGACCGGTCGAAGGGCTGCCAGCGTGTCGTAGCGTTCGGTCACGGCTCGGCTGGTCTCATCGGGAGGGCGACCGGCAAGAATTTTCGCGAGGTTCCCCTCCCGATCGCCGGGAGGGAGAATCTCCCATTCGACCGTGATGGTTTGAAGGAACTCTGGTAGGTCTGCATCGGCCTTGAACACATCGCAAGCGCCGACGTTCTCCTGGAGTAGATTCAAATTGAAAAACAACAGCGTCCGAAACTCAGGGTGTGACTGGTTCAGGATGTCGGCGACCTGGAACTTGATAATGAAACGGCGATCCGGGCCGGGCTCGGTGCCGAGCAGTTCCATGCGGATGGCCAGCTCAGGTGGCGGATGGAAGTCGCGGCGGTAGATGAGCCTGTCCCACTCGACCTCGTGGGATCCGTTCGACCAATCCCCCCAGTTCGGCGAATCGAAGGAGTACGTCTTTGTAATCTTGGGTAGATCCTTCCGCACGACGACCCAACCCCGGACATTGCGGTTTGAAAAGTCCCCCTGATGAGCATGCGGCACGACGAAGGAGGGAACCGTCGGAATGCCGGCCGATTCAGTGATGCACAAGTGCTTGTACGACCCCGCTGCGATGGCACTCACCGGAACCTTCTTCACGACAGCAACGATAACCTGGGAGTCGTGGTAGCGACCAAGTTTCTGCAGAATCGCCGGTGGAATTTTCAGTATGTTCTTCTTCCATGTGGCCATGGTGACACTCTACTCGACATGGGCTCCTTGGCGACTCCCCTGGACTGCGTATGTCTTTCATTATAACGACACAAGCGTTCTCCCTACAAGTGCTTTCGCCGTGGACCACAACGCTAGAGCCGTTTATTCAGTGCATACCACGTCGAGGTCGATCCCGACGGTCTCGTGGAGAAAGGCGTGTGCAGCCGCGAGGACGACGGTTTGCTCGTTGGTGCAGCGACTTTGCGACAAGCCCGGTTGCACAATGACCACCTGCACTCGCACTTCCTTGAAGCGGCTGACACGCAGAAAATAGTTGAGGTCCTTAGCATGCCCCTTGAGAAACCTCGTCGGCCGGCTTGGTGTGCGAAGCCGCTTTTCGCGAAGGACAATGTGACCGCAGAGCTCGCGGAACCGCCACTGCCATTTCGCGGAACGGACGGCCTGCGAGCAGACCTCGACCACGTCCTTCACCCGTGAACCGGCATTGGTACCGCCCGAGAATTTGCAGTGAATGAGGGCGACAAGGATCCTGTCGCCCTCCTCTTTCAGGCACACGAGGTCCGCAGCTTCGCCTTTGGCGTCGTCGTTGAAGATAACGGGGAAGCCACCGGCGTCGTAGCGATCAGCGGCACGCTGCTGAATGGAGTCGTGCCGCTCGATGTTGCCTTTCCATATCGATTCGGCGGTAATGTCCGTTCCAGACCAATCCCACGGCTCGAAACGCTCGGGGGGAAATATGAGGTCACGCCGTTCCTTGGGGGTCACCAGCAAGTTGCCGTCGAGCTCCGACAGGTCGCAGAAACGGACCAACGGCGGGTTTTCCGACAGATAGGCCGCCAAGGCCGCCTGCCGCCTACCGACTCGGATGGAGATCGGCGTACCACTGACCAAGGCAACCTCGAAGCCTCGACTCTTACTGAGCTTCAGCGAAAAGGTACTGCCAAACTCGTGCGTCTCGATACGGAAAAGGATGAGATTCTTCCGCGGACGTGTCTCTTCGTATCGAATGTCAAACATGCCGAGCGGCACGTCGCGACCGTTGCCGCTGAGAATCACTTGCGCCTCGGATTGGGCGAGCAAGTCGAGCGGCCAGTCGAGGCTGAGGACGCGTTCTTTGGGAATAGTCGTCAATTCCTTCGGAAGCAGGACGTTGCCGAGGATGGCGTCAGTGTCGATCGAAGCATCGTTGAGCTTGGCACCGATCACCCCACACCAGTCGATGAATCCTCGGATCGGTCCGTGCGCCTGCGACCACACCCGTCCCTTGTATGAGCAGCCGATCGTCACGCGATACCCGCCCTCGAACCCCGCGCCGGCAAGGTTCGCTTTTACGGAGCCTGCTTTCTCGGCGAGGGACAGGGCCTCTTCGACTTGGGCGCCCGTGTACATTGCGTACCGAAGATTGCGCCGCCCGACCTTCTTGACGCCAATGTTCTGGAACATTAGCCGCGTGATGCGACCGAGGCAACGGAAGACGGTCTCACCTTGGATCAGCTTCACGGAGTTCCCGCCAACCGCGCGCGCGAGATCCTCGTGCAGTGAACCCGTGTCGCTCGAGTGTAGGTACAGGAGCTTCAGGGATGGATCGTAGTGCAAGACGAACAGGTCCCACTGGCGGTCGCGCAGTTGCTTGGACCGGCTCCAGCGGACGTGCGGCTCGCAGCGAGTGACGAAGTAGAGGGTGTTCGATTCCTGGTGCAACCACGCAGACGGCACGATTGTGCGCTCGTGGAGCCCCTTCGGGAAGTTCTTGGGCCGGAACTCATCGCACCTGTACGCCACCGCGCTAAATCCGGGTTGCAGCAAACTTCGTGCGATTGTGGGCGCGTCCCCATCATCGTCAGCAGAACTGAGGTTTCGGGACTTTGCGAGGAACTCAACGAGTTCAACGTGTTCGCGAGTGGCTCTGGAGCTAAACTCGCTTAGGAGCAAGTTCCAGTCCGCGTCTTCGCTGTAGAGTCGGTCGAGAGCGTTCGAGACACGTTGATCGGCGATGTTGGCGATGACGGTAGCATCTCCGATGTCAGTTCCCGCGGTGCGTGTGAACCGCCCGGTGAATTGCAGGAGGACGGCGAGGCTCTTGTGCGTGTCGTGGACCGCGGCAATCTTCAACTGCGGCAAGTCGAACCCTTCGCCGAGCATATCGACGCAGACAATGATGCGACTCTTGCCGGCGCGGAGGTTGGCGATGTCTCCCGCCGTCGGGGGGGCATCGGAGTAAACAAGCGTCGGCGAGTACTCCGGGGCAAGTCGCTGGTAGAGGGCGTACAGCGTCTTCGCGCGATCGATGGTGTCGCACCGTGCCATGACCATGTGGTTCCGACCGCTCGCTATGTCCTCCCGGAGCTTCCGAATCGCTGCGTCGGCAATGGCTGTATCTCCTTCGTCGGCATCCAACTCGTACACCGGCGCAAACGTGATCGGTTTGAAATACCCGTCTTGCTGTGCGCGGTGCAGGGGGTACGAGTAGATAACCGTTCCATCGACGAGTTGACCGTCGCGACGATAGGGCGTTGCCGTGAACTGCAGAACGGGGCTGGCCGCGAAGTATTCTCTGAACTGTGACCATGTGGAGGCTGGGACGTGGTGCGCTTCATCGACGATCAGGGCGCTCACCCGTTCTGCGATTGCAGGGATCAACGCGTCTGCTTCACCTTGGCCCAGCGCCGAAATGGTGCTGACCACGACGTTGCAATGGTCGAAGATGGCGAGGTCGGCGAGGGATTTCGGCCGCTTCGTAACGACGCCGACCAACGGCAGGGGAGTCCCCTCCGCGATGATGCCCAACTCCTGGAGCAAGCCGAGTCGCAGGAATTTCTCGGCGATCTGCTCGCGCAACGATTGCGATGGTACAACTACTAGGAGCGGTCCACGAATGTAAGCAACCAGAGCTGCTAGCATCGTCTCGGTCTTCCCCGTGCCCGTCGGCATGACGATCGTCGCTGGCTGGTGCGACTGAGTCCAGTGGGCACCGATCGCGTGCAGGCCGCCGAGCTGCGGAGGCCGAAGCCCGCGACTGACGACGTTGCCGTCTGGATCAACCAATTCCGATCGGTAGCGGACGGTGTCGGCCCATCGTTTCCAGATCGCCGCACGCCGGTCGGCGAGTTTCCCGTCGTCCACGTCCCTCTTGAGTTCGTCGAATCGGTGATGCGAGAGCCAGTACAACTTCCCGTCGCTGTGCCGACACAGCACCCCATCGACGGTGGCTGGCTGCGGACAGCGGGCCTGGTCTGTAACCAGTAACCGTTCGCCGCTCGGGAGGACGTAGATATTTCCCTTTTTCCGTGACCCGACCCAGAACTCTTCTGCGTCTAAGCCGGCCAAAGTCCCAGATTGCCTGAGAATCTGGCGAACCGTCCCAATCGCGTGCGTCCCGGCTTGAACGAAGAAGGGGGGGATCAGGAGGCTGTCAGTCGCGGTATCTGGGTTGGTGGGCATCTGAGATAAGACCTCCAAAGGTCAGACCGCCGGTACGGCCGTCTTACGGCTAACGCCGGTGACGACTATGCGTTTCGGGACGGGCATGATTGACAGTCGGGGTTGTGGCGGTATCGGTCCCTACCGTTGCCAGTATACGATCTTGCCAAGGCGCCTTCAACGAGCGGTTGTCTCTGGGCAACGGTTCCGGAAACGCAACACCCAAACCTACTTTTCCTTCACGTCCGCACCGCCTGCCTTGCCGCCGTTGTAGCACGTCGCTTCCCGATCGTCTCCGATTCTGCCGCCATCGCCTTCTCGATCCGCCGCAGCAACTCCGAATCCCCTAGCGAAGCGGCGTACTCCCGTGCCAACTGCTTGATCTGCTGCACGGTGCGCTTTACGCCCCACTTGCCGGGGGAGCCGAGATCGGGGCGATCGACCAACGCCTTTGTCTCGCCGCCAGCCAGGCGCACGTCGAGGACAGCAACCCCAAGCTCACCCAACCGCCTTTTTACCAACCGCCGGAAGTCGTTGACGACCTTTTCGCCACTGTCGTTGCCGCCAGACCCGCTGGCGGGCTCGCACTCCCGGTCGATGGGAACTGTGGGCAGGTAGTGCTGCCTATTCTTTTCCTTCTCGACGAGGTTCCTGATGGCGTTCCCCACGGACCGCTTGAACCTCAAGTCCATCGGACCCGAAATCCGTTCGTCGAAGCCTCGGAAGAGCCGCCCCATGAGCAGCTTGACCGCCACCTCGTGCGACCGCTCCTGGACATCCCGTTGGTCATGGAAGCCGGCGTTCCGCACCGCCGCGGCAACGTACCCCATCCAGTTGAATCCTCGCATCCCTTCCAAGACTTGACGGTGGGCGGGGTCACGGGTCCTCTGGAGGATCCACTCCAGCTCCTTGTCGAACAGCTCGTTGTACTCGGCGGGGTCAAGCCCGTAATAGGTTT
>CAZTPX010000274.1:0-9624 GCA_964615095.1 uncultured Planctomycetaceae bacterium | reverse complement strand
AGAAGTTCACTTCCAGCGGCTTCGGTAAATCCATCATCCAGTCGATCACGCGGAACAGTTGCCGCAGGTCCTCGGCTGCCCAGCCCCGTTCATAAAGCCCCTTGATCAACTTGACCTCGGCCGCATATCGCCGGTGCGGGTGCTTCCGCGTCCGCTGGGTTACGCGAATCACCGGCGCAGGGCGACAAAACGGCGTCTCGCCATGGAAGAACCAAGTCTTGCTCCGTTTCGCACTTATGGATTGGCCGGCCAACAAACCTCCGCCACCCAGCCCTAATCAACCCAGTTTTCCAGGTCCAAGTTCGGAATCTGCCGAAAGTGCCGCAGGTTGCGGGTGACCAATGTGGCATGGTTTGCCAGGGCAACGCTGGCAACAAGTAGGTCCGCATGGCCGATTTTCTTGAGGGCCTTCTGCTTCTCGAGTCTCTTGAACGCGCGAACCGCACCGTCGCCAAACGGGACGATCAACAGTTGTCGCAGCAGCGTTTCGCTGACCTCCAGCCAGCCTTGTGCGCGCACGACTTGTTCGGCGTTCGCCGCTTTCAGCAGGAACTCGCACCGCGCCCGCAAGACCTCCGCCTTGGTGACGATGCTTATCCCGATCTCCGGCTCGTCGCACTGGCGGAGTCGCTCGACCACCCGCGGATGCCGCGCGTGAAGGTGGGTGAGCGTGTCAGCGTCGAGCAGGTACATCAGTTTTCCTCCACTTCGGGTCGACCGCGCTCCTTGTAGATCGTGGCGCGCAGCTCCGCGAGCGACTCGTCGTCCGCAAATGCCCCGGCCTGGCTGAGCAACACGGCTTTGCCGCTTTTCTCGCGCAGCCAGTCGGCCAGCGCGGCGCGGAGAAACCGCCACTGCCCTTCGATCTGACGGCCGGGCAGGGCTTGCTGGACAACCAATCGCATGACAGCCTCTGGCGACACTCGCAGGAAAGCAGCCGCCTCCTCCAAGGTCATAACCTCGGTGCTCTCAACAACTTGACTCATTTCCTTTTCCTCCAGATAATCCGTGGACAATGATTGCTACCCAATATGCTGGCTCCAACACCACGACTCCCCGTAACGGCTCCACAATAGACCATTGTGCTTTCCGCGTCGATCAAGGCATCACTTCCTGAGTATCCTTCCTCTTGGTCCGCTCGGCCAGAGCAATCTCCGTCAGTTCCGGCCAAGCCATTATATTCGCCTCGCGGAAGCGTAAGCCTTTTTC
Organism: uncultured Planctomycetaceae bacterium; assembly: GCA_964615095.1. Taxonomy (GTDB): domain Bacteria; phylum Planctomycetota; class Planctomycetia; order Pirellulales; family Thermoguttaceae; genus JANXQG01. The sequence goes on along the minus strand of CAZTPX010000274.1, from coordinate 8,415 downwards.
CCCCAACAACTTGCATTGTACTGGCGAGTTCGTGGCACGGCAACCGTCATGAGCCTGCTGAACTTATTGAAAACAGCACAACTGAAGGCGTCTGTAATCTCATCGCTCCATAGGCGCACGAGTCCTCAAATCCGTAGCAATCAAACCGCAAAGTCCGACCATTCGTACAGGCATCCGCACGACGGTTTTGTTGGCAGATCATACCTGCGGCAGATCACCGGGGCACTGCAAGCGGTTCTTCCCGAAATCTCTCACCTTGCCTCCCCAAAGACAGAGGTCAAGCCTGTCGTTGTCGCCCACGATTGGGTTGGCGCCGCAGGCCGTTCTGACCGCAACGCCTCTTACGCTGATGGTTGTGACTCGACCGGCCGCAGCTCCGTGATGTGCCGGATAGCCAGTACGGTCAGCCGATCTGAAAGCAAGTCGCCAATGGCGACCTTCGACTGGAGCAGCATCAGGAACTCGGGGTGTTTTACCAGATGCCGTTCGCCGCTGGACATGATAACCTCAAAGGGCTCGAAGGGCCGGCGATCGAGCATTTCGCGGATTGCCTCTGCATTCATGGATTAGCCTTTCAGAAAGGACCGGCAAAGTCTCCGCAGAGAATTATACCACAGGGGAAAACCAAACCGTACCCTGCTAGACAGCGCCGCCCAGGACGATCTGCCCTCAGGGTAACGAGCACACACCTCTGATCCGAACGGCGGCTGGACTCAAAATCCAGTGAGGGCAACCTCGTGTGGGTTCAAGTCCCACCTTCGGTATCTTGAAACGGGAAAAGGACTTACGGCGATTTGCCGTGAGTCCTTTTCTCGCTCCTGCGGGCCGTTTTGATAACACAATGATAACAATGTTAGTTTGGCAACACGCCGCCAACATCGGGGCCACGGATACTTGGGCCGCTGCCCTCTCCAACGGACTCAAGGCCGCTCCCGACCCACCGCTGACTTTACGGGTTCGCTGGGAAAGCCGTCCATGCCCAACTGCCTTGACGCCCCACGCCCCGTTGGTGCCAATCGAAGAACGCTGCACTGATCGGGGATTTCGAATCGAAACCAACTCTGCTTGGGGTGCAGACGCAGAAATCCACGGGGGGACAAGTCTTGCAATCGTTATTCAAATGCCGCAAAATGGTTCTGGCGGGCCAGTTCTTGCTTTGAGGAGCGGGTTTATGAACCGATTGATAAGTTTTGGAAAACTGCCGTTGCTCATGCTCGGACTTGGCTTTTGCTCCGGTGCTGCCGTCGCCCAGACGTACATAACGCTAGACTACCCAGGCGGGTTCGGCACTGTTCTCTCCGGAGTTGACGGCAACAATATCGTTGGGACCGATAATTCTCTCCCCGGTGGCTTTCTTTACAACGGATCAACATTTACAAGCATTTCCGATCCGTTGGCAGGATCGCAGGGCACCTCACCGGCTGGCATTTCGGGGAACAATGTCGTCGGATGTTACTACGACCCGACAGGCAACCTGCACGGCTTCATATACACCGTCTCGACATCTGCCTACACAACGCTGAATGATCCATCAGCACCAAGCAGCACAAGTGGCGGCATCGTTGGGACCGTCACCACCGGTATCTCCGGGAACAACGTTGTCGGATTTTATTGGGACTCGTCGGACACTGCTCAAGGATTTCTATTCAACCTTTCGACATCCGCTTACACAACGCTACGTGATCCGTTTGCCGCATACAACCAGTTTCCCGAAGGCACATGTCCTGAGGGCATTTCTGGTAACTACGTCGCTGGACTATATCGTGACTCGGCAGACCGTTGCCACGGTTTTGTCTATAACATTGCAAACAAGAGTTATACAACTCTGGACGATCCATTGGTGGGTGGTCAAATGATTACCACGGTAACTGGAATCGACGGCGATACGGTTTTTGGATGTTACACAGACACGTCGAATTATTACCAGCCATTTCTCTTTGACATACTGACGGATACTTACACAACGCTGAACAGCGATCCGTGGGGACCAATCTGGTTGACTGGTGGAATATCGGGTAACACGATTGTTGGCACCTATACTGATTCCAATGATATATCGCACGGTTTTGTAGCCACCATTCCCGAACCCTCCACCCTCGCCCTGCTTGGTGTTTGGGCTATGGGCCTTGCCGTCTATGGTCTATGGCGACGAAAGCAAGAACGAATTTCACTCGTTGGGGAGCCAACCCTTTCCGGGCAAGATGAAACAGACGGCCCGGCTATTCTTTCCATGCCATTTCGTTGGACAGAAACAGCACGAAAGGCAGCCTAGCCGACAGATAGGGCATCCAGCCCGTTCCGCACCCACTGCCATGCGATCCTTGTTTCTCCCGTATCGCAAGGGCGGCGGGGAGTTAGGGGAATGACGATCCACGCTGAACGCCCCCAGTGCCCCCGTCCCCCGCCCAACCGTGGCCTCATCGTGAAAACTCCGTGGTGCAAATCCTACCGGAGTCCCAAAAGAAAGAAGGGGTGTCGTTGCAGTTCCAGCCGGGGGTGATATGGGTGTCAGCCCAGGTTTTTTGGAAAGAGTTCTTCAATTTATCGAATTGAAACCGAACTTTTTCAAGACCGACTTCCGCCGCGGTGCCGACCTCTTCACCTTCGGCCATGCCCCCTACAACCCGGCCTTGTTCATCGCCGCTTGATATTTCTTTTCCAAGTCGCCATCGAGAACGACGTGCTGATAGATTGCCAATGTCTCCCTACGAGCATGTCCGGTGATAAGTTGAAGTTCAGCATCGACCAAGCCGCTGTGCCTTGTCAGCCAAGTTATGCATTGGTGCCGGAACGCATGGGGCGTGGCCTTGACCCCGGCCTGCTCCGCGTATTTTTTAACAATCTGCTGAACTCGCCTTGGGCTGAACTTGCTGCTCCTCCGGGTCTGGAAAAGCCAGCGATTGTTCGGGTGGGCCGCGACGTGGGTTCGTAGGGCCGTGGCGAACGTCTTGCCGAACAAGACATACCTATCCTTCGACCCCTTGCCCCGGTTGATGAAAATCTTGCAATTCTCAAGGTCGATCTCGGCAACTTCGATCCGGCACAACTCCGAAACCCGGACGCCGGTGTAGAAGATCAGCCGCAGCATGATGGCGTGCTGGACATCTTCGGCCCGATCTACAACTTGGTAGAAACGGCGGAACTCGTCGGCGTTCAGCACGCGGGGGAGCTTGATTGGTTTCTTGTCGGGCCGCAGGTCGCATAGCTGGCGAACTCTGCGGCTGATGTATCGCCAATCGTCGTAGCTCAAACCCTCGGCCCGCACCAAGCGGACGATCCGGACGACCATTTTCGATTTCGCCTTTGGTTTTTGCGATACGAAATCGGACGGGTTTTTGGTGCTATTCGTCATCGTATTCTCGTCAAAAGGTGCTTCCAATTCCGTGTTCCATGTATTCTGCGAAATTGCTTGTTACTCAACCAAAGGCACGCCACCGAACAAAGTTCTCCAATAGTGCATGAACCCACGATGCGGATCACGATCTTCCTTTCGCTCGTATTTTGCCAGCACCTTCATAATGCCGCTGACAACGTACAAGTTGTCCACCGCGATCTGATAACGGGTTAGCTTGCTGGGGTTCGGGTTCGGCAAAATCCAATCGCCAATTTGCCCACCGATGAACCAGTTCACGTACCACATGATCTCGTTCATAAACGGATGGTAATTTGCCTCCGTGATTTCGACGCGGTAGCCCAAGAGTTCGATTACATCCCCCGGCTTGCACAACTTCCACTCGGCCAGGGTCGTCGGACTTCTTACGTATTGGATCACGGTATTTCTCCGAAAGTTAAAGGGTCTTGACAGAAAAAAGGTGAATTAAATCTCGTCCAAGAAACAATGCCCCGGCCCGCACTGATTTGGCTTGAGCAATCCAATCTGTGCCGCGAGGGGTGGCCGATTTGACCCGCTTCCAGAGCATGCGGTAGATTAAGCCCGCAAACCCTTCCACGTCGCGTCTCACGGCACTTGTGCCGGGATTGATGGGAATGTTCCATCGTCGCCGTGCGGCCTGCTGTGCAGCCCGTGAGTGGCCAAATAGGTTCAGGTGCCACTCATCACCGCCAACGACGATCCAGCCGACAGTACCAGCCGAGAACGGAATTCGATGGCCTCCACCCGCCAAACGAACCGGGCCGCAGCAAAGCGTCGGTACCCGCACTGAGGCACCAGCGGGGATCAGTATCGCGGTGGTGAGGGCATGCTCGGCGTCCAGGGGGTCGTCCGGGAGCCATAGTGATCGCGTGTTGGATTCGTTCGTGATTGTCGGGGTCATCGTACTGGCCTTGCGATTCCCAATGGCTCTTAACCGCCACGCTCGTACACCGCTGCCACGACCGCGGCAAGCTCCAGCGGCGCATCGGGGTCCGGCTCCAGAAGCGGCACGGGAAGCGTGGGCAACTTCTCGCGGAGTTGGATGGGCCACACCTCGACCTTGGGACGGCGGCTCGCGCGGCTCAGGAGCACATAGTACGGGGCAGGCGGCACCGGACGCTCCAGCGGAGGCCGCCGCCCGGCGCGGAGAAGGTCGATCTCCATCAAATGCGCCCCGGAACGCAACATTTCGCGCCGCTTGCGAAGGTACTCGCCATGGGCCTCGTGGCCGGATTGTTTGTTGAGCGGCGAAAGAATCTCGATTGCCGCTACGAGTAGCAGCGTGCCCGTCTCGCGGACCTCGACCGTAAACAGCCATAGGGGCATTTCCATCGCCACCAGGCTCTCGATCGGTGCAGCGGAGATGACGGCAACCCCTCCCCACCGCCTCCGCCGCGGGGCGCGGCTGCCAAATTCCGACGTCCGGGCGGACGTTGCGAGTGTCGTCGATCGCGACGATCTCATAGGTCACGCGAGGTGTCAGGCGCGCCACGTATCGCGGCTGGATGACCTTGTTCAACTCCGCCCGAATCTCCGCGGCGAAATCACCGTGGAAATCACTCCACACTTCCGGATGCTCGATGTACGGGTCCATTCCAGGAAGCGGCGATGGCACGTCCAGGATCTCCTTTTCCCCTATTTTAGCCCCGTCGGCAGTTGTGTCCATGAGACATTCCGGAGGCAGGCCGTCAGGCCGGTTGAAGACAGACGACCGGCGACTGATCGGACTCGTCCGCGGCAAGTTGGCCATTCCTGGAAACGACCCCCTCGACGTATCCGACGAAAAACACGAGATCCTGAAGAGACAGGTCCCAGGGCAACTTCGGGCGGTCCTTCGCGAAGCTGACTACGTCGCCTTCGACCTGTATCGGGCGTTTGGCATTGTGGCGCACGTCGCTGCCGTGTTGCGGTAACACCATGGCCATACGGGACTGGAGGCCACCAAGCCGCAATCGCCGCCGATTGATTTTTCGGAGAAATAATGACCTACCAAGATGCCCCCGCACTTAAGCAGGGCCGGCGCGCGATCAGCAGAAGGCGCACCGCGCGTGAGCATTGCGATACCCCTCGGCTTGCCGCCCTCATCGTGCCGGCGTGCTGCAGGTCCCCGTCTTTGCCTACAACAGGTCGAGTGCTGCTTTCAAGCAGTCGTTGATCTTGAGCATCAGCGCGGCCGACATGTGACCGATCACGCGCCGCACATCCGCCTGCGGGATGGAATGCAGCCGCTCGCCCCGCAATGCCGAGTGGTGCAGCAGACCTGATGCCGCTCCATCGGTAGTGGAGATGTCGATGAGTAGTTGCGTTGGTTCATGGACTCGCGAGATGTTGCTGGTGATGGCGGCGATGATCGTCTCGTTCAGCCGCGCATTGTTGTAGTTCGACTGCACTACCAAAGCCGGGCGGACCTTTGCCGCCAGGCTGGCCAATGTTCGCGACGAAGGTCAGGATTACGTCTCCACGATTCAGCGGCATGCTTCGGCCCGTTTCGCATCGTATTCATCGTAGTCGTCCATCGCCGATTCGTTCCAGCCGTTTTCATCCGCTGACCGCGCCAGCAGAAACCGCAACTCATCGTCCGTCCACTCGCCGTTATCGTAAAGCAGTCCCTTAATGCGGTCGTATACGTTCTTTCGCACGAGGACATAGATGTTCCTCGTGCTGGGATCGATGACGATTGGTTCCGGTACGCTCAATTCCTGCCGCTGTTGTTCAGTCAACTCGATCATTAGCTTTTCCATTCCAAGAAGTGGCACAAATCAACGTGCATCGGGGGGTTCACCCTTTGCCATTATATCAAATATTCCTGAATTAGCGAGGGCTTATTCCTTCCCAAATCTTACTACAAGCGTATGTCTTCAAGGTTGCTGTCGGGGCGACACCGGCAGCGCGACGCTTGCCTTGGCGGGCACGCTGGCCGTCAAACGCATGCCGCCGAACAACGGCGTGTGCGGCGGCGAGACGATCGCCGCGTGGAACGCTTGATCCGCGGGATTGTGGACTTCCAGGCATGGTCCACGGCCCGCAGCCATGCCGTCGCAGACCAGCGTCAGTTTCACCGCCTTGTTCTCGCAGAGGAACACGTTGCCCGCCCAGACCGTCGAGCCCGGGGCCATGTTCTCCTGGAACCAGGCGCTAGCCGGCGGTGACCTAACCGCCGCGATCGTACTCCGCCGCCATGACCGCGGCGAGGTCCAAGCGACTGTCGGCCGATCGCCTCGAAGACCTTGGCAAAGCCTTGCTCGGTTTCAACACTCTGGCCGACCTGAAGGATTGGCTGCGGACACAGTAATGGGCCAGCCCCTCTCCCAGATGGTATCAGCGCGCTTTCTGCGCCCGCAAGTGCTCATCCAACCATGTGGCTTCCGCATCGGACAACGGCGGGAGCGGCGGCGGTTGCGAATAGTCGATCAGCCGCGCATAACCGCCACGCTCGTACACCGCTGCCACGACCGCGGCAAGCTCCAGCGGCGCATCGGGGTCCGGCTCCAGAAGCGGCACGGGAAGCGTGGGCAACTTCTCGCGGAGTTGGATGGGCCACACCTCGACCTTGGGACGGCGGCTCGCGCGGCTCAGGAGCACATAGTACGGGGCAGGCGGCACCGGACGCTCCAGCGGAGGCCGCCGCCCGGCGCGGAGAAGGTCGATCTCCATCAAATGCGCCCCGGAACGCAACATTTCGCGCCGCTTGCGAAGGTACTCGCCATGGGCCTCGTGGCCGGATTGTTTGTTGAGCGGCGAAAGAATCTCGATTGCCGCTACGAGTAGCAGCGTGCCCGTCTCGCGGACCTCGACCGTAAACAGCCATAGGGGCATTTCCATCGCCACCAGGCTCTCGATCGGTGCAGCGGAGATGACGGCAACCCCTCCCCACCGCCTCCGCCGCGGGGCGCGGCTGCCAAATTCCGACGTCCGGGCGGACGTTGCGAGTGTCGTCGATCGCGACGATCTCATAGGTCACGCGAGGTGTCAGGCGCGCCACGTATCGCGGCTGGATGACCTTGTTCAACTCCGCCCGAATCTCCGCGGCGAAATCACCGTGGAAATCACTCCACACTTCCGGATGCTCGATGTACGGGTCCATTCCAGGAAGCGGCGATGGCACGTCCAGGATCTCCTTTTCCCCTATTTTAGCCCCGTCGGCAGTTGTGTCCATGAGACATTCCGGAGGCAGGCCGTCAGGCCGGTTGAAGACAGACGACCGGCGACTGATCGGACTCGTCCGCGGCAAGTTGGCCATTCCTGGAAACGACCCCCTCGACGTATCCGACGAAAAACACGAGATCCTGAAGAGACAGGTCCCAGGGCAACTTCGGGCGGTCCTTCGCGAAGCTGACTACGTCGCCTTCGACCTGCATCGGGCGTTTGGCATTGTGGCGCACGTCGCCGCCGTGTTGCGGTAGCACCATGGCCATAACCGTGGCAGTCACGGCCGACCAAGAAAGCAGATCTGATGAAACGTGACAGAGAACGGGGCATGCTGTCCGTGAACTACATCGGGTCGGCTGTTTCATGGTTTCCCTCCCATCGCCCGCATGCTGGCGACTACCTATGAGGCGCAGCCAACCAACCACCGCTTCACCTTCAACCGGCCCACACGCGCCGCAGGTCCTCGGGTGTGGCTGCCGCGGGGATGGCCAGAAGGATCTCCTTGAGCTTCGCAGCGTCCGTGATTGCCCGGATTTCGGGCATCAGCCGTAGTCCGGCATCTCCGAACTTGAGCTTGAGGGCCAGTTCGATTCCCTCAGCACGGCCCTCGACACGGCCCTCCGCCAAACCCTGTTCCCGTCCGATTCGTTCCGGTGTCGTCATGAAAGGCATCTTTTTCTCCTGCTCATAGCGGTTGATCTCGTGACAGAAGTCCAATTCCAGCGGCCTGGGCAGATTGATCATCCAATCAATCACGCGGAACAGTTGCCGCACCTCCTCGGCCGCCCAGCCCCGTTTATAAAGCCCCTTGATCAACTTGACCTTGGCCGCATATCGGTCGTGCGGGTGCTCCCGCGTCCGCTGGGTTACGCGCTGCCCGGGCCACGGCACCG
>CAZTPX010000273.1:0-9703 GCA_964615095.1 uncultured Planctomycetaceae bacterium | reverse complement strand
TCTGCGGAATTCGGCGGCATGCCATTCCAGAGCGCGGCAACGTCGTTGCCGAAGGCGCTAGTGCCAGTCGAGTCCGTTGCATACCATGCGCCGCCGGAGAAGTACTCGATATGCCCGCTCCACGTATAAGCCGCCTGCGCATTGAGATTGCTTGGCGGGGTCGAATCGTAGGCCCACGTGCGACCGGACGAATCCTGGAAACTCACGCAGCGGTTCAGCGCGCCGGCGTTGCCCGTGCTCTGGTACAAGGTCTCGCCGATTTCCTGGCCCTGCCCGCTATAGGCATAGGTGGTCACGTTGCCGTCCGCATCGGACGTTTGCGCCAAGTCTCCGGCAAGATCATACTGATAGCTGCTGTTGGCCAGCGTGGTCTGGATCGAGCCGTCGGTGTTGTAGCCCAAGGCCACGACCTCGCTCTGCGAAGTCTCCTGGCCCAGGCCGTCGTAAGTCCAAAAGGTCGTGTTGCCCACCGGATCGGTGAGCGAAAGCGTGTTGCCGTCGAGATCGAAGGTATACGATGTCGTGGGTCCGCCCGCCGCGCCCGTGCTGGCGTTGGGCAGGCTCTGGCTAATCTGGTTGCCGAAGGCGTCGAAGGCATAGGCCGTGACGTTGCCCAGCGGATCGGTCTGGCCGACCAAATTCCCGTCGAGATCGTAGGTGTCGGTGGTCGTGGGACGGGCGGGAACCACGAGCACGCCGTCGGCGACGACCGGCGCGCCGCTATGGCCGCCGGAAAGCGTGACCGTCACCGTGCCGCCACTGCCGGCCGCGAAAGTGATCAGGCTCTGCCAGGAGCAGTTGCCCACCGCCAGATTGTCGACGGGCGCGTTTTGCTGGTTGACCGTGGCCACCCCCGCCGCGCCGTTGCTAAGCGTGTAAGTCGCGGCGGCGGTGTTCGTAGAACCCGAAACCCAGGTGGCCAACACTTCGTACTGCTGCCCCGGCGTCAGGCCAGTGAATGTATAAGCGGCCGTTGCCAAGGAAGCGGTGCTCGTGCTGTACGTGCCATCGTAGCCGCCCGAGTCGCTAGGCGTCCAACCGTTGGGACTGGCGGAAAACGTCACGCTGTCGTTGAGCGGCATATTTTGGCCGGAGTCGTCGATGATTTGCGCGGCGCTGGGGTTGGGGTACGGATCGCTTTGGCTCACCTGATTGCCAAAAGCGTCGTACGTGGAAGTCGTCACGTTCCCCAGCGGATCCGTCTCGCTCAAGAGATTGCCGTCGGCGTCGTAGACGTCAGTGGTGACCGGGCGGGCCTGGGTGACGAGGATGCCGTCGGCCACGACCTGCGCGGCGGACTGGCCGCCGGCCAAAGTGACCGTCGCCGTGCCGCCGCTGCCGGCCGTGAACGTGACCAGGCTCTGCCACGAGAAGTTGTTCAGCGTGAGGTTGTCCAGCGGCGCGTTGTACTGGTCGGCCGTGGCCGTAAGCTGCTGCGTGCCGCTGGCGATCGTGTAGGTCGCGTTGGTCGTGTTGCCGTTGCCGGTGGCGGCGGGCCAGGTGGCTAGTACCTCGTACTGCTGCCCCGGCGTCAGATTGCTGAACGTGTAGACGGCTGTGTCGCTGGGGGTCGTGCTGACGCTATAACCGTTGTCATAGCCGCTACCGGTCACCGTCGACCAGTTGCCCGAAAGCGACACGCTGTCGTTCGGCAAACCGCTGTTATTGACGTTGTTGTTGTCGAGAACCTGCGCGGTTCCGGGGTCCGGGTAGGGGTCGGTCTCGCTCACCTGGTCGCCGAAGGCATCATAGGAATAAGTCGTGACGTTGCCCAAAAGGTCGGTGTCGGAGACCGTGTTGCCGGCCTTATCGTAGAGCGGGCCGAGCAAGGGAGCGGAACTGGTGACCCGCTGCTGCGCCGCCTGGCCCAAGGCGGTGTAGGCGTACGTGGTGGTGTTGCCCAGGGCGTCGGTCTCGCTTACGAGATTGCCGTCGGAGTCGTAGGTGTCGCTGGAGACCGATTGCATGAGACAGACGTTCACGGCGCAGTCGCTGCCGCTGTTGGAGACCGTAATCGTCGTATAGCCCTGTTCCAACGTCACGGTGCCCCACAGCGTCCAGCCGTTCCCCAGCGCGGCAGCCGAAAGGCCGTCCGATGAAGTCCACGAACTGTTGCTCATCGCGAAACCGGAAAGCGACGATGCCGGCGCCTGCACAAAGACATCATAAGTCGCCTCGTTATTGGGCGTGAGATTGCTAAAGGTCCACGTCTGTGAGGAGGCGGTGGAAGTGGAATCGGGCGATTGCGTCTGGCCCTCCCAGGTCGTGGCCACGTCGCCGGGATACGAGTTCCCGCCGGACTGATAGCCGAACTGGTAAGTATAGGCGGTGGTGCGGCCCATGGGGTCGGTCTCGGCGGTCTCGCGTCCCAGCGCGTCGTAGACGTAGCTGGTCGTGGCGCGGGCGCCTATCACGAGCACACCGTCGGCAACGAGTTGTGCGCCGTCTGCAGGCCCGCTCAGTATCACCTCAAGCGAGCCGGCGGTGGCGGTAAAGTCGACGAGACTCTGCCAAGCACAATTGCCCGCTGAAAAGTCCGCGCTTGGATCGCTTTGCTGGTTGGCGGTGGCGGTGAACGTCTGCACGCCGTTGTCGATCGTGTACGTGGCGCTTTCCGTATTGCCGCCGTTGGCCACCCAAGTGGCCAATACCTCATATTGCTGGCCCGGCGTTAGGCCGCTAAAGTAATAAGTTCTCGAATCCGCGCCGCGTGTGGTCGTGGAGTCGGTGCTGGCCAGGGCGCCGTCGTCGTAGCCGTTGTTGGCCGCCGTCCAACTGCCCGTCGTTAGAATGCTGCCGTCGCCAGCGACGATCTTTGCGTCCGCCGGGTCCGGGAAAGGACTGGATTGGCTCGTCAGTTGGCCGAGCGCATCGTAACTGCAACTGCTCGTGTTGCCGTCAGCATCGGTTTCTGAGGCCACCTGCCCGGTGTACGTGTACGTCGTGCCCGAGACCTGCTCCACGAGGCAGATCTGCGTGGCCGGGCCCAAAGCGCTGAAGTTGAGCGTGGAGCTCGTGTCGCCGGCAAGCAGGGTCACCGTGCCCGCCTCGTACCATCCGTTGCCAGTGCCCAAGGGCGTGGTCGAGGAGAAGCTGCTGTTATTGCACGACTGCGTGCCGTTTTGGTCGCTGACGCCGATCGAGTAGGTGTTGGTAAGCTGGGTCGACGACGAGAAAACATAAACCGTGTAGGTCCGGCTCTGGCCGGGCGTCTGCGGCAGGTTGTAGACGGCCGCCGCGCCGCCGGAGGCCGCCACGATCTGGCCCTGCGAAGTGGAAACCGACTGCTCCAGGCTGTTGTAGCCGTCGATCGTCACGTTGTTCAAGCCGTCGGTCTGCGAGACCACATTGCCCATGGCGTCGTAGATCGTGGAGCCGGTCTGCTCCAGCCAGACCACGTTCGAAATACTTACGCTTCCGCCCGAGTAGCTCAGCCTCAGCGAAGAACTTTCGTCCGTGGCGCCCAGGGTGACCGTGCCCAATTCCTGCCAGCCAGCGCCCAAGATCGGGGCGGGGGAAATGCTCGAGATAAAGTTACCGTCGCTGAACGTGTAGCTCCCGCCCGAAAGGCTCGACGTCGACTGCACGTAAATCGTGTAGAGCCGGGTCTCATTGGGCGCTTGCGGCAGGTTGGCCAAGGTGGCCGTGCCGGCGGAGGTCGGCACGGACTGACCCTGCAAGCTCGTCAGCGGCCGGGCCAGGCCGTCGTAGGTGGAGGCCGTCACGTCGCCCAAGGCGTCGGTCGTGGAGAGCAGGTCTTCCTGGGCGTTGTAGACCATCGTGGAGGTCTGCTCCAGCAGCGTGGCGGACGTGACCACGGCCGAGCCGGAGTAGTTGACCGTCAGCGCGGAACTGTTGTCGGCGGTTCCCAGCGTGACCGTGCCCACCTCGTACCAGCCGCTGCCCAAGGGCGTGCTGGCGGAGCCGCTGAAGACCAGCGTAGGGCTGGCCGTGCCGTTTTCCGCGAGCGTGTAACTGCCGCTGGCGGGCGCGGCCGACGACTGCACATAGATCGCAAAGCTGCGGGTCTGGCCGGCCGCTTGCGGCAGGTTGGCGAAAGTGGCCGTGTGGGCGGGCATGGCCAGGGTCTGGCAGAAAGGTGGGGCACAGAAAAATGCGTATTCCTGTCCGCGCACATTCTTGTCATTCACGGCTATGCCACGCAGGTTCTTGACTAGGGGTTTTTGCTCTCAACGACCGGCGACAGGCTCAGGTAGGTCCTTTCTGCCGGAAAGGACTGTTGTGCGCCCTCTCGAACAATACGGAGTTTCTCCCGTGGTTCGAAGCACATTTGTCCCTCTCGGCAAGAGGGACCTACTGGCCGCAGTGGCGCATCTCACCGGACGGCTGCTTATTCTCCGTCTCGCTCATCCCTTCGTGACCTCCAAAGGCACCAGCGGCGGGCCGGGCTGATGGGTGATTCGGCTGAAGAACCCGCGATAGATCGGGGCTAGGCGGTCGGGATGCCATTGCTGGGCATGCTCGCGGGCGGCGCGGCTCCAACGATCGTACTCCGCCGCGTCGTCCCAGAGACGGATGATCGTCTCCACCCACGGCTCGACCTCCGCCGGCGTTGGCACGTCGCGCGTCTCCGACGTGTAGCGGGCAGGGATATCGAAGAGAAAGCCTGCGTCGCCGATCGTCTCCGGCAAAGCCCCGCGATTGCTCGCCAGCACGGGAATGCCGTTGAGCATCGCTTCCGCCGCCACAAGGCCGAAGGATTCGCGCCAGAGCGAGGGCATCAAGAGCAGCTTGGTCGCCGTATAGACCGTTGGATAGAACGTCCGCGGGTCTGGCGCAAAGGGCATGGTAATGATGTTCCGCCCGTCACGCGTCGGCTCAATGGGAAACTGCCCCAAAAGATGCGCCGCCAGCCCCAATTCCGGCGCGCTGAGCGCGTCGGCGCGGCTGCGGCCTTGCGTGACCAAGAGGGGGATATCGGGCCGCCTCCGCGCCAGCTCGCGGGCAATCCGGGCGAAGATGTAAACTCCCTTGATCCCGTGCGCGTTGATGAAGGTCACGTATTTCCCCGTCCCATCGCCCTCCGGGAGAGGGTTAGGGTGAGGGCTGTTCTTTACGCTCGCCCTTTCCCAATTCACCACGACCGGCAGCACTCGGCAGTCCACGGCCAGCGTCTTGCGATAGTGCCGCCGGGAGAACTCTGAGGGCACGTGCAAGTAATCGGCGGCCTGAAACGACGCGCGATCGTGATAGGCAAAGTTGTGAAGCGAGAAGAGTAGCGGGATGCCGAGTCGCTTGACCGTCGCGTGCAGCGACCGGCCGAGTCCGTCGCCCCCGTAGGTCCAGACCACGTCCGGCCGGTTCTGCACGAGGAACAGCTCGCAAGCCGTCAAAAAGGCCCTCGCCTCCTCTGCGCTGGAGCATGCCCCACGGGTGGAGGCCAGGCTGAAGAGCGTCACGGCGACCTTCCCATGACGAGTGAATATCAGTCGCCCGCGATGCGGCCCGAGCCGGAGATTCCGCACCGCGTAGGCCAGCCCCTGCCGCACCAGCGACTCCTCCACCAGCACTTCTTCCCAGGCGTCGAACCGCGTGCCGCAAAAGGCCTGGCACTCGAAACCCTGGCCGGCCAACATCTCCAGGCCGCCCAGCGTTGCCAAGGCGGCCCCGTTTGTCGGATCAACCACGCAATTCGGCGAGACGAAAGCGATCTTCGGTACGCCCTCATGGCCGTTGGGTTGGATAAAGAGGTTCCGGCCGTCGTATGCCTGATCCTCTTCCCCCTCTACCGCGCCCTGGCCGGAAGTGCCGCCTGTGTTTGTGAACTCTTCGGTAAACTCGCCCGAAGCGCCGCACCGCCGCGCGGCAGTCAGCCGCTTGCGCACGTCCCAATCGTAGGTCGTCAGGTCGATCGGCTTGCCCCGGCCGTCTTTTCGGCAACGCGACGTGCGGTTGCCATCCGGGTCGTAGCCGTAGTAATACGTGCCGTCGAAGAGGAGGCGGTCTTGCGGGGCCGTCGCCCGGCGGCCCTCCCAGCGCCGGGTCAAGACCGTCAGGCGGCGGAACTCCTCCTGCAGTTGCGCCGAAGGATGATCGGCCAGGGCCTTCTCGTAAAGGCGCATGACCTCGTCGCCCTGACCGAGCTTCTGCAAACGCATGGCCTGCGTCTTCGTCGCGCTGCTCTCTTGCCCTTTCCGCTGCGCGTCCGACTGCCGCTGGGCAAACCGGCGGATCGAGCCGTCGCCCCAGTGTTGGACCTCCAGGAAACTGGCGTACTCCACCGCCGGCTTGTAGATGCGGAAGGTCCGCATGATGCCCAAGGTCGCCGCGCTTTCCCATGGCCCGATGAATGCGGCATCGCGGTCGAGGAAGTATGGTTGCCGCGCCCAGTGGTCCATCTGCGCGGCGTTGAGGAAGAAGCAAGCGGAGTGCGGATTGGTCGCCCTTCGGAACGTCACCGCCGCGCCCAAGACCGGCAGCACGACCTCCGGCCGGTCTCGCGTATTCTGCAAGCCCGCCGTAAGCGCTTCGGGGACCTCGCCGTCGATGTAGGTTTTGACCGGGGCCGCATCGCGGGAGAATTCGAACCGATTGGGCTGCAGGAGGCCGTCGTCTCCAAGTTCCCCGGTGAAAAAACGCAGCTTGAGGAAGAACCACGGGTCGTGCAGGACTAGGTCGTCCTCGATATAGCAGTAATAGTCGTATTGCCCGAGGCGCTCACGGAGCAGGGCATGGCACTCAAAGCCCAACTGCGGCGGCCGGCACTCTGCGCGGTGGTGCTCGAACGCCGTGCGAATGGCCGATAACTCGCCCAGTATGTGCCGGTCTTGGCATGTCGCCACGATGACGGCGATTTCCGCCCGCAGGACCTCGTTTGCCGCGCGGTATTCCGCAGCGACAAGGCTGGCTTCCGTCTGACTGCCGGCGAAAAGGCGGTGCAGGGCGGAAATGCACATCCCCAGGCCCTGGACCCGTTCGGCGCGGGCTCGTTCCGGCGAACTGGTAGCCCCGCTGGGACCGCCGTCAAAATCGCAGTAATGCGGAATCGCAACCAGGATTTTCACGCGTATTGCTCCTCGATTTGCAGTCGCATCAGTTTGCGCAATCGTGTGAAACTGTCGCCCCGAGGCCATCGGGCACAGGCACCGCCGGTCCTGACTTGCGTGAATTGCGAAGCGCGTCGCGCGGCGCCGTTCGCCAAAGCAACCACGTTCCGACGCCCAACCCGGCAAGCACGTACGCCAGAACCCCGACTACGCGTGCGCGCTCGTTCCGGTTCGGCCATAGCTCACGCGCTGTGCCCGTGGGCATGTCGACGACCCACAGCTTGCGTTGAGGCCTATCCGCCCAGTACGGCTCTTCAACAAGGCCCGCGGCAACGCTCTTTCCATCGTCGGAGGCTGCAAGCGAGTCGCCGACATATAGGCCAGGTTTCGTTTCTACCGCCGGGTACCGCGTTTCCAGGGTTGCGGCGTCCAACACGACTACGATGCAGTGTTCATACGTCGCCGCCAAGACTTTCCCGTCCGAGCTTGCCACCAGCGGCGGCGAGGCGCTTACGCTCCGGGTCCTTGCCAGCGCAACCTCGTCGCGCACCGAAACGAATTCGTACGGCTCCGAACCCTCCGCTCGCTTTTCATTCTTCTGTATGCGGCGAACGCACACCGCCATGGGACGAGCCCATGGTACGAAGGCCAGGGTCTCGTTCCCGACCCAGGCCGCGCCCAATGCAGACTGTGTGTCGAGCGCTAAGCGCCGTCCCTCAAGCGTATCCCAGACCTCCGAGTTGTGATGGCCGGCATCCGTCACTACGAAACATCGGCCGTCGTTTGAAAGTCCGACGGAATGGCGCGCGGTTATCGATGTTACGAACGAATTTACCCGTCGGGCGCTCGGCGCGTCGATGATCTCGACATGCTTGTCATAGGTGAGTGCGCAAATCGCGCCGTCGCCACTGATCAAGACGCTGATCGGAGTCCACTCCCCCGTTTGCTCGTTGGCGAACCAGTGCTTGAACTCGGCGGACGGAGACGCGCGCGACGTTGCGCCGGACGTTATCCGCCCAACCTCTAACCGGCCATCGGCGAATACGGCGGCGAACGCGTCAAGATCCCGCGCGATCGCAAGGCTGACGGGCCGGCCTTCAGCGGACTCAAATGATCTTAAGAACCTACCGCTTGAAGAATCGCAGACGAGGCAACAAAACTCGCCAGGGCCACGGAGCGCCAGACCAAGGCGCGATCCGTCGGGTGAAATTTGAATGTCCTGCACCTCCGGCGGAAATCGGTGCGCACGTATTCGCTCGATTAGGACCGTGCCCGAACATATTACGGCCACCATCAGCGTGGCGACAAGCAACTGCGCTATTGAGAAGCGAATTCGGAGGAAGGATCTCATTTCGCGAGTGACGCCTAGCTAAGGGTTTTGTTTCTTAGGAGCCTTATTTGCGTGGTGTTCATTCCTTGCCCAAATACGATGGGGGATTTTCCGCCGGCCGGTGTAACAAATTGGAGAACTGGAGGAGTTGCGCCACACGCCTTCGCAAGGAACTCCGCTTGAAGTTTTCTGCTTGGAAATTCTCTGGTCTGCTTTTTGGATTGTGACACAAGTTGGTTGTACAGCTTAACGTTAAGGGTAACGGTACTTTCCCAGCCGATTTTCGCAACTACATTCGTCTGGCCCGGTTTGGTCTGGTACACCAGGTACGTCTCAAAATGCATGGTTATAGAGCAGCTTGACACTGTATTCAATTGCCCCTTCGTCACAGCATCGCTTGAAATTGTAAGTGCATTGTCGGCCGACGCCTCCTGGGGCCCATCGCCGATATCTAATCGGATGGGACTCTTACAAGCCAGACCGACCTCGTCGTACGACGCCACGGATTTCCCAAAATTATCCAACTGCCAAAGGATGTTCTTTGGGTCGCTTGTATAAGGGAACGCCGGGTTGGCCTCGATTCCTAATGCCGGGTTGGCCGGGTTTCCTGTGGACGAACCATTGTAAGTTATTCTTTTCGCTTGGCCGGTTAGCGTGCCCTGCAAGGTGGCCTCACAGTAAAAGAACTGTACCCAGTGGAAGTTTTTCACTTGCCCGTTCGGCACATTCATGAGATCGAGCGACATAAATTTGTCGACTCCAAACATTGGCACGGTCTGCCCAATCTTTGGTAGGTACTCCTCAACCGTATAAAGGGTTCCGTTTGTGGCAATAAACCTGGGGTCAATCGTGGCAACAATTTGACCGCCAATTCCACCGAACTTGAAATTCACGGGTCTTGCCACGACATTGGCGTTCAGCGGCTGAGCCTCGTAGTCGAGCGTGAGTCCGTCGACGGTACCCACCTGCTGGAAGTCGCCCCCAGCCGGCCCCGACGCACTGTTGGACGCGCCGATAGCCACTCCCGAAACCAAAAACGGAATTGCCGCCGTTGACACCCAGACCGTGCCGTTGTAATCGCCGGACCCGATCAAGGCGTTGAACTGCGCGGCCGTCAGGGGACTGCCCCCGCTCGCCGAAGTCCACAACCCCAGCCCGCCGTTTACGGTGTCAATGTTCAATTGGGGCTGCCAGTCGTTCATGCTGGCGCTAAGAATGTCACTATAAAGCGATTCGATTGACCCCTGTAATTGAAGTTGCAAGCGGTCGCCTTTGCCCTCCACCGGAACGGCAATCCCCTGACAGGCATCGACCCAATCCACGTAATCACCGGCATTTGCCGCCGCGACTGCCGAGTTGACCGTCA
>CAZTPX010000272.1:0-9712 GCA_964615095.1 uncultured Planctomycetaceae bacterium | reverse complement strand
ACCACGTCCCGAACCGTGTTCTGATTGTTGCCCAACGACCAGAGGGTCGTGGTGCTGCCGGCAGTCATCGGAAGTTGATTGCTCACACCAGCCACGGGGCTGAAGTTCTCGTCCGCCAGGATCTGGTCCACCGCCGGCCCCCACAAGTACCGGTCGGTCAGGTTCTGGTTCCCGTCGAAAGCGAGGACCATGTTCGTGCCGTCGAAGACGTAACGCTGTGTGCCTGGGTTCGTTCCGCCCGTAACCGTCCGCCCGATCAGGTTATTGAACATGTCATAAGTGTACCCGACGGTCCAGTCCACCGTGCCGTAGTTGGTCGAATAGCTAACCTGGGCGAGCCGCCCGAGGCCGTCCCACGTGTATTGGGTGACGTCGCGGTCGCCGGTGGTCGGCTGCGTTTCGCTCGCATTAGTTGTCTTCCAGCTATACGTCTCGCGTCCGTCCGCGTCGTAGCCATAGTGGTACGTCCCGTCATAGAGCACCTCGTTGTTCGGGCCCACGACCGTCACGCCGGCCGCGACCTCGTTGCCGTTTGCGTCATAGGTGTTCGAGAGCGTGTTGGAGGCGTTGGACGTACCGGTCGGCGAAGCCCCGACCAACTCGCCGGTCGAGTCGTAACTGTAGCTCGCCACGTTCTCGTCGGCGTACGCCCCGCTCTTGCCGCTGTTCTGGAAACTCAAGACCTCATTGTCGGCGTCGTAGGTCCACTGGTAGCCGGCGTAGGTGGTCGAGCTGCCGGTGTTCTGCTGCGTGAGACTCGTCAAGCGGCCTAGGCCGTCGTAGCCATAGGTGCTCTTGGCCACGTCGGTGGTCGGGCTGGATGGAACCGAGTCGCTGTTGAAGCGGTCGATCGAGGTCACGTCGCCGTCGGCGTCATAACCGAAGGAGACCGCCTTGCTGTCCACCGCGTCATGGCCGGCGGCTGTGCTGGCCGTCTGCGTGACCGCCACTTCGCGATTGAGGCTGTCGTAGGAGTAGCTGTTGGCGAAGTCGGCCTTTCCGCCGATCTTCGCGGAAAGCGACGTCCGCTCGCCATCGGCGTCGTAGCCCGAAGTCAGCACGACGTCGGGCACGTCGGGCGTCGTATACCCGCTCGCGTTGTTGTCCACAGTGACCTGCTCGCCCAGGCTGTTGTAGCTGAACGTGTACCCGCAGACCGGATTGTCCTCGCCGTCCGTTTCCTTCGCCGTGAGCATCTCGTTGTCGAGATCGTAGGTGTACGCGATGGTACGCGTCCCGTCCGAAGCAACATACGCCTCCTGCTGCAGGCGGTTCAGGTCGTCGTAGTGGAACGTGGTCGCCTGACCCAGCGCGTCGGTCTTCTGCAGGAGGTTGCCGTCGGCGTCGAAGTCCATCGCCGAGGTCTGCTGCGTGAAACAGACCGCGCCGGGAACGTTGCCGCTCGAACCTTCGAAGGTCACCGTGATCGACGTGCCGGCGGTGGCCGTCACGCTGCCCAGGTCATACCATCCGGGGCCCAAAGGCGCCGAGTCCTGGTCGGCCGGCGAGCTGGGATCGAGCGTAGTGCCGTCGGCGTCGGTAACGTTGTAGTCGCCGGCCGCCAAGTCCGCGTTGGTCGAAAACTGCACGTAGATCTCGAACGTCTCCTGGTAGTTGGGAATAAGGTCCGTGAAGCTCCACGTGGCCTTTCCGCCCACGACGGCGTAGCTGCCGCCGTCGATCGTCGTCGACTGGCCGGTAGTGACGATCAGACCCTGTGCAGAGGCGGCCGCCTGCCCGTCGGATGTGTAAGTCGAGGTCGTGACGTTGCCCATGGCGTCGGTCGTGGCGGTGGTTTCGCCGTCGAGGTCGTAGGCCGTCGCCGAGGTCCTTTGCATGAGGCACACCGCGCCAGGCAGGTCGTTGCTCGAAATGCTCACCTCCTCGCCGTTCCCGGCCGGCGTGACCCAGCCGAGATAGTACCAGCCCGGGCCCGGCGAGCCGCTCGCCGGCGTCCCCTCATAGGTCAGCACGCTGGACGTGCCGGACCAATAACCGGTCTGCCAGTTCTCCGTCGCGCCCAGCGGCGTCGCCGAGTAGACGTAGATGTCCAACCCGCCGAGACTGCTGGGACTGACGTTCGTGAAGGCCCAGGTGCTGGTGGTCGTGCTGCCGTTCGTCACGGTAGAATAGCCCGTAGCACCGGCCACGCTGTCGATGACCTGGCCCTGCGAGTCGGCGACGTCCTCCCCCAACGCGTCGTAGGTCGATGTGCTGACCCGCCCCAGGGCGTCGGTCGTGGAGAGGGTGTTGCCATTGGCATCGTAGGCCGTGGCCGTGGTCTGCTGCATGAGGCAGAGCTCGGCGGGGGGGTTGTTCCCCGCGCCGTAGCTTACGCTCAGCGCGGACGTGCCACCGGGCACTTGCACGCTTCCCAACAGGGACCAGCCGGCACCCAGCGACGGGCCTGTCGCCGTTGTCGAGATAGTCTGCGGCTCATTGCTGGGCATGGCGGTGGCCGTGTAATCAATAGCGGCGGCGTCGCCCGAGTGGACGTACACCTCGTACGTCAACGAGTTGTTGGACGTCAGGTTGCTGAAGTTCACACTGCTGCCGCTGAGGACCTGACCCTGGTAGTCGGCAATGTCGTTCCCGTTGGCATCGTAGGCCGCGGCCGTGACGCGATTCATGGCGTCGATCGTGGCCGTGACCTCGCCGTCCAGATCGTAAGCCGTAGTCGAGGTCTGCTGCAGCAGACAGACTCCGCCGGGGGCCGCGCCGCCATTTAGGCTGCTGAAGTCTATCTCCAGCCCGGAAGTGGCGGCCGACACCGTCACGCTCTCCAAGAGTGACCAGCCGGTCCCCAGCGATGGGCCCGTGGCCGTCGTCGAGGTCTTCGTCACCGCGCCGCCGGTCGCGGGATTCGTGGCCTCGACCGAGTAGTTCCCGGTTCCGCCCGCGTAGACGTAGACGTCGTAGGTCAACTGGCTATTGGGCGTGAGGTTCTCGAAGGTCCAGGAACCGCTGTTGTTGTTGATTGCCTGGCCCTGGTAGTCGGCGATGTCTTGCCCGAGGGCGTTGTAGGTCGAGGCCGTCACGTTGCCCACGGCGTCGGTGGTGGCCGTGACGTTGCCGTTGAGGTCGTAGGCCGCGGCCGAAGCCTGCTGGAGGACGCCGATCTGTGTGGGTGCGCCGCTGATTTCGCTGTAACCAAAGATCAACTGAGACGTAGTGGCCGAAGAAACCGTGACGCTCCCCACTAAGTACCAATCGGTGCCCAGGGGCGTGTCGGCGGCCGGGGTTTGCAGCCAGTCCGGCGTGCCGCCCGTGACCGACGAAGGCGCGGTGGGTGTCGTCGTCGAATAGGCGTACACTTCGTAGGTCAACGCACTGGCGGGCGTGACGCTGCTAGGCGCCAGATTGCTGAAGGTCCAGGTGGGATAGCCGCTGGCGGTCGAGTATTCGGGCGCAGGGTCCTGATCGCTGATGATCTGGCCCGTGTATCCGGCCGTTTGCTCGCCGAGCGAGTCGTAGGTCGCGGCCGTCACGCGGCCCAGCGGGTCGATCGTGGCCGAGACGTTGCCGGCGGCGTCGTAAACGGTGGTCGTCACGGGGCTGTTGGGGCCTTCCTGACCGGTGGCCGGATCGGGCTGGGTGACCTGGATTTGCCGGTCGAGGCTGTCATAGACGTAGGCCGTCGTGTTGCCCAGAGCATCGCTGGTCGCGGTCATGTCGCCGGCAAGGTTGTAGGTGGTGCTCGACGTCTTGTCCAAAAGCGCAACCTCCGCGGGCGCTGTCGTCCCGTTGCCCGGATCGTTCCAGCTTACGGTGAGGCTCGAGGTCGCAGCCGTCAGGCTGCCCAAGAGCTGCCAGCCACTGCCCAGCGAAGGGGCCGTGGGGTCGCTGCCTGTGGGCGCCGCGCCGTTGGCCTGATAGTCCGTCGCAGCAACGTCCACAGTGCTCGTCGACGTGGTCCCCACGTAGACATACACGTCGTAGGACGACGAGCTGTTGGGCGAAAGGTTGTTGAAGGTCCAGTCGCCGGAACTATTGGTGCTCACGACCTGGCCCTGGTAGTCGGCGATGTCGTTTCCGAACTGGTCGTAGGTCGTGGCCATGACGCGGTCCATGGGGTCGATCGTGGCCGTGACGTTGCCGTCGGCGTCGTAAACGGTCTGGATGACGCCCTGTGGCGCGTTGGCCTGCGCGGCCGGTTGGGTTTCCGTGAGTTGATCACCCAGGCTGTCGTAGCTGTACTTGGTGGTGTTGCCCAGCGCGTCGGTCGTGCTGGAGACGTTCCCGGCCGGGTCGTAGGCGGTGGCCGAGGTCTGCTCGAGGACGCAAACCTCGCTCGGTGCAGTGTTGCTACCCGTATAGGCCAAGACCAGCGAGGTCGCCGCAGGGGAACCGAGGGTCATGCTGCCCAAATAGACCCAGTCGGAGCCCAGCCAGGGCGCAGTCCGGTCGCTGCCCCAAGTGACGGCCGTGCCGTTGACCGTATAGCTGCTCGTGTCCGCGCCGGTGTTGATGTACACGTCGTACGTCAGCGGCGTGTTCGTGGCGACGTTGCCCAGCGGAAGGTTACTGAAGGTCCAGGTCGGATTCGGCGTTGACGTGTAGCCGGGATCGGTGTTCTTGATGATCTGCCCGCTGTAGCCGGCCGTCTGCCGATCCAGCGAGTCGTAGCTCGTGGCCGTCACGCGATCTAGGGGATCGATCGTGGCGGTGACGTTGCCGTCGCCGTCGTACACGGTCTGCGTGACGCCCTGTGCCGCGCCCGTCTGCGCCGGGGGATCCGTGACCTTGATTTGATGGTCGAGTCCGTCGTACGTATAGGTCGTCACGTTCTCCAGCGGATCTTGCACCTGCGTGACGTTTCCGTCGGCGTCGTAGGTGGTCAGCGTGGTTTCGGGCGTAGTCTCTCCACTAGCACTGATGAGATAATCAGAAGTCTGGTAGACCTGCCCGCGCGGGTCGTAGGCAGATCTGCTTTGCGCGAGCAGCAGGTCGCCGCCAACGCTATTGTTGTCGAGCCTGGTGGGCGTGTCCGCCACTTCCTGGGCGCCAAGATCGCTCGCCAGGTTGGCGGCGCCGCCGTTGAACTGGTATTGCTGCGTCTGGGTGGCGTCGTCCTGGTTGTCGTAGGTGGTCATCGTGTAGGTGATCGTTCCCGCCGCGTCCGCGGGATTGACCACGTAGACCTGCCGATCGCGCCAGTCGTAGCCGTAGGTCGTCGTGCGATCGTCGGACTGTTGGCTGTCGACGTACTGCTTGACGCTCACGGGGTTGCCGTCCGCGTCGTAGGACGTGGCAGTCGTCCGCTGCAGGAGGCAAACCGCCGTGGGCACGGACGAGCCGCCGTAACTCAGCGTCAGCGTGGAGCCCGAACTCGCGGGGACCGTGCCGAGCAAGGTCCAACCGGCGCCCATCGACGGGGCCGTGGGATCGGATCCCCACGTGAACGTGTCGCTATTGGCTGTCCAATCGTCCGTCGACGGGGAGGCCGACTGAACGTAAACGTCGTAACATCCAAGGCTGTTGGAGCTGAGGCTCGTAAACGTCCAGGTCGCGCTCGCGCCGGTCTGGAGGACCTTCCCTTGATAATCCGCCAGGTCGTCGCCGAAGGCGTCGATGTAGGACGCGGTCACGTTGCCGTCCGGGTCGATCGTGGCCGTTTGGTCGCCCTCCGAATCATAGCCGTATTGGGTCTCGTTGTAGTTCAGGCCGGGCTGGCCGGCCGTGCCGTCGCTGGGGATGGACGTGTAGTCGTCCTCGGCCGCGAGCAGCCAATTCTGGTACACGTCGTGGGTCCAGGCGACATAGGAGGCCTGGTTATGGTAGGGCGTCGCGGGGGGTGCGGCGGGTTGGTAAATCGCGCTGACGGAGGCCAACACCGTAAGCGGCGAGGTCGTTCCCAGGGAAAGATCCGGACTGGCGGAACTCGCAAGTGCGACCCAGCCCACTTGGCTGTTCATCACGCCAAGGGTCGCCTGGATGTCGTCGGTCACGTTGCCATTGGCGTCGGTGATCTCGACGGAAACCGGGTTTACCAGCACGTAGCCGTCGGGGGTCGTGGCCGTAGCGGTGGCGTAGGTCGCATAGCCCTGCGCGGTGTACGTCGTGTTGTCGCCGTAGTCGTAGTAGGTCCAGGTCGCGTTGCGGGCGAAACCTTCGCTCTGTGGGTTCCCGGCGGCGGAGGGCAGGGCGTAGATCGGCCCAAGCGTCTGCGCAAGATTGTGCTGGTTGTCATAGCTGTCGCTTGTGGCCGCCGACGCGCCGTTGACGCTGGCGAGGCCGACGCTCGAACCGGTCATGCCCGTCAGCAGGTAGCCGCTGGGCGCGGTGGCCCCTGAGAGGTAGACGGCATAGCCGGAGCAGGAGAACGATCCGGCGACAGCGCCCGTGGGCGTATACCAATACCAGGTCCATGTGGCCGGCAGCCCGGAAAAGGACACGCCGTCGACGGTCTGTTCCTGCGGGCCGCCGGTCACGCCCGTAACCGTAAGAACCGTGTTGCCGCGGGCGTCGGTCAAGACGTAACTCCCTCCGCCGGTATCGACCGGCGTCGGCCATGTCCAGGGACTGGGTGAGGCCTGGGCGGCAAGGTCGGTGCCCGCGTTGACGTTCTCGATCGTTCCCGTCAGCAGCCCGGTGACCGGGTCGTACTCGTTGTACGTCAGATAGCCGTTGGCGTCCTTCGACCAGACGAGGTTGCCCTGCGCGTCGTACCAATCGACGGTCTGGGCCGCCGTGCCCATTCCATTGTCGGCCAGGGGCACCGCCGGCGAGGTGGTCACGACGGTCTGCTCCTGCAGCGGCGCGCTGCTGCCGGTGTACCAGGTGTAGGCGTAGCTTGTGGTGGGCGTGGTGGACGAGTCAGTGACTCCCAACACCGGCGGCGAGACGGCAGTGTTCATGACCGCTCCGAGGACGGCATCGGTTGACATCGGAGTGGCCGCGGTGTAGGTGGTGTCGCTCTCGGTCGCGTAGATCGTCACCGAGACGCCGCCGATCGTGGCCGTCTGGCTCGTGTAGGTGAGGGTCTCCTGCGGCACGGCCGTGGTGTTGAAATAGGAAAGACCCTGGCCGTCGCCCTCGCCCTGACCGGGCTGGGCCGGTGAGAGACCATCGGCCAGCCAAGTCGTCTGCGGCAGCCCAGCCGAGGAGTCGAACTGGCTCACCGAAACGTAGTCGTATGTGAACTCCTGCACCGGCGAGCCGGCCACGGCGGGCGTGACTTGCAACTGATAGTTGTTGACGTTGTACGTGCTGCCGTCGCCCGCGGTCCGTTGACCATCGTCGTAGCCGGTGATCGCCGATGAGGGGGCCGCCAGGATCGGGTCGCCGTCGCCGTCGAACTGGTTGAAGGCGTAGGTGTGTTGTTGCGTGACCTCGTCGTAGGTGTCGCTCAAAAGCGTCTGGCCTAGGTAGTTGCTGTACACCGTCTCCGTGGCCAGCGGCGCGCCGCTGGTGGACGCGCCGGCATACGCTTCGACGTAGGTCTTCGTCGTCCAGACGTTGAGGTTGTAACTGCCGTCCTGGTTCTGCACGGCGTCGCTGCCCTCGGTGTACCCAAAGGTCAATGTGCCCAGGCCGCCGTCGACGGTCTCCAGCGATACGCGGTCGGAATTGTCGGAAACGTCGTATTGGTAGTAGTACGAGGCGAAGGAGGCCAACTCGGGATTGGTGTCGTCCTCGGCGGTCGTCAGCCCGCCCGCGTTGGCCACGTCCTGCGGCGTAAGGTCATACTCCAGGCCGTGGGCGAAACCGTAGCCGCTGCTGTCATCGACGTAGTAGCGGTAGTAGTAGCTGTCGTTCCCCAGGTCGAATTTGTCGTCGGCGGAGTCCCAATAGGCGGTGGTCACGCTCTCGAGGTCGCCGGTTAGGCCGTTGGCGCCCGTAAGGTCGTTGCCCGGCGGCGTGACGTAGTAGGTATACGTCACTTGCTGGGCGTTGGTCAACGCCCCCTTGCCGCCGTTGGCCGCGGGGTCCCATTCCTGGTAGGTGATCGAACTGCAAAGCCCGGCATTCGCGCCGCTGTCGTTGTAGGCCAGCGTGAGTTCTTCCGAGGGCGTGCCGTCCTGCTGCATGGCCGCCGAAGCGTAGTAGTCGATCACTGTGGGCTCCGTGTCGGCCGGGGAGTCCGCCCAGCCGTCCACGACGGTGATCTGGCCGTCGGCGTCGATCGTCTCGTACCATGTGCCGCTGGCATACGGCCCCGTGGCGGTCGGCTCGCTGAAATAGTAGGTCGAGCCGTCGCCTTCGGCAAGGACCAGGTCGCCGCCCGTGTCGGTCAAGGTGGAGAGCGTGCCGAAGAGCGGCTCGTAATTGCGCAGCGGCTCCGTGTAGCTTTGCTGGCAGCAGGGCTTCGTCTTCGCGACGAGGTTCATGCCCGCGCCGATGATGGCGTTTAGCAGCGATTCGGCGTAGCCGAAGATGGTTGCGACCAGGGTATCGCCGTTGTCGACGTTGCCTTGAGTCTGGGGGTTGTTGCTGTACGTCGGCGTGCCCTTGCCTATGGGGCCCGCAGCGCCCACGCCGTTGCAGCAGCTACAGCAGTCGGTGGGCGTGATCAGGCCGGTGGCCGCGCTGACGGCAAAATTCCCGCCGTTGGGAGCCGTGGCGGCATTGGACGCCGAGCCGCCGGTTAGGCCGGGGAAAAGGCTCACGATCTGTTGCCCCGCCCAGGAGCCAGCGGCGTAGGCGGCGGAAGACACCGAGCTGCCTATCAGCCACAACGTCGGCGCTTCGATGGGCGGGTCGGGATTCGCTCTGATCTGGACGGTGAGCGTCCCGCTGTTGACGTACACGGTCCCCACCGTGCCGGTGCCGCTGCCGCTGTACATCCAACTCCAGGCGACGTTCTGGTAGGACCGCACCGCCCAGTCGTTCTCATCCGGGCTGACTTGCTCGTCGATGTCGAAAGTAGCCTGGAGCCGCCCGCTGAGGTCGCCGTCAAAGACATAGAGCGGCACGTCGTTGGGATAGGCTGTGTTCCCCACGTAATTGGCCCACAATTCGTAGGTGCCCGGCGCAAGGCCCTTGAAGCTATACGTGACGTAAGTCGTGTTTCCGTCCGCAGCCGGCATGAGGCGGTACTCGCCGCCGTAGACAGGCGAGACGTCGTTGACGAGGGGGGGCTGAACCCACATGAAGCCGGTGCCATATTCCGCGTAGGCTTCGTGGGGATTGGTATTTGGGTCGAACGTGGAGGAACTGATGAGCGTCGGATCGACGGTGATGCTCTGCGTTGTGGACGCGCTGGTTGCCGTGGGCACTCGGCCGGAGCTTGTGTCGAAGGTGGCCTGCGCCGAGACGTTCTCAACGGTTGGCGCCCAGCCGGCTGTCGAGGGGACGGTAAGGGTCCAGGTGCCGTTCTCGTTGGTCCCCGGGGCCGTGACCTGGTTGCCGCTGCCGTCGGTGTACGTGAATGTCACGCCAGTGCAGAGGCCGAACGGGTCGGCCACCGCGGCCGTGAGAGTAAAGGGCATACCCACCATGATCGGCGCGGCGTTGACCGATTGCAATCCCCCGGCGATCACCAGGCTGTTGGGGTCGAAGATCGACACGCCGGCGATCCCCGGCGCGGTGATGGTGAGCGTCTGGTCGCCCGTCTTGATCAGCGTACCTGGGCCGGAAAAGGCGCCGGAGAAAGTCGTGGGAACGTTGTTGCCGCCAACCGTCAGGGCCACACCTTGTCCGGAAGTGTTCGTAAGAACCAGGGCCTGGCTGCCGCTCAGGCCGCCCAGCGTGGCCGCCGTCAGCCCGGCAA
>CAZTPX010000271.1:0-9860 GCA_964615095.1 uncultured Planctomycetaceae bacterium | reverse complement strand
CCGCAGAGGTTGCATCGCAACTTCTGGAGTTCGTAAATCTTGGCTTGGATGGGCGCCACGAGCCGCACCAGCACGCCGGGGCGTGTGGAACTGGCAATACTGGCCGACTGTTACGTCGTATTCGCCCATCTGGTACGTGTAGGGAACCGAGCCATAGCCGGTCGTGTCCGGTGCATTGCCAGGGTCGCCCACGGTCACGAATTGCAGACTTGCAAGGCCCGTCCAAGTACCATTCGCGTTTTGCGCGCCGCCCAGGTTGAACACGTCAGCCTGGGCCGAGGCGGCGGAGGCGAAGAGGGCCGCAGCGAATAAGAGTCGCACGACCGTCTTTGCCGCGCATCGCCTTCACCGGTAAACCACGCCAAGTCCCAGCAGGGCCGAACCCAAGAGCGTGAGAGTGGCGGGTTCGGGGACGACGGTAATGGGGGATGATAAGGCATAGAGAGAGTCCTCGGGGTAGTTGCTCTTGCCAAGATTTACTTAGTCGACGCCGGCCGCTTCCGCCGCGAACCCCAGCCCATCAGCCCAACAGCGCCGGCCCCCAGCAGCGTCAGCGTCCCCGGCTCCGGCACGACGGCGAACTCGCCGTCGTGGTTCACCACGGCCCAAACCGTCTGGTTCGCCGTATTCACGCCCCAATCGCCGACTGTCGTATCGCCGCTGGGGTAGGCGCCAACTTCGTAGTTGCCCGAGTTGGTTCCGATATTGCCGTTGGCGGCGTTTACCCACAGGCCGGTGAACGGATCGAGCCACGCCAAATAGAGCGGATCGTCTGCGGCCGAGGTGCCGGGCAATATGTCCGAGTCGTAGCTCATCTGCATTACAAAGGGAGCGGTCTGCCCACTGCTGCCGTTCAGGGCAATGCCGCTCAACTGCACGATGTCGCTAATCACGCCCGAGCCAACCTCCGCTTGTGCGCGGGTCCGCCAAGCCATGCCGACTGTCTGGGCCGAGCCGCTGCTGTTGGTGCCCGCCAGGATCGTCGCCGTGCTGCCCACCATGCCCTGCCCGCCGCCGCCGGAGCTGGCCGTGGTCTTCGATTCCAGGTTGGTATAGGAACCGTTTTGGGCGACCGTGGCGGTCAAGGCCGGGCCGAAGGCGGTCTGCGAATTGCTGTTGTCGGCCGTGGCGTTGCCGACGTTGCCTTGCAGCGTGACGGTGATGCCTCCGTTGTTGTTGCCGCCCGCGCCGGGCAGCATGCTGTCGTCTGCCAGTTGGGAAGCCGACATCGTGACAGTGTTGATCCCCGTGGTCGTGTAATTGGCGGTGTTCAACGAAGCAGCGAACGTATTGCCGTTGCTGCCGCTGTTTGCCGTAAGTCCACTGAACGTCGAGAGGTTCGTCGAAAGTGCCGCATCGCCGCTGGGCGTGAATCCAGTTAGTTTCAGGTTGGCCGTATATGCCGCCGAAGTGTTGGCCGCCAAATTGTAGATAGTGAAGCTCTGGCTGGGCACGGTTGCACCTCGTAGGACGTTGCCGAAGTCGAGCGTCTGGGTCGTCTGGGCGGCAGTTGCCGACAGCGAGGCATTGGCATGGCCGAGCACCGTCAGTGATTCCACAGCCGTTTGCGGGCTATTCGTCGCGTTAAGATCGCTTGCGGTCAGTGAGACTTTATTAACGCCCAGGTTCGTGGATGTGGCTGAAATTGTGACCGATTGGCTCGAACTCGGCGCTAGGCTGCCTGTGCCGGCGGTTATGGCCCCTAGCCTTGCGCTGCCGCTGAGGACGGAGCCGGTCATCGACCAGTTCAGGTTATAGGTGGCGTTGGACGCATTGCTCAGCGTTGCGCTTAACGTCCCCGTGCCGCCGGTGATTATCGTTGCACTGCCGCCGCTCAACGCGATCGTGGGAGGAACAATGCCGGGGACTTTCAGCGAAAACAGCTGACCGAGATTATTGGCGCCGCCGCCTTGCGTCATGCCGTAGAAAGTTGATCCGACGAGTGTGAGATTGCCGCTGGGCATGCTCCCCCCGCTGAAGGAATACAGGCTTGTTACCGCACCCCCGCTTAAGGGAAAGCTGAAGATACAGCCGCCGTTAGTAGGACCGCCGAATGCCGTCATGCCGTAGAAAGTCGATCCGACGAGCGTGAGATCGCTCAATGGCCCGGCGCCGTTGCTTCCGCTGAAAGTGGCCAGGTTGGTGATAGTCCCGCCGTTGATGGGCACGCTAAATATCGTACCCGAGCCGCCGCCGCTGCTATCGGTCATCCCATAAAGCTTCGAGCCGACCAGGGTCAAACTCCCGTGCGGATATTGACCGCTTGCCGCGTTGAAGGAGCCCAGAACCGTCAATGGTCCGCCCGTGACCGGCATGCTGAAGACTGTGCCCCCGTCGTACGCGCCGCCACTGCAGCAGGTTCCGTAAAAGGTCGATCCGCTTAGCGTGAGGTAGCCCAACGGATTAGCCCCAGTCCCGGCACTGCACGAGGCAAGCACGGTCAGGGGTCCACCGCTGCTTGCGATGCTGAAAATCATGCCATCACTGTTGGCACCGCCGACCCAGTCTGCACCGTAAAGCGTCGAACCGACGAGCGTCAGGCTATTCTCGCCTCCCGGCCCCTCATTCGTGAAGGAGTATAGGACCGTGGGGCTGCCGCCTGAAATAGGCATCTTGAAGATGGTGCCATCGTAGTTTGCCCCGCCGTTGCCCGACATTCCGTAGATCGTCGAACCGCTGACGGTCAAGATGCAGTTTGGATTGGTCGGACCGCCGCTGCCGTTGAAGGAGAACAACGTTGTCGGGTTGCCTCCGGTTGCCGGCATGCTGAAGACAGTGCCGTCGTTGTTAATGCCGCCGCTGCTGGTCACGCCGTAAAACGTCGACCCGCTCAGCGTTAAACTCGTGCTGGGATTGGCGCCGAGATAAGACCCGGTGCTGCCACTGAACGAGAACAGGCTCGTAAACGTTTGCGCATGCAGATGAGTTGCCGCCAGGCCAAGAGGAATCAAGATTCCCGCCAACCGCAATGCTGCAACCATTGAACCTCGCGCCATCATCTTGCCGAACATAATTGGTCTCCGCACATTTGGTTTCGTGGTAAATTCATGGTGGGTGGCCTACGCCACCTGCAGCCCAGCACGCCAATAACAGCAGCGGCTAGCAAAACAAAGGTCGATGGTTCCGGCACGACGTTGAGCACCACGTCATCGCCCTGGACGGCGATGTTCGCCGCCAGGCCGTCGATCGTGCCGTTGCTGCTAGTGCTCAGGCTGCCGATGGGGACAGAGCTGGTGTCAATCAGCGTATACGTGCCGGGTCCGAAGCCGGCCGACCACGTGAAGTTGAAATCGGAGAACTGCTGGTTGTTCAGCACGAGCGTGCCCGCGGGCATGTAGACCTCGTCGCTGTCCGTGGGCGTATCGAGGGCGTAGTCCATCTTTGCGCCGGACAGCAGCGCAAGGCTGCCGCTGACGTTCATCGCGCCCGGAGTCGCACCCGGCGACAACGACCCGCCCGAGGTCACGGTCACGCTGCTGAGACTACCCGAGCCGCCCAGCATGCCGCCGCTGTTGACCGTCACCGGGCTGACAAGCGAGCCGTTGACGACAAGGGAGCCCTGGTTGATCGTGGTGGGGCCGCTGTAAATGTCGCTGCCCGTCAACAGTAGCGTACCGCTGCCGATCTTGGCGAGGCTGCCCGCACCTTTGAGAGTGCCGGAGTACGTCGTGCTCGTATTGTTGTTTCCCACGTTGAGCGTCACGGCGGCAGATGCAATGTTGGCCAAGTTGAACGCACCGGGGCCAGTCAGTCCACCAAGCGTGGCCGAGGTCAGCGATCCGAAGCTGGGAACACCGCTGCCGCTCGTGTCCAACGTGCTATTTTGCAGGGCAAGCGAACTCCCCAAGGCAAGCGTGCCGCCATTGATCAGCGTATTGCCAGTGAACGTGTTGGCAGCTCCCAAGGTCAGCGTGCCACTGCCGATCTTGTTCAAACTGCTGGGACCGGAAAGAGAACCGGAAAGTGTCACCGCATAGCCGGCCGTATTAAGAGTCGCTCCACCTCCGCCAGTGCCCAGCGTCATGGGCAGACTGGTCGAAAATGAAGCGCCGGCCTGGAGCGTTCCGCCGCTGAAGTTGAAGGCAGCCTTTCCCGAACCTAGGCTCACAGACGGGAGTATGAGCAACCCGCCGCTAAGGTTGTATATGCCGCTCTCGAAGTTGAGGGCGAAACTTATCGCGCCACCGTTGTTGGTTCCGCCTGACTGATTGAATGTCCCGCTACCAGAGTAGCCCAACAACTCCCCAGATGCTGAAACCAGACCGCTACCGCTGAGATTGTACACACCATAGCCTCCACCGTTGTTGCCAATAATGAGGTCGTGATTTGTACTTATATTGTTGGTCCCACCGGATTGCGTGAAAGTCCCTGTGCCGGAGACACCCACTCTCTCGTTGTATGCCGACACGAGGCCGCTCCCGCTCAGGTAGTACGTGCCACTGCTGCCAACATTTTCGCCGAGATCAAGATAGAAGCCGGCACTGTTGCTCCCGCCGGACTGCGTGAAGGTCCCCGTGCCAGAATAGCCCACGTCCAAGTCCGAGGTTATAGAGAGGCTACCGCCTGCCATTTGTACAGTTCCGCTTCCCGCACTACTGCCCAGCGAAAGCGTGCCGCAGGTTTCGCTAAGCTGGGCGACGTTCGTCGTCCCACCGTTAGCAATAACGACATTGCTGCTGCTGGTCGGAACGCCCGCACTCCAGTTGCCCCCATTGTTCCAGTCGCCCGATAAACTCGATGAAAGGGTCCAGGTGTCCTGCGCGTGAACCTGAAGCGAACCCATCAGCACCACGGCCACAAAGCTCGCCAGGGCGGCCGCCGATCTCACCGTCGGGCAACTGCCCTTCACGAATAACCTGCCAGACATTTGTTTTCTCCTTGAGTCCGCTTGAAAGCCGTTCCAAGCGAGAATCCGCCCAGGCTTCAAAAGCCCGGAGGGATTGCCGCCTGCAAAAGCAAGGGGAAGAGGCTCCAATAGCATGGGAGCCGTCAAGAAGGCCAAGAAAACAGCGATGCACGCGCTTCAGGGGCGTGGCTGTTCTTCAGGCCGGATGTACATAGGGCGCAAACCGTGAGTAATACAAGCGTCCTCGAAAGCGGGACATCAGGTAGGGCGGTCGCTACGCTGCCTCAGAGTGTAGGTGAAGCACCAACCAATCATGGTCGGTGCATACCCCTTAACCTAACCCTCTGTGCAGTGCTGGTCAAGCAGTTTGTTGATGGATTTTCGAAAATCCTGCATCGAAGACGGAAAACCACCCATGTAGGTTATCGCGTGGTTGCGACTAATGCCCCATTTGGCGGCTGGGGCTACGGGAAAGAACACCCCGGCGACGAAGGCAAGTGGGCGAAGTGGCAGGTGTTCGTCGTGCGCATGATCCAAGAGGCGCAGAAGCGAGGGCTCAATCCGCAGTGGGACATCTGGAACGAACCGGACCACGGCTTCTTCTGGAAACGCTCGCCCGAGCAGTTCAATGAGACGTGGCGGAGGGCCTGCCTGAAGATCCGCCAGACCGATCCGCAGGCCGTCATCGTGGGGCCGAGTTGGTCGAACGTCCATCCCCGCCAGCCGCGATGACCACGGCAGAATCGTGCGGGTCTTGCTGGGCAACAAGGGCGGGTTGCAGGGCGACGTGAAGGTCAGTTTCCAAGGGCTAGCCAGGGCGGCCTACCTCCGAGAAGGTGAAGGTGTCCGTGTTGTCGTCGAGCGGATTCCCGAAAACAAGGGCGGGGCGGTTGCATCTGTTCGGACGGTCATTGATGCCTGCCTGCCAATCCGCGATAATACGTTCGATGTCACTATCCCCTGGACCAGTGACCGCGATGCGTTTGCAGTACGTGTCGGCCCGGGCCAAGAATAGGCTTCCGCGGACGGCACTGCAACCAAAAGACGGAGGCCGCCACGCATTCGCCGTGGGGAAGGAGATCTGACGGGTACGCCCCCAGCAACGCCGCTGTGGCCGTGGACGACCAAATCTGGCGTAATCCCAAGCCCTTGACCCTCCGGTTTCCCGAGCGACAATGGACGACATCACGATCAATCTGATGAAAACCCCCCATGAAACGCTCCAACCGGCTATAGTTGGTCAGTTGCAGCGTCCGTCCGCTAAGCTGCCGGCCACGGATCGGGCGTATACCCAGATACATCAGACGCGCCACAGGCTATTCGGTATGCGAGGGCGACCCCGATGTAACTGCCATAATCGACGCAATGGCCTCAACTAGCGCCTCGCGGGAGGCGGGCTTCGTCAGATGGGCAGCGAAGCCCGCTTCATGGCTCCGCCGGATATCCTCCTCCTGCCCATAGCCGCTTAGGGCGATCCCAGGAAACTTGTACCCCCGTTGACGGAGTTGTCGCAGCAAGTCGTGGCCGCTGGCATCTGGCAATCCGAGATCGCTCAGGAGCAGATCAAAGGTGTGTTGGTCGGCCAGTTCCAAACCCATGGCCACGTCGCCGGCCATTTCGACGGCATGGCCTTCTGCGGTCAGTACCATCCGCATCATCTTGGCTGTGACACCGTGGTCTTCCACGAGCAGTATGTGCAATGGGCGAATTGCCTGTTTTAGGCGTGCAGCGGGCACAGGCACCTTAGGCCGGCCAGGAGGCGCGGCCAGTGGCAGTCGAACGCGGAACGTCGCGCCCTTGTTCCGGCCCTCGCTGTGGGCCGAGATCATGCCATCGTGCATCTCCACGAGCGTCTTACTGATTGCTAACCCCAAGCCCAAGCCGCCGAACTGCCGCGCGGTGGCGACGTTCGCCTGCTCGAAGGCGTGGAAGATCCGAGATACCGCTTCGGGCTCGATGCCGATCCCGCTGTCCGTGATTTCAACCAACACATCCGCCACATCCGGTTGACAGCGGAGGCCGAGGCACCCGCCCGGCGGCGTGAACTTAACTGCGTTCTTCAGCAGGTTCCAAAAGACCTGCTGAAGCCGCGACACGTCAGCCTCGACCCAGTAGGGCGCGGTCGGCCCCAGGTCCATGCCGAAGTGCAGCCCGCGAACTTCGATGTCGGGTTTGCAGACCTCGACTGCACGCTTGAGGACCGTACACAACTCGACGGGCCGCCGGCGAAGTTCGATCTTTCCCTGCGCGATCCGCGCCACGTCCAGCAAGTCGTCGATCAGCCGGGCTTCCATCTCCACGTTGCGGCGGACCATCTCCAAGGTCTCGCGCGTGACCGGATCGAAGTCCGGCCTTTCCTGGAGTATGGAGACTCCCATCACCACTGGCGTCAACGGCGTGCGGAGTTCGTGGCTGAGGGCCGCCAGGAAATGGTCCTTGGCGCGATTGGCCCGCTCGGCAACGGCTCTCGCCCGCTCAGCAGAATCTTTAGCCGCCCTCAACTCCTCCTCCGCCTGTTTGCGGGCTGCGATGTCGGCTTCCAAGGCTCGGTTCGCTTCCGCCAACTCGTCAGCGCGCTTCTGTTGGGTAACGTCGATGACCGCCGCGCGACAAAGAGTGCCCAGCCCCTGCCGGTCCTGAGCGGCAATTCCCTCGATAAGCACATACTGGGGCGGCCCGTCCCCGAGGAGTTTAATCCGACAGGTTTGTTTGGCGTCGGTGGCCAACACTTGCTTGAGGAAATCCGCAAATGCCTTGCGATCGTCCGGTGCCACGAATTGCCCGAACCGCATCGGGCTCAGTCTCCTGCGGTCCAAGCCCAGGAGTACGGCCCCCGCCAAATTTGCCTCCAAGATCAGCCCGCGCTGATCCCAGAGGAAATACCCAACCGGGGCGAAATCGAACAAGTCGGAATACTTCTCCAGCGCCTTTTGGGCCGCTGCCTGGGTACGCTGAAGTTCATCGTTCTGCATCTCCAATTCGATCTGATGGACCTGCAATTCGTGCAGTAGGGCGCGGGCATCGGCTTCGTTAAGGAGGTTTCCGGAATTACCTTCCGTCGCGCGCAAGCGATCCTCGGCCTTGCGCCGTAAATCAGATTCGTTGCCTTGCCCGACATCGCTCGTATGCATCATCAATGCCCCTTGAACCTCTTCCACTCGGGTTAGGTTCTGTAGCGCCCCCACGCCAGTGGCAGAGGACAAACGAGAAATTTAGTCACCGCGACGAAGCAGCATCTCGTTGTTGGGAAGCGTGCTTATGGTAAATTGCCATTCTAACTTCGTGAACGGCCAGGTTCGCACCCGGAAAATCCTGGTATTTGGATAAGGCGAGACATGGCATCCCTTGTTGTCAAAGTCTCCTCTGTTCGGCCCAACCGCAAGAAAGCCGATAGCCCGCACACCATGGCGACAGTAACGTCTTCGCCCCACAATCGGTTGGCCAGTATACATGCTAAACCTGCTTCCGATCACAGAAGCGATTAGGCCGTGGTAATCTGGGCAATCTGAGGCAGCAGTCAACCGATAAGTTTGTCTCGATCCTCGGCCTCCCGTAATCTGCCGGCCCGGTCACGACCCGCAGGTTCTCCGCCACCTGGAACTCGCCGCCGACATCCGTGTGGCCGCAATCACCACGGCCATTTCTCCCGCCTACACCTTGCCCACGGGGGCCAAATAGACAACGAACTCTTCCTCACCGTCCACCCGCACCAATTGGTCCATGAGTTGCTGATGGTAGGCAGCCACAGCGCAGGTTCCCGCGCCGACGGCCCCACAGGCCAGATAAAGGTTCTGGCAGACGTGACCGGCATCCAGGGCGATGACCTTGTGGGCTGCCAGCCCATAGCGCCATTCCATCCGGTATGCGACGGTCGTCCAGATGAAGACCACCGCTGAGTGACCGACGAATGTCTGGCCCAACGTAGCCTCCGTCAGCTTCTTGGGCGTCTGCTCCTCGTCGAACAGGTACAGAAGTTGGTGCTCCAGCGGCAGATAGCGGTAGAAGCCGGGCTCAACACCGCTGACGCGCTGCACTGCCAGATACGTTTCTAAGGCATGCCGGTTCCCGGCAGATGGGACCGTGCGCAACACCGCGCCGTGGGTAATCTGCTGCCTGACCCCCTGGGTGGCCCAGAGCAGGAAGGACAGTTCGTCCAGCGCGAGCGGTTCGGAACTGAAGTTGCGACGACTCTGGCGGTCGCCGATGGCCGTCATCAGGGCCAGCTTCTTGATTCCTTCCCATTGGCCGACCGGAGGCATGCCGATCCGTTTGGCGTCGGCTGAGTACGGCTTTTCCAGGGGTGGAGGTTCCACACCCCGGTACTGATCGGTCTGTGAGAAATCGATTTCTTGGCGGATCGAATCCTTGAGGAAGTAACGGCACTGGTCGAGCGACGGTTCGTGCATGCTTCTTCTCCCTGTAAATGGATGGTTGTCCTTCCATCATAGCCGCCTACGAACGGAACTCCAGACCACCTGGTACGACCGAGGATGTGGCTCTCGGCAATATCGCCCGTGACGACCAGCGCGTCGGCCTGCTCTTGGACGGACTGGCAGAACTTGCCCCGCGCGGATTCGCTGGCATGATCCGGGTGGATGTCGGTCGCCCAGGCGAGTTTCATGGTCTTTTCGCTTGGTGACGCCATCGGAGACACCAGCCGAGCGCGTAACTCCTGCCGAACGCGGCACGACGAATGCCATCCTCGCCCCATTCGTCCGTGAATCGCATTTCAGGCAGCGGATCTTCCAATCGATGCTGGAAGAGTACCAATGCTGCTGATGTGGGGATAAGTAGCCTACTTGCGTAGGGCACTGTGACCGTATATACTGGTGTCAACCAATCGACGTTGACCAGTCGGCAATTCGCAAGCTGGGCAACGTCAACGCACTATGGAAAATGTACAAATGGCCGAAGGCAGTATCAAGAAGTTGACAGACAAGGGTTTCGGATTCATTAACACAGGAGGAGCAAAAGACCTGTTCTTCCACTCAAAGAGCCTCCAAGGCGTCACTTT
>CAZTPX010000270.1:0-9866 GCA_964615095.1 uncultured Planctomycetaceae bacterium | reverse complement strand
CAGGAACCGTTGTATTCATCGTTTCCTGCCTGCAAACGGTTCCTGACACCTTTTCTGACTGGCTTCTGCAAAGTCCGTTCTCGCAAGAGCCGGATTTTGGCATCCAAGAGAAGGGACCGCGCCCTATCAATTTCAGCGGAACCGACGGCCCCCGCGTTGAATTTAGCCTCAGTGATCTTCACGAGATCAGTTTCTTTCTCGGCCGCATTCGTCAACACAAGGATTTTCGCTTCGGATGTGTCTGCTGCGTTCACCTGGGCATTGATCAACGCGGTTTCCGCAGACACGACTGCATCAACTTCAGTCGTCCCTTTTTCGTACTGCTCCAGGGCGAGCTTCACGAGCTGGGTCAATGCCTCAACTTGTTCGTGCTGCGCCGCCTTGATCTGGGCCGCCGCGTCGGCGTTCGGGCCGCGCTCGCGCAACAGTCTGACCTTGGTGTCATTATAACTCGCCCGAGCGCAATAAACGGCGGCACGCGCGACCGCGCCTGCCTTGAGCTTGCCCTCGGCAGTTCTTAGGAGTTCAGCCTCTCTCTTGGCACCCTCCTCCAGCACGGCGATTCGCCCTTCGCGCTTGTCCGTTGCATCCAACTGGGCGTTGACCAAATCGGCCTCTGCGCCCATGAGGAATTCGCAAGCAAGCGTTCGCAGCCTGTATGGCGGCGTAGAGAGTTCCACGAGTTCGGTGAGTGCCTTGCCCCGTTCCTTTTGCAATGCCTTGATCTCGTCCGCCGCTCTGTCGTTCGCGCCGCGCTCGCGCAACAGTCTGACCTTGGCGCCTAGAAGAAGCGACCGAAGGCGATAAACGTCGGCCTCAGGGGCCGTCCCCACCTCGAGTCTGGCCTCGGCAATTTTTAGGAGTTCAGCGAATCTCTTGGCACTCTCCTCCAACACGGCAATTCGCCCTTCGCGATTGTCCGTTGCATCCAACTGAGCCTTGGCCAAATCGGCCTCCGCACCGGCTACGAATTCGCAAGGATGCGTTGCCACTTTGTACTGCATCGCGCGGATTTCCACAAGTTCCGCCAGTACCTTGACCCGCTCCTTTTGCAGGGTCTTGAGCTGGCCTGCCAAGTCCTCCTCCGCAGCGGCGACGCGAGCCCCGATCAGGGCCAACATGACGGCGGAAACGAAACAGCGTGTCATGATCTTCTCCTTACCGGTTTGCCTCGCGCCTGATCTGGGCCAATGCCTTCTCAGCATCGGATCGCACCTCCGCATCCTCGTCCTTCAGCAGCTCCGTGAGCGTCGGAATTGCATCTTTCGCCGCCGCACCCATCCTGCCAAGAGCCTGCGCGGCAAAAGCACGCACGTCTGCAACCTTGTCCTTTAGCAGTTGCGTGAGCGTTGGAACTGTCCCCTTCACTTCCGGTGGCATGAGGGTAAGAGCAAAAACGGCAACGTAACGCGGGCGCCGGTCCTTGTCCTTCGCCATGAGCGTAATCGCCGGAACTGCTGCCTGTCCCATCATGCCCAAGGCTACGGCGGCAGCGTTACGCACGTAGTCGTCATTGTCCTTCGCGAGTTCCACAAGCGCCGGAATCGCGTCCTTCGCCGGCGTGCCCATCTCGCCAAGCGCCTTCGCCGCAGCGGCACGCGGGCTCGGATACTCGTCCTGGAGCAGTCCCAAAAGCGCCGGAATCGCCTCTTTCGCCGCCGGGCCAACCTTGCCAAAAGCCCGCGCGGCCTCGCAACGGACGATGGAATTCCTGTCCTTCGCCAGTTCCGTAAGCGTCGTGGTCGCACCCTTCGCTGCCGGTCCCATCGCGGCAAAACCGATGGCGATGCTCCAACGTATAAGGTAATCCTTGTCCCTCGCCAGTCCCGCTAACGCCGGAATCGCTGCCGGCCCTATCGCGCCGAGCGCTTTAGCGGCAGTGGGTGCGTCGTTACCCCCGCGCTTCAGCATCCCCGCAAGCGTCGGGATCGCCTCTCTCGCGGCGGGGCCTATCATGCCAAGAGCCCAAGCAGCATGGGCGCGTACGCGATCATTCTGTTCTTTCAGCAACTCCGTAAGGGCCGGAATCGCCGCGGGGCCCACCCTGCTCAGCGCCAGCGCGGCGTCGCCACAGACGCGGGGATCCCTCCCCAGTCCCGCAAGCGTCGGGATGGCGTCCTTCGCCGCCGGTCCCATCACGCCAAGCGCGACGGCGCCACAAGAACGCGCGTCGGCATCCTTGTCCTTGGCCAGTTGCATAATGGTCGGGAGCGCGGGCGGTCCGACGTTGCCAAGCGCCCGCGCGGCGGCAAACCGCAGCGACTCATCCCTATCTTTTGAGAGTTCCGCGAGCGCGGGCAGTGCCGGCGGTCCGATTGCGCCAAGGGCCTCGACGGCAGCGTCCCGCACGAGCGCATCCTCGTCCTTTGTCAGTTCCCTAAGCGCCGGCAGCGCCGGCTGGCCCAGCTTGCCGAGTGCCTGGGCGGCCGCGTAACGCACGTGCTGATCGCGGTCCCGCGCCCTTGCGCTCCAGTAGCCAAGAGGTTTTCCCGAAGAAAGGGGTTCTGCCGGCGCGGCCCCTTTCGCAGCGGTGCCAGCAGCAGTAGGGGCCGCGCACGGCGATTGGGCGACGTTCATGGCCGGCTTAATGCCGACGGAGTCGGGGATATGCGTCTCGCCCGTGCGCTTTGGATCCTGCGCCGTCGCGACGCCGAGACTCCCGATTGCGGCCAGGGTCACCAGCGCGGGTAGTCTTGCTTTTCGGAAGAGCGAATGAATCATGATCTCACCCCTTGGACTTGAAGCTTCCAATCGTATGACTCTCACGGTCGCGTCTGAGGAAGTAAGCGACTTTGAGTCCTATTGTAAAACAGCTCTTTTCCGCAATCAAGGATCTTGCTGAGCGCCACGAGGGGCAAGCCGGTTAAGATCCGTGGTTTGGCATCCTGGCGTCATTACGGTTCCTATTACATAGGAAACGGGACAGGGTACATAACAACTATGTCCGACCTTGACCGGGACAGGGTGGGACAATCTCGGACAGGGTTACCCCTGATTCCAGCACGATGATCTCCATTTACTGCCACCACGATACTCTCCACATATCTCGGCACGCCTCGAATTCGAGAGTGCTGCCAGGTGCCGGGCAACAATCGGCCGACGCATCGCGATATGTTCCATAAGCTTGCTCAGGGTGATCCCCTCCTTGCCACCGTGCGTGCTCAGCGCATTGAGCACCGTTTGCTGTTCCTCCAGTTCTTTCTTCGTTTTGGCGTCGATCTTGGCCGTCATTTGGCAGTGCGCAGCCTCTCCCTGGGTCTGCACCGTCACGTCCCACTTTTTACCGCTGAAGTCCTCGGTCATCACGCCCTCGTCAACGTCGAGCGCGTAGCAGCCGTTAAAGCCGGCGCTGCCGCCCGTCGTGAGCCACAGCTCGTGTTTGCCCGTGCCTGGCTCATACTCGGCTCTACGCGCCAGCAGGAGCCATTGCCGGGCGAGTTCACCGAACCGGTGGTGTTCCATTCATTCACTTGCCGCCTTGTTCGGCACGCGGATAGCTCTCCCACCTTCCCACCGGG
Source organism: uncultured Planctomycetaceae bacterium (assembly GCA_964615095.1). Lineage (GTDB taxonomy): Bacteria > Planctomycetota > Planctomycetia > Pirellulales > Thermoguttaceae > JANXQG01. The sequence goes on along the minus strand of CAZTPX010000270.1, from coordinate 6,348 downwards.
CAATCCTCGTGCGGCAGCCACGCCTTTTTCGCCACCAAGCAGCGGCAGAGCGAGCACTGCGATCCGCGTAAAAACTCGCACGCCCTGCAATGGCCCATGCGAAGCTCGTGGAGCGGCCCATCGACCGTCTTGAACCCCGAGGCGACGAAGCGGGCGAGGGAGGCGGCGAAGGCGGCGGCGGCGTGGGGGAGGCTCGATGGAACGGGTGTAGGCATATCCTCGCTTTGTGCGGCAGGATCAATGCGTTCTTCATCGCTTCGGCTGATCGAGCTTTGGCCTTTGTATTGGATCATCCTGGCTTTGGCTCCCATCTCGGACTATTGAGTTGTCGTTCGGTCGCAGTCGCGGTCGTCGGGAACCGGCTGGCGAGGGCGTCGAGGGGCGAGGGAGCGGGTCGCCGTTGCGAGGCAACGCTGTTGCTGGCTTCTGTTCTGTCATCCAATCTCTCCCCATCCGGGGGCATTCTCCTTTTCCTCTCCTCGGTTGTAAAGCCCTGCTGGACCAGCACACCCCCGTGATCCGTCGACTCTACCCTTTTCTTCTCCTAGTCAAGCCGCGCTGGACAAGGACACCGGTTGTTCACCTGCGGGAGACCTCCAAACCGGGTATCGCCTTCTTGAGGTCGGCGGTGCCAGAATCTGTCACCTTGGCGTCCCTGGGCACGACAAGCTTTGTTAGGTGCGATAGGCCGGCAAGGTGCATCAGCCCCGCGTCTGATACGGTGCCGCGCACGATCCAGAGGATCGTGAGATTTGCCAAGCCTCCGAGATGAGCCAGTCCCGCGTCGGTTATTTTGCCGCCCCCCAAACTCAGCTTCCTAAGCTGCGTCATGCCTTCAAGGTGGCCCAGCCCGGCGTCGGTTGCCTTCGTGTCCGCCACGTCGAGGTCCGCCAATTGCGTAAGCTGGCTGAGGTTCTCGAGCGCAGCATCGTCAGTTTGCGTCTCTGACAAGCCAAGAGTACGGAGATGCGGCAGCGCTTTGAGACTCTGGGCTCCCATGCCGGTCACTTTCGATTGGTCGAGGTAGAGCACCTTAAGACCAGTAAACTCTTTGAGGTACTCGAACGCGGAATCTTCAAGCGGTGTCTCGGCCAGCGACAGTTCCTCCAGACTCTTGAGGTTCTTGAGATAGCGAAGGCCAGGCCCCTTCACTTTCGTCCCGCGGAGGTCCAGTTTTTCAAGGTGCGTGAGCGACCCAAGATGTTGGAGCCCGGAATCGGTTATATCGTCATGGATAAGGGCGAGGTCCTTCAGCTTCGTCAACCCTGACAGATGTTTGAGGCCGGCATCCGTCACGGTCGATTGCGTCAGGCACAATCTCTCAAGCCGAGAAAGTCCTGCAACGTGCTTGAGGCCGGCGTCACCGACGCTGCTGAAGCCTATGTTCAGGTCCACGAGCGAGTTCAACGCGTCAAGGTAGTGCATTTGGGTGTCGCCCATCGTCGCCGTCGTGAGGCCCAACTTGCGGAGGTGAGGCAGTGCCCCAAGTGCCGCAAGTCCGGAGTCATCCACGAAATTGAAATAAACGAACTCGACGTGCGGCCTCGGGCCGCCAGTGGCGGCGTGGGCGGCCTCGATGGGGATAACAGAGCCGCCCATCCGCACGATTTTTCGGGCCGCGGCGGCCTCGGCATCCTCCGCGCCGCGGGCGCAGCCCAGTAGCGTGAAAACCAGCAATAATTGGATTGCCCCCAACGTGATGCGGGTCGTCGTCATAGTACTTCGTCTCTGTGCAAAGGATCGCCCTTCCGCTAATGCGCAGATCGGCAAAGGGCGGCCTGCCCGCACCTCCGGGCGATGCCCGCCTATCGCCCCTGTCTGCCCTAGTCGGAGGTATCGCGTACGTTCGGCTAGTTGTTCGTTTTCGCGTAGGCCGGATATGTGCCGCCAGCCCTGGCGTTGGGAGCAAGCTCCAACGGGCCGGGCGAGCCATTCGACCCATGCAAGAGCCAGTCACGAACGCCACCGTTGCCCTCCACCGGCGTACCAGCGAGGGACATTTTCATGAACTGCGTGCAAGCAGCCAGCACGGCATTGTAACACTGCTGATCGAAGGCGTTGGTCCCGGGATCGTCATCCTCCCCGTGCTTGCTGGGATCCTGGGCGTTGTAGTCCTGGAACATGTAGATAAGCCCGTTCGCCGAGCGTGCCGTGGGGTCGCTAGCAGTGGGACCTCCCCTCCACACGTGCGCTGGAGCGTAGGAGTCCTCCAGCGTGTGGAGGGCCTGCCCAATGTGGAAGCCTGCGTCTGTTTGCAGCTTGGCGAGAGCTTTGGAGTCAGCACCGCTCTTCTCCATGTCCTTAATCTGTTTTGCATCAAGCAGCGCCGCTTGGTACTCACTGCAAATCCAATCCACCATCTTCCGTTGTATCGCGGCCGCGCCAACCGCCGGCGCCTCCCCCGGCGCGGACTGCTGCGCGTGCGGGACCATCCCGTGCTTGTACGTGTCGAGTCCGAAATGCGAGCGGAACGTGGCCCGGTACTTCGCCTCGGCCTGCTGCGAATTTCCCTTCTCAACGTCGCTGCAACAGTATCCCAATTCGACGAGACCGTTCGGCGCGTCCACGGCACGACACCCGTCCACAAGTCCTAGAAAGAATGGGTCGTCGCTAAGTTGGATTTTGAAGTCGTCGAGACACCAGATACTGGGCGTGTTACCGTCGATCGCCGCGCCGGGCTCGTACCCCTTCGCTTTGTACCCCGCGTCGAGTGCCGCCAGGACGGTAAGCCTCTCATGTATCGGCATGGTCATGAAGCCTATTATGTTGCAGCCGATTGTCCACCGCCCGCTTGGGTCCGTCCCATCCGTGGGCCCGTTGCCGCAGTAGCGGTAGAGGTTCTCATCCGCGGCGGCGGGGTCCTGGCTCAGCCACCTGCCGATACTTGGATCATACCAACGGTTGAAGTTGATCCGCATCTCCGCGCCAGACGCGGTATCACGCGACATTATGGAAGAGTGCCGTCCAGAACAGGCTAGAGGAATGCGTCTTGCCAGGTCCCTTTCCATCGCCAACATGTCTTTCTCCTTCTCTTTACACGCGACAACAACCGCTCCCAGCGCGACTGTCCACTGGCAAGCTTCTGTGCCGATAATTCGTTACAATCCTACGCAATTGTTCGATAGCGAGCGGGCGAACCTGCGGCTCCCAAGACTGCTCGCTCGAAGCCAGTCGAAGCTCCGACACGGGCGTATTCAGCAGCACCTCGCGCCCAAAGCATTGTACTGCGCGTTGAAAAATGCAGGCAACGGCCCAGGAACACTGAAGTCCAGACAAGCGAGAGAACAGATGAGCAGCTTCTGCGAACGATTCCAGGGCCAACCCCGGCCGCAAGTGGTCCAACCAGCACTGCCCTCGCTCACGAAGAAAGGCGGCGCGTTCTTCTGGTGGCGAGAGATTCCTCAGGAATAGCCCTTGACGGACATCTTCGTCACGAATCGGCTTGGGCCAGTGGCAATAATGCTCGTCGTCGCGCGGCGTAAAGCCCAGCGTCGTAGCCTCGATGTTGAACCGCTCGCCACCGGGTTCCTCCCAGCGGACGAAGAAATGCTCTCGGGCTTGCACCAGGAACAAGGGATAGTTCAGTCGCCGCCCGATGGCCACGTACAGGACCGGCATGGTGACGCAGGTGCCGCCGTAACCGTCCAGCAGACCGTGAATGAAGAGCGTGCGCGGATCGAGGGCGCAGTAAGGTCCCTCCTGGCAGGCGGGGTCGTAACGAACGCCCAAATCTCGTTGCAGCACGGTTACCAGCGCCATCATGCGGAACTTGCCGGGAGAGTTTTCGAACCTGGCCCCGGAACGGTGGAACATCGGCAGGCAACGCTCGGTCGTACCGGCAACGAGTCTGGCCCAGGCGTCCAGTCGCTGGAGATAGCCAGCGACATCGAGTATTTCGCACGTCGGAAGACCGCGGGCTAGCTCCAGGTTCACGTTGCCGATGTCTGTCATCGCACTTATTCCTTGACCGTAAGATCGATTTCCCCCGGCCCGAGTGAAAGGCACAACGGTGGTTGGATGGGTCCGTTTGCTCGCAACCAACTCGTCATTCCGCTCGCAGTCGCCGTCGCCAGGAACCGGCTGGCTCGGGCGTCGAGGGGCGAGGACGGCGGGTCGCCGTGGCGAGCAAGAGGCTAAGCCGTCTCTCTTTCCGCCGTTTAATCCACCCCGTTTCGGGGCATTCTCTTTTCCCTCTGATCGATTGTCAAGGTCCCCTAGACCAAGACACCCCTAGTTTCTTTTCTGGTCCTTCGCGAGAATTCGGGGAAGGACGCCACGTCTTGGTCCTCTCCCGGCAACTCGAAAGTACACACCAGAGTAAATCTTTGGACCGCCCCACATCAGCCAAATGTTCGCGACATGGCCGCCCTCAATAGACGCATCGCACCAAACAGGCAGCTTTGTATCGAAAAGGAACGAAACAAAGCCATCTCCGTTATGAATATCTCTTCCTACAACGCAGCCGGACCAGCTGTCGTTCCGTCCTGAATGCGATTCGATTTTTGAAATAAACGCATCCAGATCCCTCGTCGGCATCCCAACGTGGAGGGGAAAGCCTCTGTTGATCTCCTGTGCATGTTGCATGAAGAAGTCACGGTACGCCAAAACCGTCGAGCTACCGACGAGATCACCGGCTCGCACGATCTCCGTATCGCCAGCGTCCGGTTGGCTAGGAGTAACGCCATCGTCGGACTTTGGTGCCTGCGGAGGGTCGCGCCGACAGGACAATGCGGTCGCAACAAAGGCGCAAAGGATTACCGTTGTGGCGAGTCTCTGGCGGGCACCGGGGATGTTTGATTGCGCGGTGATGAACATATCTATCGCCACGGTCTCCGAGGACGGACACCGGGCTCTGCTCCCTTAACGTTGGGGTTCGTGCTTTGATCCCAGTCGCCCATTTGAACGTATTTTTTCAGGTCGAACTTAAATGTGCCTGGCTTAGCTGACATCAGGTCTTCCCAAAAACGGAGACCGGCTTCATTGGCGGCCAAGTCAGCCGGACTCGCCGACCCTTTTTCGTCAAGTAGGATGTATTTCCACTCGGGACCGTCCCAACCTATCTTACCAGTCAGTACCTGGAACCAGTCCCCGAACCGTCCATAAGCGCTGGCACCATCCTTCTTTATTCGACGCCCCATAAAGTACACGTCGTGTGTTCCACTGAGCCAGTCGTACATTTTCTTGTCCATCTTCGGAGGCGGGATGCCTTCGAGCCAATAGCCCATCCCGATGGCGTAGTCCTCCCCCATGTTCTGGGTATGCTTGACTTCGTAGTAATTAAGTCCCATTTCCAAAAAATGGTCGAACTTGTCCGTCCCAATAGACTTGCCATCGATTTTGAGGACATTTGCTCCATTCGGCACAAGATCCTTGAACTTCCCCGCCGCCTTCAGCGCGCTCTCCGGCGGCTTGCTCAATACCGCTTCAATCTTCTTCTCCGCAACCGCCGCGTCTAACCGGCTAACTATATGCCTTTCTTCCAATAGAAGGTTTTGAATGATTGCCTCCTTAATCGTCGCGGGCGTCGCGCCCGGCTTCTTGCTAGCCTCATTGATAACGTCGGCGATAAGTTTTTCGACAAATGCGGTTGCGTCTTTTTGGTCCACTCTGGCTTCCGCTGTGACGTATGACAGTCCCGTCGGATCTACCGCATTCGCCGGGTCGTTCCCGCAGTAGCGATAGAGGTTGCTGTCACCTGCCGCGAACCCGCTGGGGTCCTGGCTCAGCCACCTGCCGATACTTGGATCATACCAACGGTTGATCGCATAGTCCAACTGCGTCGCGGCGTCGAACATCAGACCGGTGTAGCCGAACAGACAGGAGGCCTGGGCAACCACGCCGGCCGATGGGTTGCTCTGGAGGCCCGGACTACCGAAGGAATTGTAAACCGCTTGCATGGCGATCAACGTCAGACCGGTCGACGACTGGTACTCCGCCAACTGACGCACCGTGCCTTGGTTGTCGGCCAAGACCCAGTCCACTAGACCCGGCTGCAACGTCTGCCCGCCCTCACCCTGGCCCTCTCCCGGAGGGAGAGGGGTCTCTTGGGCCAAGAGCTGATCGACCGCCCATAGATAACGTTTCGACAGATCCGAATTGCCCAAGGTCTGCGTGCCTACCGCCCCGGCGGTCGTCCTGCTGAACTGCAACACGATCTGACTGCCGTCATAGACGAACTCCTGCTGCGTGGTAGTAGCCGTGCTTGCGTTCCCCGGGGTCGCATACGCGGTCACCGTTCGCCCGATCAGGTTATTGAACATGTCGTAAGCGCAGGTAATGGCGATCTCGACCCTGCTCCCATCTTGGAGCACCCAGTCCACCACCAAAGACAAGCAATTCCGGTCGTCG
>CAZTPX010000269.1:0-10043 GCA_964615095.1 uncultured Planctomycetaceae bacterium | reverse complement strand
CACAAACGACCTGTGTCAATACTAATGTTGCAGATTTATTGCGATGAGCCATACCAGGCCGATGCCGCCGGTGATATTCGTGCCGTATACGAAATTGCCGTTGGTCGTGTCGAGACCAAAGTTTGCGCCGGGGGCAAACGACACCGCAGCCAGCAGACTATCGACGTTCGCCGAGGGCCAATCGTTGGGGCCGCCGACATTGACCGCCAACGTGGCGCCGCTGGCGACGGAAACCTGCGAGGCCGCGGCGTAATTGGGCAGGGCGGCCGTCGTCGATGCCTCCAGCATGCCCGCGTTGACCGCGGTCGTACCGGCATAGGAATTGGTCCCCGCGAGACAAAGAACGCCGCTGCCAAGCTTGGTCAGGTTACTGCCGCCGTTAAGGCAACCACTGAAGGTCGTGCTGGCGTTGTTCGCGCCGACGGAGAGGGCGACGGGGCTAGATGACGCATTGAGGAGCGTGACCGTGCCCGAGCCCGCCAGCCCGCCTAGGGGAACCGCCGTCAGGGAACCGAAGCTGAGGATTCCGCTGCCGCTGGTGTTCAGCGTGCTCTGCTGCAGGGCCGCCGAATTGGCCAGCACGAGCGTGCCGCCGCCGATCGTCGTCGTGCCGCTGTAGGTGTTGCAGCCGCCGAGTGTGAGAGTCCCCGTGCCCGCCGTGATGAGGCTGCCCGGGCCACCCGTGCCGTCGGCAATCACGCCGGAGAACGTCGAGGAGAGATTATTGTTGCCGCCGATCGTCAGCGTGTTGCCATTGAGCAGTACCGTAGAGCCGTCCGGGACGACGGTTCCTTCGTCGCTCAGTGCGGCGACGGTCTGGCTGGCTCCCAGCGAGAATGTGGTCCCGGCGGCCACGTAAACCGTCGTCAACGTACCCAGGGCCGTGGCGTTGTTGCCGCTGGGATAAGTTCCCGCGGTGTTGTTCGTGATCTGGACGAAGTTGGCGCAATTGATCGTACTGAAGTAGTAGTTATTCCCGCCGAGACTCACTTCCTCGGGATATCCACTGACAGAGTCGGCGATGTAGGCGTAGATGTCATAGCTGGGGTACGGGATGCCGCTGACGGTCGCGGTAAGTTGGCCGCCGGATAACATATATCCATTGAGAAGTTGGTTACTGCTCCCCGATACCCCATCGCTTAACATGCTTATGGTGAGCCTGGCCGTCGTAGCAGCGCCGGAGCTATCGGTCAGGGCCACGTTCGAGTACGATATCGCATATGGTGATAGGCTGTTCCAATTGCTCATGGGCGCGACGCCCGCGGAGCCGGTAATGGGGTTGCCTTCGCCCACGAACTGGACGCCGATACTGCCACTCGGCGCCGTGCTTGCCATGCCTAATGTGCCTCCGGCGAGCGTGACGGCCCCGGAACCAAGGGCCGAAGCGTTGACGACGTTCACAATTTCGCCCTGGATGAGCGTGCCGCCGCTATAGGAATTGGATGCCGCCAGGGTCAGCGCGCCGGGGCCCTCGACGGTCAGGCTGCCGGCGCCGCTGATCGTATTGCTGAAGGTGCCGCTGACGGCCTGGTTAAAGGTCACGTTGGCCTTGTTGGCCACTGTTATTGCGCCGGGCAGGCTTGCGGTATTGCCTACGAGGCAGCCGCCGTTGACGGTCGTCGCGCCGCTGTACGTGTTGTTACCGGTCAACGTGAGCGTGCCGCCGCCCGTTTTATAGAGCGCACCGGAACCACTGATGATGTTGGCGCAGGTCTGGCTGCCCGTAAAATTGTATGCCAGCGTGGCGTTGTCGCTGATTCCGCTGGAGGAAGCGATCGAGCCTGTCGTCGTTCCGTTGCCGATCTGCAGCGTACCGGCGGTGATCGTGGTCGGGCCGGCATAAGTACTCGACCCGGTGAGCGTGAGCCTGCCGGTGCCCAGTTTAATCAAGCTGCCGCCAGCGGCATTGTCGCTGAGCACGCCGGAGTAGGTGGTGCTGGAATTGTTTGCGCCCACGGACAGCGCGACGGCCGCGCCGGCCGTATTGGCCAGGACGAGGTTGCCACCACCGCTCAGTCCGGCCACGGTAGCCGACGTGAGACCGCCGAAACTGAGCGATCCCGTCCCGCTGATGTTCAAGGTACTGTCTTGGATTGCCAGGCTGTTGCCCAGGGCGAGCATGCCCGCGCTGATGAGCGTGGTGCCCGTATAGGTGTTGGTGCCGCCGAGGGTCACCATACCTGTGCCGATTTGGGTCACGCTGCCACTGCCGCTGATGCCGTTGGCGACAACCAAGCCACTGTCGGCGCGATCGAAGACCAAAGCGGCGTTATTTGTGCCAGTACACTTGTGCCGGTGCGGACACCGGACCCAAGAGCAAGACTGCGGCGGCGATAAGGCCCAATAGACGAAGGGCAGGCATCAGTGCAACCCGGCGAGCCAAGTTGCGGCCGCGATCATAAGCGGTTACGACTGGTGAATCAGCAACGATCGGGTTTATCCCCATGCGCCGATCGGGAGTGGACGGCACACGGCGTGTGCCTACTACTTTAGCCGGCGGCACACGACCCGCAAGCGGGTACACCGTGCCTGCTACTTTTCTTGCGGCCCTGTCCAACCTCAAAACGCTTGGCTTCGACATGATTTGGCATCGGCTCGGCAAATCCACTGTGAAACTACGTAGCGCCGTAGCCTCGATGAAAGGCGGTGACCCCTCAGAATGCTGCCATTATGACTCCGATGCTGCGGATTTGCAAGAAGGAGCGGTTTTTTTCCGCCAGCCGTAGGACCCTCTTGCCGAGAGGGACTAGGGTGCTGCGAACCGCGGGAAAGACTCCGCATTGTTCGGCAGGTCGGCGCACAATAGTCCTTTCCGGCAGAAAGGACCTACTTGCCAATCCAACGGCTGGTTGCCGGTCCTTACGGACTGCTGAAGCCGTACCGATCCGTATCCCTACTTCTTGGCAGCGGCTCGCCCCTTGCGACCCTTCCCTCGATCACTTGCCTCAAGGATGCGCTGCAGCGATTCCAGGACCTCGCTCTGGCCGGAACCGGACGGTACGCCGCCCTTGGGGGCAGCGAACCGTTCTTCCAACCATTGCAACGGATCATCAACCGTAGCAGCAATCGCTCCTCGCAATTGTTCGCGAATCGCACTTAGCTTCGTCGGACCGATCATAAAAGCACCTCCATCAAATTCCACAGTTCTTGGAGCCGGCGAGTTGCCACTTCAAGCGTCTCACCGTGATCGAGCAATTCCATTATGGCCTTGGCAAGAAGAGCGTCACGGTCCTCTTGCCGCACGGAAATGATGGCACCCAAGAGAGAGGCGAGAATCTCTTCACTCGCTACGGACATTCGCCCCGCCACTCGCCTCGCAATCCGCGGATGTCGAGCCAGCAGTTGATGGCCGCGCTCGTGAGCCAAAATCGCGTGAAGCGAGAAATCCTCGGGATCAGCATCACGCTCGAATGCCTCGGCATAAACCGTCAACAAGTCCTCGCCCGCCCTACTACCCAAACCGAACTGTGCGCCACCGCTTCGGCTGTATACGTGCCGGTACTCGACTCGACCGGTGAACCCCAAACACTCCATTATTTGGCTGGCGCGACGGTGCCGAGTGCGCCGTTGCGAGGGAGTCAGGGGCTTAGGAGTGCGGGTCGCCATAATCTCATTGTACTATTATATTCCGTCCGCAAAGCCGCGTCGTTATCAACCTCGCCCCGGTGGATCTCCCCAAAGAGAGGTCGGCGCGAGCGAAAGTCTATCAAGTTCATGGCGCAAGCCTGACCCCGCTCGTGCGGCTTGGCTTCGACATTATTTGGCATCCGCTGGGCAAATCCACTGTGAAACGTTCGTAGCGCCGTCGCCTAGATGAAAGGCGGAGTCCCCTCTCAGAATGCTGCCATTATGACTTCGCTGCTGCGGATTTGCAAGAAGGATCGTTTTTTTTCCGCCACCCGCCGGCCCGTAGGTCTCTCTTGCCGAGAGAGACCAATGCGTTCCGCGTCGCCGGGGAACTTCGGGGCTTCTCCCTGGCGCAGCGCACATTGGTCCTTTCCGGCAGAAAGGACCTGCTTCTTGTATCCGCCTCGACTATTTCAGTGGTCTCTAAAAGCCGGAAGAGCGCAAATGGATGCGACTCGGGCCGCGTAATGTATGGGTAGATGCTCATAGCGCGCGAGACTATGAGCTTTAGACGACCGAGTCTCAACTTATTCCATCATGCCCAACTTTCTCGCTTACGTCCGTTTGACCCTGGCGCAGCGGGAATCGCTGCGCGAGAGCCTGCTGTGCTTCACTACCTATACCAAGCCCGACTATCAAGCGAACTGGCACCAACGTCCGCTGGCCGCTATACCAGACGACCACGCACGGCGTGCCCAAGCTGGCGCGGATCCGGCAGTTGAGCCAGTACGTGATCAATCGCGAGTTGCGGTTCCGCGCCGACTCGCCCGGCTGCCGCTTGCTGGTCGATCAGCTCATGGACTCCCCTTTGCCGAACACGACGACGGTCCCGACGCGTTGGAGATGTGTACGCGCCTGCCGCTGGAGGTGCTGAGATGAACCTTCATGCCCCTAAGATCGACCGCACCCATTCCGCGGTGACAGCATTCAGGGGTGGTTCGACCGCGCGGCGATAATCGATCGCATAGTCATAGCCGGAACGGTCGTATGTCCTTTGAAATGCCTCTTGCAAGTCCAGCGGCGCGTCCGGATCGCCGTTGGCCAGCGGCACGGGAATCACTGGCAGCCGATCTCGCATGGTCCAACCATAGACTTCGACTTTCGGCAGCCGCTCGGCACGGCAAATGAACGCATAATAATCGGCCGGCGCCAGCGGTTCGCGCGTGACCATGCGCTGTCCGCGCCGCAAGAGATCGATTTCCACCAGGTTTGCGGACGTGTGGAAGACATTGGTCCGCTTGACCAGATATTCCGTGGACCCCTCGCCCGGCGTCTTGTTCGTGGGCGAAAGAAGCTCGACGACCGTGACCACTCTGCGGAATTCGCGGTCGCGAATCGTGAGGAATCTCTGTCGCTGCCGTCGCGGAAAAGGCAGCGTGTACACCGCCGGGGCGAGGACCGCTGCGGCGGTGACGGAAGGTCCAGGTTCAGCCGCTGTTTCTACGGGGTCCTCAATATCCGACAGGTCCGGCTCGATACCGCGGTCGGGGACTTCCTCCTCGCGCGTGAGATAGACGTATTGTTCCACGTCGACGACATATCGCGGGCGCACCGTCAATGTCAGCAATTCACGCAACACAGGGATGAATGTGGTGTGGAAATCATGCCACCGTTGGCCCTCGATAAAAGGGTCCATTCCAGGAAATGGGCTTGGCATACGATTCTCTCCCGACTGCGAGACATTACCGACCATCAATTATACCTCAAACCGCGGTCTGGTCGATAAGGTCCGGTCGCTTCCGGATCGCGGTCCAGTATTCTTCGCGGACGTCTTCGTCGATTTCGATAGGCTGCCGTTCCCCATAAAGCCGGTCCTTGCCGTCGCGGCGCGGGCCGGATATCCAGTAATCCTCGCCCGTTTCCACTTCGAAGTAGTTGGACTTGAATCCTCGCCCGTCCTGAGTCTCAAATCGTTTTCCGCGAAAATAAAGCGATTTACCCGACTTGGAAAAAGTCACTCGCCCAATACGGGCCTCGCCTGTCAATCGGCCCGCTTTGCGCTCGACGTACATGATCCGCGACTTCGATTTTCTGGCCCGTGCCGGCTTCGCATCGCACACGGGCGCATCCGGCTGAAGCAAATTCAAGAAGAAATCCAGGTCCGCTGGGTGGATTTCGTCCATTCCGCAATCGGCGGTTTCCAGAAGTGCATACATTGCATTTCGAATCCGCCAACCACTCACGGACTCTGCCGCAAATTCGTCGAGGTCGAGGAACTCGCCGCGATCCACGGCGGCTAAGGATGACTGAAGGCAGACAAGAACTCCCTTATCGAGATCAGGCCATGCGTAATCAAGAAAGTCACGCATGAATGCAGCCAGATTCTTGTCGATGGCCCGCAGTTCCATAAGATCATTCCATGCGTGCGCATCACCACGTTCCAGGCGCAACAGAAAATCTCGGAGCACATTCGCGTAGGGCCAAGTATCGCCGAACGTTGGCGACCAACAGATACCGCCCTTGGCTTCGGAGCAGAGCTTTCTCAGAAACGTTACTCGCAAATCCATGATTGGGCGTCCTCCATCTCGCGATCACCGCTTATCTGCCCCAGGCAAGAACGCCATCCGCACGCCGTCGCCCGGCAGGCGCGCGGGGACGGGCAGGAAGATCGTGAACTGCGTGCCGTGGCCCACTTCGCTCTGCACGGCGATCCGCCCGCCGTGGGCCTCGATGATCTTCCGCGTCGTCGGCAGCCCCAGGCCGGAACCGCCGCGCTTGGTGGAATAGAAGGCGTCGAAGGCGTGGACCTGCGTCTCGGCGTCCATGCCGCTGCCAGTGTCGATCAGGTCCAAGGCCACGCCCTGCGACGTGTTGTAGGTGCGCACGACCAACTGCCCGCCTTCGGGCATCGCCTGCTCGGCGTTGAGCACGAGGTTCAACAGGGCGCCATGGAAACTCTCGCGGTCCAAGAGCACCGTGGCCAGGTCGCTGGAAAAGTAATCGATGATCTCGATCCGCCCTTCCTGGGCCTTGGGGCGGAAGAAGTCCAGGACCTGCGCGACCTGCACGTTCAGGTCGCTGGGTTCGAGCTTCAGTCGCCGCACCTTGGCGAAATCCAGGAAACCGTCCAGCAGGTCCTGCAGCCGCTGGCACTCGCGCTCGACCAGCTCGATCTTCCGCATCGCCCGCCGATCGCGCGGGGCTTCGCTCTGGCGAAAGTCCTCGGCCAGAAGTTCCATGTTCAAACGGATCGTGGAGAGCGGATTCTTGATCTCGTGGGCCAAGCCGCCCGCCAGCCGGGCAATCTCCGTGTACTGGTCGACAAGCTTCTGGTTGACGGCGTCAGGAGACATTGGGGGAAAGTCCAGAATGACGAATGACGAAATCCGAATGACGAAGAAGGCAGCCGCTCGGCACGCTGCGCCTTTTCGTCATTCGAATTCTTCCGTTTAGCCGCGGTCGCGGCCCCGGCCATTGCCGCGGCGGCCCCGGTCGCGGTCGCCGCCGCGATCCCCGCCCCGGTCGCCACGATCGCGCTCGCCGCCTTCCCGCGGAGGACGCTCGCCCGCATTGGCCAGGACCTTGTCGTCGGCGATGCCCAGTTCCTTCAGCGCGGCCTTGCGGCTGAGCTTCACGCGGTCCTGGTCGTCGATCAAGATCACCTTGACCGGCATCTCGTCGCCCACCTTGCAGATCTCGCCGACACTGGAGACATAGCCCTCGGCCAACTCGCTGATGTGGCATAGGCCGTCCTTGCCCGGCAGAATCTCGATAAAGGCGCCAAAGTCCTTGATGCTGGAGACGCGGCCGGTATAGATGCGGCCCATCTCTACGGTAGCCGTGAGTGCTTCAATGCGCCGCAAGGCCTCTTCGGCGCCTTCCATGCCGGTGCTGGCCACGGTCACGGTGCCGTCGTCCTCGACTTCGATCGAGGCCCCCGTGGCATCCTGGATGGCGCGGATCATCTTGCCGCCCGGCCCGATCAACAGGCCGATCTTCTCCGGATCGATATGAGTCCGCAGCAGCCGCGGCGCGAACGGGGAAATCTCGGGACGCGGCCGGGAAATGGCCGTGAGCATCTTCCGCAGGATCTCGATGCGAGCCTCGCGGGCCTGCACCAACGTGGCCGCCACAATCTCCTCGCTGATGCCGCTGACCTTCAGGTCCAACTGGATGCCCGTGATACCGTTTTGTGTGCCCGCCACCTTGAAATCCATGTCGCCGAAATGGTCCTCGTCGCCGATGATGTCGGTCAGGAGGGTCCAGCGATCGGCTTCCTTGACCAGGCCGATCGAGATGCCGGCGACCGGATTGCTGATCGGCACGCCGGCGGCCATCAGCCCCAGCGTCGAACCGCAGACCGTGGCCATCGAGCTGGAGCCGTTGGACTCCAGGATGTCGGAGATGATGCGGATCGTATAGGGGAAATCCTCAGCGGCGGGCAGGACGGGCTTGACGCTCCGCTCGGCCAAGGCCCCGTGGCCGATCTCGCGGCGACCGGGGCCGCGGATGGGCCGCACCTCGCCCACCGAGAACGAGGGGAAATAGTAGTGCAGCATGAACTTCTGCGAGTATTCTTCGACTAGGCCGTCCACCCGCTGCTCATCCTTGCCGGTGCCCAGCGTGACCGTGACCATGGCCTGCGTCTCGCCGCGCTGGAACACGGCCGAGCCGTGGACGCGTGGCAGCACGTCGACCGCGCAAGTGATCGGCCGTAGCGTCTTGCAATCGCGGCCGTCGGAACGGGTACCGGAGAGGATCAACTCGCGGACCGCCAGGGCGGACAGGGTCTCCCAGGCGGCGGAGAATTTCTCTTCCAGCGTCTTGTCTTCGCTATCGGCGGGGACCAGTTCGGCCTTGACTCGCTCCTTGAGGGCCGAGACGGCCTCGGCCCGGGCCTGCTTGCCCTCGGTCCGCTTGGCCTGCTTGATCTCGTCGAAGCACTTCGCGCGGATCGTTTCCAGGAAGGGGTTCGGCTCGGCAGGCGGATAGACGGCCTTGACGACGCCGACTTTCTGGGCCAGCTCGATCTGCATCTCGCAAATCTCGCGGATGTGCTCGTGGGCCTTGGAGATAGCCTGAGTCATGAGGCTCTCGGGCAGTTCGCGGGCGAACCCCTCGATCATGAGGATCGCGTCCTTGCTGCCGGAGACGATCAAGTCCAAGTCGCTCTCTTCCAACTGGTCGTGCGTGGGAAAGACGACGAACTCGCCGTTGATATAGGCCAGCCGCACAGCGCCCAGCGGGCCCTGGAAGGGCAAGGGTGAGATCGACAACGCGGCCGAACCCCCGTTCATGGCCAGCACGTCGCCGTCGTTCTGCCGGTCCGAGGCCAGCACGAAACTCTGGACCTGGACTTCATCGTAGAACCACTCGGGGAACTGCGGCCGAATGGGCCGGTCCATGAGCCGGGCCGTGAGAATTTCCTTGGTGGTGGGGCGGCCTTCGCGCTTGAGGAATCCGCCGGGGAATCTGCCCGCGGCGGCCACGCGCTCGCGATAATCGCAGGTCAGCGGGAAGAAATCGCCGCCGGGCCGCGCGGGGCCGGTGGCGGCGGCCACTAGCACCACGGTTTCGCCGTACTGGACTAAACAACTGCCGGAGGCCTGCTTGGCCAATTCGCCGGTCTCAAAAGAAAGGGTTTCCGCTCCGATTTTCCGTTCAACGCGTACTTTCAACGTAGTCTCTACCTTCTTGCTTGGAACCTGTTCAAGATCCGGATTGGCCCGGTACACTCCAGGGCCATGTCGAGATCCTCGCATCAGGTTCTCAGGGAAGAGTCTATGCCAGCTACGGCAAAGAGCAACGACGAGAGGCGATCACCCGAGAACTTATTCCAAAACCGATTTTAGGGCGGCTTTGCTTCTTGCCGCCAAGTTTTGCAATAAGTTCTAAGGTAACCGCACTTCGCGGCGGGCAAAGTCGCTGTGCTGCGGCTTGCAGCCAAAAATGACCACAAGTTGCGACCTTCGGCCGCCTCGTGGATGGTTCCCAGATTTGTGTCGTGCCGGTCGCCCTCAGCGATCCCAGGGCGGACGACTGAATCTCACGGTCTGTCGAGTCTCACCAGAGGTGAGACCTGAAAAGGCCTACGCTACGCGGAATTCTGTGCTAGACAGCGCGCAGCCGCCTACTTGCGGATCTCGAGGCGACGAATCACCTCGAGGTAACGCCGTGAGTCTACTTTCTTCAGATAGTCCAACAACCGTCGCCGGCGACCGACGAGCATCAACAGGCCGCGTCGGCACGCGTAATCCTTCTTATGCGCTCGCAAATGCTCGGTCAGCCCGTTGATCCGGGTCGTCAATAGGGCGACTTGAACTTCGGGCGAGCCGGTATCGTCCTGCTTGCGCTGGAAGTTCCCGATCAATTCTTGTTTGCGCTCTTTGGTAATGATCATCTGCTACCGCGACGGCTCCACTTGGGCTGGCTCGACACTCTTCGTGGCGAAGCACCGTCCTCCTACCGTGTCTGCT
>CAZTPX010000268.1:0-10049 GCA_964615095.1 uncultured Planctomycetaceae bacterium | reverse complement strand
GGCCGCCCCGCAGGGCGGCCACGTTGAGAGAAACGTGAAACCGCCCCGCGAACGCTGCGAGGCGCAAACAACGATCGAACAGGCACACTGCCCCCGCGCAGTGCGGGGGCGCAACGAAAACCCTGAGTCCCACCATGCAGGCGATGAACAGGGTTTAACGAACTTCTTAATCCAGCCGCCAAGAGATATGGCGGCTAATCGTGGTTTATGGGTAACTCATGCGGAGCGGGATAGGGTAGGCGCCGCTGGTGAGTTGGCGCGGCGCAGATTTTCTAGGCGCCCGAACTATCTTTGCCGTGAGCGTTGCGGCCTGCCGGGCATCGCAAATGGCATCCGCCTGCCATAGAGCCATCGAACTGTCTGCCCGACAGGTAACACCGGGGCCTACATGGATTGTGACTCGAAAAGCGATTTTCTTTAGATTACTGGGGCTGCCGAGATCGTAAGACTGCCGCCGAAGACCATCCTGCAATAAGAGAGGGTCTGCCACACGTTTGACTTATCGAGCCCGGCACGTCACACTGATCGCAGGTGCGTAAAAATTAGCGAGGAGAGTGACGCCTTGACACGTGCTGGGAAAGAACCGGCGGAAGATGTGAAACGAGCCATCCGCCGGGCAATTGAACTCGCCGGACTGGAAGTGCGTGATCTGCGGATGTTCAAGTCCACGGCGGTGGAGGGCAGGATAGTAGTGGGAGCGGCAAGTCCGGCGGGCTGGCCGCACGAACCGCCCGCTATTGGGCTGCTTGCCGTGGTTGGGTTTGACGGGTCCATCGGTGAAATCGAAATTCGATGCGCTGCGACGGATGGTGACCCGCTGATGGAAATGTTCAACGCCCCACACATAAGGCAATGCAATTGTCGACTCGCAGATCTGCCGGCCACGCTGAAGGAAGTGTGGGTGGCACGCCGTGAAGTCATCGCAAGGTTAGAGGCAGGCGAAGCGGCGCCGATCTTCGACGGCAAATGGAAGTGGGCAATAGTTTTCGAAGACCTGCCCTGAAGCCGATTATCAACCGTTCGGGTTCCCAGGCCATCTCCGTTTATGGTTGCGACGATTGGGAATACATTTACGGGCCTTCGACATGGGTGCCAAAATCATCTAATGTTGGTCAAAATTCGGCGTATCGAAGGTCCGAAAATGACCCCGCAATACTTAACGCACCCCTCTATCTAATTATGCCACGTTTCTTGAAGAAATTTAGTATGAACGGGGGGTGCTGAGCGGAATTAAGCAAGATGGGCGGCCTCCTTGCTGCCATCCGTGCCTTTCGGCCTCCCCCGTGTGGCGATACATTATATTACTGTCGATGTTTCTGAATGAAACCGCCCGACGCTGAGTTTCTGGGAGTGCTGCATTGCCCGTCGAAGTCAAACCCCTCTTCCGCCCTGACGTTCTCCGCCCCTATTTGAAGGCATTTGCCCTATCGCCGGCCATCGAAGGCCGCCGCGCGACGCTGGCCAAGTGGGCCGAACTGCTTGCTTCCGGCCGAGCCGACGATTTCAAGGAGCAGGAACTCCTGGCCGATTTCCTGGCCGATGTCTTTCGCGGCATTCTGGGTTACGCGAGCCCGGCGGATTGCCCCGAACGGTTCACCATCTCACGCCAGAAGCACGTGCAGGTCGACGGCAAGTACGCCGATGCCGTGCTGGGCAACTTCCGCTCAGACAATGAGCAATTCATCGTCGCCCTGGAAGGCAAAGGCCCACGCGATCCGCTCGAACGTCCCTTCGCGGGGCGGCGAATGTCGGCTGTGGATCAGGGCTATCGTTACGCCATCAACCTGCCGTGCGATTGGGTCATCGTCACTTCCATGCGGCAGACGCGGCTTTACTACAAGGGCTGTGACCAACAGACCTACGAACGATTCGATATCGACCGGTTGGCCGCAGATGACGGCCTGCTGCGGAAGTTCGTATTCCTCTTGGGTGCCGAGCGGGTCGTGCCGGCCGTCAGCCGCTGCCATCTCTACGCCCTCCGCGAGTCGTCCGAGACCACCGGCCGGGATCTCACGAAGAAGTTCTACGTTCAGTACGCCAACATGCGGCAAGATGCATTTGGCCGGCTCTGCCAGAAGAACCCGGCCGTTGCCCCGAAGGCAATCCTGGCTTGCACGCAGAAGGTCTTGGACCGCATCCTCTTCTGTGCCTTCTGCGAAGACCGCGGACTGCTGCCGCCGGATACGATCACCAAGGCTTACCAACACCGCGATCCCTACCGTCCCCGGCCCATCTGGGAAAATTTTTGCGGCCTGTTCCAGGCCATCAACGAAGGCAACGAGACGCTGGGCATTCCCGCCTATAACGGCGGGTTGTTCGCCCCCGATGCCGTCCTGGAACGGATCCAGGTGCCCGACGCGGTCTGCGACTACTTCCGCGATCTGGGCCAGTACGACTACCGGCCTGCCCACGAGGCGGCAATTGATGCCGAAGAGGATACGGCGGGCACGCTCGTCGATGTCGATATCCTTGGCCATATCTTCGAGCAGTCGATCACCGACCTGGAGAAGATTCGCGCCGAACTGGAAGAAGCGACTGCGCCGCTCGACGCCGAAAAACACAAATCGCGGCGAAAGAAAGAAGGCGCGTTCTATACGCCCGCATTCATTACCCGTTACAACGTCAGGCAGGCCCTGGGCGGTGTGCTCCGTGATCGTTTCGAACGATTACGGCACGAACACCACGACGAGGCGAAGACCACTGCGCGGGCGGTGCTGGAAGACCCCGGCATCTACCAACTCGACAAACTCACCAGGGCGCAACGTGAGGGATTGATCCGTTTCTGGGAGGCATGGCAGGACCAATTGGTCGCGATTCGCCTCCTTGATCCGGCCTGCGGCAGCGGTGCCTTCCTCATCGAATCGTTCGATCAGCTTCATACAGCCTACGAGGTATCGAACGATCACTTGCAAGAGCTGCGCGGACACCGCACGCTGTTCGACCTTGACAAGCAAATTCTACAAAACAACCTCTACGGCGTGGACCTCAACGAAGAGGCAATAGAAATCTGCCGCCTGAGCCTCTGGATCAAGACGGCCCAGCGGGGCAAGGCCCTTACCAGCCTGGACCGCAACATCCGCGTGGGCAACAGCGTGGTGGACGATCCGGCCGTCGATCCCAAGGCGTTCGATTGGCGGGCAGCTTTTCCCGAGGTCTTTGCCAATGGCGGTTTCGACGTCGTCGTGGCCAACCCGCCCTACGTCCGCCAGGAACTCTTGGGACCGATCAAGCCCCATCTCCAGGCCAGATTCCAGAGCTATCACGGCATGGCCGACCTGTACGTCTACTTCTACGAACTGGCGCTGAATCTGCTTCGGCCGGGCGGGCGGCTGTCGTTCATCGTGACCAACAAGTGGATGAAATCGGGCTACGGCGAGCCGCTACGACGGTTCTTTGGTAAGCACGCCTGGATGGAGTCGGTCGTCGATTTCGGGCACGCCAAGCAGATATTTGAAGACGCCGATGTATTTCCATGTATCATCGTTGCCCGCAAGCCGGATGAGAATCCACGGCCGGCAACGCGGGTTTGTGCCATCCCCCGGGAGCAGCTTCGTATCGACGACTTGGGGACGCAGATCGAACGGGAAGGTTTTGAAATCGACGCCACGCAATTGGGCGCCGAACCATGGCAACTTGAGCCGGGCGGCGTAGCGGGCATCGTGGCGAAGATCCGCGAGCGCGGCGTGCCGCTGGCGGAATTCGCCGGAGTCAAACCCTATCGGGGGATCTTGACGGGATTCAACGATGCCTTCCTGATCGATACGATCACCAAGAATGCCCTCGTGGCCGCTGATGCAAGATCCGCGGATCTCATCCGCCCATATGTCCGCGGTCAGGATATTGCCCGCTGGAATGCGGACTGGGCTGGGCTGTGGATGATCGCACTGAAGTCGAGTGAGAATCACCCTTGGCCGTGGGCCAACAACAGCGAACAGGCGGAAGCGATCTTCGCCCAAACATATCCGGCCTTGCATGCGCACATGAACCAGTTCCGCGAACCGCTGATCAAACGGCAGGATCAAGGGCGGTACTGGTGGGAACTTCGGTCCTGTGCGTACTGGCAAGAGTTTGCCAAGCCGAAGATCGTCTATCAGGAAATTCAGTATCATCCGTCGTATGCCATGGATTCTTCCGGGAAACTTGGCAATAACAAGACGTTCTTCGTTGCGTGTGGCGATTTGTATTTGCTGGCAGTGCTAAACTCTCCGTTACTGTGGTGGCACAATTGGCGATATCTCCCACACATGAAAGACGAGGCCCTCTCGCCGGTTGCCTTCCTGATGGAGACACTGCCTATTGCTCGTCCAACGGATGAAATTCGCCTTAGACTGGCAGCCAATGCTCAACGATTGGTCGAGATGACGGCGAAGGACCAGTCGGATCGCCAAGACCTCCTTGATTGGTTGCGCATCGAACATTCGGTTGAGAAACCCAGCATGAAGCTTCAGTCACCGGCAAGCCTTGACTCCGACGCTTTCGTGGCCGAGGTGAAGAAACTGCGGGGCAAGAAGAATCCTTTGAGCGCCGCGGCGTTGAAGAACTTGCGGGAGGAGTACGCCCGTACGATCGAGCCGCTTCGGGCGCTGGCTGCGGAAGCAGTGGGGCTGGAGCACGAGATTTCCCAACTGGTAAATACGGCCTACGGCCTGACGGACGACGAGGTCCGCCTTATGTGGCAGACCGCTCCACCCCGCATGCCCACGCCGCCGGGACAAGTGTGATTCTCGCCCCTCTGCCCCAACCTGCGTGCCTGCCCGCCTCGTCGGCGAACAGGCACGCAGGTGGAGCAAGGGAGTGGGCAAGCAAGTGTTCAACACGAGTAGGCAGAACGCAGAATGGTCGCGGCCATGCCAGATCAAGTGTGGCCAGAGATGCTGAACCGGCAAGTAACGCCGAATCAGCTATTGCGACTTTGCTCTTGCGTTGATGTCTTTGAATCAGGCCGATGATCCTGGCTGGTATCTGACGGCAGCGAAGTTTTTGCGGGGCTGCTTGAACGTAGCGGCTTCTGTGATTCCAGCCATCGTTCGGCCAATGTCCGGCCAACCAGTTTTGCGAGTTCTTCGAATCCTTGGTCCATTGGTAGATTCTCCCATTCAAGAAACGAAAAAGCCCGACGCAAGGTCGGGCAGATGATGGTGGTTGACGTATTGAGTTAAGGACTAGGCTGCACCGGGCTGCTCGTCCGTCTCATCTTCCGAAGGTTCCGGGCGCGATTCATCGGACGTTTCATCCAACTTGTCACGCTGTGCATCCACGAACCGCTTCCAGGCCACGTAGGCCGGGCCGCTGCCCAAGCCGGTAATCTTCCAGATTTCCTTCCAGGGCGTGTGATTGGCCCGCATCTCCGCGATCTTCGGCCCCCAATCGTCCATGCGGCTGGGGCCGCCCAGGTCGAGCTGGAACTCGTCGGAAAAGCCTTCCGGGTTGTCCGGATCGGGGACCAGCAAGCCCATGGTCGCGTCGGAGACCTTGTCACCGAGAACGGCCCGCAGTACTTCCCAGCCATTGATCCGCAAGCGGAGGTAGGCATAGCCGCGCTCCTTGCCAGGCGGGAGCACCTGATAGGC
The DNA here is from genome assembly GCA_964615095.1 of uncultured Planctomycetaceae bacterium. Taxonomy (GTDB): domain Bacteria; phylum Planctomycetota; class Planctomycetia; order Pirellulales; family Thermoguttaceae; genus JANXQG01. The sequence goes on along the minus strand of CAZTPX010000268.1, from coordinate 4,479 downwards.
GCGAATCTGCCCGAAGATTTTCCGCAGCAGGATAGCCGCCCGGCGTTCGTCCTGGCGGATCACGGATGCGAGGTCCGTGAGCTGCTCCGCGATCCAGGCGTCGTTGGGCATTTCCACGGGCACAGCCAGCATCTGGCGAGCGTGCTCGATCCGCTTGCGGAGTCCCTCGGCCTCGACTTCGGCCGAAACCAGGCGGTTAGCGATCGTCTGGCTCCGTACCTCGGCCAAGGAGTCCGCCCAGTTGTCGATCTGCTTCTCCAACTGAGCCAGCCGGTTTTCATCGGCTGCGATCTCTGCAGGAATCTTGGTCGCGGTTGCCTCGATCACCCGCCGCATCTCGGCCAGGGCCTTGGCCAGCCACTCCGGCCACGACAGCAGGATACCTTCGAGGAAATCGAGGATCGCCTGCTCCGCCTTCGTGATCAAGATCGTGGTCGTCATCGCGCAGGCATCGGTGTCTTTGCCGCGGTTCGGGCATGCAAGGTAGTGACGCGGGCCGCTGCTGTGATACCACAACCGGCGACCGCAGAGACCGCAGAACAGCAAGCCGCCCAGCAAGCTGCCGGGGTAGACCTGCAAGTGATGAACCATCGGGCCGCGCCGCTTTTGGCCGACCTTATGGCCGAACAGATCCTTCAACTCGCGGAGCCGCTGCTGGGCCTTTTCCCAGGTTTCCTGCTGGATGATCCGCAGGTCCGGCCGCTGGTGGGTCACACCCTGTCCGGCCGGCACCGGCTGCTGCCGAGTCTTTCCCTTGGAGTTGCGAAGGGTCAAGGTGTGCCCCCACCGCCAGACGCCGACGTACTTCGCGTTTTCCAGGATCTTGCGAACGCGCTGGGCCGTCCAACGCGACTTGCGGCGGCGCCGCGTGGGGGCTTTCTGCTCGATCAAACCGCGGACGATCGCACCGATCGACCAGCCCTCGACGAAGTGGTCGAAGATCCACCGCACCCAGTTGGCTTCAACCTCGTTGATGCGGAGTCCCTTCTTCGGCTTCGGGCCGCGGCGGTCGGTGCGCACTTCTTCCGGATGGAGGTAGAATGCCTCGTAACCATACGGGAAGTCCCCGGTACTCAAGCCTTCCAACACCCGGCCCAACTGGCCGCGACGGACGCGGCGCCCGAGTTCGCGGATCGTGGTGCTGTTGTGCAACTCCATCACCTTGACCCTCAGCTCCCAGCCCTGTTGGGTGGTGTCGATTCCCTCTCCTGTCGAGATGAACCGGCCTCCCGAGTAGACCAGGTCGGTGATAAAGGCAAAGGCGTTATCCGCCCGCGAGAGGCGGGCCTGGTCGTCCACGGCCAAGATGCGGATCTCGCCGCGTTCCACCATATCCACCAAGCGGGCGAACTCGTCGCGGAATGTTTTCGTTCCACTCTCAGCCTGGTCGTAAATCACTAAGGCCGCGGAGTGATCGATCTTCAGTTTCTCCAGGCCTGTGCGCACTTCCCTCTCCTGGTCCTCACAGCTCTTTTCGTTTTGCAGTTCGGACGAGAAGCGGGTATAGATGACGTCTTTTGTCGGTAAAATCACGAACATACCTCCTTGGGGCTTTTCCCCCGCTGAGTAAATGGCTTGATCGCGCAGAACCTGCCGACACTCTTGCGGTGGTGCCGACGATCTCAGTGGCAGGCCGGGTAGCAAACGTCCCTGACAGCCTTGCCGTAAAGCTGTGGGAAAGCCGGACGAAATTTCGCGCTTTGAGAGGCCGGGTTGTACATCCGGCAGGTGTGACAAATACGGCAACTGACAGTCATCAGCAGGCCAACTGAGGCTGATTCGGCACGACAGCCAAAGGTGGGAGAAATCAGAGCCGCTGAAAATGGTTCTGCAAGAACTGCGCGGGGCGGCAATGGCAGGTGGCTTATCCCGCCGCGATTGAAGGGCGTTTTCCCGCGGTGCTAGCGCGATTGGGCGGACCCATCGGCTCGAAGAAAACCAGAAGGCAAATGGAGCTTGCGAGATTTTTCAGCGTCTGGGAAAACGAAAAGCCTACCGGTACGCCCAACAAAGCGCTTTACCGGCAGGCCATCGAAAAACATTCAACGATCGTGCCCAGCTAGCTGCGGCGGATTCGCTTTCGCAGGTTGCGGATCGTGGTTTGATACATTAGGGCCATCATCTTGACCCGCAAGTCCCAACCCGAATCGGCGGTGTCGGTGCCGTCGCCCGTTGAGATGAAACGACCACCCGAGTTGACTAGCTCGGTGATGAACGCAAAGGTCTCGTCGGCCGGCATGAAGCGGGCCTGATTGTCCACCGCCAAGATGCCGATCTCCTTGCGTTCCACCATTTCCACCACCTCGGCGAGCGCATCGTGGAATGTCTTGGTTCCACTCCCCGTCTTGTCGTGAATCACGACGGCTTCCGAGTGATCGATCCCCATTTTTCCCAAAGCGTCGCGCACCTTTTGCTCCTGGGCCGCGCATGTCTTGCGACTCTGCATGTCGGGCGAAAAGTGGGTGTAGATGACAAGCTTTTTCCGTAAGCTCATGTGTAAACCTCCTCGGGGTTGTCCCCGGTTGAACAGACAATGTGATCGCGCGGGAAGCCACCTCTCGCGGCCACACCGACGATCCCAGCGGGAGGCCGGGCAGCAAATGTTGTCCCTGACAGCCTCCGCCATAAGTCTGTGGGAAAGCCGGACGAAATCTCGTGATTTGAAGGTGACGAACCGGTTGAATATCTGGCGCGGGTGCGACGTGTTACGAGTTTTGTTTGTGTCCGATTTCGAAAGTTCTTGCCTACAAGAGGGGGGAGGACTGTTCAGCGTGAGTTTTTGAATCGTGGCCCATTCTTGACAATTTGCTGCCGATTTAAGACAATTCGATTAGCTTCGGCACTTACGGGAACCCACCGAAGGAGATATGAATCAGAGGTTAAAAAAGGCGAGAGGGTGTTACCTGAACTGTTACCAGAACCGCGCATCGGCCGACAATTCTCGGACGAGACGGATCCAGGAAACTCCGGAGAAAACCGGCAACTGAACGACAACGGCTGGGCAACTGCCCCCAATTTGAGGACTCGAAATCAGATGCCCCGCAAGGGGTTGTGGGTTCGAATCCCATGCCCTCCGCTTTCGTAAGTCTAATCAGGTAAAGGAGTTCCAGATGATGCGTCACTGGGCTCCTTTTCTGTTTTCTTGTCACCATTGGTGGGGTTGTTGATAAAAGTGTTGATAACCTTCGTTTCGGTCTTCCAAAGCTCCTCCGCCATCTCGTCAGCATCCAGATCCACATAGTATCGCATCGTGGTCTCGATCGAATCGTGCCGCATCAGCTTCTGCAAGACCATGGGCATGACCTTCTTCGCCCACCTGGTTCCGAAGGCCCGCCGGAAATCATGGGCACTGGCGTATTTGCCATCGGCCTTGTTGACTACCACCTTGGCCTTCTTGCCGATTGCCGAAATCACCCGACTCACCCTTCCTGGCGTAATCGCCTTCTTGGTGAAGGTACCCGCCAACTTGAATACCTTTCCGGTTCGCTCGAACTCTGGCGTGTTCAAGAGGAATCCGGCAAAGTCCGGCGTCATGGGGAGCAACCTGTTCCGATGTCCCTTCTCGGCCTCGGCATAAATCCGCAATCTGGGACGCTTCCCGGAGAGGTCCACGGAGATCGGAGCATCGAGGTCCCACGACATGACCAAAGACTCCTCCAACCGAAGCCCGGATAGCCAGAGTCCCTTCAGGTAATATTGCCAACAGGCCGCATCCTTCGACCGGATCTTGGGCACGTCCCTCACCATCCGCTCGTATTCCTCTGCGGTGATTGGACGCCCCCGCATGATCTTCTGCCCTTTGGCCCGCTTGGGCATGTGGATCTTCGGAGCACTGGGAATCAGCCCCATCGAGACCGCCCAATTCAGGGCTGCCTTGAGATGCCGGAGGTAGCTTGCGATTGAGGTTTCCTTGACCTTCGTGGCCCGCAGCTTCGCTTGAAACAGGCTAATCGTGTTCTCTGTGAGGCTCCTCAGCCTGGCGGGATTGATGAGGTTCTCCAGATGGTTGAAAGCCGTATCGGTCGCCGATAGGGTCTTCGGAGCCATTCCCGCCAGCTTCTCCGTTTCGTATTTTTCTCGGAATGCCTTCCATGTCATCCGAGGATCACCTTCTGGTCGCCCTGCACGGAGCTTCTGTTCCCACACGGCTGCCGCTCGTTCAGCCCCACGCCGCGTATGTTTCCCCGTTGATCTCGTGACCATCTTCTCCGTGACCGGATCGACGTAGTACATCACGTAGTTCTTGCGATCCGCGTACTTGGTCACCTTGACTTCGATTTCCGGCATAGATTTACCCTCCCGCAAAGATATCCACGAGCGTGGTCAACTGTAGGACCGCGACTTGCTCCTTACTCCGAGATTTCGGGTTGAGGGTTGCGATTCGCCCATTCCAGGCCAGGTGGCAATGCGTTGATCGCTTCAACGTGTCGTTCCGGCAAGCGTGTATGAATTGTTTTGAAGCTTGTGGTATCGTTGGTT
>CAZTPX010000267.1:0-10057 GCA_964615095.1 uncultured Planctomycetaceae bacterium | reverse complement strand
CATCGAATCGCCCAAGGGCACACCTATTGCCATTGTCCCCCAATCCGAAGAAAGGGAAACCCCGTCCATGACCGAACCCAACAACACCGATGGCTACGCGGAAAGCAATGGCCACGCCGGAAGCAAGAGTCACAGTCAGTCCAATGGGCAAACCCGCAAAGGCACAGCCCGCAAGCGGGGCCAGGACATCGACGGCCTGATTCGTCAGGCCGAAGCCCTGCGCAGCTCGCTCCGCGATACGCTCGTGAAGAACAACGAGTTGCTCCAGGGCCTGAAGACCCATCGTCGCTGCAACCGAGTGATGCAGAACACAATCGCCTCGCTCAGGCAGTTGAAGACGCTCGGCGTCTGAGTCTTGCGCGATTTCATCGCCAACAAGGAGATTTTTGTGGGAGCAAGAGAGAAGCTGAATTCCATTCACATTCTAGGCGCTGTCGGAGCCGCCGGGCTGCTCGGCCTGATAACCGGCTCGTGGGCCGTGGCCGCGATCACTGGTGCGCTGATCGTCGGCCTTTCGGTCCATAAGGGCGATATCCGGATCAAGGGCCGCCGTTGAACCGCGCCTGGCTTGCATGGCTGTCGGTCCGACCCCGCTCATCAGGAGCAGGTTCGGCCGATGGCCGGAAAAAGCACCGCCACCGTGACAGGTGTGCCGGTGCTTTTTTTAGATATGCCGCGCCCTCCGGGCGACGATTCGTCTGCTCTATGGCAGATTCTTGGGCAGATGACCGTTGTATTAACGGAAATGTCTGTCCCACAGCCACTTCCGTCTGCCCTGGCATGAGGGCAGACAGAGAGCAGACGGGGCAGACCAAGACGTCTAGGCTGGCGGCTGGCGTGCGATAAGCTCGGCCGCCGTGGGCAGGCGACGGTAGGCGTCGCGCCGGCCTTGAAGCGCCTCGGGCAAGGCGTATCGCCAGGGACCATTGGCAGTCTCTCGCTCCGCCGTGATCATGCCGTTGCGTCGCAACTGATCGAAATGCGTGCGAACCTGCTTGGCCGTCCAGGGACGCAAGCACTCCGCCAGCACCGCGGCTTCCACGTTCCGCCAGCCATCCCGTGGTGGTGGCCGACGCATTAGCCCCATCCGCTGAAATCGCTCGTAACCGTCGTTGCGACGACGCACGAACTCGACGAGTTGGCGAACCAGCCGCGAACGGACATTGCCCAAGTCGGCGACCTCGCGCCGGGTGATGAGGTCGCGGTTGGTCCCGCTGCCGGGCGGCGAATCCGCACCATCCACATTGAACGGATTGTCCTGGGCATTGGGCTCGGCGTACTTGGCCTGCAGGAAGACGTTGGCCCGGTTCACCATATCCTTGGCCAGCGGGTCACACGTTTCATCGGCAGGTGTCACCAGAGGGGATTGCAGCAGCAGCCGAACCTGCTCGTAATCATCCGTCGTCAATGCCAATTCCTCGACTGCCGTGGCTTGTTCCGCCCCCCGCCCAAGCAATCGGAGGACAGCGGCGCCACCGACCAGGCTACGGAAAATACCCTGTTCACGCAGGCGGTGGACGCTGGATTCCTCGCCGGGCCTCGGCGACAAAACGGGCGCTAACGCTGCGACTGGGGTAGTCGCCACGTCCTCGCCGATAGCCGCCCAGTTCGGCACGGTGGGGATCTGGCCCAAGGCAAACCATCGTGCCACGGCAGACAGTTCGGCGGGACAGGATCGGAGGACCATGGCTACGCCCGGATCGTCCTCGCCGTTGCCGGGGTTGCAGATGGAGAAGATGGCGGGCCGCGAATTCGCTTCCGTGTCGGCCAGCGAGGCCATCTCAACCGCCCAAGACGCTGCCGTCCGGAGTTTCTCCGCGTGGACCAGGACCAGCTTCACGTTGCCGCACGCTTCCGGCAGCTTGCGAATGTCACTCTGGTTGCGGATATGGCGAACTTGCCCCGGCCCGGCGAAGTTCATAGAATACTTCCAAAGCTGGCAGACGACGTGGGCCGGAAAGTCCTGGAAGTTGACGGCTACGCTCAGCCCGGTCGTGCCTGCGGCGATGGCGAGTTCACAGAGCGATACCGCATTGGGCCTCGGCGGCAGGGAAAGACAAGTATTGATCCGCGTCATGGCCGCGCCTCCTTTCCCGCCCGCCGATCCTCCGATTGCCACTGCTGGGGAAAGGCCAATCCACGCGAAAGAAGGTAGCTGGGCCTCTTGGGCACTGGGGCCGTCGTAAGAGCCAAAATACCGAAAATCCGCAAACCGTTGCTACGACGGTACTTCTGAAAAGTATTCGAAATGATTGAATTCGGCGTGTTTGTGTCCACAACCATGCCCAGTTCAATCGATGCCGAGAACTTCATACCGCCAGTACGACGCGTTCGAGTTCAGCATGCCACAAGAGCCTGTCTGCAAGACTGTCTGCACCAAAGAACTGGCTGCGGCCCTGGATTGCGACCTGCGGACGATCATCAAGGCGGCCAAGGCCGGCGAGATTCCAGTGTTTCGGATCGACCACGAGCTCCGCTTCGATCCGCCGGCTGTCTGTATTGCCCTGAGCAACAACGCCAGGTTTAAAAAAGGCGTTGGACCGCGCACTCGGTCGATGACGTGGCATATCCGCTCCTCGCCGCCGGGGTTGAAGAAGCGGTAATGACGCGGCGGAAATCGCTGCGGAAGGTGACCGGCAAACGTCGGACCTTCAGGGCATCGCGATTTTCCTTTCGGTGGTTGGATCGAGGCACGGAATCATGGCCGGGGAGGTCGTTCAAGATGTGCTCCCTTCATTCCAATACGGTGTTTGGCATGCCCATCCGCCGCAGCCAGCGGAAATGGGAAGCCACACCCGCCCGGAAGGTTCTATGCGCGACGTACCGCAGCCCAAACTCCCGACAGGTCTCCTCCACCAGCGGCGCAAGGGCGGGGTAATTGACATGGCAAATGCGGGGGAAGAGGTGGTGCTCGATCTGGAAATTCAGCCCCCCAATGAACCATGAAAGCAGCCGATTTCCGCGGGCGAAATCGACGGTCGTTTCGACCTGGTGTTCGGCCCAGCCCTTCTCCATCCGGCCCGTGTCCTGCCGGGGAAGCGGAAAAGCCGCCTGCTCCACGCAATGCGCCAACTGAAACACAACGCTGAGCGCCAGTCCCTGAACCAGCGACGCCGTGAGGTAGAACAGCAGTACGGCCCACAGCGGGTGCATGAGCAGCGGGAGTAGCAGGGCCAACGAAAAGAAAAGCGTCTTGCCGCCGAGGAACACCGCCAGATCCCACCCTTTCGGCCGCGCGAACCGGCGGCCGCCGATCTGGCCGATGGCCCAGTCGTGGAAATCGTCGTAGACTTGCCACTTCAGCGGCAGAAAACCATACAATACCCACAAGTAATAGTGCTGGAAACGGTGGATCGTGAGCCGCTTCTGGTACGGCGAGAGTCGGCCGAAAACGCCGAGGTCGATGTCGTCGTCGTGGCCGGTGATGTTCGTGTTGCTGTGATGCATCGCGTTGTGCTTCCTGGCCCAAAAGTACGAACTGCCTCCCAGCAGATCAAGGGAGCGCGCCATGAGGCGGTTGATCCAAGGGCGGTCGGAATAGGCATGATGCCCGCCATCGTGCTGGATATCGAATCCGACCGCGGCCATCGCCAGGCCCAGCGAAATCGCCAGCGGCAGGGCCAACCACCACGATCCTGCGAAGAATACCAACAGCACATATGACGTCACCAGCCAACCGAGAACAACCGCCGTCTTAACGTACATCTGCGGGCAGTCATGGCGTCGTCGCCCGGTGCGCGTGAAATACTGGTCGATGCGGCGTCGAAGTTCCTGGTGAAACTCGTCACCCGGACCGAACTTCAACACGGGGGATGTCCCCGCAAGGACTGGACTGACGGTTCCAACTTTCTGATTCGCTGCCATGATCGTAAGGACTTGTCTTCACTCGAATAACATCACACCTCTGCGCTTGCGAGTGTGGGGTGGTTGTCGCCCAGCAAGTGCAGGACTTCGCGTTTATTCATTTCCGCCCACAACCAGGCGAGCGTCGATTCGGCCCCCTGGTTAAAATTCACTCCGGAGGCCTGAAGGCCGTCGTAGCAGGCGCCGGACAGGACATCGACAAGCGGCTGATTCAGGCTATTGCGGCCATGGAACCAGCCGTGGGCGCGGCGGAAGCTCGCCAGGCATTCCTTGCCGCCAAGCAGATCCAGCGCAGCCAGCGCGGTTTCGGCCATTGTGACCGCCTCCACGGGCTGTTGATCGTACAACGCCTTTTCCTCTCCGCGGGGATGCCAGCCCTCGTTCCCGACCGGCCAGAAGACTCCCGCGGCCGTCGTCTTCTGGTCGAGGAAGGCAAACGATGCTCGGGCGATGTCAAGGAAGTCTTCCTGCGGCCAGCGTTTGGCGGCGACGAACAGGGCGTGCGGCAAGACCGCGTTGGCGTAGGTCATGCGCGACTCGAACCACTGCCAGTCGGGCCGCAAGGCGCGGCCGTAGCACTCGGCCAGCCGCCGGGCCGCCGACCAGGCAATGCTCTCCAGCGGTTCGATGTCGCCGACCTCCGCATTCCAAAGATGCCCATAAGCCAGAATCACATACGATTGGGCCCGCAGGCTGCGCAGATCGGCGAGCGTGGGCAGGACCCCTTCGATCAGCTCGCGGGCCACCGCCCGGTAGCCATCCGGCAAACGGCTGCCGAGTACTTCCGCCAGGGCACGGATCGCCTGGCCCTGGCAATCACCGCAGCCTTCGGCGTCGAGCCAACGCCGATCGTAGCTGAGGAAATTGTGGAATCCACGACCGACGCCGCGTGCGAATTCAAGAAAGCTCAGGTACGTGGTTGCCCGCTGGAACATCCGCTCGTCGGGGTGTTGCCCCCAGAGGCGCACGCAGAGCCGCAAAGCCCGAGCGTTGTCGTCGGTCGTATAGCCGCTCTCGCGCCGTGGTATGCTGAAAATGGCATGTTGCACTAACCCCGTCGAGTCGGTCATGCGGTCCAGGTGGTTCAAAGCGATTTTGTCTGGGATGAACATTACATGTCTTTCTTATCTTAAGGCGACCTGATTTCCCTGGCGAACACGCACAAGCGCGGGCTCGCGCACAGCGCTGGGTGTCACAGAAGGCCTGCGGTACGGGGGGGTGACCGCTGCTTCATGGGCGAGAACAGCCCGGGTGAAGAACTGTAGATATCTCAGGCCCACGTTCGGCCAGAACATGGGTTTTGCGTAGCGGTACGCTTTGCGCCGCGTTTCCATTTGGAATGCGGGGTCTGTCAGGAATCGCAGCGCGGCGTCCGCCATGGCATTGCTTTGGCCGAACGGCACGAGCAGGCCGCGCCTATCGGCCAGGACTTCTTCGGCGTACAGATAGGGCGTACTGACCACCGCGCCACCGGCTGCCAAAGCATAGGCCAAGGTGCCGCTGGCAATCTGGTCTTTTCCCGGATAGGGGGTTACGTACACGTCGCAGGCCTGTAAATGCACTAGAAGGTCGGCAAGGCTGAGATACTCATTCACGAAACGCACGTTGGCGGCAACGCCCAGTTTCTCGGCCATCGCGACCAGGCTTTCTCTGTAGACTTCACCCTCCTGCCGTTTGACCTGCGGGTGCGTGACACCCACGATCAGGTACAAGGCGTCCGGACAAGCGGCGACAATCCGTGGCATAGCCTGAATCATGTATTCGAGTCCCTTGCCTCGATTGATCAGTCCAAAGGTGCAAATCACTTGCCGGCCGGCAAAGCCCAACCGTGTCTTGTGCGAGCCGTCGCGCTGATAGGGAACCTCCGGCACTCCATGCGGGATCACCTGTACCTTCGCTCCCGACACGTGGTAGACCCTCTCCAAGAGGTTTGCCGCGACTCTTGTCATTACGATGATGCCTTGGCTGTGGGCCGCCAAGTATTCGATGACGCCCCGTGCCAAGGGATTGGGCTCGGTCAGGAGCGTGTGGAACGTGGTGACGATGGGCTTGCGACACAAGCGTGCGAACTTCAAGACCGCAGATCCCCACTCGCCCGGGTAGAGGCCGAACTCGTGCTGCAAGCTGACAACGTCGCAAGGGCCGTCGTTGGCCGCCTCCGCAGCCCGGCGGTATGCGTCGGGGCAGCGGTTGTCGATGACGTGGACCACGCGAGGATCTTCGTAGCAGAGCGCGGCGGTCTTCTGAATGGCCGCAATCGCGGACAGCGGCTCGCCCGCCGCCATGTCCACGGCGTCGGCCGAGTCCCTGGTAAAGGTTGCCAGTCCACACTCTTCCGGAGGATAGGTCGAGACGAAAAGGGGCCAAATGGTACTCATAAGTCACCTCGTGTGGTAGTTCTCCGTTGGTCAGGACCGCGCTGGCGGGGTGGATTGCCTGCAGGCCCGGCAATTGCCATGTCAAGATTGAATCGGTCGTCCTCAGCAGCCTTTCGCAATTTGCCCATGGCCCGAGTCTGGATCTGACGGATCCGTTCCTTGGATACGCCCATCGCCACCCCAACTTGTGCCAACGTGAGCGGCGCCTGGCCGCTGGTGAGGCCGAAACGACTCGTGACAATCTGCAACTCCCGCGCATCCAGGCAGTGAAGAATCTTTCTTACTTGCGACTCGCGCTGACGCTGCGCCGACTCCTGCTCGTACGGGTCGGCACGCCGGTCCTCGGTGGCGACGAGCATCTCCGAGTGACTGGTGGGGAATCGGTCCCGATAACGGAGCACGACCGGGATGGAGCGGGCGAAATTCTTCATGATCGCCCAGGTTGCGTACGTGCTGAAGCGGTTGCCCCGCGAAACATCGAACTTCTCCACCGCGCGAATCAACGACAGGTTCCCGTCGCTCACAAGCTCGAAGAAGTCCTCCGCCGGACCGATGTACCGCTTGGCAATCGAGACCACCAGGCGAAGGTTCGCCGAAATGATCTGATTTTTGATCGCGACCGACTCCTCGTACAAATTCTCGATCCGATCCATCAGGCGGCGCTTGGGCCGGTCCACATCGAGTGTGTCGCGAAGTCTGCTTGCCTGGAGCTTGAGGTAGTTCATCTTCCGAAAGAGGTGCGCCTCCTGCTCGCGCGTTAGCAACGGCACTTCGTAGAGGCTGGTCACGTACGCAGACGATCCGCTCGGCAATCGCGACTTCTTCGTCGCGAGATCGGTCTCGGGCGGCGGGCCCAGTATCTCGCGTGCCCTCTTCTTTGAGCGCAGGCGGGCGAACTGCTCGTTGTCCATGTAGTCCAGCGGCAGTTCCATGATCCGTGCTGCGCACATTTCCTTGATGCTGTGGTAGATACGGGCATAACTCCGGCAAAACCGCTTTGCCAACGTCTCCACCGAGTCGCCACAGCGATATTCCCGGTAAATCTGCCGCTTCGTCTCGATCGGCAAGGGGACGCGGTTGTTGGGAAAGATCGCCATGTCGGGGTTGTCCAGGTTGAAACGTTTGAGTGGGTGTTCGGTGACCATGACCGTTCCTCCTTGTTAATCGTTATGGCTGCTTGTGAACCGGGAAAACAAAAAAGCCGACGTGGACGAACGCCCTGAGGCATGCGTCCACGTCGGCTTACTCTTCAACGCGCCCCCCGGCCATCGTGCGCCGGGTTGCTCTTTATCTAGTCATCCGACAAGTTCAAATCCGCTGTTTCGAGAAGCCGCATGGAACTCTCCGGCGGCCCGCTCGATGATTGAATTATACCGCATCCCCGGGGGAACGCAAGTGGGCCAAATTGCAACGAATACTATTGACTTAGGGTTGGCGCTGCGGTTCTTTGGCCTTGTCGGCCGGGCTGCCGAATTTGTCCTTGGCAGCTTGCTCGAACCCTTGCACCTTATTCTTGGCCGTTTGCTCATCTTCGTGGAATTTCTCTTTATCCACCGTGACCGTGGCACCGGGCTTTTGGTCCGTGCCGTTCGTCGCAAAAGCGAACCAACCCCGGTTATACCCGACGACGGCGATGCCGATCACGACCAAAACGACTGCAAACATCAAATTTCTCATAACGATCCTCCACATTATTTAGGTAGCACGGATTTGCCCGTCGTGTGCGCGACGGGCGAAGATCGGTTGCGGTGAGTTCTAGCACGCAAGCAAGCGAACAAGCTCACCCGCGATGACTATCTACTTATCTTTGCCCTTTTCCTTACGTTTATCTTCGTTCGGTCCCACCACTGGTGGACGAGCGGCCGGTTGTAGGGCTGGCCGTTCGACTTTGGGTTGGGATGCGGGCCGTTCGACTTTGGGTTCTTGTCTCGGCGCTGGCCGTTCGACCCGCGGTTCGGGTTTTGGCGTATCGAGCGGCAGCCGGTTCACCGTGCGCGGCTGCGGTTGCTCGGGCGAGCGAGTCGCTCTCGGCTTGGCCTCGACCGTGAGATCCGCCTTGGGAGCCACGTGCATTTGGGGCGGAACATGGTCCTTGCCGAGTTCGGCGTTTGGCCTCGCCACAATCGGAGATACCGGAAGTCTCCCGCTGGCCGGCGCGAGTTGTTTCGCAGGTTGCAGGGCTGAGGGGGCTGCCACTTGGTTCTCAAGCTTCTGCCGCTCCTCGCGGAATCGCTGCACCGCCTGCCCATGCTGAACCAACTTTCTTCGCTCCAACTGATCGACCGCTTGGAATCGTAGCGGACTATCTTTGCTTCTGATAATGCTGTCCAGCGGCGCAGCCATTACGATCCCGCGCTCTTTTGATTGCACGGAACCGGCGATGGTCGTATTTTGGGACGTCCAGGTACGTGGCGGTCGGGCGTCGACGTGATCGCGGCGGTTCTGGAAGTCAGCGGCAATGCGATGTTCCCACTGACCGTCCTGGCGATGCTGCCAGCGCTCGTGGGCGTAAATCGGGTCGTAGCCGTAACGGCCGGAGTTGTACGAATACGAAGGGTAGAATCCCGCGGCCTGATAGTTTGCGGCATAGTAGTCGCCGAAATAGTAGTGTTGGTACTGAGGCCGCAGGAAGAGATTGTCGGCAAACACCGCCGGGTTGATCACGATCGTGGGCGAGTAGGCGAAACCGGCCCGCGTATACATGTCTGCGCTGAAATATACCGGCGCAAAAAGCACGCCGCGCCGGCCGATGGAGTAATCCCAGTAGCCGTCGACAAAAACGTAACCACGACGTGCCCAGACGTAATGGGCGGGAATCCAATCCCAATCCGGCTGCGCGGCGGCCCAGAAACCGGGACGCCAAGCATAGCGGTTCTGATTCCATATCCAACTGCCCGGCAGCCAGATGGCGTCGGGCGAAGGCGCGGCGACGTTGGCGCCAGCTTCAGCGCTCGTAGGCGGCTCTGGCAAGAACGCCACATCGCCCACCTGAGCGCCGGCCCAGTACCTGGAAGTCCATTGATAGCCTTGCCCGGCCTGGCCCCAATAACCGGGTACCCATTGTCGGCCGGGCGGCAGATCGCGCCAGATGCCACTGACCCAAAGGAAGTCGCTTCGGTCGTCGTCCCAGCCCCAATAGCCCGGAATCCACGCCACCTTTGCGCCCGCCAGCCGCTGTTCCGGCGGTAGTTCTTCAATGCCGGCCGGCGGAGCTTTCGGCGCCACGATGCCCGGCTGCGGATCGAAAGTCACTGTTTCCGCGAAGGCCTCATGTACCGGCCCGCGGGTGAGCACTTGCGCCCCACCCTCCGCAGCCGCCGGGGCCGGTGGTGCGGAGAGCGCCTTGTGCAAGCCGGTTATCGTGCCCAGGGTTGCCAGTGCGGCGACCAAGCACCATTTGCAGATGTAATGCACGTTCATGACTTTTGTCCTGTGTGAATGGTGATCCATGCGAAGCGGCTGGTTTGTACAACCAATAACGAAAAAAGCCGACGTGGCCGAACACCCGCAGGTATTCGGCCACGTCGGCTTACTCACTAACGAGCCCCTCGGCACGGCCGGGTTGCTCTCTATCTAGTCTTCCGACAAATTCCAACTTGCTCTCTTGGGGGGTGCGACTTTCCAGTGTGCCACCCCTCCGCCAACTCCTGTATTGTATGGCGTGGAATGGAGAAGACAAGTGGATCATTGTCTTTTTCCGCGTCTCCGATTCTTTGGAATCTGGCGGACCCTAAGCGCGGATTTCGCATTAACAGTAGACACCTAGTACTACAGCGCTAAGTTGATATTGCATTGTTTGGGTAAAACTGCGAAAC
>CAZTPX010000266.1:0-10213 GCA_964615095.1 uncultured Planctomycetaceae bacterium | reverse complement strand
GGCATGCTCAACTTCGTTTCCTTCATGCTACCTTCAGCCCCCGGCCCAAGCAACCAGCCAGACGCAGCCGAAGAGCGGGTGCGTGCGGAGATCGAAGGGCGGGCTAGTAGCGGGCAGCGGTCCACAAGCGATTCAATCATCGCTCCACGATGCTAAAGACACTGCGATTTCCATGCCGATATTGGGGCATTGCAATATCGTGGTCACGAGGCTGAGTTCTCGCCTATCCCCTGGTCGACCTCGGCACTCCCCGCTAAAATCACGAGCATCCAAGCTGCGATACTTCCACAAGATGGCGGCTCGATTGAACAATACTGGCGTGGGCGGTGTCCATTAGACAGTCAACTTCTTTCCCTGCCGCAGATTCGGAAAGACAATGAACGCCGTTTACGATGAAATTGCACCCTATTTGGCCGAGACCGATGACCCCGGTCTTTGGCAGACTGTTCTAAAAACCGCCTGTGACGATATCTCGACAGAGGCGGCCGAGTCGGAGACGAAACGCGAGCTATTTCTGGTCGTAGGCCCTTGCTCATCGTGGCTTCGGCCTCATCAGACGCGTTGGCGGGTCGGTGATCTTGAGTTTGCATGGCCATCAGGCTATGGAGGCACTAGATTCAGCCGTACCGGGTTGCCAGAACTGGATTGGTGTTGTTGCTTTCAGTATTCGGGCGACGATGCCTATACGATGGTCGATGTTCCGCGTCGCTTTAAGAAACGCCAAATACTACTGCGGGTCGCGATTCCAACAAAGACGAGAGATCGCTGGAAGGCATCGATCAACATGTTCTGGACGCCGGGAACTCCACGCAATGCAAGGCGTTCCATTGTTCGCCTGCTGGCGATGTTACGAAAGAACGACCGATGGAACCTCGCTGGATCGCTGGTTGAGCCGGGGGAATTATGGTGCGGCGAACTGCTGCCGCTGCCAAACCGACAAATTGATGTGAGGCTCCGGCGTGGTCCCGGAGGATAGCTCGCTCATGCGGGCCAGCGTTTGTGCCGCAGCCCTGGCCTTCATCTGGCGACGCAGCCGCAGAGCTTGACCGCTTCGGGTGTGGGGCTGTTGCGGGCGGTGAGCATGGCAGCATTTGCGAGATTTTGATCACAAGATTAAAATTGAAGCCGTGCTTCGTCGGCATCATCCTTCAAGACGAAGCACAGCTCGCAGCAGACGGCGTTGCTTGTCGCTCTTTAGCTCTCTTGCGTCGCACCCAAATCCAGCAGCAGGTAGCGATCCGGATGCTGTCAAGGTTCTGGCGGAGGAGGCCACGGACATTCTTCGCTGCCTTGCGTTGTAACGTACAGCCGACATCCAGGCACGGCTTGCTGGATCTGCCGCACCTTCTCGGCCGGGACGGCTACGCTCAACAGCACATACTTCAGCCTTGTCAGGCTCCGCAACTGCGGTAGCACGTCGGCTAAGTCAGGATCAGAGTCATCCAGATCGACCCGTACGGCATTATGGCGGAAATCGCTGCCCGTCAGCGGAGCAAGCCAATCGCCGTCGTAATCTGGGTCTTTCGCTATAACCCGGCGGCCGTCGTTATCAATCGCGAAATCATAATGGACTCGGCAACCCAGGGATCTCAGGGTCGTGACGGCCTCGTGTTGTCGGCGTGCCTCTGCCGCCCGCAACGGCAGGAAGA
This sequence comes from uncultured Planctomycetaceae bacterium, assembly GCA_964615095.1. GTDB lineage: Bacteria > Planctomycetota > Planctomycetia > Pirellulales > Thermoguttaceae > JANXQG01. The sequence continues at coordinate 8,564 of CAZTPX010000266.1, read as the reverse complement.
TCACCAACATGAAGCCCGCAGCCAAACCAAGCAGCACGGCGGTTGAACGTATTGGAATTATCGGGGAGCGACCCTGCTGATGGCGATGTAGTGCGTGGACCCCAATGCCGATGAGCGACAGCAGGCATAAGGCAATGCCGGCGGCGAGCCAGCCCACGAGCGAATCGAAGGCGATATTGTCGTAAATCGTAAAGCCGAAAATGAGTACGACGAATGGTGCGATGCAGACGAGTAGGCCGACCGGTACAGCAGCAGCAAGCTCCCACATGATCAGGGTACGTCGGTGCCAGTACCGGAGCAGCGATTCACCGACAAATCCAGCGACGCCCAGCAGGCAGGCAATTGTGCCGAACCCGAAGATCGGTATCAACCAAAGGCAGGCAGTCGGCCCAAAATAAACCCCCGACGCATACGTGTTCGCCGATACGCAGCCGCAGCAGAGGGCATAACCAATTCCGCAGACGGCGAATGCCACGACCACGAGCTTCCTGGTCGTGCCGATGCGATTCAGATAGCAACGATATTCGGGTGAATCGGGACTGGTCATGGCTTGTGGCTATGGAAGGTCGCCCCTTGCTTCGCTCTGGCCCTATACTTCATGCTATCGCCGGCAAGCGACTCTGGCAAGCAACCGGACTGATAGGCTTGCATTCCGCCCAGGTTTTGCCCGTCTTTACCTTTACCTCCAGCGGCACGCCGAATCTTGCCGGCACGCTTTCCATAGTGTCGATCACGGCGTGGAGGGCCTCTTCGACACAGCACTCGCGTGTTTCAAACAGCACGGAATCATGCACGGGCAAGAGCATGCGGACTTCTTCGGGCAAGGCATCATGTAGGCGGATAAGAGCCAGTTTCAAGAGATCGGCAGCCGTGCCCTGGATTATCGTGTTGACTGCCTGGCGACGTGCCTCGGCTACGTCAGCAGGAGAAGCCGAGAAGATGTTCGGCAGATAGCGACGGCGGCCGAAGAGAGTACGCACTTCGCCGCTGTTGGCCACGTGTTCGTGGACGCGGGCGATCCAGGCTGCTACGCCAGGATAGGCTTGAGCATGGCCGTCCAAAAGGGCTTGAGCACGCTGGAGGGGCATGGTGAGGTGGCTGGCGAGTCCGAGGGCGGTCTGGCCGTACACGATGCCGAAGTTGAGCGTCTTACCAAGCTGTCGTTGCTGGTCGTCTACATCGGCTTCGTCGATGCCCAGTACCCTCGCAGCAGTTCGGACATGCAGGTCTAGGTCATGCTCGAAGGCGGCCAGCAAAGCCTCGTCCTGGGAGAAGTGGGCCAGCACCCTGAGTTCCATCTGCGAGTAATCAGCTTCCAATAGGAGACAGCCTGGTGCAGCTTCGACGGCTTTACGCACGCGGGCATCGAGTGCTTGCAACGGCGGATCGCTGCACGAATAACGGCCAGTTAGCGTACCCAGCGGGTCGAGGTTGCCGCGGACAACTGAACCTTCAAGGGCATCGAGAACCGCCTTAGCTGAATCAACGGCAGGCTTGGCATCACGGTATTCGCGGAGCAGGCCAACCGCTGGATGCGGGTCGAGATGGGCAAGGGCGACTTTGGTGGTGGCAGGGTTGCCATGCCGCGTTTCCTGCATGTAGGGCAAGCCCAAGTCCTGGTAGAGCAACCGCTGCACGGCTTCGTTGTCGTCGGGATTGAAGCGGGGACCAGCATATTGGACGAGGGCACGGCGGGCACGCTCGGTTCTGGCCCACTGGTTACTGTGAATCTGGCGTAGGCGATGGCGGTTGATTCGCAGACCAGAGGCGAGCATGACGGCGGTGGGAATGGCGACGGGAAGCTCGATGTCGCGGTATACACGGGCAAGACCCTCGGCGTCGATTCTCTGGAGAAGCTGCGGGGCGATAGCCGTGACCGCGTGTACGCGTGCCAGTGAGGTTGCTGTGGCTTGCAGGGCGGGCGGCGGAGGCTGCTGCAAGAGGTGGAGCATGGCACGCACGTCGTCGAAGGGAGCAGAGGGTAGGTCATTGTGCAGTTCGACGGCGAGGGCCAAGGTGGCATCATAATAGACGCGAGGGTGGTCACCAAAGCCAGCCAGCACAGCGGCAAAATCATCGTCGTGGTAAGAAGCAACACCGTTTTGGAGGACGGCCATGCCGACGAGGTGGGATCGGTTTGCTGCTACCTTTTTGGCGTCGGAGGGGCTGTCGAGGATGTAATCGATGGCTACGAAGGGAGCTGATAGCATGGTTTTGATAGCAAATGGGTGATAGCACCGCGTCGGCCGGCGGCCTGAAAGGAGCTGCGGGCGTGCCGAACGGAGCTAGAAGGGTGGATTTGGTAGCGGCAGGTAGCCGGCGGTAGCATGGTTTTAGGGCGGTGCTACCTCGTTATGTGCTTACGCAGTAAGGGGATGCGTCAAAAGGTAGCAGGGTAGCAGCATTTTGAGAACTAACCCCCTTTTTTATACGGGTCTGTTTGTGTGTGTCCTTTTTCAGGGAGTACACACAATTCTCGGCTATATATATAGTTACTTTTTGATGCTACCTGCTACCTTTACACTATTTAACATAGAAAACCCCGTAAAAATGGGACTCAAATGAGGTAGCAGCAAAGGTAGCAGCAGAAAATCTGCCGCTACCTTTGCCATCCTGGGGGCGACGCTGGCTCCGCCCGTCCTAACCGCCCGCCATCATTCCCAGCCCTCCATAAGCGTCGCTTGCCGAACCCGGAAGGCTCGCTTGTTCTGGCCGTTGAGCTTCAACTGCTTCGTGGCATCGTCGTCGCTCTCGGGCGGGATCACGTTGCCCTCAGCGTCCAGGAGCACGCCATCTTCACGGAGTTGCTGAAGTAACGCTGGCTGGGTTACCGCGATCGGTGGGCGTGCCTGTTGCCTTAACGACTGCTGGACCTCCGCAAACGCGGCAGTGGTCCAGATCTCCAAGACTGGCTCCTGCTGCGGCTCACGGGGTGCTCCAACTCGCCCGCCTGTTGCGGGTGCCGTGGTTGCCGGGCATGTCCTAGCCTGCAACACTCTCTTACCGATCGGCGTTGCCGTGGTTGGCGTGGCACCCTCGACCTGCAAGCCGCGGATCAGGACGCTGCCTTGTTTGACGAGCATGCCCAGCGTGCTGAGAAACACGCAGGACGCCTTCTGCTCATGGACATCGTTGAGCGTCGCCCCTCGCAATGCTGGAATGTGCTGCTCGACGAAGGTCCGCTTGGCGTCGTCTGCTCCGGGCCATACGTCTTTCAGATATTCCGCCATCTCTTCGAAAGCGGCCGCCAACAAGGCGAAGTTGCCCGCGACCCGCACGATGTTCTCCTGTCCCTTGCTTGCCAAGCAGAACTGGTCCTGCAAGGCGGCGACACGGGCTACAAACGCTGCTGGGCGGTCATTGGCGAGGAGATGCCGAATGAAGTCCGCCATCAAGCCTGAGTAGTGCTGACATTGCTGTTGGCACCGCCGCCCGCGTACCAGGTCGATCTCGGCCTTGGGATAGGGGATCTTGATGATGCGTGCCGTGGCACTGGCACTGTGGTCAGGAACATCTTCGCCCGTGCAGAGCAGCAACCCACGGATCTCGCGGCTCTCGGCGGCGGTGGCGTCTCGTCGCAAGCGGCTGCGTGCCGCAGCATCGGCATAGCCCTGCAGCACCCAGGTCGCCTCGCCTGGCTTGCAGTGCTCGGGCTTGTAATCATCGACGACGTACATGGCGTCGCGGAAGTAATAGCCCTCATGTTGGATACGCTTGGGCGTACTGCCCCAGCTCATGACGCCCTTCTCGCCAGCAATCGGGAATTCGCCAAAGAAGTTCTGCACAAGCTTTGCCGAGTGCGACTTGCCACTGCCCGACAAGCCTGAGACCCAGATTAACGGCTTATTCATGCCGCTCGTAAAACGGTAAAGGACCGACAACGCGACGGCCGCGATGAGCGAATAACCGACCTTGCGGTCTGGGCAGAGTTGCAGCAGGTCGTCCACGACGTGACGCTTTACGCCTACAAGCTGCTCGGTTGTGAGAGGCTTCATCTTCAGCCGCTTGGCGAATTCCTGGTCGGACAGATCGACTTGCATGTCATCGTCGGCGGCGTCATGGAATCCCGTCGCGGTAATCTGTCCGCCTGGCACAAAGTAGGCTGTCTTCTCTGTGTTCCAGCCGAAGTTCGTGCCAATCCTCCGTATTGTGGGTATGCTGACAGCGGAGATCGCCGTTCGCAGCACCTCGGGTTTGCAGTGGATCTCGACCTTGGACCCGGCCGCCTCGTATATCGCCCCGGTGAGTTTGCCGTTGTTGGCGTAGTCCGCGGCGTTGATGGCAAATGGATGCGGCCGCCCTTGTAGTTCGATTCTGCCGCTGAACTGCTTGTGCGGCTGCAAATCGTCATGCACCTGCACCTCGTGGTCGATGAACATGCTGAAGTTCGTCAACTGAACGGGCTGCTCGCGGCTATAATCGTAGAGGCCCTGCTTCTCAGGGTGATCGCGATAGGCACCATCAGGGCCTTCGGCAATGAAGCGAATCTCAGGCTCGTTGGCAGCCCGCTGACCCGCAGCAGGCTGGTTACGTCGATTTCGCTGGGCCTCGCGGCAATGCCGTTTCAGTTCGGCAACAGGCGGCGGTGTGTAGCCCAGTTCTTTCAGGCGGTTACGCAACCGTCGGATAAGCTCTTCCTGGCTTACGGCTCCAGCCTCGCCAATCAGCTCGTTGAGAGGCCTCACAGCGGCTTCCAGGGGCTCTGGTTCCAGTCCGCACTCCAACATAGCCAAGAGTGTGGCAAACCAGTCTCCAGCGTTGTCCAGGAGGGCCCGTAGGCCCTCGCAGCCGCTAGTAACCAGAAAATCGTCCAGCCCTGTTTTCTCGTGGCCGTCGATGTCTGGCAGCACGGCAACCCGGACTTCGGCCTTCAGTTTCTTCAGATGCTCCACCAGTGCGGCAATAGCGGCCTTCACGTCTGGCTTGCGGGTCACGTCCGAGTCGAAAGCGATGACGGCACGACGACCTTCCCAGTCGATCTCAGCAAGTTCTCGCAAAGCATCGACCGACCGCCAGCCCCAGACACCTGGCACAGATATCACGGCAAAGCCTTCCTGATCGGCCTTGAGGGCCTTCTTCTCGCCTTCCGTGATAATGATCGTAGCGGCCCTTGGGCCGATGCCGATCAGGCGTTGGCGTGTCCTGCTCGGAATATAAAGATGGTTACGGCCACCGCGTGGCGTTTCGTACTTGATGGCTCGCCCGTGAGCGTCCACACGTGGCACGTCGGGCTTGATGCGAACGTAGCCCGGATGTCCGACATACGGGATTACCAAGGCTGACGTATCGTGAAAGCCCAGCAGTCCGGTCGCTGCTGCGGGTGCCGAACACAGCCCAGCCGTGCGGATGGTCTCGTCGTCGAGCCCGCTGGCCCTCAGATCGGCCAGGTGGTTCTCATGTAGCGGCGTTTGCCGTAGGGCCTGCACGATACTCTGGATATCGGCGGCTTCAGGAAGTTCTGCGGGTTCGGCGGCCACGTTGTCTTGGCAGCCGGGGTCTGTTAGAATGGACACTATCAAGTGCTCCTTGATGTTGTGGCCGGCGATTGCTGTTCGCCGGTCAAAAGTGAATCAGTAGCCGAGCCGATCACCATGATCGGCTCGTGCTGTTTCTATACGCCGGCAGCTTCCGCTGCGGGCTCCGCTGGTTGGGCCACGTGGAAGTGTGCCGCCAGCCGCTTCAAGTCTTCAGCTTCAAATACGCGTCGGCCCGCGAATCTTAAACGCGGTTCCGGCACGTTCTCGTGTGCGATCGCGTATTGCACGCGATAGGCTTTTACGCCCAGCAAGCGGGCTACTTGTTTTAGGCTCATGCCTGTTTCCATGGGATTCCTCCAAAAGCAGGGACACGCAGCCGAAAAGCCGGCGTGCGAATGAGAAAGGTAAAAAACGACCAGAAGGGCAGGAGGGCCCGCCGAAAGGTCACAGAAGGTCAAAAGTAGGCAAGTAGCAAGTCATTGTCGCCATGAAGGCGACACTTGCGAATATACCAGGTCTGGCGGCTGGAAGCAAGCATGGCGGTATGCCTCAGGCAGGAAGAAAGCGACGTGCTACTGCATCGGCAATTTTCATCTTGTGATTAAAATCTTTGACGGCGACGTGCCGATCAGAAACGATCAACCACCATAGATGCCAGGAGTTGGCGGCCCAGCGGAGAAATGGATGTTGAGATGAAAATCGGGTGGAACACACCCACGCCACCCACGACTACGAAGGGAAGCCTGCCCAGGCTATTGTCGCCTCTGTCACGCGTCACTTAGCAAGCCGGTAACCAGAAGCAACGTCAGGGCTTCTTCTTAGGCGGCCCTACGTGGTAGGGCTTTCCCTGCTTGTAGAGTTCCAGGCAGTCTCGCATCTCCTGCCGGTCTTTTTCCGTTAGCGATTTGTCGTTTCCCGCCAATTCGATGGCTTTCGCCTGCCATTCCTTGGCCTTCTCGAAGTCGCCGCTCTCCGCATACGCCGCGGCGAGCGTGGCAAGATACGACCCCCGCTTGCCGCCGCTCAGTTGATAAGCCTTGTTCGCGTTCTCGACAGCTTGTTTTCCATCGCGGTATTTCTCGTCGAGGCAAGTCGCCTCAATGCGTGCGAGAGCGACGTAGGAAGCGACATCCTTGGGATTTACTGCGACGGCTTGACTGAAGTCCGCGATGGCTTTGTCGTACTCGCCCTTGAGACCCCAGACAACACCGCGATTGCAGTAGACTAAGGACATGTTGGAAATGTCGTTGGAGCTGACGAGTTGCAAGGCTTCGTCGAAGTCCCTGATGGCTCTGTCGTACTCACCCTTGTGCATGTAGGCGGCACCGCGACCGTAGTAGGGTGCAGCAAGTTTTGGATTGAGGTGGATGACTTCAGTGAAGTCGGCGATACCCTTGTCGAACTCGCCGTTCAATCCAAAGTACCCGAAGATAACTCCCCGCCCGCAATAGGCTTCGGCGAGTTCCGGGTTGAGACGGATGGCCTTGGTGTAATCGTCAATTGCTTTCTCGTACTGACGCTTACACACATAGGCGGAACCCCGGTCGCAGAAAGCTTTGGCGTATTTTGGATTAAGCCGGATGGCTTCGTCGTATGCAGCAATTGCGGCGTCAAGGTCGCCGTTGCTATAAAAGGCATTACCCTTGTCAAGTGCCACCTCCGCCTTCGGCTCTCCAGCAAGCGACGGGACCGCGATCAGGACCCAAGCCACACCCGACAAAGCAGGGATGGTCAGGCAACTCAGAAACACCACAAGGCGTACGAAAAGACGTTGCACGGGCTTACTCCTTTCACGCGGCTGAAGCGAAAGACGACAACGGCCGGTATCATACTCCCGCCCACGGGTCGTTCAAACGGCACTTTAAGGCCCTGACGCCGATAAAGAAGATGAACGGCCCAGAATCATATTGCCTGCTTTGCCAGGTCTACGTGATTTCGCATGTCCAATGCTGCTGAAACCCGAGAACGGAATCACGACGAACGCTGCCTCGATAACCACGGGTTCGGCCTTCTGCATCCCGCGGCAACCGTGCTCGTTGGTGCAGGGCTTGGATCGCAGTTTGCTGTGGGCCTGCAATTGCCCAGCACCTATGCTTCCACGCCCCTGCACAACGGCCTCGGCGTCACGAAGGAGCCTGTCGATTCTGGCAGGCAGGCCCCAGGGCCACGAGAACGAGGCGGTCGGGGCATGTCGAATGCCCTAACAGCGGCATAGCCAGTTGACGGCGGCCAAGCTGGCGGCGAAGATGAAGGAGGCCGTGGGTCGAAGCAGAGGTGCGAATGCCCACGGGCGACTTCTGCGATCCTACGTTTAGAAAGGCAACTCCATGAACCGTGTTATTCTCCTGCTGCTGATGCTGGGCTTGTCGCTTGCCCCCGTTCTCTGCTGGGCGGCAGAAACGAAGGCGGATGAAGCGAAGGCGATTGCCGAGATCGAGAAGCTGGGCGGCAAGGTCACTCGGGATGAAAAGGGTCCGGGCAGGCCAGTCATTTCACTAGACTTGACGAACATCAAAGTCGCCGACGTTGTTCCGGAGAATGTCTGGGGGCTATCCGAATTCGCGTCGTTCCACTCAATTGTTACGGACGATTGGCTGGAGCGTCTCAAAGTACTAACCACACTCCAATCGCTGAACCTGGCGGAAACCCAAGTGACCGACGCGGGACTGTTAACGCTTTCACGTTTGCCCCACCTCAAAACGCTTGATCTGCGGCTTACGAAGGTGACGGATGCTGGATTGGTTCACCTTCACGGGTTGTCCGAACTTCAATCGCTGAGCCTGGAAAGAAACGAGGTGGCCGGAACAGGGTTGGAGCAACTTAGGCCCACGAAACTCCTAGTCTTGAACCTGAAATCAACGAAGCTTACTGATGCAGGGCTTGAATATGCCAAAGGACTTACCACGCTGCACTCGTTAGACTTGGGGTTTACTAAGGTGACCGACGCCGCGTTGCTGATTCTCAACGACCTGACTCAGCTCCAATCGCTGAATCTCGAAGGAACTGAAGTAACCGCCGTGGGGCTGAATCATCTTAATACTACAGCGCTAACTTGAGTTCCATTTACATGCGGGAGTTTCTGTCAGC